>JAHBWA010000062.1 GCA_019637195.1 Labilithrix sp. | reverse complement strand
CTCGTGCCGACGCCGGCCGCCGGATCGATCTTCGCCGGGTGGGGCGGCGCGTGCGACGGGACCAACTCGTGCGCGGCGGTGCTCGACAAGGACGTCGACGTCACCGCCGACCTCGAGTCGCTCGCGGGGACGTGGTCGGGGACGTACACGAACACGCGCCAGGCGTTCGGCTGCACGTTCAACAACGCCGGCAACATGACGATCACGATCGCCGCGGACGGCACCACGTTCTCCAACACGGGGAGCGTCACAGGGCTCGAGCTCCGGCAGACCCAGTCGTGCAGCCTCGTCCGCACGACCACTGGGACCTCGCCGAAGGAAGCGATCACGGTCGCGGGCAACGCCACGAGCGGCACGTGGACGTTCAACGTCCAGGGCGCGAGCGGCAGCCTCGCGATGCCGTACACCGGCACGATCGCGGGCAAGAGGCTCTCCGGCAACTGGACGTGCCCGACCTGCGTCGGCTCGTTCACGCTGACAAAGCAGTAGCGCGGCGCGGCGACGCCCGCCCACCTCCGCCGATCGCGCGGCACGCGTCGGCGGGCGACGCCGCGGGCCACATCATCGGGCGACGCCCGCAGGACACATCGTCGGGCGACGCCCCGCAGGACACATCGTCGGGCGACGCCCCGCACGGCCGAGCTTCGCGCGCACGGCGGCGTATGCGCGATCCGTTTTGCGCTGTGCGCCGCGACGCGCTCGTGGGATCCAGCGCATCGGAGGTCGCGTGGATCCGATCATCGTCGCTACGCAGGTCAAGAAGACGTACGCGTCCGGCTTCCAGGCGCTCAAGGGCGTCGATCTCACGATCCGCCGCGGCGAGATCTTCGCGCTCCTCGGCCCGAACGGCGCCGGCAAGACGACGCTCATCGGCGTCATCTGCGGCATCGTCAACCCGACGTCGGGCACCGTCCTCGCCGACGGGCACGACGTCATCCGCGACTACCGCGCCGCGCGGACGAAGATCGGCCTCGTCCCGCAGGAGCTCTCGACCGACATGTTCGAGACAGTCTGGAGCGCGGTCTCGTTCAGCCGCGGCCTCTTCGGCAAGCCAAAAAATCCAGCGTACGTCGAGAAGGTGCTGCGCGAGCTGTCGCTCTGGGAGAAGCGCGACAGCAAGATCATGACGCTCTCCGGCGGCATGAAGCGGCGCGTCCTCATCGCGAAGGCGCTCTCGCACGAGCCGCAGATCCTCTTCCTCGACGAGCCCACCGCGGGCGTCGACGTCGAGCTCCGGCGCGACATGTGGAAGATGGTCCGCGCGCTCCGCGAGACGGGCGTGACGGTCATCCTGACCACCCACTACATCGAGGAGGCCGAGGAGATGGCCGATCGGATCGGCGTCATCAACAAGGGCGAGATCGTCCTCGTCGAGGAGAAGGCCGCGCTCATGCAAAAGCTCGGCAAGAAGCAGCTCACGCTCGTCCTGCGGGAGCCGCTGGCGAGCCTCCCCGCGGCGCTCTCGGAGTACGCGCTCGAGCTGTCCGCCGACAAGACCGAGCTCGTCTTCACCTTCCAGTCCGAGGCCGAGCGCGCGCAGATCGCCGGGCTGCTCCGCGCGCTCGCGGAGCTCGGCATCGACTTCCGCGATCTCCAGACGCGCGAGAGCTCGCTCGAGGAGATCTTCGTCAACCTGGTGAGGTCGGACGCATGAACTGGTACGCGATCCGCGCGATCTACCTGTTCGAGATGGCGCGCACCTTCCGTACGCTCTTCCAGAGCATCCTCTCGCCGGTGATCTCCACGTCGCTCTACTTCATCGTCTTCGGCTCGGCGATCGGGTCGCGCATGGCGGAGATCGACGGCGTCCACTACGCGGCGTTCATCGTGCCTGGCCTGACGATGCTCTCGCTGCTCAACGAGAGCATCTCGAACGCGTCGTTCGGCATCTACATGCCGCGGTTCTCGGGGACGATCTACGAGGTCCTCTCTGCGCCGATCTCGTGGGTCGAGATCGTCCTCGGCTACGTCGGCGCGGCGGCGTCGAAGTCGATCCTCCTCGGGTCGATCATCCTCGCCACCGCGCGGCTCTTCGTCTCTTACGAGGTCGCGCACCCGCTCTGGATGGTCGGGTTCCTGATCCTCACCGCGGTGACCTTCAGCCTGTTCGGCTTCATCATCGGGCTCTGGGCCGACGGCTTCGAGAAGCTGCAGATCGTGCCGATGCTGATCGTCACGCCCCTCACCTTCCTCGGAGGGAGCTTCTACTCGCTCAAGATGCTGCCGCCGATCTGGCAGAAGGTCACGCTCTTCAACCCCGTCGTCTACCTCGTGAGCGGGTTTCGCTGGAGCTTCTTCGGGGTGTCGGACGTGAGCGTCGAGCTGAGCGCCGGGATGACGTTCGTCTTCATGGTGCTCTGCCTCGCGACCGCCCGGTGGCTGATCCTGACGGGCTACCGCCTGAAGAGCTGACGCCCGCGCGCGGACGGGCGCAGCTCGCGGAGCCGGCGCGCCCGCCGTGGGGCGACGCCGCGCGGCGTTCAGCGCGAGAGCGTGCCTGGCGCGGTCGCCGTGTAGGTGATCTCGAAGCGCGTCGCGCCACGTGCGTCGCCGTAGCAAGTGAACGGCCCCGTGAAGGAGGCGCTGTAGAGCGCGGGCGTCGACGTGCAGACGTTGCGACCGACCTCGCGACCGGTCGCGTCGTAGGCGGACCACCGTCCCGTGACGCTCACGGTCCCGGGCCCGGTGCGGCCGACCGCGACGCTGTCCGAGAAGGCGCCGGTCGACGTGACCTTCGTCGTCCGGAGCGTCGCGCCGCCGCCGGCGGGCGCGCCTCCGCCGCTCGGGGCGCCGCCGCCGGCGGGCGCGCCTCCGCCGCTCGGGGCGCCGCCGCCGGCGGGTGGCACCTGGGTCAGCGTCGAGCACTCACGGAGGCTCGCGAGCGCGACGTCGCTCCCGCACGCGAGGGTGCTCGCGTGCATGTAGCGGAGCGCGTAGCCCTGCCGGACGTTCACGCCGATCCAGAGGTCCGAGAGCGCGGGCGGCGCGAGCCCGTGGGTCTTGCAGTAGACGTTGACCGGTGTGCCGCCGACGCTCGAGACGATCGCCGAGCCCGTCGTCGGAGCGGCGCGGAGGTTCCCGTTCCCCGAGCACTGCGCGACCGGCGCCGCCGTGAACGCGTCGCTCGCCTCGCCCATCTCCTCCTCGTCTTCGTCGGACGCGGGCGCCGTGCACCCGACCAGCATCGTCCACGTCGTCACCGCTGCACCCAGAGCCACCAGCGTCCGAATCATGATCGTCGTCTCCTTACGCGGCGACGCCCGCGCGTCGCTCGTCGACGACCCAGGTGCAGCGCCCGTGCCGGCCACCCACATGGTGCGCGAACGCCCTCTCCGCGCAGATCCGCACGAATTTTCGCGCTCTCGGCGCGGGCTCCTGGATCGGGTGCGGAGTCGAGTCGACACCCGTCCGGCGCCTCAGCGCGGCGCTCGGAGGCTGATCCGGAGAGGCATCGACGCCGCCGCGGCCTCCTCCCGCGCGCGCGCGACGCGCGCGCGCGCGTCGGCGGCGGGGAAGCGACCGACGAGCGTGTCGGCGCCGCCGGTGACGGCCGACGTGATCGCCGTCGCGCGCGCCCAGGTGCACCCGAACGAGCTCTGCAGCGTCGAGACGACGTGCTCCATCGTGGTGAGGGCGTCGTCGTGCAGGACGACCTCGAGCTCCGCGGCGTCGCTGCCGACGGCGTCGTCCCCGGCGTCGACGCGACCACACGCGAGCCAGCGGAGGAGCGCGAGGCGCGGGGCGTCCGCGTCGGCGAGCGCGTCTTCGCGCGAATCGGAGAGCACCTGGGCGGCGAGATCGTGCCCACGGCTCCGCGCGCCCGCGGACGCCGCGACGGCGGCGGCGCGCTCCACGATCGCCGCGAGCGCGTCCGACAGCGGCGGAGCGGGCGTCGCGCCGCCGCGCCCCTCGGCGGCGAGGCGCGCCGCGAGGCACGCATCGAGTCGCGCGTGGTCGACGCCGCCCGCCGCGACGGCGCCGGAGAACCACGCGGTCCGGCGCAGCACCGCCAGCACGTGATCGACCCCCGTGCGCCGGTGCGCGCGCGAGGCGGCGAGCGCCCGCGCCGCTTCGACGATCTCGTCGAGCGACCTCGCGTCGAAGCCGGCCTCGGCGACCAGGGCCGCGAGGCTGGGCTCGGACCAGAGCTCGTCGAGCACGCGCGCCGGCGTCACGGCGTCCACGCCTCCATGCCCGCCGGAGGCGGCGACCCGGCGCAGGAGGACCCGGCAGGCAGGAGAGAGCGTCGCCCCCTCCGTCGGTGAGTCCCGGTAGAGCGCCGCGCGCGCACCTCGGGCGAACAGCGCCTCGAGCGAGCCGAGCAGCCGCTCGCGCGAGACACCGGCGACGAAGAGACCGGGCGCGTCGCGGAGCACCGCCGCGAGGAGGTGCGCGGGCTCCACCGAGTCGTGGCGATGACGCCGCGCGATGGCGCGCGCGGCGTCGAGCACCCTCGCGACACCCGGAGCGAGATCCTCGACCATCGGCGGAGCTTACCCTGCAGACGCCCCACGCTCCGCTCGGACGCCGGCCGGAGCCTCGCACCCGAACCTACGTGCTGCCGCGCGACCGCGGCGGGCCACCGCGGCGGCGGACGTCGGGAAGAAAACGTCGCCGCGCGTGTCGATCTCGCGGTCTCTCGTCTGTCGTGATGGTGGAGCGCGCTGGCCGCGTCCGGAGGCTCGATCGAAGGGGACGGGAACGAACGATGCGGTTCATGGTGCTGCTGAAGGCGACGAACGAAGAAGCGGAGGCGAACGTCCTGTCGGGCGCGCGACCGCGCGCGGCGATGGACAGCTTCAACGAAGAGCTCGCGAAGGCGGGCGTCCTCCTCGATCTCGCGAGCCTCCACCCCAGCTCGGAGGGCGCCCGCGTCCCGTTCGGCAGCGGACGGGCGGCGATCGACGGGCCATTTCACGACGCCAAGGGCCTCGTCGCGGGCTACTGGGTGATCCAGGCCAACACGAAGGAAGAGGCCATCGAGTGGTTCAAGCGCTGTCCCATGCCGCGCGGAGTGAAGGGCGAGATCGAGATTCGCCAGGTCCTCGAGCCGTGCGAAAGACCGACGACGGCGGAGACGCCCGGAGCGCAGGACGCCTCGGCTGGGACTCCGGACGAGGAGCGCGCGGACGCTTAGCCGGCATGCTCCGGCGCTCCGAGTCGAACGTCGAGGGGAGCGCGGCTCCGGTGGGCATCGCATGCGGTCGCTGCCGGACCGTGCGGTCCGCCTGCGAGTGGTCCGCGCTCCCGCTCCGCTCCGAGATCGGCGAGGCCGAGGTCGCCTCGCTCGTGAGCCGGTGGCCGGCCGACCTCGTCGTCGTCGTGCGCACGTGCACCTGCGGCGCGCCCATCGCTCGGCTCGCGCCACGGCAAGCCGGCTGATCTCCCCCTCGCTCACCGCTCCCGAGGGAGGCCGAGCCTGCTAGAGAAGGCGGATGCCCTCCCCGACGCTCACCGCCGCCGAGCGCGCGCTCCTCCGGGAGGTCCGACTCTCCGACGAAGACCACGGCGGCCTGGCCGGCGCCGAGCTCGCGGTCGACGAGTACGAGGCGATGGATCGGCTCTGCGCGCTCGGGCTCGTCGAGGCGCTCGGCGAATACGGTGAAGCGCCCGACGGCGAGGAGGACGAGCGTGAGGCCGGAGCTTCCGCGCTCGTGTACCGGATCACCGCGACCGGCGTCGAGGCGCTCGCCGAGCTCGACACCTGAGCGCGGCGGGAGAAAGACCGGCTGCGTGGATCGCCGCGGGGCGCAGCCGGCGCAAGAACGTGACGCGCGGGGCGCGACCCGCTTGCGTCGGCGGGGCAAACTGTTTTGATCGCCGGCCGTGACGGCCAACGGCACCCACCGCACGATCACCGCGATCTACCGGCTCGAGTCCCCGAAGCTCATCGCAGGGCTCACGCGGATGGTGCGCGACGTCGGGCTCGCCGAGGAGCTCGCCCAGGACGCGCTCGTGGCTGCGCTCGAGCAGTGGCCGGAGTCGGGCGTGCCGAACAATCCGGGCGCCTGGCTGATGAGCACGGCGAAGAACCGAGCCATCAACGTCCTCCGCCGGGGGAAGATGATGGGCCGCAAGCACGAGCAGCTCGGCCACGAGCTCGACGCGCGGCACGAGGCCGCCGCGCCTGACCTCGACGCGATGCTCGACGACGACGTCGGCGACGATCTCCTGCGACTGGTGTTCACCGCCTGCCACCCGGTCCTCTCGATGGAGGCGCGCGTCGCGCTCACGCTCCGGCTGCTCGGCGGCCTCACGACCGACGAGATCGCGCGCGCCTTCCTCGTGTCGGAGCCGACGATCGCGCAGCGGATCGTTCGGGCCAAGCGGACGCTCGCCGAGGAGCGCGTCCCGTTCGAGGTGCCCCGCGCCGCCGAGCTCGCCGAGCGCCTGTCCTCCGTGTTGGGCGTCGTCTACCTCATCTTCAACGAGGGTTACGCCGCGACCGCGGGCGACGACCTGATGCGCCCGCAGCTCTGCGAGGACGCGATGCGCCTCGGGCGCGTCCTCGCGGGCCTCACGCCGGACGAGCCCGGAGGTCCACGGGCTCGTATAGCGTTGATGGATCCACGCCTCGCGCGCAGCCGCGGGGCCGTCGGGCGGAGCGTCCTCCTGCTCGAGCAGAACCCGCGCGCGATGGGATCGCTCTTGATCCGGCGCGGCCTCGCGGCGCTCGAGGCGCCGAGGCGCTCGGCGGGCGCCGGGGGCCGTACGCGCTGCAGGCGGCCATCACCGCGTGCCACGCGCGCGCTCACGGCGGGAGGCGACCGACTGGGCGCGCATCGCGTCGCTACGCCGAGCTCGCGGAGGTCATGCCGTCGCCGGTCGTCGAGCTCAACCGCGCGAATGGCCGTCTCGATGGCGGAGGGGCCGGCGGCGGGGGCTCGCGATCGTCGCGCGATCGCGTCCGAGCCGTCGCTCCAGCGATACCACCTCCTCCCGAAGCGCGCGCGCGGACCTCCTCGCGAAGCTGGGGCGCCTCGACGAGGCGCGCGTCGAGTTCGAGCGCGCGGCCTCGCTGACCCGCAACGCCCGCGAGCGCACCCTGCTGCTCGAGCGCGCGCGAGGCTGCGCGCGCCCTCCCTCCAGCGGCTGAGCTCGCGCGGCCGATTTTTGCCGACGGAGAGGGCGCGCCGAGCTAGCTAGAGGGCGGACCGCCGCCGAGAGGACCGTTCGCCATGCTCTACGCGATTCTTTGTTACGACTCCGAAGCCGCCGTCGGCGCCTGGACGAAGGAAGAGGACGCCGCGGTGATGGCCAGGCTCGAGGTCGTGCAAGCGAAGCTGCGCGAGCAGGGCCGCCTCGGCCCGGTCGCGCGCCTCGCCCCGACGACCAAGGCGTCCACCTTGCGCAAGGGTCGTGACGCGACGGTCATGGACGGCCCCTTCGCCGAGACCAAAGAGCAGCTCCTCGGCTTTTACCTCGTCGACTGCGCGTCTCAGGAGGAGGCCCTCGAGGTCGCGCGCGAGCTCGGCCTCGCGAGCGGCAGCGACGGCGCGTACGAAGTCCGCCCCGTGGCGTTCTTCGGGCCGGGCAGCGCCGGCACGTAGCGAGGCGCGCGGCCGCGCCGCGCGCGCCCGGCCGCGAGGCAGTTGTCATCAGGCGTGGTGAGATGCCCACCGGGGTCCAGGACCTCGCGGCGTCGTTGCGCGCGCTCACGCGCGCTCTTCCGTGGCGCGTGATTCGCATGACGCAGCTCCGAACAGGGAGCTCCTCGTGCGCCATAGCATCTTCATCACGCTCGGCGTCGCGGTCGTCGCGACGCTCGTCTCACTTCCGGCCTGCTCCTCCGATCCCAAACGGAGCCCGACGTGCAGCAACGGCCGCCAGGATCCCGACGAGACCGGCATCGACTGCGGCGGCACCTGCCCGACCGCGTGCACCAGCGACGGGACGCAGCCCATCGACGGCGCCAACGGGATCAAAGACAACGGCGAGACGGACATCGATTGTGGTGGCCCGAGCGCCCCCAAGTGCGCCGACGGCAAAGCTTGCCTCGAGGACCACGACTGCGAGACCAACTACTGTCCCGAGTCGACGAAGATCTGCGCGGTCGCCAGCGCCGACGACGGCATGAAGAACGGCCTCGAGACCGACATCGACTGCGGCGGTCCGAGCGCCCCCAAGTGCGCCGAGGGCAACGCGTGCCTCGAGGATCGCGACTGCCACGCCGCCTGCAACTACGCGAAGAAGTGCGTCGAAGCGCCGAGCTGCCGCCCGCACCTCGGCGGCGACACCTGCGGCAAGGGCGAGGTAGGCCCCGGCGCGAACCACGAGAGCTGCTGCCGGACGCTCCCGGTCACCGGCTACACCGATCCACGCCACCCCGACAAGAAGGTCTACCTCGACAAGTACGAGATCACGACCGGTCGCGTCCGCGCCTTCATCGCGGCGATGACGGAGGCGTACGGCGGCATGCCCAAGATCCGAGACTGGGTCGTCGAGAACCCGCCGCCGATCTGGGACGCGTCATGGAACAAGTTCTTGCCCGTCGACTTCGACGGCGAGCAGATCATGGTGAGTCGTCACGTCCTCGGCGATCCGCGCGGAGGCGCGGACGCGCCGCCGGTGCCGCCGGCGGACGAGCCGCGAAAGACGGGGATCGATTTCCAGTTCAACGGCTCGCTCTTCGTCTACCTCCACGGCAACAACTGCAGCACGCACGCGCCGACCGGATACGGGTTCCCGACGTTCTTCTACCCGCCCGACGTCCTCGCGAAGATGGGCAACCAGTTCCCGCCGCGCGCGGACGGACGCGACTTCGCGGGCGCCACCCTCCCGGCTCGCGAGCACCTCGAGGTCAAGGCGATGAACTGCATCACGAACGCGATGCTCGCCGCCTTCTGCCATTGGGACGGCGGCCAGCTGGCGACCGACGAGGTCCTCGATTTCGTCACCGCGACTCCGCGCTCCGGGCCGGCGGCGCTCGGGAACCTGCAGGGGTGCGGGACGCAGGTCGGCACGGAGGATCCTCCGACGACCGCCGCGTCGATGACGGGCGGCCGCTGCGCCGACCTCGCCAAGATCAACGCGACCTACGACGCCGGCGCGTCGCTCCCGGTCCCCGACAGCCCGCTGAACGCGAACAACTACCAGTTCCCGTTCTTCGCCCAGAGCGTCATGCACGACAAAGCGTGGCAGATCTCGGCGCCCGGCCGCGGCAGCCTCGCGGCCAACGGCGAGCCGGTCGACATGGTCCGCATCCACGACGGCGACGAGCCCTGGATGGACCTCGCCGGGAACCTCAGCGAGGCCGTCCTGACCATGAACGGCGCGACCTTCACCGGCAAGTTCGGGCTGAAGTACCGCGGAATCGGCTACAACAGCGCGCGATCTCAACTGAATTTCAGGAACGACTGGGAGGGCGAAGGCGGCCTCCGGCGCATCGAGCGCCCCGAGGCGAAGGCCGGCTTCACCGGTGGACGCTGCATGCGCTTCCGCTGACAGGCGCGGCAGGTCGCCACATTTTGCGTGGCGCTCGGGAGACGAGTCGTGACCTAATCCTTCGTTCGTGCCGCGAGCGCTCCGCTCGGCGCGCGCCCGAGGAGGGATCATGGTTCGACGCTCTTGGACGCTCCCGATGGCCGAGATCCCGCGCGGCGCGCGCGAGACCCCGCGCGCGCCGCGACCCCGCGCCGAGCTCCCCACGCCGACGCTCGCCGACGACGCGGCGCACGCCGACGCGTTCCGGGACCACCCGCACAAGGAGTGGTACACCGAGTGGTGGTACTTCAACGTGCGCGACCCGAAGAGCGGCCTCGCGCTGCTCGGGATGTACGAGGCCTCCCCCTTCGGTCTGGGCACCGGCGCCTTCGCCGCGATGGTGTTCCCGCGCGACGAGAAGCCGTTCGACGCGACCGACCTCTACGCCCCGTGGGACGTGAGCGTGCGCGGCGATCGACCGGACGTCCGCATCGGCCCGACGAACCACGCCTACGCCGTCGACGACGACACGTACCGCATCGTCGCCGCGAGCCGTGACGGCCGCGTCGCGTGGGACCTCACGCTCGAGCGCGTCCCGGGCGCCGGGCCGTCGTGGCTCCTCCACGACGCGCAGGGACCGCTCGACTGGGAGGACGGCTGGTGGATGACCTGGCTCCCGCTCGCCCGCGCGCGAGGCACGATCACGATCGACGGCGTCACCCACCAGATCGAGGACGCGACCGCCTACCACGATCACAACTGGGGCGTCTGGTGCTCGCCGATCCGCAACTGGCAGTGGGTGCAGTGCTCGTCGCCGGCGGAGCGCGTCGCGCTCGATCTCGGCTACTCGGACGGCTTCGATCCGCCGCGCGCGGCGATCCTCGACGTCGACGGACGCCGCGTGACCTTCGACGCGTCGGGGATCGATCTGCCGACCTACGCTGGGTTCCGCGACTGGCCGGGCACGCCCTGGAAGTTCCCGCTGAGCGCGACGACGACGCTGATCGATCCGTCGGGCCGGCTCCGCGTCGAGGTGGAGTGGTCGGCGCCCGAGAGCGCGACGCTCCCGCTCTACACGACGATCGTCCTCTTCGAGCAGCACGTCGCGGTCACGCTGCGGATCTCCGAGCGCGACGACGATCACGGCGCCTGGCGGCCCACGCGGACCGTCTCACTCGACGGGATCGCCGAGTGGTCGGACTCGTACCTCGCCGAGTGGTCGACCGGCGAAGGCTTGATCGGCGACTACGCGGCGGAGGCGACCGTGTTCGGCGGCGGCGTCACCGGGCTCACCGTCGCCCACGAGCTCGTCGAGCGCGGCTTCGCGGTCACCGTGGTCGAGCCGGAGGAGGCCCTCGACGCGAAGGGCGACCGCGCCATGGCCGTCGGCGGGATGGCGCGATCGCACTACGCGCGCGTCCCGCGCCTCGGGCAGGCGCCGGCGCGCTTCCCGGCCGGGCGCCCGACGCCGAGCTCGCAGGGCGATCGCTGGCAGGCGCAGGAGATCGCGTTCCCCGCCGGCTCGTCGACGGTGCCGGACGGCGCCGAGCGCGCGATCGCCCTGGCCGCGCGCGCCTTCCGCGACACGTACTGCGATCAGGGCTACCGGATGCGCGTCGCCGGCTCGGCGGCGGCCGTCGAGGACGACCCGCGCGCGCTCGCCGCGCGCCGGGCGGAGGCGGTCCGCGATCGCCTCGTCGCGAGCGGCGTCGCCGTCGATCTCGTCGTGCTCGCCACGGACGACGCGCGCCAGCGGCCCGAGGCGGTCATCGCCCTCGAGCAGTGGGTGCTCCCCGGCGAGCACGGCTTCCGCTTCTTCCCCGCGTACTACCGGCACGTCACCGACACGATGGCGCGCATCCCGGTCTACGACCGCGACGGCCACCAGACCGAGCGCCGCGTCCTCGACAACCTGAACCCGACGCCCGAGCAGGTCATGCTCCGGAGCGGAAAGCGCCCCGTCCCCGCGCTCTCGGGCAGCGCGGCGCCCCTCCAGGCGCTGCGCGCGGCGCTCCAGACGCTCACGGACAACGACTACGACCCGCGCGACTTCCTGCAGATGGGCCTCCGGATCTCGCGCTACCTCGCGACCTGCCCCGAGCGACGCGCGCCGCTCGAGGACATGTCGTGGTGGAACTACCTCTCGGGCTTCTCGCCGAAGACGCGCTGCTACCTCTACCGCTACAGCGACGCCTTCACGCGCGACTCGACGGCGTCGGGGCGCGTGCTCGCGGCGTTCGACTGGCGCTACGGCGACGCGCGCACCAACGGCAGCACGTACGTGCAGCTGTTCGAGCCGAGGCCGCCCGGCAGCGGCGAGAGCTTCGACGGCACGCTGAACGCGCCCACCACCGAGGCGTGGTTCGTCCACTGGCGCCGCTACCTCGGCGAGCGCGGCGTCCGCTTCGTCGCCGGAGCGCTCGAGCGCCTCGACGTCGCGACGGTCGACGGCGAGCGGGTCGTGATCCCGTCGGTGAGGCGCGCCGGGAGGGCCCACGCCGAGCCGTTCGTCGGGCGAACGCGCGGTCCGCGCTACGTCGTCGTCGCGACCGACGCGCCGTCGGCCGAGCGGGTGTCCGCGCCGCTGCCGCGGGTCGGCGTGCCCGCGGGGCTCGTCGGGTACACCACGAGCTTCGACGGCAAGCCGCGCGATCCCTACCGGCAGCCGGGGCTCGGCCCGAGCGATCGCTTCCAGACGCTCTCGGGGGTGCAGTACTTCTTCGATCGGGACTTCGCGATCGGCGGCCACGCCTACTCGCTCGACGCGCCGTGGTCGCTCTCGACGCTCAGCATGCAGCGAGCGTGGAACCGCGTCCCGTTCGTGAAGCGCGACGGCTTCGCCGGGCTGCTCAGCGTCGACATCGGCGACTTCAAGGTGCCCGCCGGCCCCACGCACACGACCGCCTGGGACTCGACCTACGAGGGCCTCGGCGCCGGCGTCTGGATGCAGCTGTCGAGCGATCTGCGCACGGGGCCGCTCGGTCCGAGCCCGGTCCGCCTGCCGCGGCCGACGTGGTTCCACGTCGACGACAACCTCGAGTTCGGCGATCGCGACGGGAAGAAGGGCGTCGTCGTGCGAAACGGCTCGCCATACCTCGTGCCGATCACGTCGGACTGGCAGCGCCGGCCGGGCCCGATGCCGTTCGATCCCGACGTCCCGGACGCGCCGGTCCTCCCCTCTCCGCCGGAGCCCGGCGTCTGGAGCGCGCCGCACGGCGGCTACCCCGTCCACTGGGACTCGCTGGTCTACGCGGGCATCTACCTCAAGACGTTCACGCGCATGACGACGATGGAATCGGCGAACGAGTCGGGGCGCCACGCGGTCAACGCGATCCTCGACCACTACAACGCGCACCACGGCGCGACGGTCGCGCCGCCCGCGCCCCCTCCCGATCGCCACCCCGATCCGACCGAGCTCTCGGCCGACGAGGTCCCGACGCCGTTCATCGGCGACTACTGCCGCATCTGGAACATCGAGCGCTACGAGAACCCGAGCTTCGACACGCTGAAGGCCGTCGACCAGGTGCTGTTCGACCTCGGTCTACCTCACGTGTTCGATCTGCTCGGCGTCGAGATCATCCCGTCGGTGCTGAGCCACCTCTTCCCGTACCGCGGCGACTGCTCGCTCACGGGCGAGGCGCCCCCGGAGCCGGTCCCTCCGCCCGCGCCGTGGTGCCCGCCCTTCGCCGGCAACGTCGTGGCGAGGGTGGCGCGCTTCTTCGGCCGGAGGCGCTGACCCCCCTCACCTCTCGCGGAACCCCGGCACGAGCGCGCCCGCGAGCGCGCCCGGATCGGGCACGCCCGCGGCGAGCATCCACGCCTCGGCCTCACCGCGGCGGCGCGCCGATCCGAGCTCGCCGAGCTGGAAGCGCGTCGCCTCGCGGTAGAGCGCCATCCCTGCGCGGTCGAAGCCGGACACCGCCCGCTCGAGCGCGGCGCACGCGCCCGCGCGATCGCCGCCGGCGTACGCGAGCGCGCCGTCGACGAGGTCCGCCCACGGCACCGCGAAAGGCTTCGTGTCCTTGCGGATCTCGCGCGCCATCCTGCGAGCGTCGGCGAGCAGCCGGCCGCGCGTCCACCCCTCACGCGCCGGGCCGCCGGCGCATCGCTCGGCGGCCGCGAGCGCGACGCGCGCCCGACCGTGCCGGATCCACGAACGATAGAACTGCAGGCTCGGGATCATCGTCGCCGCCAGCGCGTCCCAGCTCTCGGTCACCGCGCGCCACGCTGGCCACGGCTCCCCCGCGAGCAGCTGCAGGTGCACCGTCGCCATCAGCTCGGTGAGCTGACCGCGACGGTAGGTCTTCTCCGGCCATCGCTCGGCGTCGCCGCCCTGGCGCGCCACCGCGTCGCGCGCCCGCGCCAGCGCGTGCTCCCCCATGCCCTTCGACCACCACGCGAGGACGCACTCGCCGCTGTAACCCTCGATGACGCCGAAGAGGTCACCGCGCTGCTCGGCGTCGGCGGTGAAGCGCTCGGTCGTCTCGCGGAGCGCGGGGAGATCGCCCAGCATCGAGAGCGACGTCAGGAGGAACGACATCACCGTCGCGATCTCCCACGCGACGCCGCGGCACTCGCCGCGCAGGATCCGGAGCGAGCGGTCGCAGGCCCGCGCCGCGTCGTGGAAGCGCCCGGCGCAGTACGCCTCGTTGGCCACGCCGAGCTCGAGCCAGGCCGCGTCGTACGGGTCCTTCGTGCGGTCGACGAGGCGCCGGGCGTGCCCGAGGAGCCGCGCGCCGTGCCAGTCGAAGAACGGCCCGCCGACGTGAGCCTCGAGCGCGGCCTCGTACGCGAGCGCGCGCGCGATCGTCGACGCGTCCCCCACGTCGAGGATGCGCTCGAGGTGCTTCGTGCGGAAGGCGTCCGAGAGCGTCACGTCGATCATCGACATGCTGGTCGACGCCGTCCACAGCGCCTCGAGGCGCGGTCGCTCGCCCTCGGGGACGCGGCGCTCGAAGGCGCCCTCGACGTCGATCCGCCTCGCCAGGAAGCGGAGTCGCCGCCGGAGCGCGCCCATCATCGCGCGGCGCGGCGACGCCGGCGACTCCACGCCCGCCGCGGCGAGCACCGAGCGCATCACCTCCCAGCCGAGGCGCACGTAGCCGCCCTTGACGTACTGCTCGGCGGCGAGCCGCTTGAGCGTCCGCACGTGCGAGCTCCCGACCTCGTCGCCGAGCGCGTGGCTCGCGTCGAGGTAGCGTCGCGCAGCTTCGGACGCGCGACCGTGGTTCGCGTGGGCAGCGGCCGCGCGCTCGAAGAGGAGCGCCCGCTCGATCCCGCCGCCGCCGAGGAGGATCGCCTTCTCGTACAGCTCGGCGGCGCGGTCGAACGCGAGCGTCGCGGCGGCGCGCTCGGCGGCGCGGTAGGCAGAGGTCGCAGCCCGCTCCGTCTCCCCCGCCCCCTCCCAGTGCACGTAGAGCGCGTCGGCGTCGTCCGGCGTGTGCCGCTCGACGGCCTCGGCGATCGCCCGGTGGATCGCGGCGCGCTCGACAGGCGAGAGCAGCCGCTGCGTCGCCTCGGCGATCTTGTCGTGGTACGGAGCGACCGCCTCCCCGGTCGCCGACGTCGCCTGACGGAGCAAGAACGCGTCGCAGAGCGCGAGCACGGCGGTCCGCGCGTCGGGCGCCAGGCGCGCCGCCTCCAGGGCGATCGTCGTAGCGAGCGGGTGCACCGCGAGCGACGTGACGTCGAGGATCGCGCGCTCGGCCGGCGGCAGATCGCAGAGGCGCGCGGCGACGAGCGCCTGCACGTCGAGGGCGCCGCCGGAGATGTCGGCGTCCGCTGGAGCGGCCGCGAGGTAGCGCGCCAGCTCGCACGCGAGGAAGGGGTTGCCCTCGCTCTGACTCACGACCCGCGCCACCCGGTGGTCGCGCTCGCCGAGGAACACCGCCGCGAGCTTCCCCGCGTCGGATGCCTCCAGCGGACCGAGGCGGACCCGCTCGACCGGGACGAGCACGCGCGGCGGCGGCTCGAGGAGCCGCAGGGCGATCGCGCTGCCGCGGTCGCCGCTCCGCATGCTCAGGACCAGGAGCAGGGGCGGCGCGGAACCGCCGAGCGGACGCACGAGCGACTCGATGAGCGCGAGCGAGTCGGCGTCGTCCCACTGCACGTCGTCGATCCAGACGACGAGCGGTCCGCGCGCGGAGAGGCGCGCGAAGAGCTCGCGAAGGGCGTCGAAGCCGCGCGCGCGGAGGTCCGCTTCGTCCGTCGCGACGCTGTGCGCGGAGTGGACGGAGAGCTCCGGCACGGTGCGGAGGACGGGGAACAGCCGCCCCGCCGCGTGCGCGACCGCCGGCTCGAACGCTCCGAGGTCGTACATCGCGCGCGCGTGCGCCGCGAGGGCGTCCATCGCCGCGTCGACGGCCTTGAACGGCACGGTCTCCTGCGGGTGGCAGCGCGACGACAGGACGAGCGCCTTCTTGTCGCGCGCGACGAGCCCACCGAGGAAGCTCCGGAGCAGCGTCGTCTTGCCGATCCCGGACGGCCCCTCGACGAGCAGCGCCACCGGGCGGCGCTCCGCCTGGACGCGACGGAGCGCGCCCTCGAGCGCGGAGACCTCCGCCTGGCGCCCGACGAACCCGCCGGGGACCGGGAGCCCGAAGGTCGGCGCGAGCGACCGCACGTCGCCCTCGCCCGCGAGGCGGCGGAGGACGGCGCGCGCGTCGGGGCGCGCTCGTGGATCGGGATCGAGCAGGCTCATCGCGAGCTCCGCCAGGCCTTCATCGGGCGTGTCGCCGAGCGGCGGCGGGCGCGAGCCCGCGGCCTTCCGCTCCTGGTTCGTCTGCATCGACCCGCCGAACGGGCTACGACCGGCGAGCAGCTCGTAGAGGATCCCGCCGACCGCGTAGAGGTCGGCCGCGGAGGTCGGCCGGTCGGCGCGGATCTGCTCGGGCGCCATGTAGCGCGGCGTCCCGGCGCTCGTCAGGTCCGGCGGGCGGAGCGTCGGCATCGCGGCGAGCCCGAAGTCGAGGAGCACGACCCGCCCGCTCCGCGTCACGAGCACGTTCGCGGGCTTGACGTCGCGGTGGACGATCGCCGCGTCGTGGAGCACCGAGAGCCCCGCGCACAGCTCCGACAGGGCCGCGCGCAGGCGCAGCAAGGCCGCGGCGTCGAGCGGCGGTTTGGTCGGCCGCACGCCGCTCGAGACCGCGCTCTCCGAGGGCTCCGCCCGGCCACGCTCGTCGAGCGTCGTCGCGGTCTTCGGGTCGCGCGCGCCACGCTGCACCTCACGGGCGGGACTGGCTCCGCCGTGGCGGACCCAGGTCTCGAGATCGCTCCCGTCGACCAGCTCCATCGTGAAGAAGCAGTCGTCGCCGTCGTTCACCAGCTCGTAGAGCTGCACGAGGTTCCGGTGCTGCAGCGCCGAGCGCGTGCGAAACTCCGCCTTGAGGCGCTGCACCTGGAGCGGCCCCATCTCGTGCATCCGCTTGAGAGCGACCTCCTTGCCGAGGACCCGGTCCCAGGCGCGGTACACGGCCCCCATCCCTCCCTCGCCGACCCGCTCCCTGAGCTCGAAGCGCCTCGCCAGCAATCGTTCGCGGGCGCTCTCCAGACCCCCCATCGACGGAACCGTTCCTAGCCCCCCCGGCCGGAGCCACATCCTCGTCGGTTCGGCGCGCGCGGTCAACGGCGGTCGTCCGCGGGAGCGGCCGGAGGTCGCCCTCAGCGTGACGGCGGCGCGAGCGCCTGGCGCCCGGTCTCGGGCGCAGAGGCGCGGCGCTTGTCGGCGATGCTCGCCAGGGCCTTGTCGTAGGACGCGGCGAACGACGCGATCCCTTCCTCCTCGAGCTCCTCGGCCACCCAGCCGAAGTCGATGCCGAGCCGCGCGAGCGACGCCACCTGCGAGCGCGCACGCTCTCTGTCGGCGATCAGGCGGAGCGCGGGGTCGCCGCGCTCGACGTACGCGCGAAAGAGGTCGGGCGTGACGGTGTCCACGGTCTCCGGCCCGACGAGCGCCTCGACGTAGTAGAGTTCGGGGTACGCGGGGTCCTTCGGCGAGGTCGACGCCCACAAGAGCCGCTGCGGGTGCGCCCCGCGCGCCGCCAGCCGCGCCCAGCGCTCGCTCCCGTACATCCGCTCGTACTCCTCGTAGGCCAGCTTGGCGTTCGCGATCGCGATCGCGCCGCGGAGCTCCCGACCTTCGGCGCGGCGCGTCCCCTCGAGCGCGTCGAGGGCCTTGTCGATCTTGGCGTCGACGCGGGAGACGAAGAAGCTCGCGACGGACGCGATCCGCTCGACCGGATCGTTCCGCTCGACCCGAGCTTCGAGGGCGCGGAGGTACGCCTCGATGACCTCGCGGTAGCGCGCCACCGAGAAGAGCAACGTGATGTTGATGTTGATGCCGTGCGCGAGGCAGCTCTCGATCGCCGGGAGCGCCGCGCGCGTCCCCGGGATCTTGACCATGAGGTTGGGGCGCTGGACGAGCGTCCACAACCGGAGCGCCTGCTCGACGGACGCCGCGCAGTCGTCCGCGACGCCCGGCGAAACCTCGATCGACGCGAAGCCGTCTCTCCCGCCCGACGCCTCGTAGACGGGTCGCAAGCGGTCACACGCGAGCGTGAGGTCGCGCACCATGAGACGCTCGAGCACGCTCGCGCTTCGCTCGGACGACGACGCCGAGCGGATCAGCTCGTCGTAGTCGCTCGAGCCCGCGATCGCTTTCTGGAAGATGGTCGGGTTCGACGTCAGGCCACGCAGCCCCTGGCCGACGAGGCGATCGAGGGCGCCCGAGGTCAAGAGCTTGCGATCGATGTGGTCGAGCCAGATGCTCTGCTCCAGCTCTTCGAGGCGGCGGATCGGGTTCATGATGCGCTATCGGTGCACCGCGCGTGCCGCCGCAGCCGCGAGCTCGTCCGTGGTGCCGCTGTCCGCGCCGGACGCCAGATCCGCGGAGCCGCAGATCCGCGTCGTGCGCGGCGACGGATCGTTCTATCAAGGAGAGATGCTCTCCAAGCGCAGCGGCAGCGGCGTCCGGCTCGGCGGGCTCGCCCTGATCGCGTTCGGCTGCGGCGGCGGAGCTCACGGCCCGCCGCCCACGCTCCCGACGGCGGCGAAGGACGCGCTGCTCGCGCCGCGTGACTTCGCGACCATCACCGATCGCGACGAGCGCGCGCGCGCCATCTTCCTCGAGGCGAGCCGCGTGATGCTCCACCCGCGGTGCAAGAACTGCCACCCCGCGGGCGACGGCCCGACTCAGGGCGACGACGGCCGCCCGCACGATCCGCCGGTCGTCCGCGGGCCCGGGGGCGCCGGCGTGCCGGCGCTCGAGTGCACGTCCTGCCACCAGGACCGGAACGCCGAGCTCGCGCGCGTCCCCGGCGCACCGAGCTGGCACCTCGCGCCGCTCGAGATGGCGTGGGAGGGCAAGACCCCCGGCGCGCTCTGCGAGCAGCTGAAGGACAGGAAGCGCAACGGGGACAAGAGCCTCGGCGAGATCGCCGAGCACACCGCGCACGACGAGCTCGTCGCGTGGGGCTGGGCGCCGGGACACGATCGCGAGCCGGCGCCCGGGACCCAGGCCGCGTTCGCGGCCCTCGTCGACGCGTGGGTGAACGACGGCGCGGCCTGCCCGAAGGACGAGGTGAAGCGATGACGATTCGACTGCGCGTCAACGGCGCCGAGCGCGAGCTCGACGTCGATCCGGAGATGCCGCTGCTCTGGGCGCTCCGCGACACGCTCGGCCTCACCGGCACGAAGTACGGCTGCGGAGAGGCGCTGTGCGGCGCCTGCACCGTGCACCTCGACGGCGAGGTCGTGCGCTCGTGCGTGACGCCCGTGCGCCGCGCGGCCGGCAAGGACGTCACGACGATCGAGGGGCTCTCGCCGGACGGCTCGCACCCGCTCCAGAAGGCCTGGGTCGAGCTCGGCGTCCCGCAGTGCGGCTTCTGCCAGGCGGGCCAGATCATGAGCGCCGCCGCGCTCCTGGCGAAGAGGCCGAAGCCCACCGACGCGGAGATCGATCGATCGCTCTCGGGCAACCTCTGTCGCTGCGGCACGTACCTCCGGATCCGGGCGGCGGTGAAGAAGGCCGCGGGGGTACCGTGAGCGAGTCGATCCGCGTCGTCCGGCGCTCGTTCCTCGTCGGGCTCGGGATCGCGGCCGGCGGCCTCGCGCTCGGCTCGTTCGCCCGCGCGGAAGAGCCGAAGACCGCGACACCGGGCGCTCCCAAGGCCGCGACGCCGGGCGCTCCCAAGGGAGGCGGCGCGGCGAGCGACGGCCTGCGGCCGAACGTCTTCGTCCACGTCGCGCCCGACGGGCTCGTCACGATCGTCTGCGCGCGCTCGGAGATGGGCCAGGGCGTCCGCAGCACCCTGCCGGCGCTGGTGGCCGACGAGCTCGGCGCCGACATGGCCCGCGTGAAGATCGCCCAGGCCGACGGCGACAAGGCCTACGGCGATCAGAACACCGACGGCTCGCGCAGCGTCCGGATGGACTTCGCGCGGCTCCGGCGCACCGGCGCCGCCGCGCGGATGATGCTCACGGCGGCCGCCGCGCGACGCTGGAAGGTGCCGGAGGCGACGCTCGCGGTCCGCGATCACGCGGTCTTCCACGACGCGACCAAGCGCTCGCTCGGCTTCGGCGAGCTCGCGAACGACGCCGCGAAGGTCGCCGTGCCGAAGAAGGAGGCGATCGTCCTCCGGCCTGTCGCCGCGCTAAAGACGATCGGCAAGGAGCTCCCGCTCGTCGACGGGCCGGACATCGTCACCGGGCGCGCGGCGTTCGGCGCGGACGTGCGGCTCCCAGGGATGCTCACCGCGGTGATCGCGCGCCCGCCCGTCGTCGGCGGCAAGGTCGCGCGGCACGATCCGGCGAAGGCGCTCGCCGTGAACGGCGTCAAGCGCGTCGTCGCCCTGCCGGCGCCGAAGCCACCGTTCGCCTTCCAGCCCCTCGGCGGCCTCGCGGTCGTCGCCGAGGACACGTGGTCGGCCATGCGCGGCCGCAAGCTCCTCGAGATCACCTGGGACCACGGCGACAACGCCGCCTACGACTCGCCGTCCTACCGCGCGACGCTCGAGGCCTCCATCCGCGCCAAGGGACGCGTGGTGCGCGAGCTCGGCGACGTCGACAAGGCGCTCGCCGGCGCCAAGCGCACGGTCGAGTCCATGTACTACGCACCCAATCTGGTGCACGCGCCGATGGAGCCGCCCGTGGCGGTGGCGAAGGCGAACGCCACCTCGTGCGAAGTGTGGGCGTCGACGCAGAACCCGCAGTCGGCGCGCACCGCCGTCGCGAAGGCGCTCGGCCTCGACGAGAGCCAGGTCACGGTGCACGTGACCTTCCTCGGCGGCGGCTTCGGGCGCAAGTCGAAGCCCGACTACGTGGTCGAGGCGGCGCTCCTCGCGAGGGAGATGGGCGCGCCGGTGCGGGTCCAGTGGACGCGCGAGGACGATCTCCAGCACGACTACTACCACTCGGTCAGCGCCCAGCGGCTCGTCGCGGGGCTCGACGACGCCGGCAAGATCGTCGCGTGGGAGCACCGGACCGCGTTCCCGCCGATCGCGTCGATCTTCGACGGCGCGAGCTTCGCCGCGATCGGGCAGCTCGCGCAGGGCGTGCTCGAGGTGCCGCTCGCGATCCCGAACCTGCGCGCCGAAAACTGCGAGGCGCGCGCGCACACGCGGATCGGCTGGCTCCGCTCGGTCGCGAACATCTACCACGCGTTCGCGGTGCAGAGCTTCCTCGACGAGCTCGCCCACGCGCGGAAGATGGATCCGGCCGATCACCTGCTCGACGTCTTCGGACCGCCGCGGACGTGGACGGCGACCGATCTCGGCGTGAGCGAGCTACCCAACTACGGCCAGCCGCTCGCCGACTACCCGATCGACACGGCGCGCCACCGGCGCGTCCTCGAGCGCATCACGGCGCTCTCCGGCTGGCGGGGCCGCGCGGCGCACAAGCGCGCCCTCGGCCTCGCCGTCCACCGGAGCTTCCTCGCGTACGTGGCGGTCGTCGTGTCCGTGGTGAAGGACGCGATCGGAACCATCCGCGTCGACGAGGCGTGGATCGTCGCGGACTGCGGGCTCGTCGTGAACCTCGAGCGCGTGCGCTCGCAGCTCGAGGGCGCCGTCGTCTTCGGCCTGAGCCACGCGCTCTACGGCGAGATCACGATGAAGGGCGGCGCGACCGAGCAGTCGAACTTCCGCGACTTTCGCCTGATGCGCCTCCACGAGGCGCCGCGGAGGATCCACGTCGAGGTCATCGAGAGCGACGCGCCCCCGTCCGGCGTGGGCGAGCCGGGCGTGCCTCCGGTCGCCCCCGCGCTCACCAACGCCCTCTTCGCCCTCACGGGGACGCGCGTGCGCGAGCTCCCCGTGGTCCGCGCGCTCGCGGTGTAGCCGGGTGGGCGCTCCTCCGGCAGCCCGTCGCCTTCACGGCGTCGTCCTCGCGGCGGGCCGCGGACGACGCATGGGCGAGCCGAAGGCGCTCCTCCGCGTCGGCGGGCGGACGCTGCTCGAGCGCCACCTCGCGCGGCTCCGCGAGGCCGGCTGCGTGGATCTCGCCGCCGTCGTCCGCAACGCCGACGCGCCCGCGGCCCGCGCCGCCACGGGCCACCTCCCCTTCGCGATCGCGCTCGTCGCGGCGGACACCGCGAGCCAGGCGGCCTCGCTCGTCGCGGCGCTCCGCCGTCTGCGCCTCGCGCCCGGCGACGCGCTCGTCGTCACCCCGGTCGATCTACTGCCCCCGCGCGCCGAGACCTTGCTCGCCCTCGCCGCCGCGCTCGACGTCCCGTCCGCCGGCGCGCCGGAGCCGCCGCTCGCCGTGACGCCCACGCACCGCGGCCGCGGCGGCCACCCGGCCGTCGTCCGCGCCGTCGTCCTCGCGCCCTACCTTCGCGGAGAGACGCCGCCGCTGCGCGACGTGCTCTCCGAGCTCGCGCGCGGGCGGCGACGCCTCGAGGTCGACGATCCGTCGATCGCCGGCGACTTCGACGAGCCCACCGACCTGCCGCGCGGAGCGGACCGCGGGAGCCGAGAGCCCGCCGTCGCGGCCCCGAGCCGCGCGCGTCACTGAATCGGGAGCAGCGGGTTCGTGACGAGCTTCCGGTGGGCCATGCCCCCCGGGTAGGCGTAGCTCGCGGCGAAGGCCCACCCCCAGAGCGTCGCCGTGAAGGGGCCAGCGCTCTTCATGCGCTGGAGGCCGGTCGTGCACGTCTTGTCACCGAACGACTGCCCCGGGCCGCCGTCTCGCGACAGGTCGACGCGCGTGTACTCGTACTCGCCGCGCGTCCCGATCGGGCGGAAGTCGGGGAGATCGCCCGCGCACTCGAGCCACACGTCCTCGAACTTGCCGTGGTGCTTCGCGCGCACGACCACGAGCGACGTCTCCTTGTACGTCGGATCGGCGTAGAAGCTGTACGAGCTCAGCCACTGGCCGGCGGGGACGACGTTGACGAACTCCGGATCGCCCTGCCCGCCCATCGGGCCCGAGCCGTAGTAGTTGCCGTGGAACCCGGTCATGTACGCCGCGACGTAGATCGGGTGGTCGGCGTCCTGGGTACGAACCACGAAGGTGTCGCCGACGCCCGCGGGGAACGTGACCACCTCGCCCGCCGACATCTCGGTCGGCGCACCGACAGGGATCGCCGGATCGTAGTCGAGGCGCGTCCCGTCACGGGCGGCGACGATGCGGTAGGGCATCGTCTCCGACTCGCTGCCGGCGCGCGGACGGTAGCCGACGCCGACGTACTCGGAGCCCCACTGCTCGAACGCGGGGATCTGCTGCCACAAGGTGTCGCAAGCGCCCGACGCCGACGGGACGAACGCGCAGGTGTGCCCGCCGAACGTCGTCGTCGGCTTGTTGGACGTGACGATGCTCCCGGAGAGCTCGTCGTACTGCAGCAGCTGCAGGTACTGCCCCTTGTCGAGGCGGTAGGTCGCGGGGACCTTCGCGGGTGTCCCCAGGACGTCCTTGCCGTCCTGGATCGGCTTCGTCGGGACGATCGTCACCTCGGTGCCGTCCTCGGCGGCGACGATCTGCGTGTTCGGTCGGCCGGTGTTCGCCTCCCACGGGTTGACGACGAGGTGCTGCGTGCCCCACGTGACGACGGGCAAGACGAGCGTCGCCGTCGGGAGGTGGCTGTCCGCCCCGCCGAACGGATACATCGCGACGAGCGACACCGGCGTGCTCGCGCGCAAGTGGAACGACGAGCCGATCCCCGTCCTGGTCAGCGACGCGGGCTCGGCCGCGGGCACGACGCCGGAGGGGCAGGGCACGCGGGTCCCCTCCTCGCTCGCCAGCGGGTTGCCGCCCGAGATGAAGACGACGACGCTCTCCCCGGGCGCGAGGGGGCCTTCGTGCTGGACGAGCGTGGCGTCGCCCGGGCGCGTCCGGAACGTCGACTTCGAGATGTCGAGCGGCTCCGCGTCGAGGGAGAGCGCGAGGTCCACCGGCTGCGTGGACGTGTTGACGACGAAGGTCGCGTAGCAAGACCGATCGGAGCTCGCGGGCAGCTGGAAGTAGAACTCGCAGCCGTTCGAGCTCCGGTCCGCGGCCGAGGCAGAGCACGGCTCCTGGCACTGCGCCGCGCCGCACGCCTGCTCCGGCGGGCACGTCTCGACGACCTCGCCCGAGCACGAGCGGACGACCGCGCGGCCGTCGATCGAGCACTGGAACGGGCAATCCCCGGCGTCGACGTCCGGGAGCTCCTCGAAGCCGGCGGGCCCGTTGTCGAACGCGTTGCGCTCGTCGCCGCAGGCGCCGGCCGACGCGAAGAGCGCGACGCCGAACAGCGCGACGATCGCGGGCACGCCGGTCGACCGCGACCAGGACCGAGTCGAGGAGAGACTGGCCGAACGCCTGCTCATGGAAGCACCACCGCTGTCGGGACCGAGGTTCGCCCCCTGTCCTGTCCGTTACCGAGCTGACCGTTGTAGTTTCCCCCCCAGCAGTAGACCTTGCCGTTCGTGAGGAGCGCGCACGTCGTGCTCGGCGTCGTCCTCACCTGCGCGGCGGGCGCCGGCAGATCGCGGACCAAGACGGCGCCGAGCGCGTGGTCCTGCGTCCCGTCCCCGGCCTGACCGCTCTCGTTCCGCCCCCAGCAGTAGACGGATCCGGAGATCGCCACGGCGCACCACCGGTAGCGCTGCAGCGCGCCTGTCGAGCTCGAGAACGTCCGCGTCGTCGCGATCTGGACGAGCGGCTCGGGCGCGACGACGGGCTCGGGGAGCGCGCGGTCGACCACCGAGCCCTGGTTCGCCATCACGCGAGCGCCCCAGCAGTAGCCGATGCCGCCCGCCGTCGCGCACGCGTTGTCGTGGACGAGGTCCACCGCCGCGATCCCGGCGAGCGCGGCCGGCTGCGGGTACGGATCGGGGAACATCGGCGAGCGCCGCCCGATCGGCGGGTTGCCGCCCCAGGTGACGAGCGTGCCGTCCTCGCGAAGGACGAAGCTCGCCTTCCCCACCGCCAGCGCGCGAACCGGCGCGCCGACCGGGAGCGGCACGAGCCGCGGCGCTCCCGTCACGTCCGTCTCCGCGAGCGGCGCGATCTGACCGTCGACGTTGTCGCCCCAGCAGCGGAGGCCGTCGCCGGTCGTGGCGCACGCGGCGCCGTGGCCGAGCCCCACGCTCGTGGCGGGAGGGAGCTCGAGCTTCACCGGCGTGCGCTCGGTCGTCGTCACCGCGCCGGCGTCGGGGCGGAGGAACGGTCCGGTCCCCCAGCACCACACGCCGCCGACCTCGTCGATCGCGCACGTGTGATCGAGCGCGGTGACCTTCGGCAGCCCGACCACCTTCGCGGCGTTCGCGCTGTCGATCGCGCCGGCGGCCTCGCCGCGCCCGAGCTGCCCCGCGCCGTTCGCGCCCCAGCACGCGACGGCGCCGTCGTCGACGAGGGCGCAGAAGCCCTCGCCGCGATCGTCTTCGTCGCGGCCGAGCGTGGTCACGATCGACGCCGCGCACGGCGGAGAGGTGCAGACGATCGGGAGCGGCGACGCGTCCACGAGCCCCGCGTCGGCCGGGCTCGTCGCCTCGGCCCCCGCGTCGGGCGGCGCGCTCGAGGCGTCGACGGGGGCGCCGGCGGGCCAGTCGAGCGCTTCTTCGCTCGAGCAGCTCGCGGCGGCCGCGCCCGCCGCGAGGAAGGCGACGACGAGCAGCCCGGAGCGGTGACGGTCAGGGTGTCTTCTTGTGGAGTGCATATCGAGACCCGACGGCCCAGAGGTTGGTGTTGGAGCTGCCGCGCACCTGGAGGAGCATCGTGTCGATGGGCGCGCCGTTGAGCGCCGTCGTGGAGATGGTGTACGAGGCGCCCTCCTCGGACGCGGGCGGCTTGCCCGGCGGGTGGACCCCGAGCGAGGCGGCCCAGGCGTCGGGCTTGTTCTCGACGTCGAGCACGAGACCCCAGCCGCTCATCCACGCCTTGTCGCCGTGGATCCAGATCGAGCCGAGGAGCGGAGAGAACGCGGGACCGGCGGAGCGCGCGCCGACGGTGTTCAAGCGCGCGCTGCCGGCGTCCGTAGAGTCGACGAACCCGAGGTGCGTCGAGTCCAGGATGGAGGCGATCGCGCCCGGTCGCGTCGAGGCTACGCTCGTCGTCCACCCGGGCTGCGTCCAGGGGATCGTGAACCGGCCGAACCCCGGGATCTCGACGTCGAGGAAGAAGTGCAGCGCCCCCGCCTTCGGCTGGCACGTCGTCCCGCTCACCCTGTAGTCGAGGATCCGTCGGTAGCCGTCCGGTGCTCGACGGACGATCATGGGGCACGGGTCGATGCCGGTGCTCTCGGCGTTGTAGTGACCGCGGCCACCCACGAACCAGACGTCGTCGGCGCTCGATCCATCGGCGCCGAAGACGAAGAAGGCGTCGTCCGGCGCGTCGGGATCGTCCGCGACGTACTCGGCGACCCACTCGGGCGCGCCGCCGTCGACGCTCTTCTTGTGGAAGATCGTGTTTCCGTACCACGCGTAGACGTCGTCGCGCGAGGTGCCCCAGACGCCGAGCGACGCGAAGTGCTGGGCGACGAGGAACTTGCGGTACCAGGGACGCCCTGGATCGCGATCGGGACCGGCGTCGGGTCCGTCGTAGGCGAGCTCGCTGGACTCCCACGTCCAGGGCGACGACGGCGCGGTGCGCGTCCCGTGGTAGACGCGCCCGGGCGCGACGCCGTAGTAGATCTCGTCCTCGCTCGGCGCCCAGATCTTCCCGGCGTACTGGCCTCCGCCGTAGGCGTTCTGGCTGTTGTCGTCGATGTACGCCCACGACTCGGTCGACTCCGTCCACTCGAGCACCTTCGTGCCGAGCGTGTCGCTCTCCGCGATCGCGAAGGCGCGCTCGTCGAACGGCCAGATGTCGGTCACCCTCAGGTCGGGATCGGGCAGCGACGTCGCGCACCACCCCGCGTCGCTGCACCACGAGATGGTCGGGCCTCCCGCGTCACGGATCCCGCCGCCGTCGGCAGCGGCCGCCGCCTCCGGCACGGAGGTCGACCCGGCGTCGTCGCGCGGCAGCAGCGACGAACCTTCGTCGTCCGACGTCGCGCAGGCGACCACCGCCGCAAGCGCGGACGCGCCGCAGACGAACAAAACGATGCGTCTCATGACTTCCCTCCGAGGGCGAGCACGACTCCTTGGCCCCCGATCCAGACCCGCCCCGGCCCGGGCGACCACACGGTGGAGAGGTCCGGCCGCCGCGCGCCGAGCCCCGCGATCTTCACGCGCGACCACGCGGCGCCATCGTAGTGGAGGACGACGCCCGCATCGCCCACCGCCCAGATGTCGGACGCCGACGTGCCCCAGACGGCGTTCAGGTCCTCGTTCGTCGGCACGCCCGAGACGACCTCCCAGGCGAGCCGTGCGCCGGTGTTGTGGAGGATGGTGCCGCCCCCGCCGACCGCCCACGCCTCCGTGTCCGACGCGGCCCAGACGCCGGCGAGGCCCGTCCACGTCGTCGTGTTCGACGGCGTCGCCTCGGGCGCGTCGCCGTCGGCGCCCGTGATGCGGACGGCCGCGCCCACGTCGCCGACCGCCCAGAGCGTGCCCGCGGAGGCGCCGTGCAGGCTCTGCAACGACTTGCACGGGATCGCGTTGCACACCGACGCGGCGATCCCCGGGCGCGCCGCGAACGTGCCGCCCGAGCTGTCGAGGCGCCAGAGGTCCCTGTCCGTGGCGATCCAGAGCGTGCTCGCCCCGGGCGGCGCCCACGCGGCGGTGACGTTCCTGCCGTAGCCGGGCGGCGCCGCGACCGAGCCGAGGTTCACCCAGCCGCCGGCGGACAGGCCGGCGTCGCTCGGCCCGAGCCCGCGCGCGTAGATCCGGTCGAGCGAGCCGAACGCGACCTCGCCGCCCCCGGAGAGCCAGAGGAAGCGCTGCGACTCGGTCGAGCCGAGGTCGGACGTCTTCCACGTCGCGCCGTCGAAGTGGCCGGCGGCGCCGACGGTGCCGACGAGCCAGACGTCGGTCGCCGAGCGACCGCGGAGCGCGCTCACGCGCGTCCGCCAGTCGAGGCCCTTCGTCGGATCGACGGGATCGAAGACGCCGGCGGGGCAGAGGACGTCCGCCGCGCAGCTCTCCGGGAAGAGCTCGCAGTCGTCCGTGGTGCACGGCCCCGCCTCCGCGTCGCCCGCCTCGGCCGGCGCGCCGTCGTTCGTGGGGACCGCGACCCTCCGGTCCTCGGGCGCGAGGTCCGGGCTCTCGTCGGACGCGCAGGCGCCGACCAGCGCGCTCGCCGTCGCGAGCGACAGCGCGCCCAGCGCGAAGATCGATCGGCTCGTCTTCATCGCGCGACCTCTCCCGCGTCGGCGACGTCGCAAGGCTCCACCACGCACTGCCCGCCCACGCACGCCTGCCCGGCGACGGCGTCGCACGCGCGACCGCACCCCCCGCAGTTTCGCGGATCGCTCCGGGTGTCGACCTCGCAACCGTCGGCCTCGCTGCTGTTGCAGTCGGCGTAGCCGTCCTGGCACCGGACCACGCACGCCCCGTAGTCGCACGTCCGGCGCGCGCCGGGATCCAGACCGGCGTTCGAGCAGGCCACCCCGCAGCGCCCGCAGTTCGCGCTGTCCGACGTCACGTCCGTGCAGAACCCCGAGCAGACGTCGCCGTTGCACCCGAGCTCGCAGAGGGTGAGCCCGTCAGGGCACATGCAGGCGGGCTTGCCGTTCGGGTCGAGGCGGCACTGCTGCCCCGCAGGACACGCGTTCCCGCAGCCGCCGCAGTCGGAGTCCGACACCATCGAGGTCTCACAGCCGTTCGTGGCGACTTTGTCGCAGTCGGCGAAGTAGCCTCGACACTTGAGCGCCCCGCAGGCGCCGCTGCTGCAGCCGTAGTAGCTGTTCGGGTAGCTGGGCTCGCCGCCGGCCGTCGGATCGCACGCGTTATTGCACGCGCCGCAGTGGCTGTCGTTGGAGGACGGATCGGTGCAGAGGCCACAGTCGATCTGGCCGGCGGGGCAGCCGCACGCGGTGGCGCTGCCGGGGCCGTCTTGCCACTGGCAGCGCGCGCCCCCGGTGCACTTGATCCCGCAGGCCCCGCAGTTGTCGTCGTCGCGCGTCGTCGTCTCGCAGCCGTTGTCGACCACGCCGTCGCAATCGAGCGCGTCGAGCGCGGCGTTGCACTGCATCACGCAGCTGCCCGCGACGCAGGAGAACGTCTCCCACCCGCTCCCCGTCGGGCAGGTGAACCCGCACGCGCCGCAGTTGTTCGGATCGAGCCGCAGGTTGACGTCGCACGGGAAGCGAGAGCTCGGGCACGTCGTCCAGCCGGGCGGACAGCTGTTCGACGGGCAGTACGCGATGAGCTCGCGCGGGTCGGGCTCGGCGTCCGGCCCGGCGTCCCCTCCGCCGAACTGCCCCGGCGGCGGCCCGACCTCGACGCCGAGGCGCTCGTCGGTGCGAGAGCATCCCCAGGCCAACGCCAAGGTCGCAACGGTGAAGACGGCCACCACGCTCGAAGGTTTCATGCTCACTCGCTGCTCACGAACGGGTCTGGGAGGTGCCCACGGGACGGACTCGGAAGAGCACGCGCGTGCTCGGATGCATGACCGGACTTGGGAGGGCGGGCGCCGGCTACCTCGGGAGGCGCTCGAGCGCCCGCCGGATCCGGCCCACGTGCGGCGAGGACGGATAGCGCTCCTCGAAGGCGCGCG
This sequence comes from Labilithrix sp., assembly GCA_019637195.1. Taxonomy (GTDB): domain Bacteria; phylum Myxococcota_A; class Polyangia; order Polyangiales; family Polyangiaceae; genus Labilithrix. Next base: position 17,723 of record JAHBWA010000062.1, on the reverse strand, counting down.
CGCGGGCACGTGCCTGATCGGAACGGCCGAGGTCGACGAGCGCTTCGATCGCGATGCGCTCCCGCTCCTGAACGAGAGCGCCCGCCGGACAGCGCTGCTCGTGCTCGCGCGCGACGGCGAGCGCGCGCGACGGGTTGCCCGCGCGAAGCTCCGTGTCGGCGGTGTCGACGAGCGAGACGTCGTCGCAGCGCGGCGTCGGCGCGAGGGCGGGCGCCGGCGGCTTCGGCAACACCACGCTCGGCAGCGCGTCGACCGAGACGGCGGCGACCGGCGGCGCGTCGACCGAGGCAGGCGGCGGCGCCGGACGCGCGAGCGGCGGCGCCGGCGCTGTCGTCGCCTCCACGCCCGCGGCCCCGGTCATCGACAAGGTCACGCCGACGAGCGCGACCGTCGCGACGGCGGCGGCGGCCAGGCCCAGCCACGGCGCCGACCGGCCCGTCGGGGGGCCGGACGTCAGCATCGGTCCGAGCCGGACGGCGAGCTCCTCCATCTTCCCGGGCGGAGGCCGCACCCTCGCTTGCGCGCGGATGAGGTCACGCACGAGCTCGGCCTCGGGCGACGGCGGATCACGGAGGTCGACGAGGCGGATCGGGTCTTGGCTCATCTGAAATCCCTCCGCGCCTGATGGCGGCCGACGGCGGCGTTCACCGCTTCGCGCGCCGCGCGAAGCCGGGAGTAGGCGGTCTGGAGCGGGCACTGGACCGACTCGGCCACCTCGTGCATCGGCAGCCCCTCCAGCTCGAAGAGCACGAACACGGCGCGCTTGTCGTCGTCGAGCTCGTCGAGGATCTCGCACAAGATCTCGCGCGCCTGTCGCTCTCGGAGATGCTCGGCCGGCGTCATCGGATCGGCTGTCTCCGGCACCTCCTCGGTGACGATCTCGCGCGCCTGGCCGGCTCGGCGCCGGAAGCGGAACGTCACCCGCACGCAGATCCCGTAGACCCACGACCGCAGCGTCCCCCGCTGCTCGTACGCGGCGAGCTTCTGGTGGATGACGACGAAGACCTCCTGGAACGCGTCGTCCACGTCGGACGGATGCACGCCGAGGCTCCGCAGGATCGTGTAAACGAACGGGCCGTGCTCGCGAAAGATCGCCCCTATGTCGGGGACCGCGCTCACTTGGAGAGATGCCGCCGCATCGGTCGAAGCGAGGCTGGGTAGCGAAACTGCCCGCACTGGGAGCAGTGCCCCAGCCGCCCGCGCATTATTACAAAATCGTGAGGAGACCGCTCACTCCGACGAAAAAGATGACCCGGCCGGTCGAGTAGAGCCGCTCCGGTTCACCTTCGACGCTCTGGAAATAGAGCGTGCGACCCACCACCGGCGCCGCGATCCCCAGCTCCAGCCGGCCCGAGCGCGTCCCGTCTCGAAGCTGAGCCGCGAGGGCCGCCGCTGGCCCGGCGAGCGGCCGCCACGAGTGGTCCTCCTCGGTCAGCCCAGCCGTGCGCGGAACGATCGCTCCCCAGAAGGCGCCTCCGCAGGCGTCGAGCCGGACGCCGCGCGCCGGGCGCAGGTCCACGCACGCCCGGACCTGCTGATCGACCGCAGCCAGCGTCCCGCGGACCGCGCGGCTGCGGAACGGCTGCGGGAGCGTGTAGCCGCCGGTCCATTCGAAGCTCCAGCGAGAGCTCGCGCGCTCGAGCCGGGCCACGCCGCGCAGCCCCGCGCTCGCGGACGGCAGGACCCCGACCGCGGCGGCGGCCCCGAGCCCGAGCGACAGCTCGAACGGACGCCTTCGCTCGGCGGGCGGCGGCCCGTCGCGCAGCGGCGGGCGCGGCGACGTCACCGGCGGCGCGCTGGGCTCCGGCGGCGCGCGCACCTCCGGCGGCGTCTCTCGTCCGACGGCCGGCTCGTCCTGTCCGGCGTGCTCCTCTCCCGGTCCGCGCTCTTCTCCCGGCTCGCGCTCTTCGCTCGCCTTCACGAAGAGCGCGACGACGATCCCCGTCGCGCGGACGAGGCGAGGGCAGCTCTCCGCGTCGATCTCGCGCGAGCCGAGCACGGCGCCGTCGCGAGTCCGCTCCTGCACGCGCGCGCGCAGACGACCGCCCGTCGGAGCCGCCTCCTCCCCCTCGATGACGATGTCGGCGCGCTCGCGATCCGTGAACGGATCGCGAGCGAGCTTCTCCACCACGACCGCGCGGAGGGCCGCCGCCGTGACGCACGCGCCCGGCCGATCGCGCCACGCCAGCGCGAACGACGACTCCGCGCGCGCCACGCCCGGAAGAAGCCCGAGCGCGAGCACGACGACGAGCGCCGCGCGCGCCATCGACCGCCGTGCAGCACGATGGCAGCGCATCGGACGAATACTAGATCAGCCCGAGCGCCGCCGGCCGGGCGCTCGACACATGAGCTCTCTCGGATCGCGGCCCCGCGAGCGGGCGCCCCTCAGACGGCCGCGGCGGCCGCCGCCGGGGCGTCCTCGACCTGGGCGATCTGGAAGTCGAGCTCGATCTTGACCTTGTCGCTCACGGCCACGCCGCCAGTCTCGAGGACCGCGTGGAAGGCGACACCGAAGTCCTTCCGGTTGAGCGTCCCCCGGACGCCGACGCCGGCCACGGTGACGCCGTACGGGTTCTTGGACGTCCCGGGGAACTCGACGTCGAGCGCCACCGACTTCGTGACGCCTCGGATCGTCAGGTCGCCGTGCACGACGTACTCGCCCTCGTCCTTCTGCTCGATGGACGTGCTCTTGAAGAAGATCTTCGGGTGGTTCGCCACGTCGAAGAAGTCGTTCGTGCGCAGGTGAGTGTCCCGATCGGCGTTGCCGGTGTCGATGCTCGCGACGTCAATCTCGCCCTCGAAGGTCGAGCGCCGGAAGTCGTGCGGGTCGAGCCGCGCTTTCGCCTCGTAGCGAGTGAAGCGACCACGCACCGTGGTCACCATCATGTGCTTCACCGAAAAGCCTACGTGGCTGTGGGCCGAGTCAATCTTCCAAGACATGACGTCCTCCGGGCTGTATCGAGTGGGTAGGTGACGACGACCGGCACGGACGGGTGCCGGCTCAGAGTGACCTCGTGCGAGCGCGCTCCGCGATCGAGCGGACCGTCTCGTCGAACGCCTCGCTCGCCTCGATCCACGGGAGGTGGCCGACGCCGGCGAGCAGCGCGGCGTCGCAGCCCGGGACGAGCTTGGCGACGAGCGCGCTCATCTCCGGCAGGACGACCTGATCGGCGGCGCCGTGCACCGTGGCGATCGGCGCTTCGCAGCGGGCGAGCTCGGTCGAGTAGTCGGCGCCGTGAAAGAGCAGCGCTCGGCGGACGTGGACCGGGACCTTCCGCATCGCCGCGAGCGCGCGCTCGACCTGCGCGTCGTCGAGCGGCGTCGCCGCGCAGCCGTCCAGAAAGGCGCGCGCGCCGGCCTCGTACGTCGCCCCGTCCGCCGAGAGGAGCGCGCGCGCGTTCGACATCATTGCGGGACCGAACAGCGCCTGGGCGGCCTTGCCGACCGCGATCGCCGCCGCGACCAGGAGGACTCCGCCGACCGCGCCGCCGCCTCGTCGCCTCAAGTACTCTCCGAGCACCACGCCGCCGTACGACCACGCGACGACGACCGGACGCTCGAGCGCGAGGCCACGCAGCACGGCGTCGAGATCGTCGCCGAGCCGCTCGCTGGCGTAGGCGCGCTCGTCCTCGGGTTTGTCCGACGCGCCGTGCCCGCGCAGGTCCATCGCGACGAGCCGGTAGGTCGCCGCGAGCCGGCCCTCCCGGAGACCGGCCCAGCTCCCGCCGCTCTGCGCGAAGCCGTGGACGAAGACGATCGGCTGCCCGTCGGGGCAGCCCATCTCCTCGACCGCGATGGATACGCCGTCCGAAGAGGTGACGCGGCGGCTCGTCATGCCCCTACCCTCCCGACCCGCCGACCGTCGACGACGTAGGCGTACGAGGCCATCACGCCGAGAGACTGCTCGAAGCCCCTGGTCGACCGATCGGCGTCCACCCGTACCGCGTCGAGGACGGCGCCGTTGCCGAGGTGGAACCGCGCGACCGGATCGCGCGGGCTCCCGTCGGAGCGCGTCGACTCGAGATAGCAGCGCGCCAGCGCCTCGAGCCCCGGGACGAGGCGGATCCGCGCGTGCTCGGGCTGGTCGGCGCGACCGTCGACCAGGGGGAGCAGGGCGCGCGGCGCGATCCCGTTCTCCACGCAGACCCGCGCGACCGCGTCGCCCGGCAGCGAGCCGCGGATGGCGCTCGCCAGCCACGCGCGGAACCCGGGCATCGGCGAGAGCGTGACCCACCGGGTGACGTGCGGGAACCGCACGCCGAGCGCGTCGAGCATGCGATCGAGCAGCGTCGCCCCCAGCGAGAGCCCTGCCGTCCCGGGCTCCGTGTTCGAGATCCCGTAGAAGATCCCCTCTCGCGCGGCCGCCGCCGGGAGGATCGGCGCGCTCGGATCGACGAGCCGATCGACCGCCTCCGGCGCCGACGCGACGAGCGCGACCTCCGCGAAGACGAGCGCGGCGTCGCGACGGCTCTTGTGGACGAGCGCGTAGATCGCACGGTCGTCGGCGAGGCGACGCTCGAGGTCCTCCTCGCTGACGACGGGATGCACGGCGTCATGGCGGCGAACGGCGTCGAGCAGCGCCTCGGGCGAGCCGAGATCGAGCGGCCGGATCACGAGGTTCTCCGGGCGGAGCGCGTCGGCGAGCCGCGCGCGCAGCGCGTCCTCGAGCGCCGTGGTCGCGGGCGTCGACGCCGACCGGAGGAGCTCGCGCCTCACCGCGAGCGCGAGCGCGAGCCGGGACGCCGTCGTGTCGGCCGAGCGCAGCAAGCGACGGCGGCGCGGCGCGGGCGCGTCGAAGAAACGCGTCGCGAGCCGGGCGACGAAGGCCGGCAGCGCGTCGGCGACGGGCACGGTGAGCACGGGGTCAGCGTGCCACGCCGCCCGCGACGTTCAAGACAAAACGTTATTTTGTCGACATTCCACCACGCAGCGCCGGCTGAGGCTCGGTCGCCGCGAGCGCGGGGTGCGCCGCGAGGACCCGATCGGTCGTCCTCGCGATGTGCTCCGTGAGCAGCGCACACGCGCGCTCCGCGTCGCGCTCGAGCGCGGCGCGCACGAGCGCGACGTGCTCACCGTCGATGTCGCGCTCGGGCTGACCGTAGGCCGTGGCGAGCCTGCGGTAGCGCTCGCTCTGATCGAAGAGGAGCGAGTGGAACCGGAGCAGCCAGGGCGAGTCGCAAGCGGAGAGGAGCGCAGCGTGCAGCTTGCCGTGCTCGCTCTCCCACGTGTCGTCGAGACGCGGCGGCGCCCCTCGACCGCCGCTGGGCTTCGACAGCCGCGTGAGCCGGTGGAGCGCGGCGGTGACCTCGCCTTCCCAGGCGAGATCTCCGCGAAAAATCGACGCGCGCAAGGCCAGCGTCTCGATCTGCTGCCGGGTCCGCGTCAGGTCGATGAGGTCCGCCCGCGAGATCGGGGTGACGCGAAAGCCGCGCTGGTCCACGATCGTGACGAGCCCCTCGGAGGCGAGGCGGCAGCACGCCTCGCGGAGCGGGGTGCGCCCGACGTCGTAGGTCACCGCGAGGTGCTCGAGGCGCAGCTTCTCCCCCGGGCCGAGCCTGCCGTACACGATGTCGGCGCGCAGGCGGTCGAGGACGCTCGACGCGAGCGTCGGCTCCGGCGGAGGGAGCGCTCGGAGCGTCCGGGACCTCTCGGCGCCGGCAGGGGACGACTTTGCGCGAGACATACCGCTCCACCGTAGCACGCGACGCGGCGGCGCTCGACGCGGCGCGTCCAGATCGCCCACTTTGTCGACAAAACTCCTTGACCGAACGACCGTTGAAACTAGCCTCAGGAGAGCGAAGGAGTCCGCATGACCGCACGAATGCCGAGCCGCCTCCACCACACGGCGTACGTCTCGAAGGACCTCGAGAAGACCCGAGCGTTCTACGAAGAGATCATCGGGCTGCCGCTGATCGCGACGTGGTGCGAAGCGGACGAGCTGTTCGGCGAGGTGCGGACCTACTGCCACTGCTTCTTCGGGCTCGAGGACGGCAGCGCGCTGGCGTTCTTCCAGTTCGCGAACGAGCGCGACCAGGCGCTCTTCGGCCCGCCGATGCCCCCCTCCCCGTTCCACCACATCGCGCTCGCGGTCGATCCCGAGACGCAGCGCGCCGTGGAGGCGCGCCTCGAGGCGGCGGGCTACCGTGCCCCCGACACGTACGTGCTCGAGCACGGCTACTGCCGCTCCGTCTACGTGACGGATCCGAACGGGATGATCGTCGAGCTCACCCACGACAGCCCGAGCGCCGTCGGCCCGGAGATCGAGGAGGCTCGCCGGAAGGGCGCGCGCCGCGAGCTCGCGCGCTGGCTCGCCGGCGATCACACGTCGAACAACACGTTCCGCTGAGGCCGACCGATGCGGCGCGCGACGATCACCTTCGACAACGGGCCCGACGCCGTCGTCACGCCCGCGGTCCTCGACATCCTGCGGCGCAAGGGCGTACGCGCCCACTTCTTCGTCCTCGGCAAGCACCTCGTCGATCGCCCAGGCCGCGATCTGGTCGCGCGCGCGGTCGCGGAAGGTCACCTGGTGGGCAATCACTCGTTCACCCACGAGGTGCCGCTCGGTGACGATCCACGTCCGGACGCGGTCGCGTCGGAGATCGCCGCGACCGAGGCGCTCCTCGCGCCGCTCGTCCCGGGACCCAGGCGCTTCCGGCCTTTCGGCGGCGGCGGAGTCCTCGGCCCTCATCTCCTCAGCGCGGGCGCCGCCCGTCACCTCGTCGACAACGCGTACACCTGCGTCCTCTGGACCTCGGTGCCTCGCGACTGGGTCGACCCCGCCGGCTGGGTCGCGCGCGCGCTCGAGGATTGCCGCGCCCAACCCCACGCCGTCGTCGTCCTCCACGACATCCCCAACGCGTGCCTCGCGGGGCTCGAGGGCTTCCTCGACGCGGCGCGGGCCGAGGAGATCGACCTCGTCACCGACCTTCCGCTCGCGGTCACGCCGATCGTCGACGGCGAGGTGGTCGGGGATCTCGACGCCGTCGTCGCGAGGGCCGGCCGCGCCTGACGGCGCGACCCGCTGCTCGTTTTGTCGACAAAACGAGTTGACCGCCGGGGTGGATGGCCTAGGTTGAAGTCCGGAGGTTGACGTTGAAGCTCTCCTCGCTCTACGCGAACAAGGAACCCTTCGTCGGCGTGCGTCGCGCCGACGGGATCGTGAACCTGAACGCCGCCATCCCGTCGCTTCCGCGCGACGTCGGCGCGCTCCTCCGGTCGCCCGGCTACGATCTCCGCCGGATCGCCGAGGTGGTGGAGCGAACAGCGACGAGCTCGCTCACGAGCGCGGGCGACGTCACCTTCCGACCGGTGATCCCCGCTCCGGGCAAGCTGCTCTGCCTCGGCCTCAACTACGTCGAGCACGCCGCGGAGAGCGCGCACCAGAAGCCCGACTACCCGGTCGTCTTCGGGCGCTATCCGACGAGCCTCGTCGGCCACGACGAGCCGCTCGTATTGCCCAAGGTGTCCTCCCAGCTCGACTACGAAGCGGAGCTCGTCGTCGTCATCGGGAAGGCGGGCCGGGGCATCGCGCTCGAGCGCGCCCTCGACCACGTCGCGGGCTACACGCTCCTGAACGACGGCTCGATCCGCGACTATCAGGTGCGGACGGCGCAGTGGACGATCGGGAAGAACTTCGACGCCACGGGCTCGCTCGGCCCTGAGCTCGTCACGCCCGACGAGCTGCCACACGGCGCCAAGGGTCTCGTCCTGCGAGGATCGCTCAACGGCGCCGTCATGCAGGAGGCCAACACCTCCGACATGATCTTCGACGTCGCCTCCGCGATCGCGATCCTCTCCGAGGCGATGACGCTCGAGGTGGGCGACATGATCGCGACCGGCACCCCGGGGGGCGTCGGCTTCGCGCGGAGGCCGCCGGTCTTCATGAAGGCGGGCGACGTGTTCGAGGTCCACGTCGAGCGCGTCGGCACCTTGCGAAACCGCATCGTCGCCGAAGGGGGCTGAGCACGCGAAAGACCGGCGCGGCGCGAAGGACCGTCGCCGCCAGGACGACCGGCGCCAGGCGAACGACCGCCGGCGTGGCTCACAGACCGCGGCGGCGGATCATCTCCACGAGCGTGGTGCGGTTCACGCCGAGCAGCTGCGCGGCGCGGTTCTTGTTGCCGTCGGTGCGCTCGAGCGCCTGGCGGATCAGGTTCTTCTGGTAGCTCTCGACCGCGTTGAACAGCTCGACGCCGATCTCCGGGAGCACGCGCGGGAAGCTCGGGTTCGAGCCGCGGCGCACGCTGCCGACGTCGTCGCGGCGCGCGGCGGAGTCGATCGCGACCACGTTCGAGGGCTCGCTCGCGACGACCGGCGCGGGCTTCTCGACCATCGCGGGCGCCGTCGCCGCGGCGAGGAGCGCGCGGAGCTCGCTCTCGACGCTGCCGCCGCTCGAGGACGCGGACACCTCGGTCTCGGCCGCGGCGATGTCCGACGCCGAGAAGGTCACGCGCGGACGCGAGACGCGGCCGGCGCGCCCGAAGATGTCGTCGGCCTCGACGTACGGACCGCGGGCGAGCAGGACGCCACGCTCGATCGCGTTCTCGAGCGCGCGGACGTTGCCGGGCCACGGGTGCGCCTCGATCGCCTCGATCGCGCCGTGCGAGAGCCCGAGGACGTCATCGCGGCCCGAGCGCTCGGCGAGGACGCGGCAGAAGTGACGCGCGAGGACCGCCAGATCGCCCTGCCGCTCGCGCAGCGCCGGGAGCTCGACGTGGATCACGTTGAGGCGATAGTAGAGGTCCTCGCGGAAGCGGCCCGCCCGCACCTCGGCCTCGAGGTCGCGGTTCGTGGCGGCGACGATGCGCACGTCGCACTTCACGGCGCGGGTCTCGCCGAGCGGCGTGTACTCGCGCTGCTGGAGCAGCCGGAGGAGCTTCACCTGCACCGCGAGGGGGAGCTCGCCGACCTCGTCGAGGAAGAGCGTGCCCCCCTCGGCCGCCGCGACGAGGCCGCGGCGCGTGCCCTGCGCGCCGGTGAACGCGCCCTTGGCGTGACCGAAGAGCTCGCTCTCGACGAGCTCGTTCGGGATCGCGCCGCAGTTGATGGTGACGAGCTCGGCGGCGCGGCGCGGGCTGGCGTCGTGGAGGGCGGCGACGACGAGCTCCTTGCCCGTGCCGCTCTCGCCCGTGACGAGCACCGTGCAGGACGAGCGCGCGACGCGATCGATCGTCTCGAGCACCTCGGCGAGGCGACCGTCCTGGCTGATGATGTCGCCCCGGCTCGTGCTCCGGAGGCAGTAGCTGCCCGAGGGGGCGGCGAGGGACTCGAAGCGGGAATCGACGGCGAAGGCGGCGCTGGCGAGCTGCATACCGACCGATGGTGCAAGGTCGGGGCCGTCAAAACCATGACGCCGCCGGCGCCAAGTCATTGAAATTGAATGGGGTAGCTCTGACCCCGGGTCAAAAACGACCTCGCGTTTCGACCCAGCCCCGAACCGCAGGAGGGGTCAGTCGTCCTGCAACGGGCTCATCCGAACCGGATGCGCGACCGCGGGGTGGGTGGCGCCCGGCACCGCGAGGACCGCGTCCTCGTTGAGGCCCCAGGAGTAGACGAAGCCGTCGGAGCCGAGGGCGTTGCAGTGGTACTGGCCGCACGCGATCTTGGCGAACGTGACCCCCTCGGGAACCTCCCCGCGCACCACCGGCACCGGGGTCAGCACCTCGTGGTCGGTGAGGTCGCCGTCGCCCGCGGAGCCGTCGCCGCCGTCGCCCCAGCAGTAGGCCCACCCGTCGGTGCCGAGCCCGCAGCTGGCGGCGGCGATGCCGCCGACCGTGACGTCCTTGAAGCGGACGCTCGCCGGCAGGTTCGCGCGGCTCACCTTCGTGTAGGGGGAGTCGGACTGGAACTCGCTCGTGCCGTTGCCGAAGCGCCGGCCCGAGGCCGTCCCCCAGCAGTAGATCTCGCCGTCGTCCGCCGGGCTGCAGCTGAAGTCGTCGTTGATGCGAAGCGCGAGCAGCTTGGTCCCCGCGGGCAGCTCCCCTTGCTCGATGTGGGTCGGCTGGCCCAGCCCCCAGCAGTACGCGCGACCGTCCGCGAGGACGCAGGAGCGGTTGATGGCGGTGGAGACGTCGACGATCTTGCCGAACGGCTCGCTGTGAACGACGCGGTGGGGCGCCGTCACGGTGTCGATCCCGTCGTCGAGATCCGGGACGCGATGGAAGTCGCCCCAGCAGTAGGCGTGGCCGTCGTCGCCCACGACGCAGCTCGTGAACGCCGAGACGTCGATCGCCACGATCTTCACGCCGGCGGGGATCTCCCCGGCCGCGAGCGGCACCGCCGTGGTGTGCGACTCGGCGTCCCCGTTGCCCAGCGAGTCGTTCGCGCCCGTGTCGCCGACGCAATGGACGCGGCCGGCCTCGGTGAGCACGCAGGTCTTGTCGACGCTGCTCACGACCTGACGAAAGGGCCCCGCGGGGAGCCCGTCGATGTCGAGCGAGACCGGCCTGTCGAGCTGGCCCGGCGACGGATCCTTGCGGATCACCCCGTAGATGTTCGAACCCCAGCCGTAGACCTTCATTCGATCCGACGACAGCGCGAGGACCGTCTTGCCGACCACGCGACCGAGCGCGCCGAGCCCTCCGCCGCCCGCGGCGTCCGGGGCAGCCGCGTCCAGGCCTCCGTCGATCGCCGGAGCCGCCTCGGGCCCGCCCGCGTCCGGCAGCGCGTCGCCGCCGGCGGGCGCCGGATCGCCGTCGCAGGCGATGAGGAGCGAGAGCGCGACGACGGAGCCGAGCACGCCTCCGCCGAGCACGCGGGGCGAACGAAGGCCGAAGACGGAGCCCGCGACGTCTAGGTGAGGGGATCGCACGATCGCTACGATAAGACGCGCGCGCCGCGGCGCGCGAGCGCAATGTCGCCGACCGCGCGCGCTGGGGGCACGCCAGCGGCTCGCACGCGAGCGGCGCCGGCGGTCCACCGCGAGCGGAGCCAGCCCCCGGCGCGCGGAGTCAGAAGAGGCTCGTCTGCGCCCCGGCGAGCTTCTCGAAGGAGGTGCCGAGGAACGCGAGGACGACGTCACACGCCGGAGCGAGCTGGCGTTCGAGGTAGTGCCCGTAGTCGATCGGGAGGGAGCGAAGGGCGATCGGCTCGGGCCCGCGCGTGGTCATCACGTACGCGACGTCGGACGCCTGCGACTCGCCACCTCTGGCCTCGAGCATCCGCGCGGCCTGTACGTGCGGCGGGGCCCCCGCGCCGCTCTCACCGTCGGCGTAGGCGTCGAGGCGCCGCCGGAGCCGCTTGCGGTAGACGAGCTCGCCGTCGACCCTGCCGGCGGTGACGTCGCGCGCGACCGCGACGAGCCACTCCTCGAACGGCTCGTCCGACAGCACGCGACGGAGGAGCTCGAGCTGCACGCGCCGCGCGAGCGGGGTCCAGTCGCGACGCACCGCCTCGAGCCCGCGGACGACGAGCGCTACGGCACCGCCGGTCTTGCGAACCGTGCCGGCGTAGCGCTTCTTCGATCCGCGCTCGCTCCCGCGCGTCGTCGGCATCAAGAAGCGCAGGTAGTGCGACTCGAAGCGGAGCTCGAGCCGGCTCTCGACCCGCGCCTCCGCCGCGATCTCGGCCGCCAGCGTGCGCGTCAGCTCCTCCGCGAGGGCGCGCCCGCGCGCGGCGATCGCGTCCTCCGTCGCGGCGTCGCCGACGTGGACGAAGAGCGAGTCGGTGTCGCCGTAGATGACCGGGAGCCCCGCGCCTTCGAAGAACGCGCGCGCCCGCTCGATGATCGCGTGGCCGCGACGCGTGATCGACGTCGGGAGCCGCGGATCGAAGAAGCGGCAGCCGGGCGTCCCGAGCACCCCGTAGAACGAGTTCATCAGGATCTTGATCGCGCGCGAGAGCGCCGCGTTCTTCGACGCCATCGCCGCGCTCCGCGCGTCGTGCAGCGTGGTCACGAGCTCGGGGAGGATCGCGCCCTCTCGGGCGAAGCGCGCGCCGTCCTCCCCCGGGACGGGATCGTCGCCCGGCTGGGCGAGGCCGAGCGGATCGACGCGAAACGTGCGGATGATGCTCGGATACAGGCTGCGGAAGTCGAACGAGAGCACGCCGCGATAGAGGCCAGGCACGGAGTCGAGGACGTGGCCGCCGGGGCTCGGCGCGACGTCCATCTCGGCGCCGACGTCACGCGCGACGACGCCGCGTCGGTGCAGCCGCGGCAAGTAGAGGTGGTCGAACGCGGCGACCGAGCCGCCCTGACGATCCATCGCGAGGCCGGTGAGGCGCGCCCGCTCCATCGCGAAGCCGAGGAGATCGGTCGCCGCGAAGATGTCGAGGACGAGGCGGCAGTCCTCGAGGTTGTACTCCGCGAGCTTCTCGACGTCCTCCGCGTGCATGCGCCCGATCTCGGCGACCGGGTCCTCGGTGACGGCGATCTTCTTCCCGCGCCCGAGCAGCTCGCGCGCGACGTGCTCGAGCGTGAAGCGCTCGAAGTCGTAGGTCGCCGACTTGAGCGTCGCGATCCCGTCGAGGACCACGCGGCCGGGCACGCGCCCGATCGACGGGCGCGCCGGCGTCGTGCCGGGCAGGATCCGCCCCCGCTCCCCTGCCCGGCCGACGGCGAACGGCACACCGAGAGAGCGCGCGCGGGCGTCGAGGTGCGCGAGATCGAACTCGAGGACGTTCCAGCCGCAGATCACGTCGGGATCGAGCCGGACGATCTCGGCGAAGAGCTCCGCGAGCAGCTCCCGCTCGTCACGTACGAAGACGATGGGCCGCGCGGCGCCACTGCGCTCGCGGCTCGCGCCGCCCGAACGCACGAAGACGCGCTCGTGGCCCGCCGTCACCACCGCGGCGGAGAGGAGGGGCCCGTCGAAGCCGTCGGTCTCGATGTCGAGCGCGAGCAGCGAGAGCTCGACATCCGCGTCCGCGGACTTGATCCGCGGGTTGTCGAAGTGGACGACGCCGCGCCGCTCGCTCGCGGGCCCCTCGATCCGGAGCGCGCCGGTGACGAAGCGCTCCATCAGGTAGCGGTCGGAGGGCTTGACGTCGGACTCGAGCGTGGGCTCGCCGAGCTCCCGCAGCCGCGTGCGCTCCTCGACGAGGTCGCGCTGCCGGCGGAAGTAGACCGCGTCGACGGGCTCGCCCTCCATCGTCGTGAGCGCGCGCTGCGCCCGGCGCCCCGCGCGCGTGATCGCCGTCCGCCCGACGAACATCACCGGCTCCTGCCGCGTCAGCCGCACCCGCACGGGCGCCTCCCGGGCGCGCGCCCAGAGGACGATCTCGACGCCGTCGTCCGCGTCGCGCCACTCCCGCGAGAGGAGGAACGCGTGGAGCTGCCGCGCCGAGGTCATCGACGTGCGACCATAGCGCGGCGGCGCCGATCCACGGATCGAAGACGCGCGCCGGCTCGAAGGGTCGCGACCGCGCTCAGCCGAACGCGAGCGAGCGAGGCCCGAAGTCGAGCTTCATCGCCTGCTTGGCGGCGTAGAGCGTCTCCTCGGCCACGGCGTTGGCCTTCGCCGTGTGGGCGCGCAAGATCTCGAGCACCCGCCGATCGCCGCGCTCTCCTTCGAGCGCGGCACGGCGCTCGCGCATCGGCGCGAGCAGCTCTTCGATCGCCGCGGCGACCTCGACCTTGACGTGCCCGTCGCCGATGTTGTCCCCGCGCGAGTAGCGATCCTCGAGCTCCGCGACCTTCGCCGGATCCTTCACGAACGCGCGCACGTACTGGAAGAGCGCGTTGTTCACGTCTCCGGGCTCCGTCATCGTCTGGCGCCCCGTGTAGAGCGCGCCCATCTTCTTTTTGATCTCCTTGGCCGTGTCGGTCAGGAAGATCGCGTTCCCGAGGCTCTTCGACATCTTGTTCTTGCCGTCGGTGCCGGTGAGCCGTCCCACGCGGCCGACCAGCGCGCGCGGCACCGGAAAGACGCCGCCGTCCGCCACGTGCTCCTCGTCCTTCGCCTGGGGCGAGACGCCGGCGTAGGTCCAGTTGAAGCGCCGCCCGACCTCGCGGCACATCTCGATGTGGGCGACCTGGTCTTCACCGACCGGCACCAGCTCGGGGCGGAACGCGAGGATGTCGGCGCACTGGCCGACGGCGTACAGCGGAAAGCCAAAGCTGTAGTGGTCGCCGAGGTCCTTGAGCTCGATCTCCGTCTTCAGCGTCGGGTTGCGCATGACGCGGTTGAACGGCAAGAGCATCGCGAAGAACCACGAGAGCTCGGCGATCGCCGGGATCTCCGTCTGCAGGACGAGCGTGGAGCGCTCCGGATCGATCCCCGCGGCGAGCCAGTCCTTCGCGATCTCGAGCGTGTCGCGGCGGATGTCCGCGGGCTGCTCCGCGCGCGTCGTGAACGCGTGCATGTTCGCGAGGAGGAAGAAGCACTCGTAGTCGGCCTGGAGGTTGACGCGGTTCTCGAGCGACCCGACCCAGTGGCCGAGGTGGAGCCTGCCGCTAGGGGTATCGCCGGTGAGGATGCGGGGACGGTGGGACACGGGGGCGGAGTCTACCCAAGTCCTTCGCCGCTTGGCGCCTGGTCTCGCAGGGCGCGACGAACTTCTCGTTCGCGGGCGCGACGATGGGAGGAGCTGGGCGCCGCCCCCCCGCGCCGCCTCAGATTCCGCGGCGGCCGGGCGATCGCGACGGGAGCGCCACCTCGCCGGAGAGGTCCGGATCGCAGCGGCTCGGGTTCGACGCCATCACGGCGCAGCGTCGCAGCGCGGCGTCCGCGCCGCCTTCGTCGCCGGACGTCCGGCGGGCGCGGGCGAGCGCGCGGTAGGCATACGGGCTCCCGAGGAGGTCACGCCGGTCGAGGTCCTCGAGCACGCGAACGCCCTCGCCGCGCGTCCGCGGGAGGCGGGTCCGCGCTTCGGCGAGGTCCGCCTGCGAGCGCGGGTCGTTCGGGCGGCGCGTGTCGAGATCCGCCAGGGTCTCGACCGCCCACTCGAGGTTGCCCCACGGCGCCCAGCCGAGCTGCGCGTCGAGCTTCCCTTCGGCGCGGACGAGGGCGAGCGCGTAGATGCGCTGCGCGCGCTGGGCGAGCGGCGGGGCGGTGCCGTCGAGCGCGCGGATCGCCGGATAGCGGACGCGCACGCGATGCGTCGCCTCGCCGAGCCTGGCGTCGTCGAGGTCCTGCTCCGCCGCGGCGATCTCCTGCACCGGCGAGAGCTGGCGCACGACCTCGTTCATGCACGCCGACGACGACCGGGGCGGCGACGCGACGGCGAGGAGCACGCCGGCACCGACGAGCGCGTGTATCAGCCTCATGCCGGGACGCGGACACCGCCGCGGGCCCAGAGTTCCCGCGAACGCCCCGAAACATCGACGCGAGCCCACCTCAGGCCGCCGCCCGGAAGGCCGGGACGGCCGGCGCGGCGGCGAAGCCGGCGGACGCGAGCGCGCGCCGGCGAAACACGACCGGCGCCACGCCGACGATGCGCTTGAAGGCCTTCGAGAGGGCGAACTCCGAGCGGTAGCCGATCTCCGCGGCGATCGCCGCGAGCGCGAGGTCGCCCTCGGCGAGCCGAGCTCCGGCGAGCCCGATCCGGTGCTCGGCGAGCCAGCGCAGCGGCGCGGTCCCGGTCGCGCGGCGGAAGCGACGCGCGAACGGCGCGCGAGACAAGCCCGCGACGCGCGCGAGCGACGCCACGGTCCAGCGGCGCGCCGGGTCGGCCTTCATCGCCGCGAGCGCGCGCTCCACGTACGCGTCGCGCGCGTGGACGTCGTTGGCGCTCGCGTCGCGAGCCCACCGCACCACGCTCCGGAGAGTGACGTCGCGACCAGCCAGAGTTCGCTCGCTCATCACACCGGAGGATGCCCCGTTCCCGGGCGCCGGTCGAGCCCGCGGCGCAGATCGAGACGTCCGGACATGTCCGCGCGCCTCCCGGACATGGCTGCGCCGCCCGAACGACGCCATCCTCGCGCCCATGCCGGAACGAAGCGACAGAGCTCCCCGAGTGCCCCTGCCCGAAAAGGCCCTCCTCGATCGCACCGCCGACGCGCTCTTCGCCGCGCGAACGGTGCTGGTCTACGGCGAGGTCGACACGTCGCTCGCGCACTCCGTCTCCGCCCAGCTCGTCGCGCTCGCCTCCTCGGGCGACGGGCCCATACGGATGATCGTCCACTCGCAGGGCGGGCACGTGGAGGCCGGCGACACCATCCACGACGTCGTCCGGGCCATCGCGCCCGACGTCGTCATGCTCGGGACCGGCTGGGTCGCGAGCGCCGGCGCCCTCATCTACGCGGCCGCCCGGAGGGAGAACCGCTTCGCCCTCCCGAACACGCGGTTCCTCTTGCACCAGCCGCTCGGCGGCGCCGGCGGTCGGGCCTCCGACATCGAGATCGAGGCCAACCAGATCGTCCGCATGCGCGAGCGGCTCAATCGCATCTTCGCCCGCGCGACCGGCCAGGACTACGAGAGGATCACGCGCGACACCGAGCGGAACTTCTGGATGACCGCCGCGGACGCCTGCGCGTACGGGCTCGTTCATCGCGTCGTCGAGAGCTTCTCCGACCTCCCCGCGCCGCCCGCGGCCTGACTCACCCCTCGAGCGAGTCGAGCGACGCGACGGCTTGGCGGAGCGCGGAGACCGACGCCGACTTCAGGTACACGACCGGCGCGTCGTCGGGGACGATCGACTTGGCCTGATCGCGCAGCGAGTGCGAGACCATCCCCACCATCACGATCACCGCCGCCACCTTGCCGAGGATGCGGCGCGTCCCGTTCGGCACGCGGTTCTCGAAGTGGCGGAGCTCGAGCCCTCGCGCCTCGACCACCTCGCGGTAGCGGTCCGACATCCCGCCGCTGCCGCCGACGACGATGACCGCAGCCTTGTCTTCGCTCTTGCCCATGCCCGAGCCTCGAGCAAGAGCAACGCCAACGCTCGGCCGTGCGCGATCGCCGGGAGATCCGCGCCACGGCGGGCTATTCCCGGCAATTTTGGCAGAGTGGACGGGCTCGACGTGCTCGGCTTCTGACAAGCTGTCCGGCGTCCGACAGCGATCCGCGGACGGGTCCGCCCGCGCTCGCGCTCGCGCTCCGCGCCTCCTGCGCGGGACCCGGCGACGCCCGCGCCGGACGTCCCGAGGCCCGCGCCGGACGCGCATCGCAGCGATCCGACCCGCGTCGCGGCGGACGTTGAGACGCGAATGAATTCCAGCCTCGAGACATTCGTGCCGCCCGAGCGCAACGGCGGCCGCGGCCGCACCGACGCACGAACGCAGCGTTAGACAGACCTCAACCGGCTTCTTTTGTTGAGCTTTTCGGATCGCTGGATCGTCGGCACACCGCCGCGATCGCTCACTTTCCAATTTGGAAAAGGTCCGTTTCCCCGTCGAGCCATTGTCGAGCTCGCGCGAGGCGTGCAGAAGGACCCGTCGCTTGCGTGCGGGGTACACGCAACCGCGACCTGTGACGTGTCACCGGACAGGAGGAGTGGAATGCGCGCATCGACCGGACTCGGGCTCATCGCGATCATCGGCCTCGTCGCGTGCGCGGCGTCGGGCGTCGTCGACGACGCGACGGCCGCGGGCGGCGACGGGAACGGAGCGAGCACGGATCCGAACCTGCCCGGGGAGCCCACCGATCCGGCGGACCCCGAGAAGGCGCCCTCCCCCCTCGTCTCGAACATCTCCGTGAGCGGGGTCGCCGTCTTCCAGGGCGTGCAGGTCGACGTCGTGAAGGACGGCGCGTTCGTCACGCGCTCGAAGCGCAACGCGCCCGTCGTCGTGAACCGCCCCGGGCTCATCCGCGTCTACGTCGAGCCCGGCGCCGGCTGGAAGA
>JAHBWA010000061.1 GCA_019637195.1 Labilithrix sp. | reverse complement strand
CGCCGTCGACGACGGCGAGCGTGGAATCCTCGCGCAGCACCGCGGCCATCGTGACCCGCCGCAGATCGGCCTCCGACGGCGCGATCCGGGTGCGCTGGGCGAGCCGTCGATCGACGGCGCCGAGATCGCGCAGGATCTCCGCCTCGCGCGCGTCGAACGCCTCCGCGCTGCCGTCGGCGTTCGGCGTCGGGCTCGCCGGCCGGCCGGGCGCGGGCCCGCACGCGGTCGTCAGGACGGCGAGGATCATCGGGAGGAGCGCGCGTCGCATGCGAGGTCACTCCCCGAGGATGTGCATCGCGCTGACGAGCATGAAGCCCTCGGCCACCTTCGCGCGCTCGAGCACCTCCTCGAGCCGCGGCGTGAGGTGCACGAGCTCGCGCTTCTTCTTCGTGTTGAACGTGAAGTACTCGGTGTGGCTCGTCATGGCGTGCTCGTCCTCGGGCACATCATGGTGACACTCGACGCGCGCGCCGGCGATGTGCGAAGCCGGTGCGACGGAGATCGGCTGCGATCGGTCGTGCTCGAGCCATGGCGTCAGTCGCCGGCGGCGTCGCGCGGCGGCCGCTCGATCGTGGGGGCCGCGTCGCGCGGCGACAGCTCGATCGTGGGGGCCGCGTCGCGCGGCGACAGCTCGATCTTGGGGGCGGCGCCGTCGCCTTCGGTCGGCTCGCCCGAGGCGCCCGTGGAGCTCGCCGTCGGTCCCGTCGGGTCGCGCCCGGCTGACGTCTGCGCGAGGCCGCCCTCCGACGCGCGCCCGCCGCCGGTGGCGCCGAGCCAGAACACGAGCCCTACCGCCAGGAAAAGCGCGACGAGGAACCCGGTGGCGAGGGTGCGTCCCTTCACGCGCGTCACTATCGCAGCTCTGCGGCGCGAGCGTCCAGCGGCGCGCCGCGTCACGCGCCGCCGCGACGGCGGCAGGAGCCCGTCCGATCGCGTCGGTCCGAGCGGGCCAAGCTGGTGATAGTCCCGGCGTTTGGGTAACGTCCTCCCCGTGCTTCAACGCGCCCTCTCGACGACCGCTCGTCGACTCTGGCCTCTCGTGCAACGCCTCAACCGCGCGATCGAGCGCCCCGCTCCTCGGCCGGCCTGGGCTCCGGCGCCGCTCCCGAAGCGCCGCGAGCGAACGTTCCCCGACCTCGGGTTCCCGCGCGAGACCGACTCGCTCTGCCCGCGTTGCGTGAAGGAGGTGCGCGCCGAGGTCCTCTCCGGGCGCGCCGACCTCCGGACGCTCATCGACGGACGTCCCGGCGAGATCCGCGCGAGCATCGTCGAGGAGCTCCGCGACGGTCGGCAGACGATCCTGATGAAGAAGGAGTGCCCGACGCACGGAGCCTTCGAGGACGTCATGGCGATCGACGCCGACTTCCTGCGGCGGATCGAGCGGCTCTACCCCGGCCGCGACTACCTCGCGCCGCTGACCAAGCTGCGCGACCACGGCAGCTCGAGCATCAAGTACGGGCGCGGCAGCGTGCTCACGGTCGATCTCACGAACCGCTGCAACATGATGTGCGACCCGTGCTTCATGGACGCCAACCAGGTCGGCTACGTCCACGAGCTCGAGTGGGACGACGTCGCGAAGATCCTCGACGACGCGCTCACGATCCAGCCGCGCCGCCAGATGAGCGTCCAGTTCTCCGGCGGCGAGCCCACGCTCAGCCCGCACTTCCTCCGGGCGATCCGCTACGCGCGCGAGAAGGGGTTCTTCGCGGTGCAGTGCGCGACGAACGGCATCCGCTTCGCCGAGGGCGCTGCCTTCGCGCGGGAGGCCAAGGCCGCAGGCCTGCGCATGGCCTACCTGCAGTTCGACGGCGTCGGCAACGACGTCAACGCGCATCGCAAGATCGGGAACCTCTTCGACGTGAAGGTCCGCGCGATCGAGAACCTCCACGCGGCCGGCGTCGACGTCATCCTCGTCGTCACCGTCGTCAACGGGGTGAACGATCACGAGGTCGGCCGCATCGTCGACTTCGCGATCGAGAACGCCGACAAGGTGACCGTCGTGAGCTTCCAGCCGGTGAGCTTCACCGGCCGGGACGAGGACATCGCCGACGAGACGCGCGCGCGCCAGCGCTACACGCTGAGCCACCTCGCGCACGACATCAAGGCGCAGACGGGCTTGACCGAGCCGCTCCGCGACTGGTTCCCGCTCTCGGCGATGGGCCCGTTCAGCGACCTCACCGATCACCTCCTCGGCGAGCGCGCCGACTGGGGGTCGATGAAATGCGGCTGCCACCCGAACTGCGGCGTCGGTACGGTGCTCTTCGTCAACAAGAAGACGAAGCGGGCGATCCCGCTCACGGCGTTCCTCGACCTCGAGTCGCTCCTGTCGGACCTGCAGGACATCACCGACGCCGCGCAAGGCCGGACGCTCACGCTGATCGAGCTCTCGCTCGCGCTCCTCAAGAACTTCGACGCCGAGGCCGCGCCCGTCACGTTCCGCGTCTTCGTCGAGCAGTTCCTCAGCCAGACCGGGGCGCGCGGAAAGCGGATCGGCGAGCACGAGAGCGACGCAGGCGAGTTCGAGTGGCGCGTCCTCTTCGTCGCCGGGATGTGGTTTCAGGACCTCTACAACTACGACTTCCGCCGCACCGAGATGTGCATCATCCCCTACGGCACGCAGATGGGTGAGATCAGCTTCTGCGCATACAACACGGGCGTCGGCTGGCGCCAGGTGATCGAGAAGATGAAGGCCACAGCGAGCGTCGCCGAGTGGAATCGCACGCGCGGTCGCCACCCCGTCTACGCGAAGAACCAGGACCTCCCGCTCTCGCCCGCGCTGGGGACGGTGACGGTCCCCGCGAAGCGCGTCCGCCTTCCGCTCGTGGTGGATCGATGAGCCCCGCGGAGAAGGGCTCGCGGCCACGAGGCGACAAGTCCGGGCCAGCTCGCGAGCCGAGCGCGCTCGGCGTCGCCCTCGATTTTTTGCGCCTCCTGTGGGCGGTCGACCACGGTCTCCAGCGCCGCTCGAAGCGGATGGAGAGCGAGCTCGGGGTCACGGGCATGCAGCGGATCATCATCCGCCTCATCGGGCGCTACCCGGAGGTCGCCGCCGGCCGGCTCGCGGACCTCGTGCACGTGCACCCGAGCACGCTCACCGGCGTGCTCCGCCGGCTCGTCGATCGCGGCTTCGTCCAGCGAGAGCGCGACCCGGCGGACGCGCGCCGGACGAAGTTCTCCCTCCTGCCTCCGGGCGAGGCGATCGACGCTACGCAGGCGGGCACGGTCGAAGCCGCGGTCCGCCGCGCGCTCGCGCGGATGCCGCCCGAGTCGATCGACGCCGCGCGCGCGGTGCTCGCGGTCCTGGCCGAAGAGCTCGGGCGCTCCGATCGCTGACGCGGGGAGGGGAGCCCGTCACTTCGGCGGCACGCAGCGTCCGTGGAGCTTCGCGCGCCCGAAGAGCAGCGCGCACGATCGGAGCACGTCCATCGCGAGCACCCCGTCGCGCGGGCAGGAGCTGTCCGCCGCGCCCTGGATCAGATCGACGTCCGCCGTCACCACGAGCTCGCCGGTCGCGACGCGCGCGCCCGTCAGCTTGCGCGCCGAGATCTTCCCGGACGCCGTGTACATCGCCTCCTTGTTCGGCGCGCTCCGGCTCGCGAGCCGCTGCCCCGCGGCGGACGTCGTGAAGACGTCCGAGTGCTGTGCGCCGGTGTCGACGAGGAGCTGCACCTTCTGGGAGTCGATCGTCGCCGGGACCACGAACGCGAGGCCCCGCACCGGGCCGTCGTTCTCCTCGCAGGCGCGCGCCTGGCCCGGATGCGCCAGCAAGGCGCCGCCGGCGGAGAGCTCTTCGAGGGCGTCGTCCCACCACGCCGCGCGGACCTCGCCCTTCGCGAGATCGAGCACGACGGCGTCGCCCTCCTCGTCCAG
Source organism: Labilithrix sp. (assembly GCA_019637195.1). Taxonomy (GTDB): domain Bacteria; phylum Myxococcota_A; class Polyangia; order Polyangiales; family Polyangiaceae; genus Labilithrix. The sequence goes on along the minus strand of JAHBWA010000061.1, from coordinate 44,834 downwards.
GCGCTGCGGCGAGATGAACGCGCCGATGCCGAGCTTCTCGATCACGTCGGGGACCTCGGTCGCGAGCACGGTGGTCGCGGAGAGAGGGCCCCACTCGTCGATGCTCATCTCGAGCTTGTCGATGCGATACGTCGCGATCGCCCGGCCGACGTGGTCGGTGCCGATGTCGCCGAGCTTCTTCATCGGGAGCGACAACCTCCGCGCGAGCCAGCCCGCGACGACGTGCGAGTTCGCGCCCGTGTCGACGAGCATCAAGACGGGGTGTCCCGCGATGGTCCCCGACACGACCGGCAGCGGGAAGGGGCGACCGCGGATGTCGTAGCGGAGCGGCGCCCGGCGCGTGAGCGTCCTGTCGGCGGCGGGCGTCGCGGTCGCGAGGCGGGCCTTTCCTCCCTTCGCGGTCGGGGGAGCGCCGGATGGAGCCGCGCGCCCTGCGCCGCCGCAGGCGGCCGCGCCGATGCAGGCCATGGAGACGAGCGCGAAGAGCGGGCGAATGACTCAGCCTATCCCATCCCGCGGAGGCGGCCCGTGAAGGGCCCGCGACGCGTCATTCGGTGGGCGTGACGGCGTCGACGACGATCGCGCCGCCCTCGACGTCGACGAGCGCGACGTCGCCGCGCTGGAGCTCACCCTTGAGCAAGAGCTCGGCGATCGGCGCCTCGACGAGACGCCCGATCGCGCGACGCATCGGGCGCGCGCCCATCTCGGGATCGAAGCCGCCGGAGTCGAGCAGCGCCTCGATGGCCGCCGGGCTCGCGTCGAGCTTGACCCCGCGGGCGGCCTCGAGATCCTGCGCCAGCGCGCGGAGGATCCGGCGCGCGACCTCGCCGACGTCGTCGCGCGTGAGCGGCGCGAAGGCGAGGACCTCGTCGAAGCGGTTCAAGAGCTCCGGCGGCAGCGCGCGGCGCGCGGCGTCGCGCATGGCCTCCTGGTAGCGCTCCATCTCGCGGCCTCGCTCGGAGGCGGCGCGCGCGGACGACGCGTCGGCGCCGAAGCCGATCCGCGAGCGCGAGCTCGCGCGCGGCGAGAGCTCGGCGCCGATGTTGGACGTCAAGAGGATCACCGTGTTGGTGAAGTCGACGGTGCGACCCCGCCCGTCGGTCATACGCCCCTCGTCGAACACCTGGAGGAAGCCCTCGAGGACGTCACGGTGCGCCTTCTCGATCTCGTCGAGGAGGACGACCTGGTAGGGACGGCGGCGGACGGCCTCCGTCAGCTGCCCGCCGGAGTCGTGACCGACGTAGCCGGGCGGCGCGCCGACCAGGCGCGAGATGGCGTGCGACTCGGCGTACTCCGAGAGATCGAGCCGCGTCATCGCGTCGCTCGAGTGGAAGAGGCAACCGGCGATCGCCTTCGCCGTCTCCGTCTTGCCCACGCCCGTCGGGCCGAGCAAGAGGAAGGTGCCGATCGGCCTCCGCGAGCGGAAGCCCGACGCGTTCCGGCGGAGCACCGTCGCGATCTTCTCGAGCGCTTCGCGGTGACCGACGATGCGCTGTCCGAGGAGATCCTCGATGCGGAGGAGGCGCTCGGCGTCGGTCTCGAGGAGACGCTCTTCGGGCACACCCGCGAGCTCGCTGACGACCTCGGCGATCTGCTCCACGCCGACGCGCTGCTCGCCGCGCCGCCGCGTCCGCGCGCCGGCGAGGTCGAGGATCTGCACCGCCTTGTCGGGGAGCGCCTTGTTCGGGAGATAGCGGACGCTCCAGGTGATCGCCTTGGCGATCGCCTCTTCGTGGAAGGTGCAGTCGTGGTGCTTCTCGAAGAGCGGCGCGACGCCCATGGTGGCGAGCATCGCGTCCTCGGGGCCGAGCTCGGTCACCTCGATCGGCGTGAAGCAGCGGCTGAGGCCGGGATCGGCGTCGATCGAGCGACGGTAGTCGTGCTCCGTCGTCGCGCCGATGCACGCGATCTCGCCGCGCGCGAGCGCGAGCTTCAGCTCGGTGGTGCCCTCGTCGCCGGCGTCGGGCCCGAACAGGACGTGGATCTCGTCGAAGAACACGATGACGCGGCCGCGCCCGGTGCGCGGGTCCTTCGCCTTCGCGAGCTCACCCTTGAGCTGGGTGATGCGCTCGGCGAGCGAGCCGCGGATGCCGGTCCCCGCGAGCATCGCCGTCGGCTCGATTCCGATGACGATGCTGTCCTCGAAGCACGCGACGTCGTCGCGATCGGCGATCCGCTGCGCGAGCCCGCGCGCGATGCTCGTCTTGCCGACGCCGGGGCCGCCGAGCAGGCACGCGTTGCTGCGCTCGCGCTTCGCGAGGACGTCGAGCACGCGCTCGATCTCGGCCTCGCGCCCGACGACCGGATCGAGCTCGCCGCGCGCCGCGAGCTCGGTGAGGTTCTTGCCGACCTGCGCGAGGAGCGGGAACTGCTTGGGATCGAGCGCGAAGGGGCTGCTCGCCGGCTTGCCGGCGTCCTTCGTCGGCCGCTTGGCCTTCGGGGCGTCCTTCACCGGCGGCGCCACCTTGGTCGCGGGCGCCATCGGAGGCGGCTTGGTCGCGGGCGCCATCGATGGCGGCTTGGTCGCGGGCGCCATCGGAGGCGGCTTGGAGAGCGCGGCCGGCGTCGAGGGGCGCGGATCCATCGGCGTCCGCGCCATGGGCGCGACGGGGACGATCCCGCTCGGGCGGGCGCTCGCCGGAGGCGGCGTCGAGGGCGAGAGGGGCGAAGCCGGCGTGAGCGAAGCCGCGCTCGAGCGCGCCTTGCCGTGCTGGCTGCCCGCCGACGCGACCGGGACGGGCCGGCGCGGAGGGACGAGGCCCATCGCGAGCTGCATCGAGGCGACGCGCAGGCGCGTCACGTCCGTCCCGCACTGGACGAGCGCGCGGTGGGCCGCCGTGCCGGGGTCCTGACAGAGCGCGAAGAGCACGTGGATCGAGCGCGCTTCGGCGCGGTTCGCGCCCGCTCGCCCGGCCACCTCGCGCGCCTTCTGGATCGCGCGGGAGATGCCGTCGGCGGCGTCGTCGGTCGTCACGCGAGCCGCGCGCAGGACGACGTCGGGATCGAGGCGCCGCTCGAGCAGGAGCTGCGCGGCGTCGTCCGATCCGCTCGCGATCGCGGCGAGCAGGTGCGTGCTCGTCGGCTTCTGCCCGCGCTCGCGCGCGGTCTCTTCGGCGAGGCGGCGGAGCTCGCCGAGGTCGGCATCACGGCTGGCGAGCGCTCCTTGCTGAAGGCTCCCCCTTCTGGCTGAAGGCCCCATGCTCGTCGGATCGCACGCCGGCCCCAGCTGGGCCAAACAAAGCGCCATCTGGTTGATGTGCGACGAGGTTTCCGCGGGGCGCCGCGCGTGGCGGAGTCGGCCCCCGGCAAGCCGTGCGGCGCGCCGGCGCTACTTCGGGATGCACTCGCAGGGAGGCTCCACGTCGCCTCCGTCGCAGGGGAGCGCCTTGTAGTCCGCCACACACTTGTCGAACTCCGCGCGCGTGCAGGGCGAGTCTTTCCCCTCGGTCGCCTTTCTCTCGTCGGCGACCCTGGCGGCAGCTTCGTCGATGCACTTCTGACGCTCGATCGGGGCGCTGTCACACTGGATCTGCCGGTCACACACGGCGGCGAGAAGCGCGTCGAAGGCTTCGGTGAGCGAGAGGCCGCCGCCCTGGGCGCCGGCCTCCGCTTGCGATCCGGCGTCTCCCTGGCTGGAGGTGGACTTCTTGTCGTCGTCCCCGCTGCACGCGACGAGTCCAACGACCAGCAGGAGTGAGAGCGATGTGCCGAGCGAGGTGTTGATCATCGCGCAAGCTCATACGACAGGGGCGTTCGACGCCATTTCTGCCCATTTCTTCGGCAGCGAAAAGTGGCGGGAGCCCTTGTCCGGGCGGGCGGCGTGCCTATTCTTGACCCGCTGGTCAGGATGCGCTCTACCGAGGGGTCGGGAGCGGCAGCGCGCCCACGGACAACAGGACGAGAGGGAGGGACGACGTGGCACGTATCGCCGACCCGAAAGCCAAGAGCGCGCTTCTCCGCGCGGCCGAGCACGTCTTCGCCGATCGCGGCATCGCCGGGGCGAAGATCGAGGACATCGCGCGTGGAGCCGGCCTGTCGAAGGGCGCGTTCTACCTGCATTTCGAGAGCAAGGAAGCCGCGGTCAAGGAGCTCCTGGAGGCCTGGTTCCCGCGGTGCGCCGCGTTCTTCGCGGCGCCCGCCGAGTATCCGGACACGATCTCCGACGCGGACGCGATCCTCGACTTTTGCATCGAGCGCGACGTCCAGCTCTACGACTTCCTCTGGGAGACGCGCGCGACGCTGCGGATCCTCCACGCCAGCCGGAGCGAGTTCCTCTGCCTCTTCGATGACTTCCGGTCCGACATCCAGGGGCGCAATCGCGAGTGGCTGACCCAGTGGCGCCAGGAGGGCTTCCTGCGCGCCGAGGTCGACGTCGAGCTCGCCGCGACCTTGATGAGCGGGGCCTACGAGGAGCTCACCGCGAAGATGATCCGCTCGGACGCGCGTCCGCCGCTCGAGCGATGGCTCGAGTTCGCGCAGGACACGTTCATGCGCGCCTTCGGGACGCCGGAGGTCGTGGCGGCGCTCGACCGTCGCAACCGGCGCGCAGCGACGGGCATCGATGAGCGCCGAGGCGCGCCGAGCGGAGCTCAGGTCGTGAGCAGGCGCGCGCCGGGCAAAGGATGAGCGAGATGGACGGCAGCACACCCTACGGACCCGAATCGACGAGCGCGATGCCCACCCCCTCGAAATCTCCGATGACCACGAAGCGCGGTACGCGCGTCGGCCTCGTGATCGCGCTCGGCGTCGCGGTGGGCTTTCTCGGCCTCCTCGGTGTTCGCGTCAAGCAAGCGGTCGCCAAGAAGGACACGCTCGCCGACGCGCGGGTCGCTGCCGAAGAGAAGCAGAAGCTCAGGGAGCCGCAGAAGACCGCGCGGCCCGCGCCGACCACCTGGGTTCCCCGCGTCGACCTCACCGGGACGCTCAAGCCGTGGCGCGACGCCGACGTCGGCTTCGAGACCCAGGGCCGCCTGGTGCGGATCGGCGTGGGCGTGGGTGACAGGGTCGCCGAGGGGCAGGTCCTCGCGTTCCTCGACAACTCGCGCGCGGTCGCGCAGGTCGGCCAGGCCGAGTCGGGCGTGAAGGCCGCAGAGGCGAACCTCGCGCTCGCCCAGGACAATTTGAAGCGCACCGAGGCGCTCGCTGCGCAGAAGGCGATCTCCGAGGCCGAGGCCGAGCAGGCCCGCCAGCAGGTCGCGCTGATGAGGGCGCAGCTCGACGGCGCGCACGCGTCGACGAAGCTCGCCAAGTCCGGCGCCGGCCTCGCGACCGCCGTAGCGCCTTTCGCCGGGATCGTCACGAGGGCGCCGACCGGCATCGGGTCGATCGTCAACCCGGGCGCGCCGCTCATCCACATCGAGGACACGTCGCGCTTCCGGCTCAGCGCCACCGTCGGCGAGGAGGACGTGCCGCTCATCGCCCGCGGCGCGGCCGTGAAGATCGTCTACAGGGAGCACGAGACGGCGGGGAAGGTCATCGCGATCGTCCCCTCGCTCGACCCGTCGACCCGCCGCGCCCCCGTCGAGATCGAGGTGCCGAACGACGGGCGCCTCCTCGGCTGGGGGTTCGTCCGCGCGCGCATCCTCGGCGCGGCCGAGGTGCCCGCCGTCCGCCTCCCGGCGCTGGCGCGCCGCCCCGGCTCGCAGGACGAGATCGTCAAGGTCGAGGTCGTGGGGGACAAGAGGGTCGCCAAGATCGTGAAGGCGGCGTTCGCGGTCGACGAGGACGGCTCGTTGATCTTCGCGAACCCCCCCGGCAGCCCGCCGCGCGTGAGCGCCGACGACGTCGTCCTCCTCGCGCCGAGCGTCGAGCTGCGGGACGGCGACCCCGTCGAAGTGGCCCAGTAACACAGGCAGCTCCGGCAGGGCGCCGGGGCGAGAGAGAGAAGAGAGATGAATCTCTCGGCGATTGCGATCAAGCGGCCGGTGTTCACCGTCATGGTGACCGTCGCGCTCATGGTGCTCGGCGCGATGGGCCTCTCGCGGCTCGGGACCGACCTCTTCCCCGACGTCGCGTTCCCCGTCGTCGTGGTCAACGTGCCGTATCCAGGCGCGTCGCCGCGCGAGGTCGAGCAGCTGGTCACGAAGCCGCTCGAGGACGCGGTCGTCTCGCTCAACGGCATCGACCGCCTGAAGACGACGTCGCGCGAGGGCATGTCGCAGACGGTCATCCTCTTCAAGCTCGGCGTCGACCTGCAGGACGCGGCCACCCAGGTGCGCGAGCGCGTCGCGCAGACGCGCTACAAGCTGCCGAGCGAGATCAAGGAGCCCTCGGTCGCGCGCTTCGACGTCGGCGCCGCGCCGGTCCTGACGTACACGCTGAGCGGCGGCGGCCGCTCGCTGCCGGAGACCGCGCAGTTCGCGCGCGACGTGATCAAGCCCGCGCTCGAGCAGGTCGACGGCGTCGCGTCGGTCGACGTCAAGGGCGGCGCCGAGCGTGAGGTCCACGTCGAGCTCGATCGCGCGAAGATCGACGCCCTCCGTCTCTCCACGCTGGCGATCCTCCAGCAGCTCAAGGCGCAGAACCTCAACGTCCCCGCCGGACACTACGACGAGGGGGCGCGCGAGATCAGCGTCCGCACGGTCGGCGAGCTCAAGAACGTCGACGAGATCCGGGGCACCATCGTCGCGACCGCGGCCGACGGCTCGAGCGTCCGGCTCGCGGACGTGGCGACGGTCGAGGACGGCCACCAGGAGCTCCGCACGCGCATCCGCGTGAACGGCGAGCCGGCGGTCGCGTTCGACGTCGTCAAGCAGTCGGGCACCAACACCATCGCCGTCAACGACGCGGTGAAGGAGAAGCTCGATCAGCTCGCCAAGACGTTCCCGGCGGGTATCCGCGCGGACGTGATCATCGAGCAAGCTGTCTTCATCCGCGAGAACACGCACGAGGTCGAGATCGCGATCGTCTTCGGCGGCGCGATGGCGATCATCGTCATCCTCGTCTTCATGCTCGACCTCCGGTCGATGCTCATCAGCTCCGTGGCCTTGCCGACGAGCGTAGTCTCGACGTTCTTCGTCATGTACCTCCTCGACTTCTCGCTGAACATGATGACGCTGCTGGCGCTCTCGCTCAGCATCGGCCTGCTCATCGATGACGCGGTCGTCGTCCGCGAGAACATCGCCAAGCACCTCGAGCGGGGGGAGGACCCGCGGACCGCGGCGCTGAAGGGGACCAAGGAGATCGCGCTCGCCGTCCTCGCGACGACGCTCACGGTGGCCGCCGTGTTCGTGCCGGTCGCGTTCATGACCGGCATCGTCGGCCAGTTCTTCCGTCAGTTCGGGCTCACGATCGTCGCGGCCGTCGGCATGTCGATGTTCGTCGCGTTCACGCTCGATCCGATGCTCTCGAGCCGCTTCTCGAAGCCGCATGTCCCGGGGGCGCCCGAGAGCTTCGCCCGGCTGAAGGCGCCGTTCCACGCCTTCTTCGCCGGCCTCGAGGAGACCTACCGCGCCGTGCTGCGCTGGACGGTGCGGCGGAAGCTCGTCGTCGGCGTCCTCGCGTTCGCGGCCTTCATCGGCATGTTCCCGATCGCCGGTCTCACCGGGTTCGACTTCGTGAACGCGGAGGACCGCGGGCAGTTCGTCGTCGACGTCGAGCTGCCGGCCGGGACGAAGCTGAGCGAGACGGCGGCGCTGATGCGGCCCGCCGAGGAGGTCCTGATGAAGGACCCGCGCTTCGTCACGGTGCTGTCGACGCTGGGCCCCAGCGGCGAGGTCAGCAAGGCGAAGTGGCGCATCGTGACGGTGTCGAAGAACGATCGCACCGTCGGGCTCGACGCCCTGAAGGACGTCGCGCGGGCCGCGATCAAGGACAACGTCCCGGGCGCGCGCGTCGTCGTGACCGATCCGCCGTTCGTCGAGGGCGGCGCGACCGAGGCACCGATCATGGTGCTCGTCCGCGCGCCCGACTACGAGACGCTGGCGCCGCTCGCGAAGCAGTTCGAGGACGCGCTCAAGGGCCTGCCCGGCGTCACCGACGTCGACATGAAGTACACGCCGGGGCAGCCGGAGCTCCGCGTCTCGGTCGATCGCGACAAGGCCGCGCGCGCCGGCGTCCCCGTGGCCACTGTGGCGATGGCGCTCCGCGCGGCGATCGAGGGCGACGAGGCGGGCAAGCTCCGTCAGGGCAAGGACGACGTGCCGATCCGCGTGCGCCTCGGCAAGGGCGACCGCGCGACGATGGAGGACGTGCTCCAGCTGACGATCTGGACGCCCTCCGGCCCCGTCGCCCTCGGCGATCTCGCGTCGGTCGAGCACGGCGAGGGACCGAGCCTCATCGAGCGCGAGGACCGCGAGCGCCAGATCGTGATCGCGGCGGCGCCGGACGGGCGCTCGCTCGGTGACCTCGTGCCCGAGATGAACGCCGCCTTCGAGAAGATCAAGCTGCCGCCGGGCGGCAGCTACCAGCTCGACGGCCAGATCCGGCAGATGCAGGAGTCGAACAGCGCGATGGGCGTCGCGTTCGGTCTCGCGCTCGTCTTCATCTACATCGTGCTCGCGGCGCAGTTCGAAAGCTTCATCCACCCGATCACGATCATGCTGACGACGCTGCCGCTCGCGGCCGTCGGCGCGATCGTCGGCGTCTTCCTCTGGGGCACGACGCTCGCGATGGGCTCGCTCATCGGCATCATCTTCCTGCTCGGCCTCGTGACGAAGAACGCGATCCTCGTCGTCGACCGCGCGCTCGTGCGGGTCCGCGATCACGGCGAGACGCCGCTCGAGGCGATCCTCGAGGCGGGGCCGGAGCGCCTGCGCCCGATCCTGATGACCAGCGCGGCGATGGTGCTCGGCATGCTGCCGACCGCGCTCGGCAAGGGCGACGGCAGCGAGTTCCGCGCGCCGATGGCGATCGCGGTCATCGGCGGGGTGATCGCGTCGACGATGCTGTCGCTCGTCGTCGTCCCCGCGTTCTACCTCGGCGTCGAGAACGCCAAGGCGCGCCTCCGCACGCTGCGCGGGCTCCCCCCGCACTCGATCCGCGTGCCGGATCCGGCGGAGTAGGGCCCGGCGCCGCGGTATCGAAGCGCATTTTCAGATTTCCTTGCGCACGTCGCAACACATGTCATACCCGGCCCCGACACCAACGCCCGCGCCGCTGCGCAGGGCACTTCCGGAGGCCTTTCCCATGTTCAGCAAGAAGCTCTTCGTCCTCGCCGCGCTCTCCCTCACCAGCCTCGCTTCGACGGCCGGCTGCTCTCTCGACGCTTCGCCCGACGACGAGATCGTCGAAGGGAGCGAGGCCGAGCTCTCCGCGGCAGGCAAGGCGTTGATCGGCTCGTACGTGGACGACTCCGGCGCGTTCCGCGGGCTGATCCTCACGAGCAAGAAGGCCGGACAGGCCAACGAGTTCATCGCCGACGTCAGCACCGGCATCGTCTGCATCACGACGCCGTGCCCCTCGAGCGAGCGCATCACCGGGACCTTCACGGCAGGCACCAAGACGATCAACTTCAAGGCGCCGACCGCCTCGGCCCACGTCCAGCACCTGCTCGGGCGCTTCAACTACCTGGTCCAGGGCGACAAGCTCTCGCTGTCGCGCAAGGGCTTCGCTCAGTCGCTCGAGAAGGTCACGTCGTACTGCGCGGAGGCGTCGGACTGCTACGCGCAGGACATCATCCACCCGATGTGCCTCGGCGCGTTCAGCTGCTCGACCGAGAACACCTGCAGCTGGAAGTGCGGCAGCTTCCCGCCGCCCGATCCGTGCGCCGGCCTCGACCTCGACGCGTGCACGGCGGAGCCGGCCTGCCAGCCCGTGTTCGGCCCGAGCGCGTGCACCGCCGACGGGCGCATCTGCACCGCGGACATGGCCTACAAGGGCTGCAAGGAGGCCCCGCAGGCGGAGACCGCGTGCATGTCGTCGGCGTCCTGCCCGAAGGGCACGCACTGCTCCACGGAGGACGGCGTCTGCAACCCCGTCGGGATGCTCGCCGTCTGCGGCGGCACCTGCGTCCCGAGCTCTGCGCCGCCGTCGGCGGACTGATCAGCTCGTTCCCGCCCCTCCACGGCCCTCCTACGGGCCGAACCGTCGGCGCGTAGCGACCTTTGGTGTCTGTGTGGTCCGACACCGACCGGTGGTTCGTGTACTCTCGCCCTCGCGATGTGGGTGGAGCGCAATCGGACCTGGATCGGCACCGTCGCCCTCGGCGGCTTCGCGCTACCCCACATCTGGCTGCGGACGGTCATCGTCACGGCGATCAGCATCGCCGTGACGGTGATCTACGAGGAGGTGCCGCAGCTGCATTACTCGCTCACGCCGACGCCGTTCACGCTGGTCGGCCTGCCGCTCGGCATCTTCCTCGGCTTCCGGAACAACACCGCGTACGACCGCTTCTGGGAAGGGCGCAAGCTCTGGGGCGCGCTCGTCAACACCTCGCGCAGCCTCACGCGCCAGATCCTCACGCTGATCGAGCCGCAGCCGGACGCCGAGGACTCGCCGGAGCGCGCAGACGCGATCGCGGCGTTCGAGACGCGGTTCGTGCACCTCGTGATCGCGTACGTCCACGCGCTCCGCCATCACCTGCGCGACACGTCTCCGTTCGAGACCCTCGCGTTCATCATCGGCGAGGACGAGACCGCGCGCTTCCGCGGCCAGGAGAACGTCCCGTACGCGATGTTGCAGCGGATGGGCGAGCTCCTCGTCGAGGCCCGCCGCAAGCGCTGGATCCACGCCTTCCACGTCCCCGTGCTCGAGGGATCGCTCACGTCGCTGACCGACATCCAGGGCGCGTGCGAGCGCATCAAGAGCACGCCGATCCCGTACTCGTACACGGTGCTGATGCACCGCATCGTCGCCATCTACTGCACGCTCCTGCCGTTCGGCCTCATGGACACGATCCGCTGGGCGACGCCGTTCGTCGTGCTGGCGATCTCGTACTGCTTCCTCGGCCTCGACGCGATCGGTGACGAGCTCGAGCAGCCGTTCGGGATGGACATCAACGACCTCCCGCTGAAGGGCATCTCGCGGACGATCGAGCGGAACCTCCGCGAGCGCCTCGGCGAGAAGATCCCGCCGCCCGTCTCTGCCGAGCGCGGCGTCATCACCTGACGACGTCGCCCCGTTCGCCCGAGAGCGCGTCGTCGCCGCGCTCCCGCGCTGCCCGGGGACGCGTGGCCGTCGTCTCCTCGCTGCCCGGGGACGCGTGACGCCGCGTCCCCGAGTCGGGACCGCGCGCCGCGTTCAGGCGAATGGATCCTTCGGGATCGCCTTCGTGCGGACCTCGTAGCGCTCGGTCGCGATCGGGAACTCCGTGTCGGTGAGGCCGTCGTAGGTGAGGCGGAGGCGGCGCTCGGCGCGGTGGTCGACCATCGCGCCGCCGTACTTCGTCGCGTCGACGCCGAAGCCTTGCGTCCGCAGCTCGCCGCCGAAGACCGTGGCGCGCGCCAGGTAGATGATCGTGTCGGGCATCCCGGGGCGGTTCACCGTGATCGAGGCCGTCAGGTGCGCCATCCCGCGCTGATCCATCTCGGTGCGCAGCGCGCGCGCGGTCTCGAGCATCCCGTCGATCGCGACGATCGCCGCTCCCACCACCGCGGTGACGTCGATGCCGTCCGTCGTCTTGACGCCCTTGGTCGAGAGGAGCGCGAAGTTGTCCTCGCCGAGGTTGTTCCGGAGGCGGCGGTGGACGTCGTTGTCCGCGTTGTAGTGGGTGAGCGTCCCGACGATGGCGCCGCACGCCGCGCGCGGCTCGCGCCACGTCGACTCCCGCGTCGTGCCGAAGCGGTCCACCTGGTGGTCGCGGCCGACGTGCGTCCTCAGATCGAAGGCGCACAGGACGAAGCTTTGCCGGTTGCCCTCGTAGGTCCGCTTCATCAGCGGCTCGTCGAGCGCGTGGGCCCAGGTCACGTGGGCGAGCGTGGCGCCGTCGTCGGTGCCGCCGCCCGTCGGATGGAAGGCCTCCGGCTTGAGCGTGCCGATCTCGGAGATGGTGGCGAAGCGCGAGGCGACGACGCGCTGGTAGTGCTCGATCTCACCGTGGTGGATGCGGTCGCCGCAGTTCGTGTACGCGAGCGTCGTGATGACGCTCGGCTGGGTGAAGTCGGCCGAGCACGCCTCACGGTCCTGCGCCGCGGGCGGGATCGCGAACTGGAGCTCGTCGCGGAGCACCTGCAGGCCACCGACGAGCTGCATCCGATCGCTGACGATCTCGTCGAGGAAGACGCGGTTGCTCCCTCGCTCCATGCCGAAATGCGCCTTGAGGTGCCAGAGTCGCTCGAGCCGGGTCCGTGCCGCGCTGGGGTCGAACATGCCGCCAGCATCGCACGGGCCTCGACCCCTGAAAACGGGGACGGGGGCCGCTCGGCGGGGCCTCGAGCGCCGGGCAAGTGTGGCGTCGTTCAGCCAGAAAGGATAATGGAAAACGGCCGTGTCCGTCGTTTCACCTTCCCTCCATCAGCCGTCCGCCGAGGCCTCCGAGGACAAGCTCGCCGACCTCGTCCGGCGGTCCTTCGGCGCCGACCTCACGCTCGCGGCCATGCCCGGCGGCGCGTCCACGCGCCGCTACTTCCGCCTGACGCTGAACGGCGGCAAGACCGCCGTGGCGATGTTCGTCCCGGAGGGCGGACGCCCGGAGGAGGTGCAGAAGGCGCACGACGGCGCGCGCTGGCCGTTCCTCGAGGTGCGCGATCTCCTGGCCGAGCACGGCGTCGACGTCCCGGACGTCCTCGCCGAGGACACCGCGCACGGCTGGCTCGTGATCGAGGACCTCGGCGACGAGACCCTCGCCAACTGGCTCCTCAAGAACCCGGGCGATCGCGAGGGGCTCTACCGCAAGGCGGTGTGCGATCTCGCGCGCGCGCAGAACGAGCTCGCGTCGCTGCCCGAGGGGTGCGTCGTCGCGAGCCGCACGTTCGACTTCGATCTCCTGCGCTGGGAGATCGAGCACTTCAAAGAGTGGGGCCTCGACGCGCGCGACAAGCCGCTCGCGGCGGCCGACCTCGCCGCGTGGAGCCGCATCGCTGACCGCCTCGCGCGGCGCGTCGCCGAGCTCCCGAGCGGATTCGTCCACCGCGACTACCAGTCCCGGAACATCATGGTCGTGCCCGACGGCGACGGCCCGCGCCTCGTCTGGATCGACTTCCAGGACGCGCTCCTCGGGCCGCGCGTCTACGACCTTGTGGCGCTCCTCAACGACAGCTACCAGTCGTTCGATCGCGCGTTCGTCGAGGCGCGCCTCGCCGAGTACGCCGACGCCGCCGCGCTCTCGCGCGGCTTCAGCAAGGAGAGCCGCGGCCGCCTGCAGAGCGAGTTCGATCTCGTGACCGTCCAGCGCAAGCTGAAGGACGCGGGGCGCTTCGTCTTCATCGACCGGCAGAAGGGCAACCCGTCGTTCCTCAAGTTCGTCACGCCGACGATCGCGAAGGTCGCCGGCGCGCTGGAGCGGCTCGCCCCGCACGACCCCGACATGGCCGAGCTCCGCGAGATCCTGAAGCGGACGCTGCCCGACGAGATCCCCGGATGACACGCGCGCCCCGGCATCCGACGCCCGGCGAGCGCGCGCACGACCGGGCGCGCGGCGAGGGCGCCCCGCCGCCGCGCACCGTCGAGGTCCACCCGCACGGGCTCCTCTTGCTCGACCCGGACGGCAGGGGAGCGGGCGAGCTCCTGCCGCTCTGGGCCGGCGCGATGCACTACTGGCGGCACGCGCCCGAGCACTGGGGGCCTTGCCTCGACGCGATGAAGGCGATGGGGCTGCGCGTCGTCGACACGTACATCCCGTGGGGCGTCCACGAGGTCGCTCAGGGGACGTTCGACTTCGGCGAGAGCTTCGCCCGGCTCGACGTCGCGCGCTTCCTCCGGCTCTGCGCGGAGCGCGGCCTCTACGTCGTCGCGCGGCCGGGGCCGCACATCAACGCCGAGCTCACGTACTTCGGGCTGCCCGAGCGCGTCGTCTGGGACCCCGACTGCCAGGCGCGGACGCCGCGCGACAACCCCGTCATCCTGCCCATCGTCCCGACGGCGTTCCCCGTCCCGAGCTACGCCAGCGACGCCTTCCACGACGAGACCGCGCTCTGGTTCGAGGCGGTCGGCCGCGTGCTCGCGCCGCTCCAGCACCCGCGCGGCCCGATCGTGATGTGGCAGATCGACAACGAGGGCGCGCTCTACTTCCGCGACGGCCCGTACGATCAGGACTACCACCCGGACGCCGTCCGGCTCTTCCGCTCGTTCCTCCGCGAGAAGTACTCGAGCGCCAAGGCGCTCCGCGACGCGTGGAACGAGGCGAACGTGACGTTCGCGATCGCCGCGCCGCCGCAGCGCTTCGACGCGAAGACCGCCGAGGAGCTCCCGCGCCACATGGACTGGATGGAGTTCCACGAGCACCTGCTCACCGAGGCGATGGGTCGCTTCGCGAAGGCGCTCGAGAACGCCGGCTGCGCGTCGGTGCCGACGATGCACAACCTGCCGCTCGGCGAGGCCGCGACGGCGCTGAACCCCGGGCGGATCGCGCGGGTCGTCGATCTCGTCGGGCTCGACTACTACCACCCCGCCAATCCGAAACACCACATGGCGATCCTCCGGCGCACCGGCGAGCTCGCGGTGCGCTGCGAGGGCGTGCGCGTCCCGGCGTACGGCGCCGAGGTCGGCGCGGGCTTCCCGCCGTTCTTCGCGCCGCTCGACGACAAGGACTCGCTCTACACGCTCGTCGCGGCGCTCGCGTACGGCCTGCGCGGCTTCAACCTGTACATGGCCGTCGACCGCGATCGCTGGGTCGGCGCGCCGATCGACGAGCACGGCCTCCCGCGTCGCCTCGCCGACGAATACCACGCGCTCATCGAGGCGCTCGACCGCGTGAAGCTGAACGCGCTCCGGCGCCGCGTGCCCGTTCGCCTCGTCGTGCCACGCGCGCTTCGCCGGCTTTCGCGCGCGACGCACGCGTTCGGTCCGGTGACCCCGGCCTTCTTCAACATCACGGGCGGCGGTCCGCTCGAGAGCTGCCTCGAGGACGATCTGGGGCTCACGCGCAGCGCCTCGGGCGCAGGCGGTGCCGCAGGCGAGGCCGGCGGCGCAGCCGAGGACGCGCAGGGCTACGCGCCCGCCGCGCCGATCGCCGGCGAGTCGTACGTGCGCGCGTTCGAACGGGCGCTCCTCGCGCGTGGCGTGCCGTTCGCCTACGCGGGCGGCGAGGTCCTCGCGGAGTCGATCGAGGGGGCGTCGTGGATCGTCTGCACGACCGCCGGCGGCCTCAAGCGCGACGTCCTCGACACGCTCCGCGACGCTCAGGCGCGAGGGGTCGCGGTGACCATCGGGCCGAGCGCCCCCGAGCGCGACGGCTCGATGCGTTTGCTCGACCGCCCGCACGACGTGAGCGGGCTGGAGGTCGAGCCGCTCGACGATCCCGCGCGCGCCGACGCGCTGGTCGCCCGGCTCGTCGAGCGGCTCGATCTGCCGACGTTCCCGTGCGATCCGCCGACGGTCCACGTCACGGTCCACGACGACGAGGACGGCACGCCGCGCGTCGCGTTCGTGATGAACCCCGAGCCGGAGGCCGTGCTCGCGACGGTGGGCCTCGGGCCGCGCGCGCGCGCGCTCGTGGACTTACTCCCGCACACGCGGGAGCCGGTCCGCATCGAGCGCTCCGCCGGCGGCTTCGTCGTCGAGGTGCCCGCGCGCACGGCGCGGATGTTCGCGATCGAGGTCTGACCGCCTGCGCCACGACGTGGCGGTCGCCGTCCGCGCCACGACGTGCGCACGCACGTGGAGGAGCGAGCGCGCGGCGCGCGCGGCGTGGTCGCCGCGTCGCCGCGCCGCGTGGCTACTCGCAGCCCGCCGGGCTCCCGCAGACGCGGACGTTGTAGTCGCCGCACTTCTTCATGTTGCACGTCGGCTGGCCCGCGCCGCCGTCCCCGCAGTCCGCGTTCGTCTTGCAGAGCTGCGTGCCGCCGTTCTGCCCGCACTGGGCGCTGCACTCGGAGCGGCGTCCTCCTCCTCCGCCGCCGCCTCCTCCGCCGCCTCCGAGGCGGAGGCAGCAGCGCTGGCGAAACCCGGCGCCGGGGCCGAAGCTCGGGCAGTCGGCGGGCTCGTCGCACGCGAGCTCGAGATCGGTGTTGGCGCACGCCGGGGCCGTCGAGCACGCCGGGGCCGTCCCGGCGTCGCGCACGCAGCATCGGTTCGGGCTGTTGATCGCGAACCCGCCCGCGTCGCACTCGACGGCGCCGCAGGTGATCTTGTTCGGGTTGGAGACGCCCTCGCCGCTCGAGCTCCCGCCGTCGCCCGCGTCGGTCGGCTGCCCGCTATCGGTGCCCGGCGTCCCGCTCGTCCCGCTCGTCCCGCTCGTCCCGCTCGAACCGCTCGAGCCGTCGTCCTCCGCGCTCGCGCCGTCTGTCGAGTCGGGGACGGCGACGCCGTCGTCTCCGCCGCATCCGCCGAGCGCGCCGGCGAGCCCCCACCCTACGAGCCCACTTGCCACCACGAGGAAAGCGATCCGTCGCATGTTCGTCCTCCGGAGCGGTTCGGGCTCGGGTTCCCCGTCCGAGCCACACGCGCGCGCCACGCGTACCTGCGACGATGATTGTGCGCTTCGAGCGCGCGCGAGGCCAGCTTTCCTCGCGTGGTCAGCGCGCCGTCCAGCCGGTCAGAACGCGTACCGCAGCGACGCGCCGCCATCGAGCGCCAGCGGCGAATCGGTCCCGGCGCCGAGCTTGGCGAAGCCCTGCGCGGTCCGGATTCCCGCGTTGAGGCCGAGCGCGAAGTGTCGGTTGATCTGGTACCACTCGACGCCGAGGCGGCCGCCGGCGTAGACGCCGAGCGACTCGGCCTCGCGGAAGCCGAGGATCCCGAGCGCGTTCGTGGCGATGTCGGCCTTCATCATCCCGACGCTGCCCTGGACGTAGGCGCCGAAGCGCTCGGTGAAGCGGAGCGTGAACCGGGCGCCGCCGCCGAAGCCGAACATCGGAAACGCGCGCGTGTTCGGGGGCGCTTGCCTGTTCGAGGTGTCGGTGAACGCGAGCTCGCCTTCGCCGAAGAGCATCAGCCACTTGAGCAGCTCGTAGCCGAGCTGCAGGTGCATCCACGGGCCGGGCGGTGAGATCTTGCCGAACTCGCCGAGGAAGCCGATCGCGCCGACGGTGGCGTCGAGGACGAGCGACTTCTCGTAGGGCGCGGGCGGGGGTGCGTCGGCGGCGCCGGGCTCCTCGGCCACCGCGGGCTGCGTGTCGCGCGTGAGGTCCACCTGGGCGGTGACGGGCGCCTCGGGCGCGGGCGGCGCTTGGTCGGCGAGGGCGAGCGACGACGAGAGGACGAACGCGACGCTCGTGGCCAGCACGGCGGAGCGTGGCGTGCGAGGCGCTGGTCTCCGGCCCGCTCTCCTCATCGAGCCGACGATACCATCAGCGGAAGTTCTGCACGCTCCAGATCGCGCCGCGCGCGGTGACGAACACGCCGCACGCCGCCTTCGTGTACTGCGTGCTCGCCATGTTGTCGTGGTGGCCGCCGCCCGGTCCCTCGGCCCACATCATCGCGAGGCAGGCCGGGATGCCCTCCTCCGGCGGCCCCGGGGTGCCGGGACACTCGTTCTGCGCGAGCTCCCCGCAGCGCGGGAAGGCGCCGTGCGGGCGGTTGGTCTCGGCGTCGCTCCGGGCCTCGCCGTCCGAGCACGCCTCGGCCTCGGTCCAGCGCTCGTACGGGGGAAGGCCGTCGCGCTTTCGGTGCTCGTTGATCGTGCTCCAGCACAGCTCGTTCGGGCTCGCGCCGGTGCCGGTGACGACGTCGCCGCTCGTGCCCGCGCCGCTCGAGCCCGAGGAGGACGAGCTCGACGAGCCGCCCCCGCTCCGGCGCCCTCGCGCGCCGCCGCCGTCGAGCGAGTCCGGATCGTCGCCGCACGAGAGCAGCGCGATCGTCAACGCCACCGCCGACCCTCGGAGATGCCCGGTGCCCCGCATCTCTCGAGCTTATCAGCGCCCCGCGGCGGAGCCGCCACTTCGGAGCCAACCGCTTCGGGCGCCGGTGACTCCGGGAGTGGCTACTTCAGGAGCCAGCCGAAGAGCATGTGCTTCGTCGTCTGGCGCGAGACGTCCGCGATCGAGTCGACCAGCGGGATCTCCTTGGGACACACCTCGACGCAGTTCTGCGCCTTTCCACAACCGTCGATTCCGCCCGGCTGCATGAGCGCCTCGAGGCGCTCGGCCTTGTGCATCTTGCCGCTCGGGTGGAGGTTGAAGAGCCGGACCTGGCTGATCGCCGCCGGGCCGATGAAGTCCGAGCCGCTGTTGATCTGCGGGCACGCCTCCATGCAGCAGCCGCACGTCATGCAGCGCGACAGCGGGTAGGCCTCTTCCTGGTTCGAGGGGGCTTGCCGCGGGCCCGGACCGAGCTCGTGCGAGCCGTCGAGCTGGACCCAGGCCTTCACCTTCTTGAGGTCCTCGAACATGCGCGAGCGGTCGACGATGAGGTCCCGGATGAGCGGGAACTTCGTCATCGGGGCGATCGTGATCGGCTCGCCGTCCGGGCTCACCTTGTCGACCAGGGCCGAGCACGCCTGACGGACCTTGCCGTTGACGATCATCGTGCAGGCTCCGCAGACCTCTTCGAGGCAGCACGAGTCCCACACGACCGGCGCGACCGTCTTGCCGTCCGCGGTCACCGGAGACTTCTGGATCTCCATGAGCGCGCTGATGACGTTCATCTGCGGGTGCCACTGGACGTCGAACTCTTCCCAGCGACGGCTGCTCGACTCGGTCGGGCCGTCCTGGCGCAGGATCTTCAGCTTTACGGTGCGCGGCTCGGGCATGGGGCTCATCGCATTGTGGTGAAAGGCGAAGACTTCGACAAGCTCCCAAGATGCTTCGTGCTATGTCGACGTCGCGGACCCCCGCTCGGAGGTCGCGGGCCGCCGGCTCCAGGTCCAGGCCAGGAGCAAGGCCAGGCCGGCGACGACGGCGACGACGTCGAACGCGGCCGTCCAGCCGGCCCGCTTCGAGACGCTGCCGAGCACGAGCGCGGCGAGGCTCGCACCGACGTAGCCGACGGCGTCGATGAAGCCCGCGGCGGTCGCCGCCCCGCGCGCGTCGGGCTTCGCCTCGGGCGGAGGGGCCCCCGCGCGGGGGGGGCTGGCGACGTCGAGCGACACGGCGCCCGCCAGCAGCGAGTACGGACCGAGGAGGAAGAGCCCGCACGCCGCCACGCCCGCCGTGGCGACGACCGGGGACGTCACGCCTGCGTGCGCGAGCGCGAGCGTGCAGCCGGCGAGCAGGGCGAGCGACGCCGTCATCACCGGGGCGCGCCGGCCGGGGCCGAGGCGGTCCGAGATGCGACCGGTCACGACGGAGCCGATGATCCCGGCGACGCCGAAGAACGCGCTCTTGGCGATCGAGCTCGAGGTCGCGGAGGGCGCGTTCGCGGCGACGCTCACCTCGTAGAGGAACCGCGGGGTCCAGGTCATGAAGCCGGCGCGGACGAACGTGAGGAGGAAGGAGAGGCCGGCCGCGAACCAGAACGCCGGCTGCCCCGCGAGCCGGAGCGCGATGTCGGCGAGGCGCGCGTCGGGTCCGGCGCTGGCCGGGACGGAGCCGGCGTCGCCGGCGGGGCTCGCCGAGTCGGACGTCGCCGCGGGGCGCGCGTGGGCTTCGCCGGCCTCGCCCGTCGTGTCGGTGGCCTCGTCGGTCCTCGCCGCTCGCGCCGCGGCGGTCGCGCGGGATCGGGGCACCGGCAGCGCGAGGTGAACGACGAGCGCGACCGCGAGGACGATGAGCGGGTTGACCACGAAGAGCGCGCGCCAGCCGGCCCCCGCCTCGACGAGCGCGGCGGACAGGACGAGCGCGAGGACGTTGCCGACGTCGTAGCTCGTCGACAGGATGCCCATGATGGTGCCGCGTCGCGAGGGCCCGTACGTGACGCCGACCACGTGGACGAGGCCGCCCCAGCCGCCCGCCTGGACGAAGCGATTCGCGACGACGAGCGCGCCGACCACGACGAGACCCGCGCCGGCGCCGAAGCGGCGGGGCGCATCGGACGCTGCGATCGCGAGCGAGACGAGCGCCGACGCGACCAGCGCGGCGACCATGATCCGCTTGCCGCCCCATAGGTCGGCGAGCGGACCGAGGACGAGCTTGCCCACGGCGTAGGCGCCGAGCGCGATCGCCATGACGACGCCGAGCTCTTCGTTGTCGTACCCGTGGTCGATCGCGAGCAGGTTGAGCGCCGGCTCGACGTTCGCGCGGCACAGGTAGAACGCCGCATAGCCGACGAGCAAGAGCGGGAGGACGCGCCGCGGCGGGGCCGTCATGGTCGCCTCGCCCGCCATCGCGGCGAGGATACCCGCGAACGCCCGGCGGCTCGTGACTTCCTCGTGCCGTCACGCGGCGACGCGGCGTTACTCGCTCGCGTCCTTCGAGACGTCGAGCACCGCGACGGCGCCTTCGCGCACGTAGACCAGATCGGCGTCGTTGCGGAAGAAGCCGCGGTAGCCGAGATCGACGGGGCGGTCGAGCTCGCGTGACGTCTTGGCCGGCACGTCCGTGATGACGACGCTGCGGGCGCCGCTCTGGACGAGCAGCCCCGCGTCGCTGATGGCGCGGACGGCGATGCCCGCCGGCTCCGGCTCGTCGCGCACGACCTTGCCGCTCGTGAGCGACACGACGCGCAGCCGCCACTCCATGCGGCGCTCGCCGTCGGTCCCTGCGTTCTTCTTCGTCGAGAGCGCGGCCCACTTGCCCTTCGGTGAGATGACCGACTCGACGAGCTGCTCGGCGCCGTCGAGGCAAGCGAGCCGCTTGGTCGTGAACGGTGGGCGGAGCGAGAGCGACACGACGCAGGTGTCGGCCGCGCGTCGCGCGTCCTCTCCGCGGCGGCCTGCCGGTCCGCGCGGCTGCGACGCCACCGCGAACGCCGTCTGGCCGTCCGGGTGGGCGACGAAGCGATCGCGCATGCCGCTCGAGCCAGGCACGGCGCGCGGCGGCGACGACAGATCGGACGGGACGACGAAGAGCTCGTACTTCGCGAGGACGTCGACCGTGCCGGTCGCGCGGCGGAAGAAGAGGTGCTTGCCGTCCGGCGTGAAGCGCGGATCGTACGCGGCCTCTTCGACCAGGCGGCGCCGGACGCGGCCGGTGTCGTCGGCGACGTAGAGCCAGTCGCCGGCGTCGAAGGAGATCGCGCTGCCGCCGTGCGCGGCGGCGAGGCGCCCGCACGCCCCGAACGGGAAGCTCCCGGCGAGGTGCGAGCCCCGGATGATGTCGCGCCCGAACGCGGGCGAGGCGAGCATCCACTCGAGCTCGGCGAGCTCGGTGGGCTTGCCGCCGATGGTCGACGCCGGGATCTTCGCGAGCTCCGGGAGCGCGGTCTCCTCGAGCGTCCGGCCGCTGTCGACGTCGACGACGCGGATGTGGAACGTCGCCCGGCTCTTGGGATCGAGCTGGCGGAGGAGCGCACGTCGGCCGTCCGCGGAGAGCGCCTCGAAGTACCAGTGCTCCTCGGCGTCCACCGCATGAGCGGCGGGAGCCGGCGCGGGCGCCGTCGCCGCTGCGGGCAAGCGCGCGGCGCGCAGCTGGGCGGGCTCCGGCGCTCGGGCGACGTCCACCGGCGCGCCGGCGCGGGCAGGAACGTGGCCACCGCCGCAAGCGACCGCGCCGGCGGCGCAGAGGAGACTCAGGAGACCGGCCACGCCCCGCGGTTCACGCACGATGAGCAGCTTTAGAGAAACCGCGCCCGTCGGGCCAAACTACCGGCGACCCGACGCGGGCCGGAACGCGCCGACCGGCGCGGACGACCCGACGCGGGCCGGAACGCCGCGCCCGGACGCTACTGGGCGGGGCTCGCCTCGGCGCCCTTCGCCTTGTCCGTCTTCGCCTCGCCTTCGCCCTTGGCCGAGGCGCTGGCGGCGCCGGCGGTCTCGTAGCGGCGGGGCCGCGGCTTGACGAGACTCACGTCGACCTCGTCGGTCACGCGGACCGTCTTGCCGTGGAGCGGGTACTCGAGCTCCCGCACGTAGTCGACCGAGCTGCGCTTGCCGTCGTCCTTGTAGAGCGCCATCGTCGAGCGGAGCCAGTTGGCGTCGTCACGCTGCTTGAAATCCGGCTTGTAGTGCGCGCCGCGCGATTCGTCGCGGTTCTTCGCGCCCTGCGCGATGACGCGGGCGATGATGAGCATGTTGCGGAGGTGCCGCACGAACTGCGCGCCTTGGTTGGCGCGCGTGCTCTTGTCGGGGACGCCGATGTCGTGCCAGCGATCCTCGAGCTCGTCGATCTTCGCGATCACCGTCTCGAGGACGCCGTTGTGGCGCTCGATCGTGCAGTCGCGGAGCATGACCTGCGACAGCTCGTTGTGCAGGACGTACGGGTTCTCCTTGCCGTCCATCGCGAGCGACGCCTCGTAGCGCTCGCGCTCGCGCTTCTCCGCCTTGTCGAAGACCGACGCCTTGAGGTCGAACGAGCTGTTCGGCAGGCCCTTCACGTACGACGCGATCGCGGGGCCCGCGACCATGCCGCCGTAGATGCACGAGAGCAGCGAGTTGGCGCCGAGGCGGTTGGCGCCGTGGTACTGGTAGTCGACCTCGCCGGCGGCGTAGAGGCCCTGGATGTTGGTCGCCTGGTTGCGGGGCGATCCCGGCACGAGCTTGCCGTCGGCGCTCTTCTCGAAATCGACCCACAGGCCGCCCATCGAGTAGTGGACGGCCGGGAAGATGCGCATCGGGTTCTCGTACGGATCCTCGCCGACGAACTTCTCGTAGATCTCGAGGACGCCCTCGAGCTTGCGCCGGAGCACTTCCTTCGGCAGGTGCGTGACGTCGAGGTAGACCTCGAGCTCGTTCTTCCCGCTCTTCGGGTTGAAGACGCCCTTGCCCTCGTGGAAGCCCTTGAGGAACAGCTCGCGGCTCGCGATGTCGCGCGGGACGAGGTTGCCGTAGCCCGGGTACTTGCCCTCGAGGAAGTAGTCTCGCTCCTTCTCGGGCACGTCGCGGCCGCGGCGCTTCTCCTTCGGGTCCTTCGGCACCCAGACGCGGCCGCCCTCGCCGCGGACGCTCTCCGAGATGAGGCGGAGCTTGTCGGCGCCGGGGATCGCCGTCGGGTGGACCTGGATGAACTCGCCGTTCGCGTAGCAGGCGCCCTGCTGGTAGACGGCGCTCGCCGCGGTGCCGGTGTTGATGACGCTGTTGGTCGACTTGCCGAAGATGATGCCCGGGCCGCCGGTCGCGAGCAGGACCGCGTCGCCGCGGAAGCTCTCGATCGCCATCGATTTGAGGTCCTGCGCGACGATGCCGCGCGCGCGGCCCTCGTCGTCGAGGACCGTGCCGAGGAAGTCCCAGAGCTCCCACTTGCGGACCATCTTCTCGCCGCGGACGACGATGCCGCGGTCGTCCTCGACGTCGACGGTCTCGTAGCGGCGCACCTGCTCGTCGAGCGCGTAGAGCAGCTGCTGGCCCGTCGTCGCGCCGGCGAACGCGGTGCGGTGGAAGAGCGTGCCGCCGAAGCGGCGGAAGTCGAGCAGACCTTCGGGCGTGCGGTTGAACGGCACGCCCATGCGGTCGAGCATGTAGACGATGCCCGGCGCCGCGTAGGTCATCCCCTTGACCGGGGGCTGGTTGGCGAGGAAATCGCCGCCGTAGGCCGTCTCCTCGAGGTGGACCTCGGGCGAATCGCCTTCACCCTTGGTGTTGACGCTCGCGTTGATCCCGCCCTGCGCGCAGACCGAGTGCGAGCGCTTCACCGGGACGAGGGAGAAGAGGTCGACGGGGATCCCCGCCTCACATAGCTTGATGACGGCGCTGAGCCCCGCGAGGCCTCCGCCGACGACGATGACTCGCCGGACCTTGCCTGACTCGGTGACGATGCTGGTCTTGGCCATGCCTTGGGATTCGGTTAGGGGGGCGAGCCCGAGGTAGGGCCGCGCACGTTCAGCGGGAAGGGGTCGGCGAGACCCGGAAGGGAGGCGGAGCGGAAGACCCGCATGGAACCGCGACCGCAGCGCTATCGCCATCCGCGCCCGGGAGCAAGCGCGTTCCGGTCGCCAGCGCGACCACGGCCCCTGCGCCTGCGGCGAAGAGCGCGCCTCCAAGCGCGAGCGTCGCGATCCGGGCCGTCCGCCGACCGGAGGGGGAGACGCCGAGGTTCCACGCTGCGGTCGCGGCGAAGAGACCGTTCGAGAGGTGCACCGCGACGGCGAACACGCCGAGCACGTAGAAGAGCGCGACGAACGGGACGCCGGCCCAGGTCGATGAGAGGCGCGCCGTCAGCGTCGTGTGGAGCGCGTCCGCGGGGAGCCCGAAGAAGAGGCGCTGCGCGCGGAGCTCCCAGAGGTGCACGAGCACGAAGACGAGGACGAAGAGGGCGCTCAGCCGCTGCAAGCGCCACAGGCGCCGGTCGCCGTAGCGCGCGACCACGGCTTCGGGCGCGGCCTTGGCGCGGAGCAGGTAGAGCCCGTAGCCCGCGTGGAAGGCGAGCGGGAGCAAGATGAAGACGACCTCGACGAACGGCAGGACGCTCGAGCGCACGATCGTCCCGACCACGGCGTCGTAGGTGGCGCGGCCGCCGAGCGCCGACGCGTTCGTCGCGATGTGCTCGACGAGGAACACGCCGAGCGCGAGCGCGCCGGAGAGCGTGTGGAGCTTGCGGTAGCGCGCGCTCTCGGCCGCCGGCGCTTCGGGCGAGGGCGGCTCCGGCGTGGGCGCGTCGGGGGAAGCGGCCGCGCCGGAGTCGCGGTTCGCGTCGGGGGCGCCGTCCGCGCCGGCGTCGCTGTTCGCGTCGCTGTTCGCGCCGGAGTCGCCGTCCGCGCCGGAGTCGCCGTCCGCGCCGGAGTCGCCGTTCGCGCCGCCGTCCGCGCCGGAGTCGCTGTTCGCGCCGGAGTCGCCGTCCGCGCCGGAGTCGCCGTTCGCGCCGCCGTCCGCGCCGGAGTCGCTGTCCGCCGTGGAAGCCGAGCTCTCCTCGTCCGCCATTCGCGCGGAGTATACGTTCCCTTCGAGGAGGCGTCAGCGCACGTTCGCGGCTCGGGCTCCGTTTGGCCCGGCCGCGCTCACGGCCCGCGGGCGTGAGCGACTTCGGCACGAACCAGGCGCGCAGCCGCTATGCTCCGCCGCCGTGAGGTCACGGAGCACCGCGCTGATCGTCCTGTCGGGCGCGCTGGCTCTCGCAGCGGCGGCCGCTTGCTCGCGCTCGGCGAAGCGGGCCGCGCCGGTCGCGTCGCTCTCGTCGAGCCCCGGCGCCGCCGCCGACTTCGCGTTGCTCCGCGAGGCCTGGGACGGCCGGAGGGTCGAGCGCCGCGCGGCCGAGGACTTCATCGCGCGCCACCCGCGTGACGGCGCGGCCCCGCTGGCGAAGCTGTACCTCGCCTTCGTGATGATGGAGTCCGGGCAGCTCGCCGCCGCCGACGGCGTGCTGGCGTCGCTCGGCGAGATGCCCCCCGGGACGACGCACGACCTCGCGACCGTCGCGCGCGCGCGCAGCCTGCGCCTCCACGGGGCGCCGCAGTCGGCGCTCGACAGCTTGCGCCCGCTCGTCGGGAAGGTCGTCGACGAGGCGGATCGCGAGGTCTTCCTCGAGGAGCTCGCGCTCAGCGCGATCGCGGCGCACACGGACTACGAGGCGCTCGCGTACCTCGACGCGTGGCTCCGCGGCGTCGGCGAGGACGACAAGGAGCGCGTGCGCGGGAAGATCGGCCAGATCCTCGAGACGCTCCCGCGCCCCGTCCTCGAGCAGACCTACCAGTCGATGCGCGCGCGCGGCGCGGCGTCGGGCTACGGCGCGGACACGCAGAAGCTCGTGGCGGAGCGGCTGGCGCGCATCGCGGTCGAGACGAACGACGCCGCGCTCGCGCGCTGGCTCGTGGAGCAGAGCGGCGTCAGCGCGGCGCAGACCGGCGGCGACGCGGGGCTCGAGCTCGGCGAGCTCGCCGCCAGCCGGCGCGGCATCGACACCGTCGCGGGGCGTACGGTCGGACTCCTCTTGCCCACGCGCGATCGCGACCTCCGCGACGAGGCCGCCGACGTCGTCCGCGGGCTCTCGTGGGCGCTCGGCCTCCCGCGCACGGCGGGGCGCGAGGAGGGCGCGCGGCTCGTCACGCGGGACGACGGCGTCGACGCGGCGGGCACGCGCGCGGCGATGGAAGAGCTCGCGGGCGAGGGGGCCGCCGTCATCGTCGCCGGCTTCGATCGCGCGAGCGCGGATCGCGCCGTGACGTGGAGCGAGGAGGGCGGCGTGGCGGTGCTCCTCCTCGCCGCGCCGAGCCCGGCGAAGATGCCGCGCAAGGCCGCGGTGGTGCTCGGCGAGCGCACCGAGCGCGAGATCGCGATGCTCGCCGACGCGCTCGTCCGCCACGGCGTGAAGACGGCAGCCCTCGTCGCGGACGCCTCGGACGACGAGGTGGCGGCCGGCTCGCTCGACGGTCGCGGACCGGGGCTCACGCTCCTGCCGCCGGTGCGCTGCGACGTCCCGCTCGCGCAGGCCGGGAGGACGCGCTTCCCGGTCGACGCGTGGTGGAAGGGCGGCGCCCGCGGCTGGCTCGTCTCCGGTCCCCCGTCGTGCGCGCGCGATCTCCTGCGCGACCTCGGCGCGGCGCTCGCTCCGTCCCGCGCGTCGCCTCCTCCTGCGGTCGCGCTCACGCTCGAGTCGGGCGTCCCGCACGGTGACGCTCCCCGCGGGCTCACCGTGCTGAGCGCCTCGGCCGGGATCGTCCCGGTGCTCGCCGCGACGCCGGCCGAAGCGCGCGACGAGGACGTGCGCGGCTTCATGGAGCGCTTCGGCGTGCGGCCGAGCTACTGGACGGCGATCGGCCACGACGCTGGGGCGCTCTCGAGGGCCGCTCTTGCTCCGCTCCCGAACGACACGACGACGGACGCCAAGGCTGTCGTGCAACGCCGCGCCATCGTCCAAGCGGGGCTCCTCGCCACGCGCGTGCGCCTCTGGACGACGGACGACCGCGGCGTCGACGAAGGCCGCGTGCTCCCGAGAAGTCTGCGCCTCGTCACGTGGGAGCGGGACAAGAAGTAGCTGAGCTCGCCGCTCGCGGCACGCGGGCACGCGCGATGCGTGCATCGCTGTCATGAGCCACGACGACACCCACGGGAGGCCGGAGCCGCCGCTGCCCGGACCTGCCCCGGACCCGCCGCCGCAGCATCACGTGCCGCACGAGCCGCCCGAGCCCGAGCCGGTTCCGGCGCCCGATCCCGATCCGGACATGCCTGCCATGAGGAGCTCGCGATGAACATCGACGAACCGAGGGAGCCGACTTCGACGGAGGGTAGGGAGCTCGGCGCCGACGAGCCGGTCGAGGTGCTCGTCGAGGATCTCTTCATCGAGGAGTACGAGACTCCGCTCGTTCAGGCGCGCGATCCCATGTCGCGCGAGAAGGGACGGAGCCGTCTCTCGCGCGCGGTCCGCCCGCTCCGCTCGAATGGCAAGCCGCTGCTGGCCGGGCTCCTCGCGCTCGGGGGTCTCGCGCTCGCGTCGCTCCTCTTCGGCGGTCGCCGCCGGAAGGCGTCGCGTCTCTCCCAGCTCGTCCGCAAGCTCGGGCTCGCGAGGTAGCGGATGCAGATCGACAAGCCCGACGGCAACGACGAGGAGAGCCTGCGCCGGTCGCTGGAGGGCTCGCGCACGAGCGAGCAGAGCCCGCGCGGCGGCGAGGAGCACGTCGTCGCGCCGTCCGCTCCACTTCCGCCGGAGCCGCCGCAGCCGTTGCTCGATGAGGCGCGCGCGGGTGAGCTGCAGGCGGGCGAAGCGCTCGTCGACGAGCCGATCCCGGGCGTGCCGCGCGTCGTCGACGAGACGCCGGGGGCCGTCCCGCCGCGCCCCGTGACGATCGCGCGCGAGTCGATCGCTGCGGAGACGCGGATCGCCTGCGAGCCGTCGGACGCGACGGCGTCGGAGGACGCGACGGAGTCGGCGTCGGAGGACGCGACGGAGTCGGCGTCGGAGGACGCGATGGCGTCGGCGTCGGAGGACGCGACGGAGTCGGCGTCGGAGGACGCGACGGAGTCGGCGTCGGAGGACGCGATGGCGTCGAAGGACGCGACGGCGTCGGAGTCGGAGGACGCGATGGCGTCGGACGTCGAGCGTTCCGCGCGGCGGCGACCGCTCCGGAGCCATTGGCGATCGCTCCTCGGGGTGGCCCTGATCGGTGGCGCCACGCTCACCGCGCTCCTTCTCGGGCGCGTGGCGATGAAGCGCGGCCCGAAGCGCTGGTACCGGTCGCTCGCGAAGCCGTCGTGGACGCCGCCCGAGCGCGTGTTCGGCCTCGTCTGGCCGCTCCTGTACTCGCTGAGCGCCGCGTCGGCGTGGCGCGTCTGGCGTGCCCCGCCGTCGAAGCAACGCTCCGCTGCGCTGGGCATATGGGTGACGCAGATCGCGACGAACGCCGCGTGGTCGCCGCTCTTCTTCGGCAAGCGGAAGCCGGCGGCGGCGCTGGCGGACCTGTCCGCGAACCTCGGCTCCGCGGCCGGCTACGCGCTCGCTGCACGGAAGGTCGACGGGACGGCGGGCCTCCTCATGCTGCCGTACGTCGCGTGGGTCACCTTCGCGGGTACCATCAACGCGAGCGTCGTTCGTCACAACGTCTAGGCCCGCACGGCGTCTGGCCTCGTCGCGGACGTCACGGCGTCTGGCCTCGTCGCGGACGTCACGGCGTCTGGCCTCGTCGCGGACGTCACGGCGTCTGGCCTCGTCGCGGACGCACGCCCCGTCGCTGGTCTTGTCGCGGACGTCACGCTCCGTCGCGCACGTCTTGGTCGGTGGCCGCGTGTGACGCCCTTCGGCTCGGCCCGCGGCAGATCGAGCTCGCGGGCCCGCGGGCCGTTTGCGCGCGTAGGGTTCGCCGGCTAGTACGACCGGGTGGCCTCAGCCACCAGAGCGCCGTCGACTTACGCTCGACGTCCGTCGAGCCGCGGCGGGCCTGCGCGCCCGCTCGACGTCACGCGCCCGCTCGGCGTCGCGCGCCCGCTCGCGCTCGTCCTCGCGGCGTGCGCGTCGCTCGGCGCCGGCGGCGCGTGCTCGTCGCAGGACGCCGCGCGAGAGAGCGCCCCGACGCGCCCGTGCGGCCTCACGATCTGGCACAAGCCGGCGAGCGCGTCCGCGCACGTCGAGGTGCTCGGCGACTGGGACGGCTGGAAGCGCCCCGGGCTCGAGCCGCGACGTCGCGACGACGGCTGGCGGGTCGCCGAGGTCGACGCGCCGCCCGGCGAGCACGCCTACGCGATCGTCGAGGACGGCGTCTGGCTCACCGACAAGAACGAGCCGATGACCGGCTCGTACGAGGGGCGCGAGGTCACCGTCGCGACCGCGGCGGACTGCGCGCGGCCGGCGCTCGGCGTCGCCGGCGTCGAGACCACGGCCGCCGGCGCGGCGACCGTGCGCGCGACGTTCCTCGCCGCGCGAGGCGGCAGGCCGATCGATCCAGCCACGGTCGCCGCGCGCGGGCGCGACGGATCGAGCCTCACCGTCACGACCGTCGACGCCGCGCGCGGCGAGGTCGTCCTCGAGGCTCACGGGCTTTCGCGTGGAAAATACACGTACACGATCGAGGCGCGCGACGTGGCGGGCGTCCTCGCCGAAGACACCCGCGCCACCGTGTGGATCGACGCGAGCTCCGGCAGCGCCGAGCCCTGGGACCCGCGCGACGCGATCGTCTACCAGGTGGTGCTCGATCGCTTCCGCGGCGCCGAGGGGCCTCTCGCGCCGCCGGCCACGCCGTCGTCGCGCGCCGGCGGGACGCTCGCGGGGGTCCGCCAGGCGCTCGAGGGCGGCGAGATCGAGGCGCTCGGCGCGAGCGCGATCTGGCTCTCGCCGCTCTACCTCAACCCGACGGGCGAGTTCCCGGGCAACGACGGCCGCTCGTACACGAGCTACCACGGCTACTGGCCGATCGCCTCGCAGGCGATCGACCCTCGCTTCGCCAGCGAGGAGGAGCTCGACGCGTTCGTCGGCGCCGCCCACGCGCGCGGCATCCGCGTCCTGTTCGACGTCGTGCCGAACCACGTCCACCGCGAGCACCCGTGGGTGAGCGAGCACCCCGAGTGGTTCCCCGAGGACTTCTGTCTCTGCGGGCAGGGCTCGTGCGACTGGGGCAAGCACATCCAAACGTGCTGGTTCGCGCCCTACCTCCCCGACCTCGATTGGGGGAACGAGGCGGCGGGACGGGCGGCGACCGCCGACGCGATGTGGTGGCTCGATCGCTGGGACGCCGACGGGATCCGCATCGACGCGGTCCCGATGGTGCCGCGCGCCGCGATCCGGCGCATCGCGACGGCCGCGCGCCGCCGGTACGCGCACCCCGGTCACGCGCTCTACATCCTCGGAGAGAACTTCACCGGCCCCGGCAACTACCAGAGCCTCCGCTACGATCTCGGTCCATACGGGCTCGACGGGAGCTTCCACTTCCCGCTGATGTGGACGCTCCGCCAGGCCATCGCCGCCGAGAGCGCGCCGCTGTCGGCGATCGACGAGAGCTTCCGCGCCGGCGAGGCCGCGTGGGAGGGCGCGGGCGCCGTCATGGGCCTCATGATCGGCAACCACGACGTCTCGCGGTTCGCGTCGGTCAGCGCCGGCAACGACGGCGGGGACACGTGGACGTCGCCGCCCCAGCCGCTCGATCCGACGGTCTATGCCAAGCAGCGCCTCGCGCTCGCGTCGGTGCTGACGATGCCCGGCGCTCCGGTCCTCTACTACGGCGACGAGGTCGGCCTCGCAGGCCGGAGCGATCCCGACTGCCGTCGCGTGATGCCCGCGGAGGAAGCGCTGATCGACGCGCAGCGCGAGACGCGCGAGCTCGCCAGGAAGATCGGGCGGGCGCGCGTGTGCTCGCGGGCTCTTCGTCGCGGAGAGATGACGACGCTCCTCGCCGACAAGGAGCGCTTCGTCTTCGCGCGTACGCCCGGGGGCGCCGCCCGCGGAGCCCCCGCGAGCGCCGCCGACACGGCGATCGTCGCGCTCGTTCGACGGCCGACGATCCCCGTCGACGTCCCGCTCCCGGCCGGGACCCCGGCGGAGCTCGTCGACGTCGTGACCGGGACGAAGGTGGACGCGTCGGCCGGCGTCCTTCGCGTCGCCGCCGAGCCGTTCGGCGTCCACGTCTACGTCCCCGTCGACGCCGCCTGCGCTCGCTGAGAGCGGCGTCGCCGGCGCACGCCATCCGACCATCACCTACGACGCCCCTGACGCGGTGGCGCCCCCAATATGGACAGTTCGCGATCCATGCGTCGCGCCGTAGGTGCTGGAATTTTCGCGATCCACAGCACGCTCGTTGCTGGGTGTGCAACGTGCATGGATCCTCGGATCCATGCGTCCCGTCTTTGCGACCCTTCCCTTCGCCCTCGGGATCGCCTGCGCGATCCCCGCTTGTTCGACGACCACCGAATCGGAGCGAGAGAGCGAACGCGTCGCGGCAGCGCGTCAGGTGACGTTCGACCAGTACGGCGCCTACGTGGACGAGACGACGTCGCGTTACTTCGCGTGCCTCGACGAGCTGGAGGCGACGGGGACCTGCGTGGTCACCGACTCGATCTCCAAGCGGTCGGTGCGCATCGTCCTCACAGGCCCGCGGACGACCGATTGGCGCGAGCGGTTCCAGCGCGCGCGCGAGGTCGGGAGCATGGTGCGCCAGCTCCTGCGCGACGCGAAGAGCAAGATGTGCGAGACGGTCGCGCCCTTCGCGCGCCTCCAGCGCCCCTACTTCTTCTACGGCGCGGGCGGCTCGGCCGGCGTCGGCGCCGCCGCGAACGGCGGCGCAGCGGTCTACTTCGACCTCTACAACCAGCAGGCCGCGGTCTTCAACTCGGTGGGCTACAGCGCTGGGACGACGAGCGGCGTCGAGGTCGGCGCGTACATGGGCTACGCGTTCGGCAACCAGCCGAACGTGATCGCCGCCGGCAGCGGCCGCACCTGCTCCGTCTCCGGCGCGCTCGGCATCAAGGCGATCGCCGGCGTCAGCGTGACCGGTCAGGTCTTCTCGAGCCCCGACGGAAACCTCGTCGGCGCCGCGGTCGGCGTCAGCGCGTCGGCGGGCTTCTTCGAGGTCCCGGTCGACGTCAACGTCGGCGTCTCGGACTCGGGCGCGTGGAACGGCGCGACGCAGGCGCTCGGCAACAACGGCTGGGGCTACCGGAGCGACATCATCACCGACGGCGCGACCGGCGATCAGTACGTGCAGTACGCGGGCGCCGTCGACATGGCGATCGCGATGCTCTGGAACGTCCCGCCTCCGCAGAACGTCGCGGTCGCGACCCAGATCCTCGGGCTCGCCGCCCTCAAGGAGACCGGGCTCACGATCGAGCAGGCATGTCCGGACGAGGTCGCGGCGGTGCCGCCGCCGGACATCGGCGTGGTCGGCGAGGCGTGCGAGGCGCTCCCGAGCCTCCGCCCCGGCGGCGACGACCAGGGGGGCGGCGACGGCCAAGGCTCCCCGGGCACCGGCGACGGCGACGGCGGGCCCGCCGGTCCGCTCGATCCGACCGACTGCGGTGACAAGACGGATGGCTGGTGGTGCTTCGGCCAGGGCGGCGCGTACATGGCGTACTGCAAGGACAAGCAGATCGCCGGCGGCTGCGGCTGCGGCTCGTGCACACAGGGCGGCGTCCCCGCGGCTTGCAGCGCGCCGCCTCCGCCGGCGGCCTGCCCGAACTGAGGCCGCAGGATCGCGCGGGGTGCGCGTCCCTCGCGTCCGCGAGGCTTCGGCCTCGCGGAGCCGCGCGCTCGCGGGTTACGGGTGCGCGGAGACGCACCCGTAACTCAGGCGTGAGTTGACAATTCTGGACCTTCCGCCATCCTGGGCCACCCTTACGGACCTGCCGCGCGTCCGCGCGCGCCCAGCCCTGACCGGAACGAACAGACTCCATGCCGCTCCTTCCCTGTTTCTCCGCGACGAGCGCGCGCGGGCTCGCCTCCGTGTCGGTGCTCGCCGGCGTGCTCGCTGCCGCGTCCGCCGCGTGCGGCTCGTCGGACGTCGACAACCGTGACTTCGGTCAGCCGCCGGATCCCTCGACCTTCAACCCCGGCAGCGGCGGGAGTGACGGCTACGGTTACGGCACCGGTCCCGGCAAGGTCGAGTGTCCGGCCGAGCTGAAGCGCTGCGAGCACACGATCACGTATCCGATCGGGAGCGAGACGACCGTCGAGCTCCGCGGCGATTTCGGCGGCCCCTCAACGTGGGAGGTCGGCAAGCCGATGGCGAAGAAGGGCGGCGTCTGGAGCGTCGACATCCCGATCCCGCTCTCGACCCCCATCCAGTACAAGTTCGTCGTCGACGGCGAGTGGGTCATCGATCCGGCGCAGCCGACGGTCACGGACTCCAACAACAACACGAACAACACGTTCGCCGGCAAGACGTGCGACCCCGCGCTCTGCGAAGAAGAGGGTGAGCTCCCGCCGGGCGTGTTCGACTGGCGCGACTCGGTCATCTACTTCGTCTTCGTCGACCGCTTCTTCAACGGCAACACCGCGCTCGACGCCGGCTGCCGCGTCCCGGGCGTGAGCGGCGCCATCGCCGACTACCAAGGCGGCGACTGGGCGGGGGTCACCCAGAAGATCAACGACGGCTACTTCAACGACCTCGGCGTCAACACGCTCTGGATCACCGTGCCGTTCGACAACCCCGGGGTCCTCGGGCGCGGCGTCGGCGGCGACGACAAGCTCTACTCCGGCTACCACGGCTACTGGCCGAAGCTCGACACGCCGAACGATCCGACGTCGCTCTCCCACGAGTCGTGCTTCGGCTCGTTCAACGACCTCCGGACGCTCGTGTCCTCCGCGCACGCGAAGGGCCTCAAGGTGCTCTTCGACTTCGCGATGGTGCACGTGCACTCGTCGTCGCTGGTCTACCAGCAGCACAACGACTGGTTCTGGCCCAACAGCAAGAACGGCTCGCCGGACTGCGTCTGCGGGGGCCAGTACTGCCAGTGGGAGACGGACGCGGAGCGCTGCTGGTTCACCGACTACCTCCCGCACTGGAACTACACGAACGCCGCCGCGCGCTCGTGGGCGGTCGCCAACGCCGTCGCGTGGATCACGAAGACCGAGGACGCCTCCGGCATGGGGGTCGACGGCTTCCGCGCCGACGCGATCAAGCACGTCGACATCTCGTGGCTCACCGAGCTGCGCGCCAAGATCAAGACCGACGTGACCGCGAAGCAGACGCCGCAGCAGCGCTTCTACATGGTCGGTGAGACCTACGACTTCGGCAACCGTGACCTCCTCAAGAAGTACATCGATCCGGCGACCAAGCTCGACGGGCAGTTCGACTTCCCGCTCCGCAGCTACATCGTCGAGTCGACGCTCATGCGCACGCGGAGCATGAGCGACCTCGCGTCGTTCATGGACACGAACGACTACTTCTACGGCGCGAGCGCCGTCATGAGCACGTTCATCGGCAACCACGACCTGCCGCGCGTGATCCACCTCGCCGCGAACAACCGCCTCTGGGGCGACAACCAGGCCGCCGACGGCAAGGACCGCGCGTGGCAGAACCAGCCGGGCGCCGTCGGAGAGCTCGAGGCGTTCGAGCGGATGGCGAACGGCTTCGCGATCCTGTTCACCAACCGCGGCGCGCCGCTCGTCTACTACGGCGACGAGATCGGCCTGCCGGGCGCGGGCGATCCGGACAACCGCCGCTTCATGCAGTGGACGGGGCTGAGCTCGAACCAGACCTTCCTCCGCGACCGCATCAAGAAGCTCGCCGACATCCGCAGCAAGCACCCGGCCCTCCGACGCGGCACGCGCCAGACGCTCAACGCCGACAACGACACCTGGACGTACGTGCGCGCGACGACGGGCGACACCGTCTACGTCGCGGTGAACCGGGCCGACTCGCCGCGGCAGGTGACCGGCCTCCCGCCCGGACCGCTGGAGGACCTCGTGACCGTCGGCACCGCCAACGGCCCCACGGTCACCGTTCCTGCACGGCAGACCCGCATCTTCGTCGCGAAGTGAGCCCGCCGGCGCGCG
This sequence comes from Labilithrix sp., assembly GCA_019637195.1. GTDB lineage: Bacteria > Myxococcota_A > Polyangia > Polyangiales > Polyangiaceae > Labilithrix. The sequence continues at coordinate 9,984 of JAHBWA010000061.1, read as the reverse complement.
AGCCGCGCAGAGGCACGCGCGCGCCACGAGCTCCCGGCGCGCGCGTGCAGAGGCTCGCGCCGGGCGTGTTACGCTCTCGCGCGATGAAGCGCTCGTCTGCCTCCGCGTGGCTAAGTCGTCTGGTCGTCTCGACGCTCGCCCTCGGGGCCGGCGTGCTCGCGTGCGCGGACAAGGAGCCGGCTACGCCGGTCACCGCTCCGGCGCCGGCCGAGACGACGCCCGCGGCTGCGCCCGACGAGACCCCGTCCGAGCCCGCCGCCGCGCCGAAGCCGCGCAAGCCCTTCGAGGTCTACAACTCGTGCGCCGACGTCGTCATCATCGCCTTCGCGGCGGACCCGAAGGCCGCGAACGTCGGCAAGCGGACGATCGCGCCGAGCTCGGCGATCGAGGGGATCCGAAACCCCGACGGCAACCAGACCGTCTGGCTCTTCGACGCGAACGAGGAGCCGCTCCTCAAGGTCGAGGTCACGCGCGGCATGAAGCGCGTCGAGATCGGCAAGAGCTGCCGGACGCTCGACGCCCGCTGAGCTGAACGTCCACGTCGGGTGGCCGTCTTTACGTAGGACCGACGCAGCTGGGGCGATTCCTCGGCAGCGACCGGCGGCGTGCTCCGGCCCGGCCGGTGCTTGCTGCAGGAAGCACACCAACGAAACGCGCGCCGTCAAGCAGAAACGATCACGATCGCGCTTGCGTGCCTAGACGGTTGCGCTATGCCGGCGTCCCTCTGCTTGCGTCGTGGGATCGCGGGGTACGCCCCTCGGCGCCGGCTCCGGAGAAAGCGCGTCTGTGGTGGGGAGTAGTGCGGAGAAGCAGTGACGGTGACGAGGAGAGGAGGAGGCGCATTGAGGCCTACGGCAAACTCGACGGGTAGCGAGAAAGGGGTACACTCTCGGTCTCTCGTGCCGTCTTCGCGCAAAGCTTCCGAGCTCACCATCGAAGCCATCTACGCCACGCGGACCACGCGTGAAGGCTCGTTCTGTTCGGACCCGAACGTGCCGGACGAAGGAGAGCGCGCCCGCCTGATCAGCGACATCACGCGCCTGATCCGTGAGCCGCAGATGCCCGAGACCACGCGCACCGCGGGCCTCACGTTGATCGGCTGGCTCGCGCGCCGCATGCCGGGCGAGGCGCCGCACGCGATCGGCGTGGCCGAGGCCCGCCAGTCCGAGCGGCGACTCCGCGCCGCGCAGCAGCGAAAGCGCTGAAGGCGCGCGAGCGCCGCATCGAGCCGCGCGATGGGAGAGCGCCCCCGTCGTCTCGTGCGGTCCCGCTCGCTGCTCCGCGCCGTGCCGCTCGCCGTGCTCGTCACGGTCGTCGTCGCGGCCGTGCTCGCGCGGCGTTCGCCGTCCTCCGTCGTCACGACGACGGAGGCGACAGCGCCCGCGCGCGGGTCATCTCCCGCAGGCGCTTCGCCGTTCGAGGCGCCGCTCCGAGGCCCGTCGCCGCCGCCGAAGGTCGAGGTCGCGTCCGGCGCGCCGCGCATGCTCCACGGTGATCCGCGCCGCACGCACCGCGCGGCGGCGCGCGGCCCGCGAACGCCGAACGTCGCCTGGCGAACGCGCGTCGACGGGGCCGTCGCCGCGCAGGTCACGGCGTCGCCGGACGAGGCGACCCTCTACGTCGCGACGCTGGGCGGCAGCCTCGTCGCGCTCTCGCGCGAGGACGGCTCGCGCCGCTGGTCCGTCACGCTGGGCGAGCGCGCGTACGCGGCTCCGCTCGTCCACGAGGACGGGACCGTCTACGCCGGGACGGACGCGAAGAAGCTCGTCGCGATCTCGCCGAAGGGGGCCGTCGTCTTTCGCCTCGAGACCGAGGGCGAGGCCGACACGGGGCCGACGTTCGGCGCGGACGGTACCGTCGTCTTCGCGGCCGGTAAACACGTGTATTCCGCACGTCGTGGCGGCGATCTCGCGTGGCGCTTCGCGGCCAAGGGGAAGGTGTTCACCGCGCCCGCGGTCGCGGGAGACGGCCTCGTGGTGGTCGGCTCGCAGGATCGTCACGTCCACGGCATCGGCGCGGGCGGCGCGCTCGCGTGGACGGTCGACCTCGGCGCCGACGTCGACGGCGGTCCGGCCATCGCCGACGACGGATCGATCTACGTCGGCACGGACGCCGGCGACGTGGTCAAGCTCGACGCGGGCGGGCACATCGCGTGGCGGACGCCCGTGGGCGGCTTCGTCCGCGGCGCGCTCTCGGTCGCGCGGAACGGCGATGTGCTCGCCGGGACGTACGGTCCCGTTCCACGCGTCGTGAGGCTGAGCCCTGCCGGCGTCGTCCTCGGCGCGTTCGCCATCCCCGGGACCGGGGCCCGCGAGTTCGGCATCCATGGCGGGCCGCTCGAGGACGCCGACGGCGCCCTGTATTTCGGCGCCCAGGACGACGCGGTCTACGCGATCGGACCCGACGGCGCCGTGCGGTGGCGCTTCGAGACGGGCGGGGACGTCGACGCGCCCCTCTCGATGCTCTCGGACGGGAGCCTCGTCGTCCCCTCGGAGGACGGTACCGTGACATTGCTTTTGCCGTGATCTACCGTGGGCGGGACCCGAGGGGGCCCAGGGCCGCTCGGGCGCTCGTGAGATGCAGGAGATCCCGCCCGCCAAGGACACGGATGCCGAGGACGTCGTCTGGGGCCTCCAGACCGCCGAGACGCTTTGGAAGCGCGGCGAGCGGATCGACGCGCTCGTCTGGCTCCGGCGCGCGGCGCAGGCAGCGGGCGACGCGAACGACGACGACCGCGCCCTCGAGCTCGCGCGGCACGCCGCCGAGCTGACGGAGTGGATGGCGAACGCGGAGGAGCCCCTGTCCTCCGAGCCCGCCGCGGTCGAGCCCGCTCTGGCCGAGGCCGCCGCGGTCGAGCCCGCTCTGGCCGAGGCCGCCGCGGCCGCGCCCGCGGCCGCGCCCGCTCTCGCCGCCGCCGCTCTGGCCGAGGCCGCCGGCGCTGGGGGCGCGCCCGGCGAAGTCGGGCACGCCGCCGCCGCGCTCGCGGTCGAGGCGCCGCTCGCGGTCGACGTCGATCCCCCGCCGCCGTGGGCGGCGCACACGGCGCCGACGACCGCTCCTCCCGCGGTGCCGCCGCGCCCCCCGCCGCCCCATCCGCCGTCGTCCCCGACGATGCAGACGCCGGAGCCGATCTTCTCCGACGGCGCGGCCACGGTGGCGCCGGGAGCGCTCGACGAGGCCGACGACGAAGGCCGCCCGAGCGCGGCGTCGGTGCCGCCCGCCGAGAAGGTCCACGCGGGCATGTTCGATCCGTGGGCGGACCAGGCGTCCCAGCTCGCGCCCGCCAGCCCCGCGCCGCCTCCGCCGCGCGTGCCGGACATCGAGCCGGAGGAGGAGGTCGTCACGAGCGTGCGGCCCGCCGCGCTCGCCCGCTCCGGAGAAGGCGCCCCGCTGTCGTCGCCTGCGCTCGTCTCCGCTCCTCCCGCCGCGGTCGTCCCTCCGCCGAGGCCGTCCCGGCCGAGCGCCGGCGCCCCGCCGAAGGCGCCGCCGCCCCTGCCGCCGCGCGCCGCGCGCCCGCCGGTGCCGAAGCCCTCGGTGCCCGCCGTCGTGGCCGCGGCACCGCTCGACGTGGTCGACGCCTCGGAGCTCGACGTGGACGTCGACGTGGACGTCACGTTGTCGGTCCCGCCGCCCGCGTTCGCCCCGGCCGCCGCCGCGCCCGCGGACGTGGCGCGGGTCGAGCCCGCTCCCGCCGACGAGCCCGCTCCCGCGGACGTGGCGCGGGTCGAGCCCGCTCCCGCCGACGAGCCGGCGGGCGTGGCGCCGCTCGACCTCGACGACGTCGAGGCGTTCGCCGACCTCCCCGACGACGCGCGCACCGCCTTCGCGGCGGCGGCGACGATCCACGTGCTCGCGGAGGGCGAGGAGATCGGCACCTTCGCGCTCGCCTACGTCATCTCCGGATCGTTCGACGTCGCGGCGACCGTCGTCGACGCCCCCGCGGTGCGGCTCGCCGACGGCGCGGTGCTCCGCGCGCGCGGCACCACGGACGAGAACGTCCCGATCCGCTTCATCTGCGCGACCGAGCGCGGCGCGCTCGCGACCTGGTCGGATGCCTCGGTCGACGAAGCGTTCCGCACGATCCCGTGGGTCGAGGACGATCTCCGCGCCGCCGCGGATCGCGTCCAGACGCTCGTCGGCATCACGATCGGCCCGCTCGGCGAGCGGCTCGACGTCTCGATCCGCGAGGAGATCGTCGGCCGCCTCACGATGCGCCCGCTCATCGCCGGCGAGCTCGTCGTGCAGGAGGGCGAGCCGGTCCCCGGTCTGCTCCTCGTCGGCATCGGCGCGCTCGAGCTGGTGAAGGACGACAAGATCGTCGGCGAGGTCGGCTCCGGCGATTTCCTCTTCCCGACCGAGGTGCTCGGCGCCGGCTCGGCTCCCTCCACCGCGCGCGCGGGATCCGGCGGCGCGCTCGTGATGTTCGGCGACCGGCGGATCGCGCAGGAGCTGCTCGTGACGTGTCCGCCGCTGCTAGAGGTCTTCGCCGGAATGTAGCGCGGCGGCCTCGGCCACCGAGCGCGGCGGCGCGATCGCCGCGCGCTTCGTCGACGCGCCGTCCTCGCCGATCTCCCAGCGGAGCTCTTCGTTGCCCTCGGCGCCCGCGAAGCGGAGGCCGAACCAGCGCGCCTCGTTCGAGATGGTCGAGCGCCCGTCCGGCGTCGTCGTCGGGAAGCGGATGCGGAAGACGTGGCGCCACACGGTCGTGTACGGGAAGTAGCGGATCTCGAGCGGCCCGGGCCGGTTGACGAGCTCGATCGCGGTCGGCGCGGTCTCGTTGCCCTCGTCGTCGATCAAGCGGACGATCCACGCGGTCTGCGGCTTCGTCAGATCCGTCCAGCGCACCTTGGTCCCGTAGAGCGTGACGTAGAAGCGGTGGCTGTCCTGCGTCTCGGCCAGCGTCCTCTCGAGCAGCGTCCGGCGCTGCTCCACCGTGAGGCGGTAGTCGTTCGCGTACTTCACGACGTACGCCCAGCGGAAGTCCCACGACTCGAAGGTCGACGTGACGGTGAGCAGGTTGTCGAGCTCGCTGATCGCGACGAGGCTCTTCGTGCGCGTCCAGCGCTCGAGCACCTGCGCGTAGTCGCTGTCCGTGTACTCGCGCGCGCCCTTGCTCAGCGACACCTTCGGCTCCGAGCACGCGGCGGTCACGCCGACGGCGAGCGAGAGGAGCGCCGCGCATGCGAGTCGACGGGACATGCCACACTCTCGCCCAACCAGCCGCGCCACCGCAAGCTCTCGCCGCGGCGCGGCGGGCGCGCCGCGTCGGGCGACGACGCCCCGCGAACGGCGCGTCGCAGCGCACGCCTGCGGCGCCGCGAAATGCGCGAGGCATGACGGCCGAGACATGGCGCCGGGGGCGGCGCGACCGGTGCGCGGCGTGCGTCGGACCGGCTCGGGTGGGCGCGGGCGCGTTGGTCGCGGAACGGTTCGAGCCCGTTCAGCTTCCTTCATTCCTGCGGACCGGAGCAACGCCGTTGGCGTCGTGTGGGTGAGGCCGCGCAGCCGCGCGCAGGACCGATCGCCGCGAAACTTTCCGCGCGATGGCGCGTCCAACCGAGTGCTGCCTTCGTGGCATGTGCTTCGCACGCTCGTTCGTCACCCCGTCACGGCTGCCCGCACGAATTCGCCGTGACACCTCGCCGTAGAAGGTGCGCCTTGATCGACAAGCTCGACTTTCTGGTTCGCTTCTGGGAGCTGAAGGCTCGAAACGCCTCGCTCGGTGAGCCGCTGGCGGCACGTGAGCAGATCGAGCTGCTCTCCCTGATGCAGCTCGTGACGGGCGATCTCGACGTCCCCGCGATCGGGCCGTGCGAGCGACCGAGGCACGCGCTCCCAGCGCAGATGATCGGCGACGGGACGATTCTCCCCGTCGAGATCCGGAGCGTGGCGGCCGGGGCCGTGATCGTCAGCTGCGCGGGCGTGGTCCCCGCGGGCGCGCAGGTCATCCTCCGCGCGGCCGACGCGGTCACGGGCGTCGAGTACGTGCTCCCGTGCAACGTCCTCTGGGTCTACCGCGGCGCGCCGACCATCGTCGCGCTGAGCGTGGACGGCATCCCGACGCGGAGCGTGTTCGTGGGCGTGCCGGAGCCGAAGCTGTCGATGCCGCTCGCGCTCGGCAAGCACGCGCGCCTCGTGGGCTGACGACGCGCCGCCACGCAGACGGCGCCCGCGCGGCGCGCCGACCAGCATCACCACCGCGGAGCGCCTCGGAGCCTCGTCGCAACGGACGCGGATCGCCTCGCGGCGAGCCCACGCGACGCGGCGCGCCGAGTTTTCTTTGTATCCCACACGCGCTCCCTCGGCGTATAACCGATGGCCAATTTGGGGAGACCCCGTTCCGCGGGTCCCCAACCACCCGGTCTCAACCCAACGGTACGGTTAGATGCCCCTGAAGATCAGCGTTCGCTCCGTGCTGCCGTCGCGTGAGGCTGGCGACATCATCGTCGTCGGTACCCCTCTCCTCGGTGGTCGCGCCAAGAAGAATCAGCGCACGACCCTCGACGGCTTCGATCGCGCGCTCGGGGGCGCGCTCGGTCGGCTCATCAAGAAGGACGCCTTCAAGGGGAAGAAGGATCAGCAGCTCTCGCTCTCGACGCTCGGGCGCGTGAAGGCCGACCGCCTGATCGTCGTCGGTCTCGGCGACGTCGAAAAGCTCGGCCCCGCCGACGTCCGCACGTTCGCGGCGAAGGCCGCGCGCGCCGCGAACGCCGACAAGGCGAAGCGCCTCGTGCTCGGCATCCCCGAGTCGCTCGGCGGCCGCCTCCGTGAGATCGTCGAGGGGCTCGAGCTCGGCGCCTACCGCTTCACCAAGTACATGACGGGCGACCGCAAGCCGAAGGCGGAGCTCGGCCAGGTCGTGATCTGCATCGTCGGCAACCCGCCGAAGGACACGAAGGAGCAGGTCGAGATCGGTCAGATCGTCGGCGCCGGCGTGAACCTCGCGCGCGACCTGTCGAACGAGCCGCCGAACATCCTCTACCCGGACACGCTCGCCGAGGCCTCGAAGGAGGCCGCGAAGGACGCGAACATCAAGGTCCAGGTCTTCGACTACAAGGAGATCCAGAAGCGCGGCATGAAGCTGCTCCAGGCCGTCGGTCAGGGCAGCGAGCACAAGCCCGCGATGGTGCACTTCTCGTACGTCCCGGCGAACCCGCGGCGTCGCATCGCGTTCGTCGGCAAGGGCATAACGTTCGACTCGGGCGGCCTGTCGATCAAGCCGGCGGCCGGCATGGGCGAGATGAAGCACGACATGAGCGGCGCGGCGAACGTCGTTGGCTTCATGAACATCATCGGCAAGCTCAAGCCGGACGTCGAGGTGCACGGCATCCTCGCCGCCGCCGAGAACATGCCCGACGGCAACTCGTACCGGCCCGGTGACGTCTGGGGCTCGCTCGACGGCAAGAGCGTCGAGATCATCAACACCGACGCCGAGGGGCGCCTCATCCTCGCCGACGCGCTCGCGTACGCGCGCGCGCTCGAGCCGGACCTCCTCGTCGACAACGCGACGCTCACCGGCGCGTGCGTCGTCGCGCTCGGCAACTCGTGCTCGGGCTGGTACGCGAACAACGAGGCGACGGCCGAGGACTTCGCCGCCGCCGCCAAGGCGTCGGGCGAGCAGATGTGGCGCCTGCCGCTGCTCGAGGACCTCAAGGACCAGCTGAAGAGCGACTCCGCCGATCTCAAGCACACCGGCGATCGCTGGGGCGGCTCGATCAGCGCCGCGCTCTTCCTCCGCGAGTTCATCGGCAACGTGCCGAACTGGGTCCATTGCGACATCGCCGGTCCGGCGATGGGCGACCGCATCCGCGGCTGGGATCCGAAGGGCGGCACCGGGCACGGCGTGCTCACGTTCCTCGCCCTCGTCGACCGCGTGAGCCGCGCCGCGGCCGCGGCGGCTCCTCCGGCGCCGCCGGCGGCTCCGTCGGTCGTCAAGGCCGCCGCCCCGGCCCCCAAGGCTGCTGCTCCGGCCGCCAAGGCCGCGCCGGTGGCCAAGGCTGCTGCTCCGGCCGCCAAGGCCGCTCCGGCCGCCAAGGCCGCTCCGGCCGCCAAGGCCGCTCCGGCCGCGAAGAAGGCGGCCGCGAAGGGCAAGAGCGCGGCCGCGCCCAAGCCTGCGCAGCCCGCGGGCACCAAGGGCGGCACGAAGAGGTCGACCGCGGACGGCCCGCGTACGGCGAAGACCGCGGGCGCCGGCGTCGACGACGGCGCGCGCCAGCCGCAGGGGCGCGCCAAGGCCGCCGGCGGCCGCAAGCGTCGCTGAGAGCCGTCCGCGCGGTGGGCCGCGTGCGTCGTCACGCGGCCCGCGCGACGACGTCCGCCCGCGTCCTCGCGCGCCGTTTCGGGCCCGCCCAGCGTGGAAGCACGCGCTGTGAGCCGCCTTGCCGGGGCTCGGGCGAGCTGCTAGCCGTCACCCGGTGATGGACTCGCCCCCCGTGCCCGCGACGGCTCCGCATCAGGTCGAGCGACGTCTGACGCGCTCGCTCGCCCGGGCGATCACCGACTTCGGGATGATCGCCGACGGCGACCGCGTGATGGTCTGCGTCAGCGGAGGCAAGGACAGCTACACCATGCTGCACCTCCTCCGTGACCTGTCGCGGCGCGCGCCGGTCCGCTTCGAGCTCAAGGTCGTCAACGTCGACCAGGGCCACCCGGGCTACCCGGCCGATCGCCTCCGTCGCTACATGCGCGAGGAGAGCTACGACTTCCAGATGGTCGAGGAGGACACGTACTCGATCGTCACCGAGAAGATCCCCGAGGGGAAGACCTACTGCTCGCTCTGCTCGCGGCTCCGGCGCGGGATCCTCTACCGCCTCGCGCGCGAGCTCGGCTGCACGAAGATCGCGCTCGGGCACCACCGCGACGACATCCTCCAGACGCTGCTCCTGAACATGTTCTTCTCCGGGCAGCTCGCGGCGATGCCGCCGAAGCTGGTCTCGGAGGAAGGCCAGGTGGTGATCCGTCCGCTCGCGTACTGCGCCGAGGAGGACATCGCGTCTTACGCGGCGACGCACGGTTTCCCGATCCTGCCGTGCGATCTGTGCGGCTCGCAGGACAACCTCCAGCGCAAGATCGTCGGCGGCATGCTCGACGACCTCGAGCGCTCGCACCCCGGCATCAAGAACGTGATGTTCGCGTCGCTCCAGAACGTCCGGCCGAGCCACCTGCTCGACAAGGACCTCTGGCGCAGGCTCGGGCTCGAGGCGGCGCGCGGCACGGAGGACGAGCCTGGCCTCGTCAGCGCCTCGCGGCTCGTCCGCGCGGTGTCCGCGTCGGGCGCGCACGGTTGAGCGATGAGCGACGCGACCGACGCGCCGCCCGACTCGTCCGGTCCGTCCTCCGCCCCCCTGTCGGGTCGTCCGATGCCTCCGCGGCGCCGGAAGACGCTCGAGCGCATCGCGAGCATCGGCGCGTCCGCGCAGGCCGCGATCCCCGGGCTCTACGCGTGGGCGATCACCGTCGCGCCGGCCGCGTGGTCGCGCGGTGCGCCGCTCTTCTCGAAGGTCGCGGCGATCGTCGGCGTGCTCGCGCTCGTGACCGCGCCGGTCGTCGAGGGCGCGGGTCCCGCCGAGTCCCCTGACGCGAACGCCTCCGGCCGCCCGGCCCCCGAGGGCGCGAACGAGCGCGGGCCGAGGTTGCTCGAGAGGGCGCGCGGCTGGACCGGGCCGACGTGGGCGCGCGCCTGGTCGGTGTGGGGCTTCGTGCTCTCGAGCGCGATCGTCTGGGCGCTCGTGCCGTCCGCCCTCTCCGCCGCCCGCCTCGACGGCGTGCGCGGCGCGCTCGGGATGGTGGGCTGGGCGCTCTTCGCGTTCGCCTCTGCCGGGCCGGCGCTCCGCGCGGACCCGAGCCTCGCCGGGCGCATCGTCGCGAGCACGTCGCTCAAGCCGCGGAGCGCGATGCCCTGGGGCGACGGCGCGTACGTCGCCGTCGGGGTCGCGCTCGCGCTCGCGATGCAGGCGGTCGGCTGGGGCGTGGCCGCGCCGGAGC
>JAHBWA010000060.1 GCA_019637195.1 Labilithrix sp. | reverse complement strand
CGACGCCGAGCGTCGCGATCGGCTTGGCGCCGAGCGCGTCGAGCTCGGCGAGCTCCTTCTTCATGTCGCTGTCGGCCACCTTGAGCGCGTCCTTCGACTCGACGTCGGCCGTCTGCTCGGGCGACGTCATCTTGCCGGAGCGAAGCTCCGGGGCCGGCGCAGCCGGCGGCGGCGGGACCGGCGCGGGTGCCGGCGGCATGTTCTCCGTCGGCGTGCGCTCGCCGCTCGGTGGCTCGCGCTTCTCGCAGGAAGACAGCGTGAGAGCGAGCAGCACGGCGCTCGGGAGCGCGAGGAAGTTGGGTTTCACGGACGCGATCGACATGCGAGCCTCCACGGGAAAAGTCGCGGCGCGGACGCCAGCGGCGTGCCCACGCGCCCGCCGCGCGCAGCCCTGCGAGAACACTCGACGTGTGAACCGGCCGCGCCCGACCGGGCCGGGGCAGCGATCATCATCGCCGACGCCGTCGTGGCGGGACGCGACAGCGCTACGATCGGCGTCGTGCTGCTATGACTCGGGAATGCACCACCGACCGAGCGTGCGCCGCGTCGCCCGTGCGGCGACCGTCCTCGCGGCGCGCGCGCGGACCGCCGATCGCGCCGGGACGGTGCCGCTCTGATCCGCTCCGTCCGGCAGGCGCCGCTCTGGACGGAGTGCGTCTTCCACGTCCTCGCCCACGTCGAGGCACCGGGGCTCGCCGCGTCGTGCTACTCGCCGGCGTGGATCGCCCACGCCGGCGCCGACCTGGGGCCGCCCTCTGCCCGGCCGCTCGGCGAAGACGTCCTGACGCTCGCCCGCGCGGCAAAGACCCACGACGTCCTCGCGCGGGCCCAGGCGCTGGCGTGGCTCTTCGCGTCCGCCGAGGACAGCGCACGCGCGAGCGATCGCGAGCTCGCCGCGCTGACGGCCGGCGACGTCGTGAGCGCCGACGCCCTCGCCCTCGCCGCGAGCGCCGGCGCCATCGCCGAGGTGCTCCGCGCCGCCACCGAGCTCGAGCTCCCCGCGTTCGCGACGCTCGGCGCGCTCCCCGCCGCCGCGCTCGGCGAGGTCGCCGCGGCGCTCGCCATGATCGCGCCCGCGGCGCCGTCCTTGCCTCGCTTCGAGGTGTGGCTGGCGCGGCCGCTCGGCCTGCGCGGCCGGACGCACGCGCGCTCCATCGTCGTCGGCCTCCCGGGCCTCGGCTGCCCGGACGCCGAGCACGCCGCGTGGCAGGCCGCGCACGAGGCGACCGTCGCGGAGACCGCCGCCGCGGGCGCGGCGACGTTCCTCGATCTCGAGCGGCGCGCGCTCGGACGCCTGCGCTCACGCGCTCGCGACGCGGGCCTCGCCGAGGCTCACGGCCGCTGGCTGGCGCGGCTCGATCTCCGCGCGCTCGGAGAGATCGTGGACGGACACGACTCGCCCGAGTGATCGGCGCGCGCCCCCGGCCGACGGGGGACCGCTCTCGAGACGAGCCGGCTCCGCTCACCGGAGCCCACCCGAGTCCCCTCGCACATACACCGCCGCCCCATTGCGAAACCAGTCTTCCGTCGCGGCCTACACCGGGGTGGCGCGCGGCCGTTAGGTGTCGAGACACGCCACCGTCCATGTCCTCACCTCGAGCAGGCGCGACCCGGGACACGCATCGACGATGCGGGCCCCCGACAGCGGAGCCCGAACGAGCCGAGGACCGAACCTCCGCCAAAACTAGATGAGATCATCGATGCAAGAACGGTTTCCGCGCCGCACGAAGGCGCTCTGGTTGCTCACGCCATGCGTCGCCGCGTTGATCGCGGCGTGCTCGTCCGACGGTGGTAGCGCGGCGAGCGCTCCCCCCGACGGCCGCGAGCCAGCCTCCGCCGTCGTGACGCCGCCGTCGACGCCCGACGACGACGAGCAGGACGATCTCTCGACCCTCAAGTGGAACCCGTCCTTCGAGCCGGACTTCAACCACCTGGCGCCGCAGCCGTGGGTGGAGCCGGTCTCCGCGGCGGAGAAGGACACCGTCGTCGTGCACCCCGACGAGCTCGTCTTCTCGGCCCTCGAGACCCCCGAGGTGCGTGACTGGGCGCCGGGCCGGGTCGTCGTGTCCGCTCCCGGCGAGGGCGCCGGGCAGAACCCGCTCGGCTTCGCGCGGCGCGTCGTGTCCGTTCGCGAGGACGGAGATCGGATCATCGTCGCCACCGAGACCGTGAGCCTCGAGGACGTCGTCAGCGGCGACTTCCAGTCGACGTACGACCCGGCCGACGCCAAGGACGTCGACCTCGACAAGCTCGACCTCGAGTGGGCGGCCAAGAACCTCTACATGTTCTCGCCCGACGTCTTCATGCCGGGCGAGCCGCTGCTCGACGACGCGCCGGACCCGATGGAGTACGTGTGGATCGAGGGCCAGCAGCCGTTCTTCGGCGCCATCAAGAAGGCCGTCACCGGCGCCGCCAAGGCCGTGGCGAGCGTCGCGCAGAACGCCATCAGCGCCATCACCCCTCCGAGCTTCAGCGGCGCGGTCTCGATCTCCCCCAACATTGGCGGACAGGCGGCTTTCCCGCTGTTCTCCAACATGAACTACAAGAAGACGATCAAGAGCGGCAAGACGCCCCTCGAGCTGTACATCAAGGGCAGCGCGGACATGAACGCGAAGGTGTTCGTCAACCCCGGCTTCCAGGTCGGCGCGAGGATCCCGAACATCGTCCACAAGAACCGGGAGCCCTTCGCCAGCTGGATCAACATCGACTCCCGCGCGGAGGCGAAGTTCGGCGTGAACTTCGACCTCGAGGCGGGGATCGCGTCGGCCGGCGGCGAGGCCGGCAGCAAGCTCGAGGAGCGCCTCGGCAAGGACGCCGAGTTCGCGCAGGAGGTCCTCTCGAAGGAGCGCCAGGCGCTCTTCGGCGACTCGGACATGAAGCCGGCGGGCGGGTGGCGCAAGCCGATCTTCGTCTCCAAGCCCTCGACCAAGGTCCTCATGGCAGGCCCCGTCCCCGTCGTCCTCGTCTCCACCGTCCAGGTCGACGTCGAGTGCGGCTTCGAAGCGAAGGCCGCGATCAAGGGCTCGGTCGAGTTCGAGCAGGCGGCGACCTTCAAGTTCTCCGCGCGCTACGAGTCGGGCGGCAAGCCCACGCTGAGCGGCCCGGCGTTCGACCGCCGCTCGCGGCGCGAGGTGCAGGTGCTCGGCAGCGGCAGCATCGCCGTGACGTGCGGGCTCATCCCGCGCATCAACACGATGCTCTACGACAGCGCCGGCCTCACCGTCGGTCTGCGCGGCTCGCTCGTCGCCCGCGCCAGCTACGAGTCGAAGTGCGCCGAGACGTCGACGCGCCCCAAGGGCAACGTCGCCGTCGGCCTCTACGGCAACGTCGGCATCCAGCTCGGCGCGCGACTGCAAGCGCCCGGCTCGAGCTACGCCGGCACGGCCGGGCAGAACGCCGGCTTCGACATCGGCCCCATCGAGCCGTGGAACACCGAGTTCCCGCTCTACGAAAAGACGTGGGAGATCGCGCGCGGGCTCGGCTACTGCACGCCGACCTGCCAGAACGGAAAGCGCGACGAGCGCGAGACCGACACGGACTGCGGCGGCGGCGGCTGCCAGGCGTGCGCCGCCGAGAAGAAGTGCAAGGTGAACTCCGACTGCGCCGCCCCCGCGGCCTGCAGCGGAGGCGTCTGCAAGGTGGCGCCGTGCTTCGACGGTGTCGTCTCGGCCAAGGAGTCCGACGTCGACTGCGGAGGCACCTGCTCCGCCAAGTGCGCCGTCGGCAAGAGCTGCAACTCGGGCGCGGACTGCGCGTCCGGCTTCTGCAACAAGGTCGCCGGCCACGGCGTCTGCGTGGCGGATCGCTGCTCCGACGGCGTGAGGAACGGCGACGAGAGCGGCATCGACTGCGGCGGCTCCTGCGCGGCCAAGTGCAAGACCGGCGCGCAGTGCGCGATCGACGCCGACTGCGCCTCGGGCTACTCCAACGGCACGCACTGCGTGGCGTCGGCCTGCCTCGACCGCAAGGTGTCGTCCGGTGAGACGGACCTCGACTGCGGCGGCCTCAACAACTGCGCGCGCTGCGGCGTGGGCCAGGCGTGCAACAGCCACACGGACTGCAGCCGCGGGCCCCACGCCCTGCTCTGCACCGACGGCACCTGCCAGCGGCCGACGGCCGTGGGCTGCGACGACGGCGCCTGGACCGGCAACGAGACGGACGTGGACTGCGGCGGCTCTTGTGGCGCGACCTGCGACATCACCCAGATGTGCAAGTCGGGCGCGGACTGCGCGAGCGGCAGCTGCTTCGAGAACCGCTGCGTCGAGTGCGAGCGCGCCGACCAGTGCGCGAGCGGCATCTGCAGCGGGCACGCTTGCGCGGCCCCGACGTGCGACGACGGCGTGAAGAACGGCGGCGAAGGCGACGTCGACTGCGGCGGGACCTGCTCGGCGCGCTGCGCGCTCGCGCAGAGCTGCCACGTCGGCGCCGACTGCGCGAGCACGCACTGCAGCGGCGGCTCCTGCGTCGAGTGCACCGAGGGCGCGCACTGCCGGAGCGGCATCTGCGAGGCGAACGCCTGCGCGCCGATGCCCAAGTTCCTGATCGGCGGCGCCGTCCAGGGGCTCGCTGACGGTGAGCAGGTCAGCATCGCGCTGAACGGGAGCGCGCAGTCGCTCACCCTCGCCGCGAACGACCCGTTCACGTTCCCCGCACCGATCGAGCGCGAGAGCACGTACGCGGTGACGGTCACGCAGTCGCCGGCGAACAAGGCGTGCGTGGTGCAGCGCGGCACGGGCACGGTCGCTACGGACGTCACCGACGTCAAGGTCGTCTGCGGCGCGCGGGCCTACCAGCTGACGGACGGCGGCCCCTGGAGCGCCAAGCCCCCGACGTATTCTTGCCTCGAAGCCTGCGCGCACATCTTCGGCGGCTCGGCCTCGAACTACTACTGCTCGGTCGAGCCCGACAGGATCACGCACACGGCGTGGGTGTCCGGGTACGGGACGGGGCAGCACTGCGCGAGGAACAAGAACCCGGCGTCCGAGACCTTCAAGGCGGGCTCCATCTACGGCACGCCGGGCACCTTCTCGGCGTACGTGGGCGACCACTGCTACGAGGAGGCCGACCGGAACTACTGCTTCCCCCGCTGAAGCAGAGACGACCACGCCGCGAGGCGTGACCTCCGAGCCGGCGCCGCGGATCCCGCGGACGCCGGCTCGGCGTTTTGTCTTCCCGGCTCACCCCCACGCGACGAGGCGTCGGACAGCGCGGACGTGTCACCGCCGCCCCGCGAGCGTCAGCGGCCGCGACCGCGCCGAGCGCGCGTGACGGCGCGGGCGTCAGCGGCCGCGACGGCGGCGGCGCGCGGCGAGGGCGGCTGCGCACGCGGCGCCGAATATCGGAGCCACGCGCGCCTCCTCGCCGACCACGTGGCAGCCGCACCCGGAGCCCACCGCGGCGAGGATCTCTCCCTCGTCCTCGCCGGCGTCGACGACGGCGGCGCCGGCGTCGGCAGCACCGGCGGCCGCGACCTCGGCGAGCAGACCGTCGTAGACGCCGCCGGCCTGTCCCTCGTTGGCGATCTGGAGGTACGCGACCTTCGCCCCGGCGGGGACGTCGATCTCGGCGGCGAGCCGCGCGCCACCCTCGGGCAGGACGCGCGCGGGCGCGTCCGGGCGGGCGATCCCGGCGGCGTCGCGCGTCCAGGCGATCGGCCGGTCCCACGACGCGAGCACGACGGGCCGGAACGAGGCGCCGGCGCGGCCGAACAGCGGCGACGCCCCCACGCCCGACGCGCGGAAGGACAGCGTGATCGCCGCCGCGCCGTCGGGCACCTCGAGGCGGAGCTGCACGACGCCGGGCGCGATCGCTTCGTTGCCGACCGCGTCGGTCCCCGGCGCGACGAAGGGGTGACGCGCAGCCTGGAGGGGGACGTCTCGGACGAGCGTGCGGACGGGCACGCACCGCGGGAGGACGCCGCGCCGCGTGAGCTCCGCGTCGAGCGAAGGCGCCGCGCCCGCGATCTCACCGTCGGCGGCGACGCTCTGACGGATCAGCGCGGCCAGCTCCTCGAACCCGAGGTCGCGCCGCCCGGGCGACAGGTGGAGCGCGCCGAGGACCGCGGCGTCGAAGGCGGCCCGCCGCGCCTCCGGCAGCGCGCTCCGCGTCGCCCACAGCGCGCCGGAGAGGATCACGGAGTCGTCGTGCGGCGCGCCCACCATGTCGCCGCCGCACGTCGCGATCTGCTCGAGCGAGCGCGCCGCGGCCGCCACCTGCGGCGACTCCGTCGCGACGTGCTCGCCGATGAGTGGATCGCCGGACAGCGCCGCGGCGAAGTAGTCCGCGAGCGCCTCGTCGACGGCCTCGGGCTCGGCGGTCACGCCCTCCGCCGTCCAGCGGTAGCCGCCCACGGCGAGCGTCGCGTGCACGAGCGCGTGGGTGACCTCGTGCGCGACGACGTCTCCGTCGTAGGCGAAGTCGACCTTGGTCCCGCGCCCGAACCAGACCGCGCCGCGCGTCGCGCCGTAGAGCGCGCGGAACGTCTCCCCCTCGCCGACCCCCGGGAGATAGAAGGCCCCGGCGAACGGCGCGAGCTCCGCGTCGGGGCTCGACGCGGCGTCGAGATCGCCCTCGGAGATCCCGGGAGGCAGCGCGAGCCCCGCGACGAGATCGAGCGGGGGCTCGCCGAACGACGGCGCGAGGCCCGACGCCAGCGCCCGGAAGCGCTCGTGGATCCGCGCCGCGTGCCAGAAGAGAGACGTCTCGGCGAAGGGGTCGGCCTGCCCTCGCGCGGGATCGGGCGCGCTCCGCGGCGAGAAGACGAAGTCGCCCTCCGCGTCCGCCACCGCCACCTGCTCGAGCGCGCAGACGCGGATCGCGCGCGTGACGCCGCCGATCGCCACCGCGCGCGTGCCGCCGCGATCGACGCAGCTCCGCGCCACGAGGGCCGGGCTCGACAGGCCCGGGCCCGTGACGTCCGCCGGCAGCGGCAAGAGCTCGGGCTCGGGCGTGCGGACCGGGTTCTCCCGGTAGGTGAAGGCGTTGGCGCGGCGGAGGCGATCGCGCGCCTCGAGGACGCGCCCGGTCGTCGCGTCGATCGCGATCAGCGGCGCCGTCGGGAGCGCGCGGCCGACGGCGGGCGTGACGAGGTACGCGAGCAGGCCGCCGCGCGGGCCGGTGTGGACCACGAGCCTCGCGTCCTCCTCCGTGAGGGGCACGCGCGTGAACGGCTGCGCCGCCGCGACCGCGTCCGCGCGGGACACGACCGGCCGCGCCGACGACGGCAGCCGCGCCTCGAGGTCGACCACGCGGAGACCGGCCCCCGTGACGACGCCGCGTCCGAGGACCGGCAGCCCGTGGAACGTCTGCTCGCTCCGCGTGCTCGCGGAGACGCTCTCTCCGCCGACGGCGAGGCGCGTCCTGGCGCGCGCCGAGAGCGGCGCGAGCGCCGTGATCAGAGCGACGCCGAGGACAGGAGCCGCGCCGCGCACGGGTCCACTCTAGCGCCCCGCGAGGGGCTCCGCTACGGCGCGCGGCCGTCGGCGGTCGCCGCGGCGCGCTCCGTCGCTCCGCCGCGCTGTGCTCACGCGCCCGCGCCGCGCGCCTCGCGGACGCTCACGCCCGGAGGCTGGCGCGGCTCGACCTCCGCCCGCTCGGAGCGATCGCGCACGTAGACGACTCTCCCGAGGGATCGGCGGGCGACCGCGCCGCTGGCGAGCTTGTCCACGACGACGAGCTCGCCCGAGACCGGCGCGACGAGGCGGCCCCCCGGCGCCAGCGCGTCGATCCACGCGTCCGGGACGCGGCCGACGTCGAAGCCGACGCTGACCTTTCGGGCCCCACGCCAGCGGGCGGTGTCGTGCGCGTCGGCGGCGACGACGCGCACGTTGTCCTGCCCTGCCAGCGTCACCGCGGCGCGCCCGGAGAGGGCAGCGTCCAACTCGATCGTCGTGACCGTGCCGCGCTCGCCGACGACCGAGGCGGCGACGGCGGCGCCGTAGCCGGTGCCGCCGCCCAGATCGACGAGATCGTCGCCCGGCGCGAGCTCGAGCGCGCGGAAGGCGGTGACGTACGCGTGCATCGCCGAGATCGTCGCGCGCCCGGTGCCATCGAGGGCGAGGGCGCGGTCGTGATGGGCCTCCGCGAGCACGTCGAGCGGCACGAAGCGCTCGCGCGGGACGTCGCGCACCGCGCGCCCCACGGCGTCGCCCAGCGCGACGCCCGCGTCCGCGAGCGCGTCCGCGCGCGCGGCGCGCGACAGCGCCGCGAAGGCGTGATCGTCCTCGAGCGGGATCGGGCGGAGCGCTCGCGCGGTCGCGCTCGGCGTGGGCTCGTCGTCGCCGTGTCCCTGGGCGCCCGAGGACGCCTCCTCGCCTGCCACGATCTCCCGCCACAGGTGGTCGAGCGCGAGCGTGCGGGCGGCGTGCCGCGGAGCGACGAGCTCCACTTGCTCGGTGATCGCGCGCATGAAGTAGTCGCGCGCCGGCCCGTCGTACGCGAACGCGCTCGGGATCGCCTGGAGGATCGGGCGGAAGAGCTCGTGACGGAGCGCGTGGCACCGGCGAAAGTCGAGCTCGCTCGAGGGATCGACCCACTCGGCGAGGAAGTCCTGATCGCCGTCGTGCCACCACGGATAGCGGTGCACGCGCATCCCGGTGGACGCCTCCCACGATTGCTTCTCCTCGTCGATCGGTGAGCCGGGATAGAGCCGGAACGGATCGACCGAGAGGAACCCCGTCGTGCCGCCTGGGCCGAGGTAGAGCCGCTCGAGGTACTTCGCCGTCGTCCGGAGCGAAGACTCCGTCTCCCCGGGGTGTCCGACGATCACGTTCGCGCCCCACGGGACGCCGAGCTCGCGCGCCCAGCCGGCGACGCGCAGCATCTGGTCGAGGTAGTCGGAGAGCCGCCCGACCTTGCGGATGCGCCGCACCTGCTCCGGATCACCCGACTCGAGGCCGAAGCCGGGCGCGACGTTCGCGCGCTTCATCAGCGCGATGTCCTCGCGCTCCAGGAGATCGATGCGGACGAGCAGCCAGACCTTGCGCGCGCGGACGGGACGCGCGGCGAGCCCCTCGAGGAAGCGCCGGCGCCACGCGGTCTTCATGCCGAACAGGGCGTCGGCGATGAAGAGGGTCCACGTCGAGAGATCCAGGAACGCGTCGAGGCGGTGCATCTCTTCGAGCGCTTGCTCGGGCTCGAGCGCGCGCCACGACGTGTCGCGCTTCGCGCGCTCCATGCAGAACGCGCAGTCGTACGGACAGCCGCGCGAGAGGTAGATCTCCGCTTGCGAGGCGACCGTGCGCGCGACGGGCCGGTACCGCGCCAGGAGCTCCCAGTCGACGGGCGGCATCTTACCGGGATCGGCGACCGCCTCGGGGCCGAGCACGGCCAGGAGCGGCCGCCTCCCCGTGACCAGCGCCGCGGCGAGCCGGCTCATCGGACCCTCGCCGTCGCCGACCACCACGAAGTCGAACGGAGAGCCGCCGCCGTCCGGCGTCGCGCCGGTGAAGTCGCCCGGCCGAGCGCTCGCGTGGTAGCCGCCGGTGACGAGCCACGCCTTCGGCAAGAGCGCGCGGAAGCTCCGCCCCAGGGCGAGCACCTTCAGGTAGTCGTACGACGAGTAACAGGCGATCCCGACGAGGTCGTAGTGGCCACCGCCCCGCGCGACGATCTCGGAGAGCACGACCGGCCCCAGCGCGCGCTCGGCGTCGAGATCCACGACGTCCACCTCGACGTCCGCCTCGGACTTCATCGCGCTCGCCATCGCGAGGAGCTGCGGCACGCCGAAGTTCGCGCCGCCGGTGAAGAGACCGCCGGGCCATACGAGGAGCGCGCGCGGACGATCCGGTCGGGTCATTTCTGCGTCCGCCCAGGGAGCACCGAGAACAAGAGGCACGGGCGCGGCGGCGCGAACGGCGGCTTGGTCTTCGGCGCACGCGGGGCGGCGAGCGCGCCTCCGTCGGCCCGCGCCGCGTCACCGCCCGCGTCGGCGCGAACGGCGCTCGACCCCGCGTCGGCGACGTGACCGTCGGGCGCGGCGTCGGGGTGACCCGCCCCGGCGGCCGCGTCGTTCCGCGAGCCGTCACCGCTGGCGCCCGCGTCGCCCCCGTCGCCCTCGTCGTCGCGCGGGGTGTATGGCGGCGAGAGGCACGGCATCGGCGCGGTCTCGGTCGTGTCGGGCGCCACCTCCAAGCACGGCCGCGGCGCCGCCGACTTTCCACAAGCGACGCCGATCCCCGCCAGCGCGGCGGCGACGAACTTGCTGCGGCGCGCGAGGATCGCCCGTCGCGCGGCGTCGCTCACTGGTCCCTCGGCGGCGCCACCTTCAAGCACGGACGCGGCGGCGGCTTCGGCTTGCCGGCGTCGGCGGTCGGCGCGCGCACGCTGAGGCACGGCATCGGCGCGGATCCCCCGGCGTCCGCCGTCACCTCGGGAGGCCGCACCGGAGTCAGGCACGGCTGCGGCGGAGGCAGCGCCGCGTCGGGCGGGAGCTCCGGCTCGCTGGGAGAGAGGCACGGCTCCGGCGACGCGTCGACCACGACGAGCGGCGGCATCAGGCACGGCTGGGCCGGCGCCGGCTCCTTGCCGCACGCGGTGGTCACCCCCGCGAGCGCGGCCGCGACGAACGTGGCGCGTCGCGCGAGGATCCGCTTCCGCGCCTCGTCATGCGCGACCGGACGCGCCCCGGCGCCGCCGGGAGGCGCGCCGACGGCCTGCGCGGCCCGCGCATCGGCCGCCCGCGCATCGGCCGAGCCCGCATCAGCGCCGGCCGCGGCGGAGCGCGCGTCGTGCGACGCCCCGGGGTCCGGCGGCGGGCGTCCCGGCGTCTTCACGCGATCACCTCGAGACGGCGACGCGCGCGCGACGCCTCGCGCTCGGTCGCGAGCCGCGACGAGAACGTGTCGTCGACGTGCTGCCACACGAACGGGTCTGGGAAGCTGCGCGCGCCGAGCACCCACTCCGAGGCCGCGCCGCACCCGCCGCCGCAGGTCGACGCGTGGCTGCAACCCGCGCAAAACTCGGGGAGCGTCCGCTTGTACTCCTTGACCTCGGGGCCCGCGACGATCGCCGCGGGATCGACGTCGTCGTCGAGGACGTCCTTCGCCCCGCCGAGGCCGGAGCCGTGCAGCGTGCAGTGACGGAGGCGCCCGTCCGGTCCGAGCGCGAACTCCTGCGCGGAGGTACCGATCGCGCAGACGCCGAACTCGAGCGGCGCGAGCTCCTCGACCTCCACGGCGCACGGCGGCACGGGCATCGTGCAGGTGAGGCGCATCGGCTCACCGCGCTCGCCCTTCGCGAACGGAATCGCCTGGCGAAACGCGACGAGGAGATCGTCGCGCGACGGGAGGAGCTCGGCGGCGTGGCGCGCGGCGTAGCCCGCGGGGCTGAAGCGCGACAGCGCCATGTGCTTCACGCCGAGCGACTGGAACAGCGTGAGGATCTCGCCGAGGCGCGCCGCGTTCTTGCGCGTGATGACGGTGCACCCGACGACCGGCACCCCGGCGCGCCGCAGCGCAGCGATCCCCGCGAGCGTCCGGTCGAAGTGGCGCTGCCCCTCCGGCGCCGAGGGATCGCCGCCGACGTGCTCGTCGTGCAGCTCCGCGGTCGGACCGTCGAGCGTGATCTGGACGTAGGAGACGCGGTAGGGCGCGAGGCGCGTCGCGATCGCGTCGGTCACGAGGCCGCCGTTCGAGATGATCTGGATGCGGGTGCCCTTCGCTCGGACGATGTCGAGCAGCTCGAAGAGGTCCCGCCGAGCGAACGGCTCGCCGCCGGTGATGGTGACGTGATCGACGTCGAGCGCCGTGAGCAGCTTCTCGACGCGGGCGTGGAGCTTCTTCGCGCTCCCGGCTTCCATCCCCGCGCCGTTGTCCTCGCGCCAGGCGTTGTAGCAATACGCGCACTTCTGCTGGCAGTGCGCGGTCACCTCGATCGCGACGCTGTAGACCTTGGGCCGCCCCGACATCGCTCGAGGTTAGCACGAGCGGCCGCGGACCTCGCCGTCTCGGCGGAGGTCGTCAGCCGCCGTCGTCGAGCGGGGGCGCGAGGCACGGCTTGGGGCCGGCGTCGTCGTCGCTCGCGTCCGGCGCGATGTCGAGACACGGCCGGGGTGCCGCGTCGTCCGGCACGATGTCGAGGCACGGCCGGGGTGCCGCGTCGCTCCCGGCGTCGGTCTGCTCGACGCCGCCGGCGCACGCCTCGGTCCCCGCGGCCACACCGGCGGTCACGGCCACGCTCGCGAGCGCGGCCGCGACGAAGCGCGCGCGTCGCGCGAGGATCAGCCGCCTGGCGTCGTCGCCCTCACCCACGGGACCGAATTGTAGCATCGCTCAGCCGTGCGCGCCTCCCCCGAGCCGCCCGCGTCAGCCCGCGTCGGGGAGGCGCGGCGCGAGGCAGGGCTGCGGCTCGGCGTCCTCGTCCGATGCGTCCGCCGCGCCCGCGTCCTCGTCGGGGACTGCGCCGAGGCAAGGCTGCGGGGGACGGTCCGGCAGCTCCGGCGCCGACAGGCACGGTCGCGGCTCCCCCTGGTCACGGCCGCGCTCGCCGGACGCCGTCTCCACCTCACCGCCGCACGCCTCGAGCGAAGCGCCCAGCGTGCTCGTCGTCGCCGCCACGCTCGCGAGCGCGGCCGCGACGAAGCGCGCGCGCCGCGCGAGGATCAGCCGGCGAGCGTCGTCGCTCATCGACCGGATCATAGCTCAGCCGGTCCGACACGCACGCTTTCGTCGCTCCTTCCCGCGTGCTAACTCGCGCGCTCGATGCAAGACGTGCTCGTCTTCCGCCGCGTCCGGGCCGTGGACCCCGCGCGCGGGCTCGACGCCGAGATCGACGTCGTCGTCGAGAACAAGCTCATCACGCGCGCCGGCCCTCGCGCCGCGGACGATCTGCTCGGCGGCGCCGGCGTCGCGCGGGACCGCATCCGCGTCTTCGAGGTCCCCGGCGCGCTCCTCCTCCCCGGCCTCGTCGACCTCCACGCGCACCTCCGTGAGCCCGGCCAGGAGTACAAGGAGGACGTCGCGAGCGGCCTCGCCGCCGCCGCCGCCGGCGGCTTCACCGACGTCTGCGCGATGCCGAACACGAGCCCCGTGAACGACACGCGCGCGGTCACCGAGCTGCTCGTCCACAAGGCGCGCGCCGTGGGCGGGACGCGCCTGCACCCCATCGCCGCGATCACCGTCGGCCAGAAGGGCGACACCCTCACCGAGATGGCCGACCTCAAGGAGGGCGGCGCGGTCGCGCTCAGCGACGACGGTCGCTGCGTCACGCGGAGCGACGTCATGCGGCGCGCGCTCGAGTACGCGAGCACGTTCGACCTGCCCATCATCCAGCACGCCGAGGACCACGCGCTCACGGCCGGCGCCGAGATGCACGAGGGCGCCGTCGCCACGCGCCTCGGCTTGCGGGGCTGGCCGCGCGTCGCGGAGGACGTCATCGTCGCGCGCGACGTGCTCCTCGCCGAGTACGTGAAGGCGAAGTACCACGTCGCCCACGTCTCGACGATGGGCTCGGTCCGCATCCTCCGCGAGGCGAAGTCCCGCGGGATCGCGGTCACCGCCGAGGTGACGCCGCACCACCTCTTGCTCACCGACCAGAAGCTCATCGGCTACGACACGGCGTGCAAGGTGAACCCGCCGCTGCGCGAGACCGAGGATCTCGTCGCGCTCCGCGAGGCGCTCGCCGACGGGACGATCGACTGCATCGCCACCGATCACGCGCCGCACTCCCCGCTCGAGAAGGACTGCGAGCTGTCGGAGGCGTCGCCCGGGATGATCGGCCTCGAGCTCTGCCTGCCGCTGATGCTCGGCCTGGTCGACAAGGGCATCCTGCCGATGGCCCGCGTGGTGGACGCGCTGACGCGCGCCCCGGCTCGGATCGTCGGGATCGGCGCGCCGGCCATCGCCGAGGGCGCGCCCGCCAACCTCACGCTCGTCGATCCGAACCGGGCGTGGAAGGTCGAGGCCGATCGCCTCCGGACGAAGAGCAAGAACACCCCCTTCATGGGCCAGACGATGAAGGGCATGGTGCTCGCGACGATCGCGGGCGGGACGATCGCGTTCGACGTCGAGGCGAAGGGACGCTGACTGAAGATGGACTCCACGAAGAACGAACGCATCCACCTCGTGCTCGCCGACGGGACCGTGTTCCCCGGCGAGCCCTACGGCGCTCGCGGCACGACCGTCGGCGAGGCCGTCTTCACCACGACGATGACCGGCTACCAGGAGGTCCTGACGGACCCCTCGTACAAGGGCCAGCTCGTGACGATGACCGCGCCGGAGATCGGCAACGTCGGCGTCAACGCGGACGACGCCGAGTCGGTCGACGGGCGGCCGCACGCCGCCGGCTTCGTCCTGCGCGACGCCAGCCCCGTCGCCTCGAGCTGGCGCTCGGAGCAGACGCTCGACGCCTACCTCGCCGAGCACGGCGTCGTCGCCATCTCCGGCGTCGACACCCGCAAGCTCACGCGGCACCTGCGCGATCACGGCTCGCAGAACGCGGCGATCGGACCCGATCCGATCGACGTCCTGCTCCGCAAGGCGCGCGAGGCGCCGGACATGTCCGGCCTCGATCTCGTCAAGCTCGTCACGCCGCGCGAGCCCTACGCGTTCACCGAGGGCCGCGGGGCCTGGCGCGTCGGCTCGCGCGGAGAGCCCGCGACGGGCGCGCCCCCGGCGGCGCGGCACCACGTCGTCGCGGTCGACTACGGCGTGAAGAAGAACATCCTGCGCTGCCTCGTCGACTCGGGCTGCAAGGTCACCGTCGTCCCCGCGACGACGACCGCCGCCGAGATCCTCGCGCTCTCCCCGGACGGCGTCTTCCTCTCGAACGGCCCGGGCGATCCGGCCGCGGTGGGCTACGCCGTCGAGACCCTCAAGGGCGTCGTCGGCAAGAAGCCGATCTTCGGCATCTGCCTCGGTCACCAGCTCCTCGCGCTCGCCCTCGGCGGCAAGACGTACAAGCTGAAGTTCGGCCACCGCGGCGCGAACCAACCCGTCAAAGACCTCGCGACCGGGCGCATCGAGATCACGACGCAGAACCACGGCTTCTGCGTCGACCTCGCGTCGCTGCCCGGTAGCGTCGTCAGCACGCACGTGCACCTCAACGACGGCACGAGCGAAGGGCTCGCCGCCCACGACGTCGGCGCGTTCAGCGTCCAGTACCACCCCGAAGCGGCCGCCGGCCCGCACGACGCGCTCTACTTGTTCGATCGCTTCACCGCGGCGATGGAAAAGCGCTGAGATCGCAGCGCTATCCTCTGCCCGCTGGCGTGTGTAGGGAAAGGTGCTAAACCACGTTTGGTCCATGGCCGTGACGACGCGTTCCTGGCGCTCCGTGATCGTGGTGCTCACCAGCGCTTCGCTCGTCGCGTGCGCGCTGGGCGAGACCGCCACGAAGAAGAAGAAGGCGCCGGGCGATCCGGGCGACTTCTTCGAAGAGATCCCGATGGTCGAGCAGCCGCTCGAGCCGGACGAGGTGAACGACAACTCGGGCGCGTTCGGCGCGAGCGAGCGACCGGCGAGCGACTCGGGTGGCTCGTCGGGCCGCGACGGCGGCGGCCGGCCGATCGACGCGGGACCGGCGCCGAAGGTCTACTGCGGCTCGTCCCTCGCCCCGGGCGATCTCGCGATCGTCGAGATGATGATCTCGTCGCGCGCCGGCGCGAACGATCCTGGCGAGTGGGTCGAGATCCAGAACACGCGCGAGTGCTGGCTGAAGGTCCAGGGCGTCTCCGTCGAGTCGCCGCGCGGTACCGCGGCGTCGAACGTCGCGACCGTCACCGACGACTTCGAGCTCGAGCCCCACGGCACGTTCATCGTCGCCGGCTCGGCGGATCCGGCGAAGAACAACGGCCTGCCGGGCAAGGTCGTCTCGTGGGACGCCACCGACGTCCTCAAGAACGACGGCGACACGATCACCGTCAAGATCGGCAAGATCCAGCTCGACAGCGTGACGTACCCGGCCTTCAACAACCTCACGCCGGGGCGCACGCTCTCCTTCCCGCTCGACTGCGCCTGGAGCGACCGCGCGAGCTGGGCGCGCTGGAGCCTCACGTTCTCCGAGTTTTCGCCCGGCTTCAAGGGCACCCCCAACGCCGACAACGACGACGTCGCCTGCTTCTGAGCAGACCGGCGGCGACGCGTCCGAGCGGCGCGGCGACGTCGCCTGCTTCTGAGCAGACCGGCGGCGACGGGTGCGCGCAGCGCGGTGGCGAGGCGTGCGAGCGGCGCGGCGGCTTGACGCTCGACATCGATCCGATCAGAGTCGCGCGCGAGTCGGGCGATGAGGAGTGCGCCGAAGAGCGAGCTGCGCGGGTCCAGGCGAGGGAGCGGCGACACCCGCGTCTCGCTGCTCCGCGCGGCCGAGAAGCTGTTCGCCGCGCGCGGCGTCGACGCCGTGTCGCTGCGCGAGGTGAGCGTCGCCGCGGGCCAGGCGAACAACTCGGCCGTGGCCTACCACTTCGGCTCGCGCGAAGGCCTCGTGGACGCCATCCTCGAGCGGCATTCGACGCCGATTCAGGCGCGCTATGACGCGCAGAGCGAGCTGCTCGAGCGCCAGGGCGGCTCTTCGCTGCGCACGCTCGTCGAGGTCCTGGTCTTGCCGATCGTCGGCAAGCTCGACGATCCCGACGGCGGCTGGGAGTACCTCTCGCTCGCCGCTCAGCTCTCCGTCAACCCGCGTCTCCCGCTCGCGGAGCGGCCGGTCGCGCAGACGCCGGCGGTGCTCCGGCTGATGGGGCTCATGGCTCCGTTCACCCGGACACCGTCGGAGCTCATGCTGTTCCGGTTCGATCGCCTGGCGAACACGATCTACGCGAGCATCGTGTCGTGGCACCGCTTGTCGCGCGGCGGCTTCGTCGGCGTCCCGCGCCAGGCGTTCGAGCAGGACCTCGTCGATAGCCTCGTCGACATCCTCCAGCGAGCCCCTTCTCCCGAGACCCGCGCGGCGCTCGCTGCGCCGCCGGCGACGGCGCGGACCGGGCCCTCGCGCGGACCGGCGGCTCCGCAGCCGACCGCCAAGCCGGCGCCGCTCGGTCGGGCCGACGGCGCGAAGGCCGCGC
This sequence comes from Labilithrix sp., assembly GCA_019637195.1. Lineage (GTDB taxonomy): Bacteria > Myxococcota_A > Polyangia > Polyangiales > Polyangiaceae > Labilithrix. Next base: position 32,691 of record JAHBWA010000060.1, on the reverse strand, counting down.
GTCCGCCGACGGTGAAGCCGGGGCGGCGACCGGCGAAGGCTTCGCGCTCGAGGCGTTCGCCACGCCAGAGCCGCGACGAACGCTGAGCCCGACGCGAGCGAGCCGACAAGCCCGACGCGAGCGAGCCGACAGCCCGACGCGAGCGAGCCGACAGCCCGACGCGAGCGAGCCGACAGCCCGACGCGAGCGAGCGGATCGAACGCATCCGCTCGGCCACCCGCGCGGGCGACTCGGCCCCGGCGGCCGTCGGACGCGCTCGACCTGACGATCGAGGCGCGCGACGGACGCCGGCGCGTCACCACGCGGCCGTGAACGTCCCCGCGATGGTGAAGATCGGCGTGTTGCCGGAAGCGGCGCTCTGCTCGAATCGAAGCGAGCCCGTCGCCGTCCGCTGCGCGTAGTCGAGCGTCGTCGTCGTGACGCTCCCGGAGTAGGGCTGCACGGGCGTCGACGTCTCGTAGAAGCCGGTGACCGGGCCGTTCGAGCGCACACGCGTGAACAGGGTGAACGGCTTGCCCGGATCGTTGGACGCGTCGCTGCGCGTCGTGCCGCTCTGGAAGCTGCGCGCCGCGAAGTGAACCTCCCAGATCCGCCCGCCGGCCGTGACCGAGCAGGAGAGCACGAAGATCCGGTCCACCCTGCCCGGCATCGGCGTGTCATCGACCACGTTGGCGGTGGTGGCGTAGCCGTCCGGCGGCGGCGTCAGGCAGCTGAGCCCCGTGTGCACGGTCGGGGCAGCGCCGGCGCGGACCTCCGTGATCGTCAGCGAGGACGTCACCCCCAGGGCGATCGACGACGCGTCGCCCGCCGCGTCCGTCGCGCCTGCGTCGGACGCGGTGTCCGCGTCGTCGCCGCCGTCGGCCGGCGAGCTCCCGTCGCTCGCAGCGGCGCCATCGATCGGCGTGGTCGACGCTCCGCCGCCGGCGTCGTCGGCGGACGGATCGCCGGTCGTCGAGGGATCGCCGCTGCTGCACGCGACGGCGGCCCCGAGCGTTGCTGCGATGAGGGCGAGCGCGAACGTGGCGCGAGACTTGATCATGAACTCTCCGCGAGTGGGTTGGCGGTCTCTGCGACGCGACGCGACGCGGTCGAGGTCGGATCGGGCTCGGGGAGAGCTCGCCGGTCTCGAGCGCACCGCGCGCGGACGCGGGGCGCCGGCGGCCTCCGGGCTGGCCGCGCGCCCATGCTCCAACGTCATCCGAATTTAATCTCAAGTCAACTGACTTAGAACACGGAGCAGTCGACTCACCTTTGCCCTCGACCCCGGGGCCGCGCCCCGCGCGCTTCGCCGCGCGACACCGCCGTCGCCCTCGCCCTCGCATCGCCGTCTTCGCTGGCGCGTCGCCGTCTTCGCCGCGCGCCCGGACGGACCGACGGACAGAGGTTGCTTCCCCACGAAAAGCGGCTAGGTTTCGCGGCCTCGTGGCGAAGAAGCGCATCCATTTCGTGAGCCTCGGCTGCCCCAAGAACCGGGTCGACACGGAGGTCATGGTCGGCGTCGCGCTCGGCGCGAACGGCGACCGCTCCGGCTGGGAGCTCACCGACGACGCCGGCGACGCCGAGGTGATCGTGGTCAACACGTGCGGCTTCATCGGCGAGGCGAAGAAGGAGTCGATCGACACGATCTTCGAGATGGCGGAGCTGAAGAAGGTCGGCGCCTGCAAGAAGCTCGTCGTCACCGGGTGCCTCTCGCAGCGCTACCCGCAAGAGCTCTCGACGCAGATGCCCGAGGTCGACCACTTCCTCGGCTCGAGCGACATGCTCGCGCTCGGACGCATCCTCGACGACAAGAAGAACAAGACGCCGCGGATGCTCGTCGGCAACCCCGCCGACTGGGTGATCAAGGCGTCGGACCCGCGCGTCGTCACCGGCTCGAGCGCCAGCGCCTACCTGAAGCTCGCCGAGGGCTGCAACCGGAGCTGCGCCTTCTGCACGATCCCGCAGTTTCGCGGCAAGCAGCGCTCGCGTCCCGCCGACGACATCGTCCGGGAGGCGGAGCAGCTCGCCGCGCGCGGCATCCTCGAGGTGAACCTCATCTCGCAGGACACCATCGCCTACGGGCGCGATCTCCCGAAGGACCGCCGCGCCTCGCTCGCCGAGCTCGTCCGGCGCGTCGCCGACGTGAAGGGCCTCGAGTGGGTCCGCGTCTTCTACCTTTACCCGGAGACGATCGACGAGGCGCTGCTCGATCTCCTCGCGAACCACCCGCGCGTCGTCCCGTACGTCGACATGCCGCTCCAGCACGCGTCCGACGCGATGCTCGCGCGCATGAAGCGCGGCCACGGCAAGGACCGGCAGAAGCGCGTCGTCGAGCGGATGCGCAACGCCGTCCCCGGCCTCTTCTTCCGCACGGCGTTCATCGTCGGGCATCCGGGCGAGACCGACGCCGACTTCACCGAGCTCGTCGACTTCGTCGAGTGGGCGGAGTTCGACAACGTCGGCGTGTTCAAGTACTCCGACGAAGAGACCGCGAAGAGCTTCGAGCAGGACGCGAAGGTCAAGCAGCTCACGATCTCCAACCGCTGGCGCAAGCTGATGGGTGTCCAGCGCAAGATCGCGCGGCGGCGCAACCGCGCGCTCATCGGGCGCGAGCTCGACGTCCTCGTCGAGGGACCGAGCGAGGAGCACGACCTCGTGATGGCCGGCCGCCACGCCGGCCAGGCGCCCGACGTCGACGGCCAAGTGTACCTCGGCGGCGGCGAGGTCGAGCGCGGCCAGCTCCGTCGCGTCCGGATCACCCAGGCCGCCGACTACGATCTTGTCGGCGACGTGATCGACGAGGCCCCGCGCCCGGCGAAGCGGAAGAAGGTCTCGCTCAAGGTGCTCGGCGCGACGACCTGATCCGACGGGCGCCGACGGCGCGCGACCATCCAGCAGCGCCCCGTGCGCCGGACGCGGCGCTCCGTGCGCCAGGCGCGGCGCGCGACACGCGCACCCGCCGCCCAACGCGGCGCTCGCGCGACGGCGGTCCCGGGCGCCGTCGGCGCGATGCTACTTCAGCACCATCGTCGTCGTCGGCGAGCGGGTCGTGCCGTCTTCCTGCGAGATGTCGATGGTGTCGCCGGCGTTGGCGGTGATCTCGAGCTCCCACGAGCCGAGCTCGTCGGCGATCGTCCCCTCGACGCGCTGCTCGCGCGGCAGCTGCTCGTTGCGGTTCACGACGACGATGAGCGCGTTCGGGATCGCGCCACGATCGCTCCTCAGCCGGAACGAGCTCGGCTCGCTGCCCACCGACACCGTCGGCAGCGCCGGTGGCGGCAACGGGAGCGTCGGGCTCGTGCACGCGATCCCCACCGCGACCGCGATCGCGATCACGCTGAGCCGTGCCATGGAGATCCACCGAACCAAACGCATCCGCAACTTTGTAGCATGCGAATGGGTGTGGTCGCCAGGCCGGTTTCCACGTGATCTCATGAGCTTATCAGTCAACTTTGTTGGCAGCCCGTGGCGTCGGTTCGCCCCGGGGGAGAAGCGCGCACGCAAGTTGGGAGATCGCGCGCCTCGCTCTAGTCTCGATCCTCTAGTGTCGCCGGCGCGTGGAGGAGAATGGCCGAGCCGCGCGTTGGTCATCATCAGGCGCACCGTGAAACCCTGGCTCAGGCCGCTCCCCTTCGCTCTGGTCGCCGCCTGCGGCCTCTCCAGGCTCGGACGCGCACCGATCGACGACGCGGCGCCGAGCCGCTCCGCGGCGCTGTGTGGAGCGCTGGCCGCCGCTCACACCCTGACCTGCGCGCCCGAGGACGTCGTGTGGCTCGACGGGCCGTCCGGAGTCCTCGGGGCGATCGGCGGCAAGGCGCGCGCGCTCGTTCGCGGGAAGGAGCGCGCCGCGCAGCCGAGCGATCCCGCCGTCGCCGCCGACGCCGAGACCCTCGACATCTTCGCCGTGACCACGCGCCTGTCGCCCGAGGGCCAGCTGCTCGACGTCGGCGCGACGTACAACCTCACGCGCTCGACCGGCGCCGACGAGGGCCTGCCCGTCGCGCGCGGATCGCTCGTCGCCTACCTCGTCGAGGTCGACGATCGGCCCGAGGCGCTCCACGTCCTCGATCTCGCCGGGCACGACGCCCACGCCTACGACGAGCTCACGAAGCTCGAGCGCTTCCAGGTGAAGGTCGCCGATCTCCAAGCGACCGGTCAGGCCCGCGGCGTGAAGAAGACCGTCTTCACGCTCGTGCCGCCACCGCAGAAGGCGGCGCTCGCGTTCCGCGAGGACGGCGCGCTCGAGGTCACCGGCGTCCACGGCGCGAACGACACGGACGTCCGCGTCACGCGGATCGAACCGCGCGAGGGCACCGTCTCCGACGCGGCGGGCGTGCGCGTGACCGCCGAGGTCATCGCGAAGCCGCCGACGCTCGCGCCGTGGATGAGCGATCGCCTGCGCGCGGTCTCGTGGTTCGGCGACGACAAGAACCAGGCGCTCAAGGCGATCGTCTTCACGACCCTCGAGTGGGTCAAGGGCAAGCGCGCCGAGCTCACGGGCGACACGGGCGAGGCGGCCGCCCTCGACGATCTCGGCTCGATCGAGACGGGCACGCTCGGTCCGTCCACGTTCACCGATCCGGAGATCGGCTGGCCTCCGAAGCCGCTCGAGCCGCTCATGAAGCCGGCGATCGCCGGCGAGGGCCAGTGGATCCGCCTCGACGACGATCCGTTCATCACGCCGATCCCCGGCCTCGCCTCCCCCTTCGTGACCACGTTCGTCCGGAGCGATCCGTCGGCGAAGCACACGCGCGTCTACGTGACGCTCTGGGACCCGCGGCTCATCGCGCTCCACATGGAGGCCGGCACGGTCGAGCCCGTCAGCGCCACCGGCGAGGCGGGCCCGGGGCAGATCCCACGCACGCCCGAGATCATCCGCCGCGTCATCGGCGGCTTCAACGGCGGCTTCCAGGCGACGCACGGCGAGTTCGGGATGCAGGCGAACGGCGTGCTCTACCTGCCGCCCAAGCCGTACGCGGCGACCGTCGCCGAGCTGCGCGACGGGACGACCGCGTTCGCCGCGTGGCCGACGGAGCAACAGGTCCCGGAGGAGGTGCTCTCGTTCCGCCAGAACATGACGTTCATGGTGCAGAACGACAAGTACAACCCCTGGGGACGCGCGTGGTGGGGCGGCGTCCCGCCCGGATGGCACGACGCCATCCACACGACGCGCAGCGGCCTCTGTCTGACGAAGGAGGGCTTCGTCGCGTACCTGTTCGGTCACGACATCGGCCCCGAGCCGCTCGGCCGCGCGATGCTCGCGGCGCGCTGCCAGGTCGGCATGCACCTCGACATGAACCCGGGCCTCGCCGGCTTCGAGTTCTACAACATGCAGCCCGCCAGCACCTTCACGCCCCTCGGCCGTCCGCTCCAGCCGGACTGGGAGTACGAGGGCACCGTCCGCGACATGCCGGAGTTCAAGTTCCGCTCGCGCCGCATGACGAAGAGCATGGGGCACATCCTCTTCCCGCGGTACATCCAGCGCGACGCGCGCGACTTCTTCTACCTCACGGCGCGGAGCGTGCTGCCCGGAGCGCCGATCGCGCCGGGCGTCGAGTGGCGCGTGAAGGGGCTGCCGCAGCACGGCTACCCGTACGCGAGCGCGATCGCGTCGGTGACGCTCCCTCTGCCGGGGGAGCCGCGCGTCCGCGTGCTCCGCGTCGATCCGCGCGCCGTCGCCCCGAGCGCCGCCGTCGATCCGCGCGCCGTCGCCCCGAACGCGCCCGTCGATCCGCGCGCCGTCGCCCCGAACGCGCCCGTCGATCCGCGCGCCGTCGCCCCGAACGCGCCCGTCAGCGACGACGGCGCGAGGACGGTCGCCGTCTTCGGGCGTCCCCCACGCGCGAAGGGCGCGACGCGCGACGCCGGCGCCGCGCTCGGGGCGGGCGGCGCCGAGACCAAGCTCTGGCTCGGCGACCACATCTTCGCGATCGACCGGAGCCCGACCCCCAGCGCGGTCGCGATCGCGAGCGTCGCGCCGCCGACCGCGCCGGGCGCCGCGACCGCCCGCGCCGCCGCCGGCGTCTCGGACGAGGACGGGATGCTCCACTGGCTCGAGCTCGCGCCCGAGAGCACCCCGAGCGCGGAGACGAGCGCCGCGATGCTCGCGCTGCTCGAGCGCGCAGGCTGCTCGGCGCGCGGCCTCGTCCTCGACAACCTCCGGGCCTACCTCGGCGGGACGCTCGACACCGGCGGGGAGCCGGCCGGCCCCGCCACCGCGCTCGTCACCCTCGCGCGGACGCCCTCGCCCGCGGCGAAGCAAATCTTCGAGTCGACGCCGATCGTTCCCCAGGCGGTGTGGCAGCCGCTCCAGGCGCGCCGCGTCAAATGGCGTCCGACCAAGGCGCCGCCGGAGAAGCCGGCAGCGTCCGCGACCGGCGGCGTGCCCTCCCCGGGCGCCTCGACGACGCCTCCGGCGCCGCCTCGTTGAGATACGAAAAAGACGTAGCGCCGGAGGGGGTCTATCCGTCAGACACAGCGCGTCTTTTGCGCGATCTTGCCCGACATTTGGATGTGGGATGTTATCGCACCCACGCTCGACCCCACCGATCGCACGCCAACACCGCTGAAGGTGGGCCGAATCGGGATGCCGAAGTCGCTCGCCAACAGCCCAGACGAGCGCTACAAGTCCGCCGGCAAGGAACTCTACGCTTTCGCCGGAATACGGGGTTCGGGGTCAGCGCCCCGGGTTCAGGGGCGCGGAGACGCGGCGAGTGAACATCCCCCGGGTCCCTCGCGAAACGCGTTGCGAGGCGCAAGCCAAGGCCGCCAAGACCCTTGGCATCGCTGAGTAAAAGGGAGCACGGGGCGTATCATGGAGTCTCAGGAGACGCGGATGTCAAACGATAGCAAGAGCGGCGGCGGGTCTGACCTCGACATCTTCGAGGGCCTCGGGAAGAAGTCCGAGCGCTCCGCGGCCGCACCGCCGCCCCCGCCAGGCTCCTCGGCGCACGTCCCGGCCTCCCGTCCCGCCGTCCTCGACGCGAAGAAGACGCTCCTCGGGATCCCCGGGCCTGCGCCCAGCGCTCCGCCGCCGCTCCCCGCGTCGGCGTCGCAGCCGCCGCCGCTCCCCGCGTCGGGCCCCCCGACCCGTCCGTCGAGCTCGGCCACCGGAGCGATCGTCGCGGCTCCGCCCCCGGCCCCGACGACCCCCTCCCCGTCCGCGCCGCCAGGCTCCGGCGCGATGCGCGCGGTCAACCCCGGCGAGCGCGCGAGCAAGCCGCCGCCTCCCCCGCCCGGCCGCGGCTCGCTCCCGAACCTCGCCGCGACGAAGAGCAACCCGCCGATGGAGGCCGCGCCGCCCGCGTCGGCGCAGCCCACCGCCACGCAGAAGACGCCGAGCGTCCCGCCCCCGCCCGCCAGCCCGACCGCAGCGTCGGCGAGCGCGCCGGGCGCCCCGGGCAAGAACGGCGCGAAGCTCGACATGGACTGGGACGACGATCAGGAGGCGACCCACGTCTTCGACAAGGACAAGGAGAGGCTCTCCGCCGACGCCTCGGCCGAGTCGCTCACCGGTCCCGAAGCGGGCGAGCCCGAGCGCGCGAGCATGGACGCGATCATGAGCTCGCCGCCGCCGCGCAACCCGGCGGCGATCCCGTCGAACCCGCCGGCCGCCGGCACGCCGCCGCCCGCGACGGCCACGCTCTCGGGAGCGTTCGGCGCGCTCGGCCAGCCGCGCGAGAAGGTGAACGGCTCGTCACCGCCGTCGGCGAAGTTCCGCGGCGGCGCGCCGACCTCGCAGTCGGGCCGCTCGGCTCCCCCGCCCCCGCCGACGTCGCAGAAGAACCCCAGCCTGACGACGCAGCCGCTCCCGCCTCCGCCCCCGCCGGGGCAGGTCACGACGGCGCCGATGCACATGCCGCCGACGCAGCAGCCGCAGACGCCGGCGTCGGTCCCGCCTCAGACGGCGACGATGCAGTCGGCGCAGTCGCCGATGGCCTCGGTGCCCCCGCACCTCCAGGGTGGCTCGGTCCCGCCGGCGCAGGCGCATCACGCTTCGGCTCCCCCGCCCGCGCACACGTCGGCGATCCCGAGCGCGCCGCCCGCCCCGCAGCTGCCGCCCGTCAGCCGCGCGATGGAGGCGACGCACATGGTCGCGCGTCCGGCGCCCAGCAAGGCGCCCCTCGTCATCGCGCTCCTCGTCGCGGTGATGGCCGTCGCCGGCGTCGCGGTGTTCATGCTCATGCCGCGCACGGGCACGCTCGTCGTGAACGTGTCGGACACGAAGGGCGGCGCGGTTCAGAACCTCGAGATTTCGGTCGACGGCGTCAAGCGGTGCGAGAGCGCGCCGTGCATCGTGCGCGACATCGCGGCGGGCGTGCACGAGGTGAAGGTCGTCGCGAAGGGCTACGAGCTGCCGGCGCCGCGCGCCGTCACCGTCGACAGCAAGCGCGACGTCCCCACGGACTTCCAGCTCGCCCCGTCGAAGACGGCGGCCGGGACCGGCTTCAAGGTCGCGGCGTCCCACTCGGGCGTGAAGCTCGTCGTCGACGGCAAGGACGTCGGCCCGCTCCCGCAGGAGATGCGCGACCTCGAGCCGGGCGAGCACAAGCTCCGCTTCGTCGGCGACCGCTACGCGCCGCTCGAGAAGACCATCAGCGTCGCCAAGGACGAGATCGTCGACCTCGGCACGGTGAACCTCAAGGTCGTGAAGGGCAAGGCGACGATCCAGCTCGGCACGCCGGGCGCGAAGGTCTACCTGGTCAACGGGACGAACCGCAAAGAGGTGCCGCAGTTCCCGATGGCGATCGAGTTCGATCCGAACGAGAAGTGGGAGCTGCAGGCCACGAAGGACGGCCACGACGAGTTCAGCGAGCGCATCAGCTTCGACGACGGCCAGGCGGAGAAGACCTTCACGGTCACGCTGAACCCGAAGGGCTCGGCTCCGGTGGCCGCGCCGGCGCGCCCGACCAGCGCCGCCCCCGCGTGGACCCCGCCCGCGGCGAAGGAGCCGGCGGCGCCCACGCCGAAGGCCGCCGCGAACCCGCCGGCGAAGGAGCCCGACGCGCCGAAGGAGCCGAAGAAGGAGCCGGCCGCTGCGGGCGGCGAGGCCGTGCTGAAGATCAACTCGCTGCCGGCCTCGTCGATCGTCCTCAACGGCAAGCCGATCGGCGTGACCCCGCAGACGCACGTGACGGTCCCCCCCGGCACGCACACGATCATGTTCGTCAACTCGGAGCAGTCGCTGAAGAAGACGATCACGGTCGAGGTGAAGGCCGGCGAGACGAAGGCCGCCTTCGCGAAGCTCCGCGACTGAGCGGACGACGGGGGCTGGCGCGCGAGCGCCGGATCGCGCAGGCGCGGGAGCGTCTGCGCGATCGTGCTTTTGTGGCGCGGAATCGCGAGGCGGCGGAGCGCGTGGTCGGCCGCTCCACCCGCGCGCGGCACTCACTCACGCGCCAGGCGGTCGAGGAACGGCTTCTCGCGCCGCGGATCGTCCACGAACGCAAAGTAGAAGCGGCGCGTCCGCGTGTAAGCGCTCCGGGCGTCGTCGATCGACATCGCGTCGAGCAGCGGGATCGCCTCATCGAGCATGGCCGGATAGTCTGGGACGTCGACTCCCCGCTCGCGCAGACGGCAAACGAAGTCGGGATCCCAGTGCAGCAGGCGCATGCGCACACCCCCGACCGTCAGCGGGACGTAGGGAATGTGCTCGTCGATCTCGGGCCTGCGACGCGGGGAGGTCGAGAGATGGGCGCGCCGGACGTCGACGAGGTACGTCGCAGGCGCGCGCTTCTCGTGCCCGACGCGCCGCCGGTCGGCGATCGGCTGACGTGCGATGAACGCGTCGGTGAGGCCGGTCGCGCTCTCGATCGCGACCGGGATCTCCGCGCGGTACACCAATCGGGCATGGGAGCCGTAGAAGGCGATTCGCGCGTCGAGGCCCTCGAGGATCCGCCGGATCTCCCTCGAGTGTGCCTCCATTCGCTCGACCCGGTCACGCCGGTAGAACGCATGCTCGTCCATGACCCCCCCCTCGAGCACATCGGGGAGTAACGGCGACGGGAGAAACGCGATGGACGCCACCGCGGCGGCGGCGGCGCCTCTCGAAAGCCTGGGTCGATCGTCGGATGCAGTAAGCAACGCGAGATCGAGAACCACCAAGAAGAAGGCCGTCGACGGGATCAGGAAACGCGCAAACATGAAGTCGCCGCCCACGCGAACGCACCAAAACGCGTGCACCGCCCCGAGCATCATCGCGAGCGCCGCCGGTCCGGCGACCTTCTCACGAAGGAGCGAAGACCGGGGGCGCGCGACGATCCACGCCATCGCGAGCGGAGCGAGCGCGACCGGCGGGTAGCGCAGCAGGTACCCCCAAAGGTAGCGAAGCCCCTGCCCGTACCAAGCGACGCCGGCGGACTTCGCGTAGTACGTGTTGGGAACCAGCTCCCCGTAGTAGGAGAGCCGAAACAGCGTCTGCGCAGCGACGATCGCCGCGAATATCCCGAGGTAGAGCCCGGCGCCCGCGACCTCCGAGCGTAGTGCCACACGCGTCACGCGTTCGCGTCGGCACTCGAGATACGCCAACGCGGCGCGGCCCACGGTCCAGAGCCCAGCTGCGACGCCGAACGCGATCCCGTCCGGCCGGTACAAGGTGGCGAGGCCGAAGAAGGCTCCCGCGAGCGCACCGCGTGACGCGCGACGCGACTCGACTGGCCAAACCAGCACCGCATATCCGGCGATCGCAGCACAGACGAACGCCCCGGTCTCCAGGCCAGAGACCGCGAAGATCGCCCAGTCCCGATGGCTCGCGGCCGCGAGCGCCGCGAACGGCACGGCGGCGCGGCGGCGCGGCGCAAACCTGGTCGCGAGCACCGATGAGAACGCTCCGAGGACTATGATCGTCAGCGCGTAGCTCGCCGCGCCCCAGACCTGCGTCCACACCTCCGGACGGACTCCGAGGGTAAACGCCGGCGCGATCGCGATCGTCCACACGAGGTTGGTGTAGCCCTCGACGCGCTCGCCAGCGTTGAAGACGAGCCCGTCACCACGGGTGAGGTTCTCGGCGTACCGGAAGCTGATGAACGCGTCGTCGCACGTCCAGCGAAGGTCATACGCTCGGGCGAGAGCGAGCACGGTGCATGCACCGACGAGGCAGACCAGCGCCAGGTTCGACATCAGCCATCGGGAGCATCGAAACATCGCGGGCGCGAAGCGCATTGCCTCGAGGGTGCTTCCTCACACCCTCAGAGCCGACTATTCTGGCAGATCCCATGGCCGCCAAGGGCACAATCCTCGTCGTCGACGACGAACCCGGACTCCGGGAGATGCTCTCCATCCTCTTTCGCCGTGAGGGGTACGACGTGACGACCTCACCCGGCGTCGTCGCCGCGAGGGACGCGCTGCGCAACCGTCCGAAGCCCTACGGCGTCGTGCTCGCAGACCTGATGATGCCGGACGGCTCCGGGCTCGACGTCGTCAGCGTCGCCAAGCAGGTGTCTACCGACACGGAGGTCATCGTCATGACGGCGCACTCGACCGTCGAGACCGCGATCGACGCGATGAAGCGTGGCGCGTACGACTTCGTCACCAAGCCGTTCGCCACCTCCGAGCTCCGCGCCCTCGTGGCGAAGGCGTTCGAGCGCCGCGCGCTCGCCGAAGAGAACGCGCGTCTCCGCGCTCAAGTCGACCGGCAGCAGCCGAAGGACCTCCTCGGCCACTCGCCTGCGATGAAGCGCATCCTCGACCTCGTCCACCGCGTCGCAAACGGCCGGACCACCGTACTCATCACGGGCGAGAGCGGCACCGGAAAGGAGCGGATCGCTCGCGTTCTTCACGAGGCATCGGACCGCCAAGACAAGCCGTTCCGCGTCGTGAACTGCGGAGCGATCCCCGAGGCCCTCGTCGAGAGTGAGCTCTTCGGCCACGAGAAAGGTGCATTCACGGGGGCGGCGACGCGCAAGCTCGGGTTCTTCCGCGAAGCGGATGGCGGCACGGTGCTGCTCGACGAGATCGGCGAGCTACCGCTCGCGATGCAGGTGAAGCTCCTCCGCGTCTTGCAGGAGCGAAAGGTCCGAGGCGTCGGAGAATCGGACGAATCGAGCGTCGACGTCCGTATCCTCGCGGCTACGAATCGCAACGTGGAGGACGAAGTGCGAGCCGGCAAGTTCCGGCAAGACCTCTACTATCGCCTGAACGTCATCCGACTCGAGGTCCCGCCCCTCCGAGAACGACGCGAAGACGTCCCCGAGCTCGCACGGTACTTCCTCGAGCGCTGCGCGCGGGAGCACGACAAGACGGTGCGCGCGCTCTCGCCGGACGCCCTCCGCGCGCTCGACGCCTATTCGTTCCCCGGAAACGTGCGCGAGCTCGAGAACATCATCGAGCGCGCGGTAGCGCTCGCCTCCGGGCCGCTCATCGGGCTGGGGGACCTTCCGATGGAGGTCAGCGGCGCGACGTCGCGAACGACGCCGGCCCTCCTCGACCTACCCGAGGAAGGTTGCGACATCGACACCGTGCTGGGCGAAGTCGAGCGCAGGCTCATCCTGCAAGCGCTCGAGCGCTGCGACGGCGTTCGGACGAACGCGGCGAAGCTGCTCGGGGTCACCCTGCGCAGCCTCCGCTACCGGATGCAGAAGCTGACGATGCAGGGGGATGACGACCCCGACAGCTCCGAGCGTCCAGAACCGACCGCATAGCGAGCACGTCGCCCTGAGCGGAGATCTCGCCCACGCTCGCTGTCGCCGCCCGCGCTACACCTCGCACATCTCTGCTGGCCGGCCATGGGCAATTTTCGTCAGCGCCAGCGCCTCGAAGGGCCCCTTTTCGTCACCCGCGTAGTGAGCTCGACATAGGGAGCGCTCAGAAACTACGGCGCGCACGACGATTTCGATACACTCGTGTCTTGCGAGAGAGCCTACGCAATGGAACGTTGCATGCTTGGAGGGCGACGGTGAGGTCCAGCGCAAAGTCCCTACGTCGCGTGCACCGCGGGGGCTTTACCCTCGTCGAGCTCGCCATCGTCGTCGCGATCGTCGGCGTACTCGCGGTGATCGCCGTCGTCGGTTACCGGAAGTACGTGCTCTCCGCCAAGGTCTCCGAGGCGCAAAACTTGATCGGCGCCATCAAGATGGCGCAGGAGGATCACCGATCGGAGCGCGGAACGTACGCCAACCTCGGCGCCACCTACTGCCCGACGGGCGCGGGGATCGCGGATAGGAAGTTCGGCTGGGACCCTACATGCAGCGGCGGCAACCTCCCGTGGACGACGCTTCCGGTCCATTTTTCCGGTGCCGTCCAGTTCTCGTACGCCACCGTGGCGGGCGGCCCGTGGGTCGAGCCCCCGGGAACGAGCTGGATCGCGTGGAACGCCCCCTCCTCGCCGATGTGGTACGTGGTCATGGCTCAGTGTGATCTGGCTGCGGGCGGTGATTCCACGATGCTCGTGGGCTCCTCGCTCGACAACCGGATCTTCTCGCAGAACGTCGGCGAGTAGCGTCTCGCGCGCGATGCCTCTCCGAGCGTGGAGGCACCCCCTCGACGTCGGCCTCGCGTTGGTCGTCGTCGCGGCGGTCGCCGCAGCCTACGTTCCCGCCCTCGACGCCACCTTCGTCTGGGACGATCATGTCCTCGCGGAGCGCGACGCCACGTTCCGTCACGCTCCGCTCACCGACCTATTGGGCGGGCCTTTCTGGCCGACGACTCCACTCGCCGACGCGATCGCTCCTTACTACCGGCCGCTGGTGCTCGCGTCGCTCCGCATGGATCTCGCGCTGGGCGGCACCGCGCGCATCTTCCACCGCACCAACGTCGGACTCCACCTCGGCGCATGCGTCCTCCTCATTCTGACGGCGACGCGACTCGGCGTCCGCGGCGGCGCCGCCGCGGTCTGTGCGCTCCTCTGGGGGCTCGCGCCGCGGCTGACGGAGTCCGTCGTGTGGATCTCCGGACGAACGGACCTCCTCGCGACCTTCTTTGGCCTCGCGGCGCTCGCGACGTCCCCCGACCTCGCGCCCGGCCATGGTCGCCGCGCTGGCGCACAGCTCGTACGGTCGGCGCTGTCTGGGGTCCTGCTCTTTGCGGCGCTCTTGAGCAAGGAGGTTGGCCTCGCTTTCGCGGCGGCCACCGCCGTAGCGGTCGCGAACGGACGCCACGGCGCGAGACGCTCCTGGTGGGCGCGGCTGGCCGCGAACGTCGTGCTTCCGACCGCCGCGTTCTTCGCGCTCCGCGGACGGGCGCTCGCGGATCACGTCGAGGCGCCGCGACCGCTCGGGGCGGGAAAGCGCCTCGCGACGGCGCTCGAGGCCGTCGGCCGCTACACTGAAATGACCGTCGATCCACTCCGGCCGCAGACGGTCATCGGCCTGCTGGGAGAGGTCGACTGGATCCGCGCCGCCGTGGGCGGCCTCGCGCTCCTCGCCGTCGGCGCCGCATGGTGGCGCCACCGCAGGCGGCTCCATCTCGGCGTGAAGGTGGGGGCGGCGCTCGGCGGAGGCGCGCTCGCGCTCGTACTCCACGTCGTACCGCTGACGCTCGCGGGAGCCGTGACCGCGGACCGACTGCTGTACGTCCCGCTCGCGGGCGCCGTCCTTGGCGCGGGCGTGGTCTCCACGAGGCTCTCGCGCCCAACGCTCCTCGCCTCCGGCGCCGTGGCGACGCTCGTCGCCGGCGCGTTCTTCATCGCCACGAGGGAGCGAGCGGTCGACTACCAGGATGAGGCGACGTTCTGGGTCGTCGCCTCCGAACGAGCGCATCCGCGCAACACGACGGCGGTCAGCGCGCTCGCCGGCGTCGCACGCGACGCGGCCGAGTACGACGTGGCGTGCCGCCTATACGAGAAAGTGAACCGCATTCTCGTCGACAGCGGTCGCGCGGAGACGACGGCTCACCGGCGCGCGAGCGAGAATCTCGTCGCGTGCTGGGTGGCGCTCGGACGCTATGAAGACGCGCGGGCTCTGGCCGAGCTGCTCGCGCGGGCGCATCCAACGAGCGGGCGCGTCCAGATGAGCCTTGGATTCTCACGACTCCACGCCCTCGACTTCGATGGGGCGGCCGAGGCGTTCACGTCGTCGCTACGACTCGATCCTCGACTCGCTTCGATCGTGCGGCCGGCGATGGACGACCTCGCTCTCTCGCGAAGCGAAGACCGCGTCTTCAAGGATCTCTCGAAGCGCGAGCGCGAGCGTCCGCGCTATGCGAGGCACCTTGGACGGCTCGGGCACCGGCCGGAGGCGGAGGTCGTCCACCTTCGGATCGTGGAGGACCCGTCAGCGCCGCTCGCGGAGCGGAGTGCGTCACTCTCCTTTTTGCTGACCTTCGGCAGTGTCGACGCAGCGCGCCGCGCGCTCGAAGCGTCAGCGTTCGCCAGCACGACGAGCGAACGAGAGCTTCTTTCAGCGCGTACCGAGCAGAGCGACCGGGTGCGGCTGCTGGCGCCTCGAATCGCTGCCATCATCGACGGAAAGATCTGACGGGACGGAGCGGAGTTGAGCGGCCGTCGCACACAATTTGGCTCACGGCGCGAACTCGACGTCGGAGAGGCTGGCGCACGGGCCGTCGTCTTCCTGGCTGCTGTTTGGTACGTCGCGACAGCAGCTCGCACGGTTCAAGGAGGCGACTCCGGCGAGCTGGCTGCCCTGGCCGAACATGGCGGAGTCGCGCACCCGCCAGGCTACCCGCTCTATGTCCTCTGGTTGCGAGTGACGGCGTGGCTGCCCGCCACGTCGCCCGCGCATCGCGCGGCGCTCGCGACTGCGGTGCTTGGAGCGGCGTCCGTGCTCGCACTCCAGCACGCATGTCGACGCTGGGGAGCGACCAGCCGCGCGACCTTCGTCGCATCAGCGCTCTACGCGACATCCCCACTTGCTTGGCGACTCTCCACCGAACCCGAGGTGTTCTCGCTCAACGTCCTCATCGCCATGCTCATCGTCGCCTACGCGGCTCCGCACCCCGCCGGCGAGACACCGACGGCGACAGGCAGAGTCGCCACGCTGGCGCTGCTCGCGGGGGTTGGAATCGCGAATCACCACTCGATCGTGCTCCTGGCGCCAGTCGGCATCTACGGCGCCGTCCGGAACCTGGCGGCCGCGCGGCGACGCGTGCTCGCCGTGTTCATCGCGATCGCGGCCTTCGTCGGCGGCCTGTCACCATACATCTACGTCGTCTGGATTACCCGCTCGACGCCTCTGGATCGCGGTTGCGTGCGGGGCGCTGCGCGGGACCTAGCCGGTCTGCTACACCACTTCTTGCGCGCCGAGTACGGGACCACACGACTCGGCGTTTCGGACGCGGCGCCCGAGACGCTCGCTCAGCTCGCTCACCTCGGCGGCACGCTGCTGCGGTCCGGTATCGGCCCCCTCCTGCTACTCGCTATCATCGGCTGGGCAACGAGCCGTCCTCGGTGGTCCTGGCGCGTCGTCGTCCTCGTCCTTTCCTTCGTGTCCGCAGGACCGGCCTTCGTCGCGCAGTTCAACCTCCCGCCACGTGGGCTCAGTGCCCTGGTGGTCGAGCGCTTCCACCTGCTTCCCCTGGCGATCGCTGCGGTGGTCGGCTCGCTAGGCTTCAGCGCCGTCGAACGTCGGCTCCGAAAGCGGGGCGTGATCAATGTCGCGACAGCCCTCGGCGGCCTCGCCGCTTGCACGAGCCTCGTCGTGTCCGGCTCGACGTACCCGGACACGATCGAGCTCTACCTCAAGAACGTGTTCGCGATGCTCCCTCCACGGGCAATTCTGATCGCTTCGAGCGACGATCAGGTCGGCGGCTTCGAGTACATGCAGTGTGCTCTCGATGCTCGCCCCGACGTGGACGTCATCAGCCCCCACCTGCTCTTGACGCCCTGGTACGCCGCACGTGTCAGCGCACGCGTGGGTTTCGAGGTCGTGCATGGCGAGCCGTCTCCACCGCGCGCGTCGCCGGTGCTGCAGAGCTCCCGCCTCGTCGAACAGCTGCTCACGAGTGGGCGCCCTCTCTTCATCACACGCTGGTTCGCGCATGGCCTCGAGCAGCGTTACGCGAGCTACCCCATCGGCCCCGTCATCCGCGTGGTCGGAGACTGGAGCGCCGTGCCATCGCCTCGCACGCTGTACGATTCGAACGTCGAGCTCTTCAACACCCTGACGCTTGGCCCTCGGCCCCCACGCGGAAGTTGGTCGGCTGCTCGCCTGGCAGACTACGGTCGAACTTGGACGGTTCTTGCGAGAGCCCTCGAGGAGACAGGGGCCCCGGAGCTCGCCGCGGACTGCCGCGAACGCGCGGCAACGTTCGACGCGCGATGAATCACCACGATTGCCTACATTGTGCACGGTCAGGAATTGTCCATCGAGGAGACGGCGAGGGCGAAACTTGTCCCCCGTCGATGGCCTAACCTAACTTTCGCCGGGGATTTCGTGTTCGAACACATGGAACGCGCATTGCTTAGTTCCGCGTCGCCCCCCGCCAGCGACGACCATGCACCCCGCGCGTTCGACGGTGGATTCCAAAAGGAGCATCTCGATGGCCATTCGTAAGAGACTGAAAGCAGGCTTCACGCTCGTTGAGCTCATGATCGTCGTCGCGATCGTCGGCGTGCTCGCGGTGCTCGCGGTGTACGGCGTGCGCAAATACATCGCCAACGCGAAGACGGCGGAAGCGAAGAACTCGCTCGGTCAGATCGGCAAGGACGCCGTCACGGCGTTCGAGGGAGAGCGGATGGCGAACGCCGTCCTCGACGAAGGCGCCTCGACCGACATCGTGCGCTCGATGTGCGGCGACAGTACGGCCACCATTCCGGCCACCGACGACCTCATCAAGGGCAAGAAGTACCAGTCCACCAAGACGGACTGGTCGAACGCTACGGACGTCCAGAACAACAAGGGGTTCCCCTGCCTCAAGTTCGAGATGACGGCCCCCCAATATTACAAGTACGACTACAAAGGCTCGATCCCCGCTGGCGGTTCGAACAACGACGACACGTTCTCGGGCACCGCAAACGGTGACCTCAACGGCGACGGCGTCCTCTCGGTCTTCCAGGTCAACGGGAAGATCCAGAAGGGCCGTCTGACGGTGGCGCCGGCACTCCTCGAGACGTCGCCGGAAGAGTAGCCGTCGACCTTGTGGGGGAGAGCTCGCGGCTCAGCCAACGCTGGCTGAGCCGCTCTCTTTTTGTCCGTCGCAAGAATCTCTTCGATATGGTGCTGCCGTGCCCGACACAATGACGTTTCCGCTTCGCCGAGTGAGCGCCCTTCTCTTTGGCTCGGGCGCGTGTGCCCTCGTCTATCAGATCGCCTGGCTGCGCGAGCTCCGCCTGATCTTCGGGGCGAGCACCGCAGCGTCCGCTGCCGTCCTCGCGGTCTTCATGGGCGGACTCGGCGTGGGTGGGCTGCTGCTCGGAAAGAAGGCCGACGCCTCGCGCAATCCCCTGGCGCTCTACGCCAAGCTGGAGCTGCTCGTCGCGGCGACCGCGAGCATCACACCGTTTCTCGTCCTCCTCGCGCAGGCCATCTATCTGGGGCTCGGCGGAGCGGCGACGCTCGGAAACGGCGGCGCCACGGTGGCGCGGCTGCTCCTCACGGTCGTGGTCCTCGGGCCGTCGACGATCGTGATGGGCGGGACCCTTCCCGCGGCGGCGAAGGCAGTCGAGCGGCTGGACGGCGCCGGACGCCAGCGTGTCGCGACGCTCTACGGCGTCAACACCATGGGCGCCGTCGCGGGGACCATCGCGGCGAACTTCCTCCTCGTGGAGGTCTTCGGCACGCGGATGACCCTCTGGCTCGCGTGCCTCCTGAACGCGCTCATCGCCATGCTCGCTCGCGCGGCGTCGCGCAGGGCCGAGCGGTCGGAGGTCGACCCGAGCGAGACCGCGGTGGCCGAGCCGCAGAGCGCGAGCGACGAGCCGCGGCGTCCGGCCATCCCGCGGTGGTTCCCGCCCTTCGCCGCCGGGATCGCCGGACTGTGCTTCCTCCTGATGGAGCTCGTCTGGTACCGGATGCTCGCGCCGCTCCTCGGTGGATCGTCGTACACGTTCGGCCTCATCCTCGCGATCGCGCTCGCCGGCATCGGGATCGGCGGCGCGCTCTACGCCCGCACGCGACGCCCTGCGACGCTCTCGCTCTTCGCGCTGACGTGCACGCTCGAGGCGCTCGCGATCGGGATCCCCTACGCGCTGGGCGACAAGATCGCGATCTTCTCGCTGCTCCTCCGCCCGCTCGCCCAGGCCTCGTTCGGGGGCGCGGTGACCGCGTGGACGCTCGTCGCCGCCGTGGTCGTGCTTCCTGGAGCGATCGTCTCGGGATTCCAGTTCCCGGCCGTGATCGGGCTCTACGGTCGCGGCTCGAAGGACGTCGGACGCGACGTCGGATCGGCGTACCTGGCGAACACCGTGGGATCCATCGTCGGGTCGGTCGCGGGCGGGTTCGGCCTGTTGCCGCTCCTCTCCGCCCCACGTTGTTGGCAGCTCGTCGTCGTTCTCCTCGTGGCCACCGCGCTCCTGACGTGCGCCGTCCAGCTCCGAGAGACGGGGAGAGCCGCGATCCGCGCCGTGCTCCCGAGCGTCGCCATCGGCGCGCTGGCCGCGCTGGCGATCGGGGCTCGCGGACCGACGCACCTCTGGCGACACTCCGGGATCGGCGCGGGCCGCGCCGACAGCTACGTCGAGCACGTCAGCAGGCGAATGCTCGCCGAGATCGAACACCACTGGAAGTCCGACGTCCTCTGGGAGGAGGACGGGCTCGAGAGCAGCGTCGCGCTCGGTCACCGAACCGGCTTCGTCTTCATCGTCAACGGTAAGGCCGACGGCCACACCCTCGGCGACGCGGGCACCCAGGTCATGAGCGGAATGATCCCCGCACTGCTCCACCCGGAGCCGAAGTCCGCGCTCGTCGTCGGCCTCGGCACGGGGAGCACGGCGGGCTGGCTCGGCGCGATCCCGTCCGTCGAGCGCGTCGACGTGATGGAGCTCGAGCCGTCCATCCTCCGCGTGGCTCGCGACTGCAGCCCGGTGAACCACGACGTCATGGACAATCCGAAGGTGCACGTTCACCTCGGTGACGCCCGCGAGGGTCTGCGCACGACCCGAGGGCGCTACGACATCGTCGTCTCCGAGCCGTCGAACCCGTACCGAGCGGGCATCTCGAGCCTCTACACAGCGGAGTACTACGAGGCGGTCAAGGAGCGGCTCACCGAGAACGGTCTGTTCGTGCAGTGGGTGCAGGCGTACGAAGTGGACGCCTTCGCGATCGCGACGACGACCATGACGGTCCGCAGCGTGTTCCCCAGCGTCATGTTCTGGCAGACCGAAGCGGGCGACCTGGTCCTCGTCGCCGAGCGCAACCCTGCGCCGATCGACGTCGAGCGCATTCGCCAGCGCCTGCTCCACGAGCCCTACAGCACGAGCGCCGCGCTGGTCTGGAAGACGACCTCGGCCGAGGGCGTCCTGGCGCGCTTCGTCGCGCGGCCGGAGCTGATCGACAGGATCGCCGAGACCGGACTCGGCGTCGTGAACCGCGACGACCAAAACGTGCTGGAGTTCGCGTTCGCGCGCCATGTCGGAAGCCACGTGCAGCATAGCGACGACGTTCGAGCCCTCGGCGCCCGGCTCGGCGTCGACCTGCCCCACACGAAGGGCGCGTTCGACCGGGCTCTCGTCTACGAAGAGCGGATGCTCCAGCAGCTCAACGACCGGAGCACGATCGACCCCTACGTCGCGCGGCCCTCGCCCGACCTCCTCGCGTTCGGCAAGCTCCTCAACCGCTTCAGCGACGGCATGTTCACCGGTGCGCTCAAAGCTTGGGAGGCTCTCGACCGCGAGCCCCGCAGCCATCATGAAGCGCTGCTCGTCGCGGAAGCCTACGCGCGGACGGGAGACGATCGCTTCCCCGCAGCCCTCGAGAAGCTCACGTATATCGCCGCGGAGCGCGATCTGCTCCGCGGCGTGTGGCTCCTGCGTCGCGACCAGGTCGCGGAGGGCGTCGCCGCGCTGGAGCGTGGCTTCGTCGCGACCCGGCGCGACGCCTGGGTGCGAGCGTCGGCGATGTACCGCGCGATCCAGGTCGCGCGAGAGGCGGGCTCGAAGGATCCCGCGACGGCGGCACGCCTGGCGGCGGCGCTCTCCCAGCCCTTCGCGGTCGAGGCGTACCGTCAGCTTCGAATCGAGTCCTACGTCGCGCTCGCGCACTCCTCGAAGAACCCGAAGCTCTGCGTCGAAGCGCTCGACGCGGTCTCACCGTTCTCGATCAATCCGACCATGTACCGGACCCGCGTGCTCTGCTACCGCGACGCAAACGATCCTCGCCTCTCCGCGGCCGAGGCTGAGCTCGGATGGCTCCTGTCGTTCTCGCGTCCGTTCGGAGCCGACCTCAAGTCGCCCCCCACTCCCGCGACGCCTCCGCCTCCGCCCCCTGAGGCGCGGATCGAGGACGGCGGTGACGACGCTTCGGACGCTGCCGAGCCGACGCCGCGCGATGCGGCCGCCGACTGATCCGTCCATCTCGTGGCGTCCTCACGCGGAGCTGATGCTATGGTGGTCTCCGTGCAGGCGAGGCGACAGCGCGGCTTCTCCGCCATCGAGCTGATGAACTTCTTCGCGCTCGCCGCGATCCTCACGGCGATCGGGATGTACGCGCTCGCGCGCTACGTGCGCCATGGCAAGACCGCGGAGGCGCGTGAGTCGCTGACGCGCCTCGCGACGAACGCAGCGGAGTACTACAACCGATCGGACGCGACTCAGCCCTCCGGCGCGTCGCCGCAGGCGGTCCACGCGATGCGGCACTTCCCCCCGAGCTCGCGGACGCCTGTCCCGGAAGACGCGCTCAACGTGCGTGGGAAGAAGTACCAGAGCAACGGGATGGACTGGGCGGCCAGCCCGTGGAAGGAGCTTCAGTTCTCCATCATCCAGCCGCAGTGCTACCAATACTCGTTCGAGAGTCAGGGCTCGGGCGCGTCCGCGAAGGCGCAGGTCCTGGCGGAGGGCGACCTCGACGGTGACGGCACGCGCTCGAAGTATTCGATCTCGGTAGCGCCCGATGAGAGCCTGACCGCCGTGATCGCCGCGGAGATCGAGCGATCCGATCCGGAAGAGTAGACCGTGCGGCGCTTTACCCCGATCGAGCTGGCGATAGGCGCCGCCCTCCTCGGTTCCATCGCGGCCGTCGCCGTGCCGACCTTCGCTCGAGAGCTCCACGCCTCCCGGTTCGTCGAGCCGATCGACGCTCTCGCTCGGATGAGCCAGAACGCGGCGGCGCAAGCGGAAGCGACGCGACGGTTCGGTGACTCGGCGCCGCTCACGCCCAGCGCCCCCCCTAGAGGGACGAAGGAGGTCACCCCCACGGAAGCTTGGGAGCACCCCGCCTGGCTCGCGATCGACTTCCGCCCCGTCAACGACGGAGCTCCGCACGCCTACGCCTACGCCTTCGATTCACGAGGTGACGCCTTCACGGCGAGGGCGCACGGCGACCTGGACGGGGACGGCATATTCAGCACGTTCGAGGTGCACGGCCTCGTCCCGGTCGACGGGCCCCCTCGTGTGGAGCCGGGGATGTACGTCGAGTCGGAGCTCGAGTGAATCGCCACTTCGTCGAGATCGGGGCCGTCGCCGCGGCCATCGCCTCTGCGCTCGGCATCGCCTTGGTGCAGCCGAAGGTCGCCGCCGACGTGGCGTCCGCGCGCCAGCAAGACGACATCTTCACGCTACCCCCGCCCGAACAAATCCGCGTCGCGTCGTTCGGATACCGACACGCGCTAGCGGACCTCATCTGGGCGAAGATGCTCGTCGAGCACGGCCTGCACTGGCAGGAGAAGCGCAAGTTCACCGCGCTGCCGAGCTACCTCGACGCCATCGTCGAGCTCGAGCCCGATCACCCGACCTTCTACGAGTTCGTCGATACGCTCATCGTCTTCCAGCCGGCCGGGGTCACGGCCGACGATGCGCGACTTGCGCGCCGGTACCTCGAGCGCGGCACGGTCGAGCGCCCGTACGACCCGCAGGTATGGCTCCACTACGGTCAGTACATCGCGTTCCTCGCTCCCTCGTTCCTCGCCGACACGGACGAGATCGAGCGCTGGCGAACGGAGGGCGCGTTCGCGCTCGCTCGGGCCGTCGAGCTCGGCGCCGACGCCGACCGCGGTCTCGCGGCGGCGACCATCTTGAACAAGGCCGGAGAACGGGAGGCTGCGATCCGACTGCAACAGCGCGCCTTCGCCCTCACCGACGATCCCGAGACACGCCGCCAGATCATCTTCAAGCTGCAGAAGCTGGGGGCCGGCATGGAGTCCGAAGCCACCGTCTCGCGCGTCGAGCACGAGTGGCGGACGCGCTACCCGTTCCTCTCACGAGGGACCGCGCTCCTCATCGGTCCGCACCGTCGCCCGGACGCCTGCGCCGGGCCGCATCGCGATGAGCGAAACGCGTGCCCCCGCGACTGGACGGACGCCACGCGCGACGTGCGCTGAGCGCGCCGCCTCGCAGGCCACGCGCGTTCACTCCACCAGCACAGTGCGCAGGCTCACCATCGTCTGCTCGTCCGAGCCGGCGAGCTTCGCCCAGACGCTGACTTCGTAGAGCCCCGGCTGCCCCTTGTCGGAGAGCGGCACGTCGATCTCGATCTTCGGGCCCGTGATCTTCGCGACGATGGGCGTCACGAAGCCTGGGCCCCAGTACATCTGAAACGGCTTCGGGACCGGGTAGCTGCGGCGGCGGTTGAGCTCGCTCGCGGCGATCGGCTTCGGGAGCGGGATGCGGGCGACGCCGACGCCGGTGGGGCGGGCGCCGTTCGTGAGCGTGGCCTCGACGTGGACCTTCGCGCCCGGCTTGGCCTTGCGCGGGAGGGGCGCGTACGTGCCGTAGCCGTCCACGAACTCCTGGGCGAAGCACGGGACGGCGAGCTCCTTGGCGGTCTCGACGAACTGCGCGACGCCGACGCCGACGCGCGTGTGCGCGGGCTTCAAGATGTTGCGCCGGTGCCCGTCGTTCGGCGGGACCTCGTTGTAGAAGAGCGACTCGGCGCGCTCGACCTGCTTCGGATCGATGAGCGGCCTTTCGTCCACCGTGCGCTTCGCCTCGTCCGTGAAGCAGAGCGCGTTCTCGAGGACCATGTCCGCGCCGCCGGCCTCCGTGTGGCGCTGCTCCGGGACCGAGCCGTCGCTCCCCCAGTGACCGAGGTAGCCGAGCCGCACCATGTCCTCGGCGTGGCGCTGCCCGGCGGCCGTCGGCGCGCCCTCGTCGAGCTCGACCGGCGCGAGGCCGTGCGCGGCGCGATCGCGGTTGATGAGCGCGACCATGTAGCGGCGCGCCTCGGGCACCGTCAGCGGCGCCCGAGGCCGCTCGACGACGGCCGGCGCGTTCTTCGGCAGCGGCGGCCCCCCATCCGCAGCTCCGCCGGCCCCGGCCGCCGGCCGCTCGTCACCGAGCTCCCCCGCGCCCCGGTCGGCCGACGCGCCCCCCGCCGCCCCTCCCGCGCGCGCGCCCGCAGCGCCCTCGATCCCGCTCCCCCGCGCGTCACCGCCGCCAGACGACGCAACGTCCGCCGGCAGCGTCCTAGCTCCGCCACCGCACGCGCCGAGCGCCGCGCACGCACCGAGCGCACCGCACACGCCAAGCGCGGCACCGAGCGCACCGCCCGCGCCGAGCAGGACGCCGACGCGCCCCCCGAGCGCAGCGCACGCGCCGAGGACGACCTTCGCGAGAGACCGGGAGCGCACGATCGTGGTAGACCATAACCGATGGCCGGACAGTTGGCCGCTCTCTGTGGCCAGATCCTCGTGGTCGGGCTCGCCGGCGTCGAGCTCTCGGCAGGCGAGCGGCGGGCGCTCGAGAGCGGCGCCCGCGGCGGCGTCGTGTTCTTCCGCCGCAACGTGCGACCCGGCTCCGAGGGCCCGCGCAGCGTGGCCGCGCTCGCGCGTCAGGTCCGCGACGCGGCGCCGGCCGACGCGCCGCCGCTCGTCGCCATCGATCAGGAGGGGGGGCGCGTCGTCCGGATCGGGCCCCCCGCTCTCGCGCTGCCGCCGATGCGCCACCTCGGCGACCTCGGCGACGTCGACTTCGCCGCCCGCCTCGCCGAGGCGCAGGCGCGCGAGCTCGCGGCGCTCGGCGTCACGATGAGCTTCGCGCCCGTCGCCGACATCCACACGCGGCCCGAGAACCCCGTCATCGGCGATCGCGCCTTCGCCGAGACGCCGGAGGGCGTCGCGACGTTCGCCGGCGCCTGGGCGCGCGGGCTCGCGCGCGGCGGGGTGCTCTCGTGCCTCAAGCATTTCCCCGGGCACGGCGACACCACGGTCGACTCGCACCTCGAGCTCCCGCGCGTCGAGCGCTCGCGCGAGGACCTCGAGCGCATCGAGCTCGCGCCGTTCCGCGCGCTCGCGCGCGACCCTGCCGTCGCGTCGATGATGACGGCGCACGTCGTCTATCCCGCGCTCGATCCGGGGCCGGCGACGCTCTCGCGGACGATCTGCACCGATCTGGTCCGCGGCTCGCTCGGCTTCGAGGGCGTGCTCTTCTCCGACGATCTCGAGATGAAGGCGATCCAGCTCCCGGTGGGCGAGGCCGCCGTGCTCGCCGTCACCGCGGGGTGCGACGCGCTCCTCGTCTGCTCGCGCGAGGACCTGGCCGACGAGGCGCACGCCGCGCTCGTCCGCGAGGCGGAGACCTCCGCGGCGTTCCGCGCCCGCTGCGAAGAGGCGCGCGACCGCGTCCTCCGGATGCGCCGGAGCCTGGCTCCAGCGCACGTCGACCTCGCCGCGGTCGACGCGGTCTTCGACGCGTCGCGCGCGATCGCCGAGGAGCTGACGGTCCGCCTCGAAGCCAGGAGATCGCCGTGAGCCCCCCCTCCGACGACGCGCGCGCCAGCACCCGAGCCGACGGCGCGTGCGCGACCACCCGAGCCGACGGCGTGGCTCGAAGCCGAGAGATCGCATGAACCCCTCCCCTCCCTCCACGAAGATCCGCTGCGTGGAACGTTGCACTCCAAGCCGAGCCCGGAGGTGCGCGTGAGCCTCGTCGGGATCGCCGCCAAGCGCATCGTCACATGCGACGTCGCCCGCGCGACGCCGGACAACCCGCTCGCGGTCATCGAGGACGCCGCGATCCTCTACGACGAGCACTCCATCAGCTGGGTCGGTCCGCGCGACGCCGCGAAGGACAAGGCCGAGATCACCGACTTCGGCGATCGCGTCGTCACGCCTGGGCTGATCGACGCGCACACGCACGCGGCGTGGGCCGGCTCCCGCCACGAGGAGTACGCGCTCCGGATGGCGGGCGGCGACTACCGTGCGATCGCCAGCGCCGGCGGCGGCATCCTCTCGACCTACCGCGCCGTCGCGCGAGCCAGCGAGGCGGAGCTCTCGGGCGAGCTCGGCGCCCGGCTCCGGCGCATGGCCGAGCTCGGCGTCACGACGGTCGAGGTCAAGAGCGGCTACGGCCTCGAGCCCGACGGCGAGCGCAAGCAGCTCCGGGCGATCGCGCGCGCGCGCGCCGACGCCTCGCTCCCGGGCGTGATCGCGACGTACCTCGCGCTCCACGCGGTCCCCGAGAGCGCGCGCGGGAGCCGCGACCACTACGTGCTCCGCGCCGCCACCTCGATGGTGCAGGAGGTCGCGCAGCTGAAGCTCGCGCACTTCGTCGACGCCTACGTCGACGCGAACGCCTTCAGCGTCGACGAGGCACGCCTCGTCTGCGAGTCGGCCAAGCGGGTCGGCCTCGGCGTCCGGCTGCACGTCGGGCAGTTCGCGGACGTCGGCGGCGCGCAGCTCTGCGCAGAGGTCGGCGCGCGCTCGGCCGATCACCTCGAGCACGTCGACGCCGACGGGATCGACGCCCTCGCGCGGAGCGGGACGCTCGCGACGCTCCTGCCGGTCGCGAGCTTCACGCTCCGCCAGGAGCCGCCGCCGGTCGACGCGCTCCGCGAGGCCGGCGTCGGGATGGTCGTCGCGAGCGACGCCAACCCGGGCACCGCCCCGACCGAGAGCCTGCCGCTCGCGATGGCGCTCGCGGTCGCGTCGTACGGCCTCACGCCTGCCGAGGCGATCCTCGGCGCCACCCGCAACGCCGCCGTCTCGCTCGGGCTCGCCGGGCACGGCGCCTCGCGCCCCCGCGGCTCGCTCGTCTCGGGCGCCCGCGCCGACCTCGTCGTGTGGGACCTGCCGCACGAGCTCGCCATCCTCCAGCCGTGGGGGACGCCGAAGACGCACCTCGTCCTCCGCAAGGGCCAGCCCATCGCCGGCAGCGCCCACCGCCGCTGACCACGAGCGCGCAAGCGCCACCGCGGCCCAGTCACTTCGGGCGCCCGCGCATCGCCGCAGCGGCGCGCCGCAGAGCCTCACTCGGGGTGCTTGCCGATCCCCGCGGGGGCGCGCGTGGCGCCGGTCGCGCGGCTCACCGCCGCGAGAGCGAGCAGCGTCGCGACGAACGGGAGGATCGCGAAGAGCTGCGTCGGCACCCGCGTCTGGTTTTGCAGGACGATCTGCAGCGCGTCGAGCGCCGCGAAGGCCAGACACGCGCCCACGGCCGGCCACGGGCGCCACCCGGCGACGATGACGGCCGCGAGGGCGATGAACCCACGGCCCCCGGTCATCCCTGCCTGAAACTGATGGAGCTCGAAGGCGAGCGCCGTCCCGCCGAGGCCGCAAAGCGCGCCGCCGAGCGTCACCGCCAGGACGCGCGTGCGCGCGACGTCGACACCGACTGCAAGCGCCGCGGATGGATCTTCGCCACACGCGCGCAGGCGCAGCCCGAAGCGCGTCCGCGCGAGCGTCCACGCGATGGTCGCGGTCGCGGCCACCATGAGGAGGACGAACGGATCGAGGAGCGTCCGCCCGATCAGGCCGAGGCTCTCGCCGAAGCGCACGCCGCGGACGCTCGGGGAGTTCGAGCTCGAGCCGTAGAGCGCGCGCAGCACGAAGCGCGTCCCGCCGGCGGCGACGAGGTTGATCGCCAGCCCGCTCACGATCGCGTCGACGCGGCCGCGCACCACGAGCGTCGCGTGCGCGAGCCCCACGAGGGCCCCCGCCCCTACCCCCGCGGCGACGCCGGCGAAGGCGCTGCCCGTCGCAGCCTGCGCCGCGACCGACGCGAGCGCCGACACGAGCAGGGTGCCCTCGAGCGCGATGTTGACGACGCCGCTGCGCTCGCCGACCACTCCCCCGAGGCTGGCGCAAGCGTACGGGATCGCCATACGCACGGTCTGCGCGAGCAGGGTGCCCGAGAGAATGACGTCGAGCGCGCTCACGTGCCCGCACCTCCGGGCGTGGCACGCGCCTTCCTGAGCGGGCGCGTCACGGCGTCGGCGACCGCTCCGCGGAGCCGCGCGTCGGCGAGCGCGACCGCGCAGATCACGACTCCCTGCAGCACCTCCATGAGCTCCTTCGGGACATGGGCGTTGAGCGCGAGACCGCCCTGCTGGAGCGTGCCGAAGAGCAGCGCGGCGAGCACGAGACCGCCGAGGCGACCGCGCCCGAGCAGCGCGACGGCGACACCGCCGAAGCCCGCCCCCGCGCCCAGGCCCTCCTCGAAGTAGCCCTTGTAGCCGAGCACGGTGCCGAGGCTCGCCGCGCCCGCGAGCGCCCCCGACGCGATGAGCGCCTGCTCGAGACGCCGCCTCACCGGGACCTTCTCCGCGGACATCGCCCGCGCGTTCATGCCGATGAGCCCGATCTCGCGACCGACGCGCGTTCGCCGATGTGCCAGCATGATCAGCGCCGTCGCGACGAGCGCGAAGACGATCGCGAAGCTCGCGGCGCTCCCGCGGAACGCCGGCACGAGCACCTCGAGGCGCGGCACGCGGGCGCCCGCAACGACGTCGGCCGTACGCACCGTGCCGGTCAGCGCGAGGCCGCTCGCGACGAGCAGGCCGACGACGCCGTCGGCGACGCGGTTCATCATGATCGTCGAGATGACCTCGTGTGCACCGAAGCGCCCCTTGAGCAGCGCCGGCACGGCCGCCCACGCCGCGCCCGCGATCATCGCGGCGGCGATGGTCACCGGCAGCGCGACGAGCGCCGGCGTTCCGGCGGGCAAGCGAGACCCGACCACACCCGCGGCGAGGCTCGCCACCGCGAGCTGCCCCTCCGCGCCGATGTTGAAGAGCCCCGCCCGAAGCGCGAGATCGACCGCGAGCCCCGTGAAGAGCAGCGGCGTCGCCTTGAAGAGGACCTGGCCGGCGCCGTAGCTCGTGCCCCACGTCCCCTCGAGCAGGAGCGCGGCCATCTCGCGCGGGGACGCGCCGTAGCTCCAGACGAGCAAGCAGAACGCGAGCCACCCCGCGGCCAAGCCGGCCACGGCGGGCATCCGGAGCACGCGGACGAGGACCTTCACGGGCTCGAGCCTCGCGACCTCGCGCCGTCGGCCATCACCCGGACGTCCGACGACGCGGCCGGACCGGACGGCGTGACGGCGAGCATGAGACGACCGAGCTCGTCGTCGCTCGCCGTCGGCGGGAGCTCGCCGACGATGCGGCCGCGCGCGAGGACGACGATACGAGACGCGAGGCGGCGGAGCTCGTCGAGATCGGCGCTGACGACGAGCACGCCGGCGCCCCGCCCGGCGGCAGCGGCGAGGTCGGCGTGAATGTCGAGCGAGGCCGCGAGGTCCACGCCTCGCGTAGGCTGCGCTGCGACCACGAGCGACGCGCCACGCGCGAGCGCGCGCGCGACGATGAGCTTCTGCTGGTTGCCGCCGGAGAGCGTCCGCGCCGATCGTTCGAGGGCGTCCGCGACCTCGTCGCGAGGCGGTGCACCGCCTCGCGACGAGGCGCTGCCTGAGGGCTCGGCCGCGCGCGCGCTACGACCGCGCGCCGCGGCGCCCGACGACGAGCCGCCGAGCGCGTCGCGCACCGCGTCGCCCGTCGACGAGCCGGCGCGCACCACGGCGCCCGTCGACGAGCCGGCGCGCACCATGGCGCCCGTCGACGAGCCGCCGAGCGCGTCGCGCACCGCGTCACCCGTCGACGAGCCGGCGCGCGCCGTAGCAGCGCGCACCGCGCCGGAGCGCTCGAGGCGTCGGCGCGCCTCCCACTCGAGAGCGACGAGATCGAGCATGCCTCGCCGCGTGAATCGCCCGAGCTCGCCGAGCACGAGGTTGTCGCGCAACGTCGCGTCGAGGACGAGCCCGTCCGACTGGCGGTCCTCACGTATGATCGCGACCCGACCCGCGACGACGGCGCCACGCGTCGGCGCGACGTCCCCCGCGAGGAGCGCGACGAGCTCCTTCTGTCCGTTGCCTTCGACGCCCGCGACGCCGACGATCTCCCGCGCGCGCACGGTCAGCGACACCCCGACGAGTCCGCTCCCCACGTCCACGTCAGTCATCACCAGCACGGCCTCGGGCACCTCCCTGGGAGCGGGCGCCTCGCCGGGCGCAGGCACCTCGCAGGAGCCGAGCGCCTCGCCAGGCGCGGGCGCCTCGCCAGGCGCGAGCGCCTCGCCGGGGGCGGGCACCTCGCCGGACGCCCCCCTCGCGCGCCCCTCGTTCAGGCGCGGGATCGGAGCCGCGCGACGCGAGCGCGTCGCCGCCCCCATGATCGCCGCGGTCACGGCCTCGATCTGCGCGTCCGCGCCGCCGTCGCGATCGAGCGCGCGCGTGAAGACGAGCTCGCCACGCCGCATGACGCTGACGACGTCGGCGTGGGCGCGCACCTCGTCGAGCTTGTGGGTGACAACGACGACGCCCTTGCCGCGATCCGCGAGGAGACGGAGCATCGCGTAGAGCGCCTCCGCCTCCGTCTTGGTCAACACGGCGGTCGGCTCGTCGAGGATGACGAGCCGCGCGTCACGAAAGAGCGCGCGCGCGATCTCGGTCCGCTGGCGATCGCCGAGCCCGAGCGTCTCGAGGCGCGCGTCGAGCGGCAGGTCCGCGCCGAGATCGCGGGCGATCGTCGCCGCGCGCGCACGCGCCGCGGCGAGATCGAGGACGCCGAACGCCCGCGTCGGCTCGGCGCCGAGGACGATGTTCTCGAGCACCGTGAACGCAGGCACGAGCGCGAAGTGCTGAAGCACCATCGCGACGCCGCGGCGGATCGCCTCCCGCGACGTGTGCGGCGCGAGCGGCGCACCGCCCACCGTGACCTCCCCCGCATCCGGAACCGTCATCCCCGCGACCAGCTTCAGGAGTGTGCTCTTCCCGGCGCCGTTCTCCCCACAGACGGCGTGGATCTCCCCGGAACGAAAGGCGCACGTGACGTCACGGACCGCCTCGACCGCCCCGAAGCGCTTCACGACGCCGCGCGCCCGCGCGAGCTCGACCTGCCTGTCGTCCCTCTTCGGGGCCTCGACGACCGCCACCGACGCGTAGCATAGGGCAAACCTCACGGTTCTTTGTATGATCCGAGGCGCTCGGTGGAGAGGACGGGTGGAGATGAGCTCTTCGAATCGCTCGGTACGGCGCGGTTGGCGGCGTGTGGTCGGCACCATCATCGGCTCGCGTGGCGCGTCGACGGTCGAATACGCCGTCATCCTCGTCGCCGTGCTCCTCCTCGCGGCAGGCTCCTGGAAGCTCCTCGGCGGTGCCCTCGGCAAGCGGAGCAGCGGCGCGGGTGACGTGGTCTCCGGCGGGAGCGGCAGCAGCTCGTCGGGAGGAAGCAGCTCGTCGAGCGGCGGCGGACTCGGAGGCGGAAGCAAGGGCGGAGGCGGAGGCGGAGGCGGGGGCAGCGGAGGCGGAGGCGAGAAGGCGTCCGCCGCGTCGAAGGTCAGTGTCGGCGGCGTCGGCGGCGCGGCCGGCGAAAGCGGGGGCGGAGGCGGATCGGGCAAGGCGTCGCGCGACACCTCGTCGGAGTCCGGGAGCGGCAGCGGCGGACCGATCGGCTCGGTCGGCGGACGCGACAGCGGCGGCGCCGACGTGACCGACGGCTTCACACCCAAGCGGTGGTTCGGAGTCGGCCTCCTCGCGGCCGGCTTGTTCGCCCTCGGCTACGTCGTGATGTCGATGCGCCGCGCGAAGAAGGCCGCCGACGACATGGGCGGCGATCCGAAGGGCAAGAAGGCGCCGAACGGCCCGTCCGCGCCGCCACCGCTCGGCTGATCGGGGGCCCACGCCTCGCTCGCGCAGCCACGCCTGCGCCCGAACGCCTCGCGCGCGCGGCCTCGCTCGCGCAGCCACGCTCGCGCAGCCACGCTCGCGCAGCGACGCTCGCGCCCCCCCGCGCTCGCCCCGACGCTTCGCTCGCGCCGGGCCCACCTCGCGCCGGACCCTACCTCACGCCGGACCCTACCTCGCGCCGACGCGTCAGCGACCGCGGAGGCCGGTCCACGTGAGGAAGCGCTGCCACATCGTGGGCGGCGCAGCCTGGGGCGGCGGAGCGTGATGCGGCAGCCAGGGGACCGACGGCACCCCGTGCATCGGCGACGGCGTGCCGTACGGTCCGCTCGGATGCTGCGACGGCATCGGGCCGCGCATCCCCATGTCGTACGTGCCGGACGTCGGCGGGGGCATGTGCGGGGCGGGAGAGCTCGCGGTGCGCGGCACGTCCACGCGAACGCGCGCCCGGACGGCGTCCTGGTCCTCGAGCGCCAGCGAGACGCCGCAGGCTACACAAGCGCGCGCGTGGGGAGCGTTCACCGTCTGACACATCGCGCAGGGCCGCGGCTCCGCCCGATCGATCCGCGTGACGTCCTCAGGGACGACACGCTTCGACGTCGACACGTCCCCGGGGTAGAGCGGCGCAGGGGCGCTCCGGATCGGCGACGCGTGGCCAGGCGGGCGCCGGGGCACGCGCGGCGTCATCGGGAGTCCCCCGCCCTGCGCTCCCGGCAGGCGCATCGCGAGCGGTCGATCGATCTTCAACGTGGCGTCGTCGAACACCAGCTCGTCGGCGT
>JAHBWA010000006.1 GCA_019637195.1 Labilithrix sp. | reverse complement strand
GGCGCGTCGATCTCGCTCACGCGACCGCCGAGGCGGGCTCTCGCGGCGTCGATCGAAGGTCTCTTCCGGATCTCTCTCGCCGGCGTGGCGACGGTCGCGGGATCGGCGAAGAGCGGCAGGTTCACCTTCTTGCCCACGACACTCATCGTAGCTCCTCAGGTACCGACGCGCTCGAGAACGAGGACGGGTCGCGCTGCCTCACGCGACCGGACGAGGTCGATCGACGCATCGAAGTACCAGTCGTTGTCTTCCTCGGCGTCGAGCAGCACCTGCCGCACGCGCCACGTGTCGGGAGCGCGATCGATCGTCGTGTGCTTGGGGCTCCGCGCCTCGGGATCGACGCGAATGAGCCCGTGCGCCTCGAAGAACGGCGCGAGCGCCTTGTCGATCTTCATCGCCTCGCTCGTCTCGAGCTCGGGAGACGGTGCGACGATGCGCGCCGCCTCCGTCCAGTCGCGGCGCGCGAGCGCACGCACGAGCCGGAAGATCTCGTTGCGCACGAGGACGGTGAACGCCTTCTCGTCCTTCGTGATGTCGCGCGAGCCGGCTGGCTCGAGCTCCTCGCGCACGGGCGCGGGCTCGAAGAGCTCGTGCGGGTTCTTGAGGCGCTCCCACTCGTCGAGCAAGCTCGAGTCGACCTGCCGCACGACGGCGCCGAACGTCGTGATGATCTCGTCGACGCCCTCGTCCTTCGCCCACGCCGGGACCGTCTGGACGAGCGTCTTGTAGACGTCCGTGAGGTAGCGGAGGAGCAGGCCCTCGACGCGCTCGAGCCCGTACTCGCGCACGTACTCCTGGAACGACATGACCGACTCGACCATCTCCCGCGCGATCGACTTCGGCCGGATGTTCTCGGTCTTGACCCACGGGTGCTTGCGCGCGAAGGCGTTGAACGAGTCGTAGACGACCTCGCGGTTCGGCTTCGGGTACTCGAGCTTCTCGAGCTCGGCCATCCGGTCGTCGTACTCGACGCCTGCGGCCTTGAGCTCGGCGACCTTCTCGCCCTTCAGCTTGTCGAGCTGGCGCCGGAGGATCGCGTCGGGATCCTCGAGGATCGACTCGACGAAGGTGAGCACGTCGAGCGGGTACGTCTCCGAGTCCTCCGGCGACCACTCGTCGCGGCGGCCGAGGATGTCGACCAGGTAGAGCGACAGCGCGTGGTGGAGCGAGAAGTCCTCACCGAGGTCCGCGTTGACGACCGGGTAGCGCCGCCCGTCGTCGTCGTACTCCCACTCGAGGATGCCGGCCTCGCGCAGCGTCTTGACCATCTCGATCGCCTGGCGCCCGAGGATGCGCTGCTGCGGCTTGCGCTCGTGCGACGCCTTCACGAGGCGCGCGAGCCCCATGCAGCCGCCGCCCTCCGCGCGCGAGAGCACGTTGACGACCATGCCGTGCGAGAGCGAGAAGCGCGAGACGAGCGCCTCGGGGAGCGACGTCACCAGGCGATCGAAGGTGCTCTTGTCCCAGTGGACGTAGCCCCACTCCGGCGGCTTCTTCTTGACGATGCGCCGCTTCTTCACGGGATCGTTCCCGGCCTTCGCCTCGAGGCGGAGGTTCTCGATGACGTGCTCGGGCGCCTGCGCGACGACGCTGCCCGCGGTATCGAAGCCCTTTCGGCCCGCGCGCCCGCTGATCTGCTGGAAATCGCGCACGCTGAGGATCGCCGTCTTCTCGCCGTCGAACTTGCAGAGCCGCGTGAAGAGGACGCTTCGGATCGGGACGTTGACGCCGACGCCGAGCGTGTCGGTGCCGCTGATGATCTTGAGCAGGCCGCGCTGCGCGAGCTTCTCGACGAGCAGACGGTACTTCGGCAGGAGGCCCGCGTGGTGGATGCCGATGCCGTGGCGGATGAAGCGCTGGATCTCGCGGCCGTACGGGCTGTCGAAGCGCGCGCCCTTCAGCGCCTCCACGATGGCCTTCTTCTCGTCCTTGGAGCAGAAGTCCATGCTCATCAGGTTCTGCGCTTCCTCCGCGCAGGCCCGCTGGGTGAAGTTGACGAGGTAGACGGGCGCCTTGCCCTTCGTGACGAGGTCCTGGACCGTCTCGTGGAGCGCCGTCTCGCGGTAGGTGAAGTCGAGGGGGACGGGGCGGTCGTTCGAGCGGACGACGGCGGTGCGCTGCCCGTTCGCCGCGGTGAGGTGCTTCTGGAACGGCTCGGGATCGCCGAAGGTCGCGCTCATGAGGAGGAAGCGGGCCTTCGGGAGCGCGAGGAGCGGGATCTGCCAGGCGACGCCGCGATCGCGGTCGGCGTAGTAGTGGAACTCGTCGATGATGACGACGTCGACGTCGGCGCGCGGGCCCTCGGCGAGCGCGATGTTCGCGAGCACCTCGGCGGTGGCGCACACGATCGGCGCGTCGCGGTTGACCGTCGCGTCGCCGGTCATCAGTCCGACGTTGTCGGCGCCGAAGGCGCGGGCCAGCGCGAAGAACTTCTCGTTGGCGAGCGCCTTGATCGGGCACGTGTAGAAGGAGCGCTCGCCGCGGACGAGCGCGTAGAAGTGCGCGGCCTCGGCGACCAGCGACTTGCCCGAGCCGGTCGGCGTGTTGAGGATGACGTTCGCCCCCTCGAAGATCTCGAGGATGGCCTCCTCCTGCGCGGGGTAGAGGTCGAGCCCGCGCTCGCCCACGTACGCGAGGAACGCGCTCAGGATCGCGTCGCTCGGCGCGTCGCGGGGCGGCAGGTCTTGGAGCGTGGCGGCGGCCATGGGGCCGGTCACCATAGCCGATCGTGCGGCGGCGCGCGGCGCGCGGTCTCCCTCGCGTCTCGCTCCCCACACGGCAGGGCCGCAGCGACGCGGGGCCGACGACCCGAAGCGTGATGCTCCCCGAGCAACGGGGCACCGTAGCCTGAGGGAACGGGGCGGCGACTGAGCTTCGCCCGATCCATGATCGCCCCTCGGCGCCGCCGGACGATCGCCGTCGTGTCCTCGAGTTGCGCGATGCGTGTAGTTTCCATGGGCAGGCACCCTGCTTGCTATCTGGCTCTCTCGATGAGCCGCCTGAGCCACTGGGTCTCGTTGGGGGTGGTCGCCTGCCTCGCCGTGGTCGCAGCGAGCGCCGACGCCGCGCCCAAGAAGAAGAAGCGAACGGCTCGGGCCGCCGCCAAGACCGAGGAGGTCGCGCCTGCGTTCGACAAGCAGGCCGCCGTCAGCGCCCTCGCCGAGGTCAGCCTGCAGAAGTGCAAGGCCACCAACGCCGCCAAGGGCGAGGGCCACGTCACCATCACGTTCTCGCCGGACGGCGCCGTCGAGAGCGCGCGGATCGACAAGGGGCCGTGGCTCGGCACCCCGGTCGCCAAGTGCATGCAGCGCGAGTTCAAGAAGGCCAAGGTCCCGTCGTTCAAGGGCGACCCGGTCACGGTGGGGAAGACCTTCACCTTCGACTGACCGGCGCAGCGCCAGCGCCGGCGACACGCGCTCGCCGGCGCCGGCCGCCGGCCCGCCCGACCAGCACACCGTTTGCGTCGCCGACGCGCCGGCAACTCTCTCGTGGCGCGCGTGCGCCCGATGGTAGAGTGCCGCCGTGGAGCGCTCGCGCCGCACCCCCTTCGCTGTCGGCCTGATGGCGGTGAGCTTCGCGTTCGTCACCTCCGTCGACGAGCGGGCGGCGCGCGCCGCCGAGGACGACGATTCGAACCAGGAAGCCGTCGACGGCTCCGACGAGTGCCGGGCGTTCTACGACAAGAACACGCGCGAGCTGCTCGCCTGGGAGAAGAAGCAGCCGCCGGTGCCCTACCAGTACCCGCGCGAGAAGACGTTCCTCCACGCGCCGTGGGCCCAGTTCTTCTCGAGCCTGAACCGCTCGGGGGAGCTCGTCCTCGCGACGATCATCCCGCACGTCGGCGCGCAGTTCCGCGGCGACGCTCCGGCGGCGCACGTCTCGTGGCCGTGGTCGGTGGTCGTCTTCGGGCCGATGTACGCGTGCACGCGCAAGAAGGAGACGTTCGTCGTCCACGGGCACCGCGTGCACCGCCTCATGCTCGAGCCGGCGCTCGTCTCGAGCACCCGCGGCGTCGGCTTCTCGGTCCGCCCCGGGTACCGATTCATCTGGCACCCGACCTCGTGGGTCGTCGGGCCGGGCATCGGCATCGGGTCGACCGTCGAGATCAAAGGCAACCGCGAGCCGTTCCGCTACTCGGTCGGGCCCGAGCTCGTCGCGCACTTCGGCCACTGCTGCCGGTCGTCGTACTTCACGCTCGCGGTCCGCTACGACCGCTTCTTCAAGGGCACGAACCGCGACATCATCGGCGCGAGCCTCGGCTACACGTTCTTCTGACGCGACGCCTCGAGGACCGGGGCGCTCCCGTTCGCCGCGGGGCGTCGCGCGACGCCCCCGGGCCCGTCCTCCTGCTGCGCGAGCCAGGCGTCGTCGACGAGGTAGCGGAGGAGCAGGTCGACGAGCTCCTCGACGAGGCCGTTGTCGTTGAGACCGGCCGGGCTCTCGATGAGGCTCGCGAGCATCGTCGCGCGGACGCACTGGAACGCGACGAACGCGGCGGCGTCGACGTTCTTGCGCCGGACGGGCGCGCCGGTCGCGGCGAGGAAGTGACGGACGAGCGCGATGATGCGGAGGTCGAACGAGTGGATGCGGTCGGCCTTGGTCGCGCGCAGGCCCTCCATCGCGAGGACGCGGTGCATCCCGGGCGACGCCACATAGAGCGCGAGCATGCCCTGAACGCAGCCGCTCACGGTCTCGCGCGGCGACTTCGCGAGGTTGTCGTCGCTCAGCACCGTCTGCATGAGCACGAGCGCGCGCTCGAACTCGCGCTCCTGCAGCGCGTCGAAGATGGCGTCGCGGTGCGAGTAGTACTGGTACAATGTGCCGACGCTGACGCCTGCGACTTCGGCGATCCGCGTGGTGGTCGCAGCGTCGTAGCCCTCGCGCTCCAGAACCTGAACGGTCGCCTCCAGAATGGCGTGGACGGTGGTCTGCGCCCGCGCTTGTTGCGGCCGTTTTCGCGGCTGCGTCTTCTTCTTGGCTGCCATCTTCTGAAACTGAAACGAATGCGAATGGACCGTCGTCGGACGGAGATGGATACTCCAGCGTCGTCGTGCGTCAAACCCCTAGAAAACAAGGTCGCCGAGTAGGCATCTACGGCTGGGGGATCGTCGCGCCCGGAGCCCGCAACGTCGCGGCGCTCGACGCGCTCCTGCGCGAGGGAAAAACCGCCCTGAAGACGGCGAGTCGGCCGGAGCTGGGCGAAGGGCTCTTCGCAGTGGGCGAACCGGACTTCGCGATCGACGACTACACCGCGTGGATCGCCGCGCGAAAGGGCGAAGCGTTCGCCGCGCGCCTCAAGAAGAAGATGGGCGACAACGTCCTCTTCGCGCTCGGGGCGACCGTGCAGGCGCTGCAGTGCGACGCGAAGCTCGAGGCCGTCGCCAAGGAGCTCGACGAGGCGTGCCACGTCTACGTCGGCTCGGGCGTCGGCGATCTCCCGCAGAGCTACGACGCGGCGCGCTCGCTCGACAAGGCGACCCGCGCGTGGAACCAGTTCTGGGCCGATCCTGCGCGCTGCTCGGCGCGCGCGGCCTTCGAGGCGAGCGGCGCCGTCGATGGCCCGCCGCCCCCGGTCGATCCGCGCACGCTGCCGGTCGACAGCGAAGAGCGCCTCGACGCGCGCGTCGCGTGGGACGCGTACTGGGCCGAGCGCTCGGCGGGCCTCGCCGACTTCCTCCGGCGCTTCAAGGCGATCGAGGCGCTCTCGAGCGCCGACGAGGGCCCCGAGGCCCCGCCCGCCTCGCGGCCGAAGCCCATCTCGGACAAGGCCCACCTCGACGCGATTCGGCGGCGCGTACGCGCGCTCCGCGCGTTGCTCGACGAGGTCGGCTGCCCGCCGCCCCCGTGGACGGCGGTGAGCCCCGACCTGATCTGGAACATCCAGAACGCGCCGGCCGCGCAGATCACGATGCTGCTCGACGTGCACGGCCCCGCCTGGGCGCCCGTCGGCGCGTGCTCGACGTTCGGCGTCGCGCTCAAGTGCGGGCGCGACGCGATCCTCCGCGGCGAGGCCAAGATGGCGATCGTCGGCACGACCGATCCGCGCCCCGATCCGGCGCTCGTCGGCGCGTTCTACGAGGCGCGCGTGATGGCGGGCACCGGCGAGGTCAACGCGCCGTTCACGTCGCTGCGGGGCACGCACCTCTCCGGCGGCGCGTGCGTCTGGATCCTCGGGGAAGAGGAGTACTTCAGCGCCCGCGGGATCGCGCCGACCGGCGGCTGGGTGGACGGGATCGCGCTGTCGTCGGACGCCGAGCACATCATCACGCCGTCGGTCTCGGGGCCGAAGCGCGCGATGACGCGAGCGTTCGAGGAGGCGGGCGTCGAGGCGAAGGACATCGCGATCGCCGATCTCCACGCGACCGGCACCCCCGGCGACCTCAACGAGCTGTCGCTGGTCGAGAGCTTCGTCGGCGAGCACACGCGCATCACGGCGCGGAAAGGCCAGCTCGGCCACGGCATGGCGAACTCGGGCGGCTGGGAGCTCACCGCGCTCGCGCTCGGCCTGCGCGCCGGCGAGGCCTACGCGACCGGCATCGGCGCGGGCGAGCTCCACCCGAACATCCGCCGGCCCGAGGCGATCGTGGGCGACAAGGCGCCCGTCGCCGCGCCCGAAGGCGAGCGCGCCGGCTTCAAGCTGATGCTCGGCATCGGCGGCATCACGTCCTGCGTCGTCCTCCGCTCGGGCAAATAGCCCCGCAGGCGCGGCCGACCGAGCCTCCGCCGGCGCGACCGCACGCCTCCCACCCAGCGCGGCCGAGCCCGCCCCAGCGGCCCGCCTCGACGAAGGAAGCGCCGCCGGTGTTGCGCGCTCGAGAAAGGCGCTGTAGATCGTCCAGGCCCACTCAGGAGAGGTGACCGAGTGGCCGAAGGTACTCGCTTGCTAAGCGAGCGTCGGTCAAAAGCCGACCGCGGGTTCGAATCCCGCCCTCTCCGCTGATGATTCGCTGACATAGCCGCTGGGTAGACCGGCCGCAGCGTTCACGAGGACGCACTCATCACGAGCCAGGTGATGCCGCCGTCATGCCATGAGCGGAAGTTCGGCTGAACCGTCGTCGCCGCGACGGTGAAGAGCGCTGCGCGCCGAAGCCCCGGCGCGGTGCTAGCCTGAGGCCGTGGCCGACCCTGCGAAGAAGATCGCCGGCGAGCGAAACAGCCCGGGGGTGGAGGCGGCGTGGCGGGCCACGCCGCCAAACGTGGTCGCGGAGATCGTCGGCGGCGTCCTGCATACGATGCCCCGGCCAGCGCGGCGGCACACCATCGCGGCGACGAACCTCGGCGAGGAGCTGGGCCCGCCGTTCAAGCGAGGTCGCGGCGGACCGGGAGGATGGGTCATCCTCGACGAGCCGGAGCTGCACCTCGGGACGATGCCCGACATCGTGGTCCCCGACCTCGCCGGCTGGCGCCGTGAACGCATGCCCGATGCCGTCGGCGACGACGACGCGCCGCCGTACTACGAGCTTGCACCGGACTGGGCATGCGAGGTCCTGTCGCCGCGGACGGAGGCCTTCGACCGGGGACAGAAGGTCCCGCTCTACGCGCGCGAACGGGTCCGACACGTGTGGCTCGTCGATCCCATCGAGCAGACGCTGGAGATTTTCAGGTTGGAGCGTGAGGGCTATCTGCTGCTCGGCGTCCACCACGGCGATGAGCGTCCACGCGCCGAGCCGTTCGACGCCATCGAGCTCGATCTCGCCGTGCTCTGGGCGCGATGAACGACGCCGCCCGCGCGCGCCGGAGAGCGTGGGGGTGTCCGCGGCTCGAGCGCTGCGCTCCCGCGGATCCAAGCAGGTCGGCGCGGTCCTGACGGGAGCCTGGCCCGTGCGGCCATCCACGTGGGCCGACGCGCGCGCCATCTGATAACCCTGTCGCATGTTCGCGCGGCCTCTTCGCCTCGGCGCTGTCGTCGTCCTCCTCGCCGGGTGCGCGTCACCGCAGTCGCCGGCGGCGCAAGAGCGGCCGGCGCCGAAGGCGGCGCGAGCGGAGGGGGCGGCCGACGCCGGCGCCGACGCGATCGCGCGGGGCCCATGCGTCGGAGACGACTTCGGGCTGCCGAAGGAGGCCGAGGCCGACGTGGCGGCGCGCTTCGCCGCGAAGCGCGGCACGATGGGCTCGGCGACGAAGCAGATGGTCGCGACCTCGCATGCTCTCGCCACCGAGGCGGGGCTCGCCGTCCTCCGGTCCGGCGGCACGGCCGCGGACGCGTTCGTCGCCGCCACGCTGGTGCAAGACGTCGTCCTCCCGGGGGTCACGTCGACCGCCGGCCTCGCCGGCGTGCTCGTCTACGACGCGAAGACCAAGCAGCTGACGTACGTGCACGGCGGCGTCGCGGACCCGATCGATCCTGCGCGGAGATGGAAGGCGGGCGACACGGAGATCGGCAAGATGGTGCTCGTCCCCGGCGCCCCCGCGGCCTACGCGGAGCTCGCCCGCCGGTTCGGCAAGAAGCCGCTCTCCGCGCTCGTCGAGCCCGCGGCGAAGCTCGCGACGGACGGCTTCCCGGCCGATCACCTCTACGCGCGCTCGATCGCTGGTCATCGCGAGAAGCTCGAGAAGTCCGCGTACGGGAAGAAGGCGTTCTTCCGGGAAGGCAAGCCGATCGCGGAGGGGCAGACCCTCGTGCTCGCCGAGCTCGGCGCCACGCTTCGCAGCTACGGCAAGGATCCGTCGTGGTTCTACAAGGGGCGGTGGGCCCGCGAGGCGGCGGCGATGGCGAACGAGCACGGCGGCACGCTCACGCCCCGAGACTTCGAAGCATACCGGCCCGAGCTGGCCGCGCCGATCCACGGACGCTACCTGGGCCACGACGTCTACGCCGCGGGCCATGGAGGCGTGAAGGTGCTCGTCTCGCTCCAGGCGTACGAGGCCCTGCGCGCGGGCGCGGCCCCCGAGCCGCCGTCTCGCTCGGCCGGCGCGCTCGAGATGCTCCTCCGCGTGCAGCGCGCGACGCACTCGCTGCCGATGCTCCACGATCGCGCGGTCGTCTCGAGGGGCGCGGCGAGCGAGCCGGACGTCATCGCGGCGGCCGCCGAGGTCACCGCGCGCGTGCGCGCAGGGCTCGCCGAGCCGGCGCCTCCGCCGCAGAAGGCCGGCACGCACTCGTCCGCGGTCATCGTCGTCGACGCGAGCGGGAACATCGTCGTCGGTACGCACACGATCGAGACCATGAACTGGGGCGAGGGCCTCTTCGTCGGCGGTGTCCCGCTCTCGACCGCCGCGCCGAACAGCTTCGACGACGCCACGAAGGCGAAGCTGCCCGTGCGGATCGATCCGCTGAGCTCGACCCTCGTGTTCAAGGACGGCGCGCCGGTCGCGGCGCTCACCGTCTACGGGACGGGCCTGCATCCGGCCGACGTGCAGATCCTCGACGCGGTCATCGGCCGCGGCCTCGACGCCGAGGACGCCGTGCTCGAGCCGCGCGTCGGGTACTTCTCGTACGACCACGTCTCGCACGCGATCGACTACGCCAAGAACAGCGTCGACCCGCGCTTTTCGCCCGACCTGCTCTGCGCCATCCAGGAGCGCGGCTTCCGGCTCGAGCGATCCATGCCGGGGCTGCCTCCCGGGTTCGTCGACACCGGGTTCCCCACGCTCGTCACGATCGCTCCTGGGCGGCTGCGCGGGATGACGCCGGACATGTCCTATATCCACGGCGTCGCAGCGGGAGACTGAGCGCGCTCTCCGGCGCGCCGCGACGCGACGAGAGCGGCATCGAGCTGGAGCGGCTTCAACGCAGCGTTGCAATGACGCCACCTCGCCACTCCAGCGCGTTTGGCGAATGCGCGCATCGCCGTCGGACCGAGCGGCATTCGGTTCGCCGCAGCCACCGCGTCCCGTGTGTCAGAACGCGGGAGGGATCGACACGGCGCCGACCGAAGAGTGGCGGCCTTGGGGGCTGCCCGACCCGGCCCTCACCGCCTTGGTTGCGGATTCGGCTCGCTCCTTCGCTTCGCGAACGCGATGGGCGTGAGGCCCACGAGATCGCGGAAGTCGGCGATCAGGTGCGCGTGGTCGTAGTAGCCCGCGTCGAGCGCGACGCGGAGCCAGCTCGTCGACGTCGACGACAGCGTGAGCGCGCGCCGGAGGCGGGCGCCGCGCGCGAACTCCTTCGGCGTGACGCCGATGTTTGCCCGCGTGAACGGACCGAGCACCGTCACGTCCGCGCGGCGGCCGCGCTCGAGCTCGCGGAACACGAGGCACGTGCGGCCGTCGGGCAAGCGATCGACGCGCCGCGCACGGCCGCCGAGCGGAGCGAACGATCGACGCGCAGTCCAAGAAGGCGAACGTGCTCTTCGCGGTGGAGCTGGATCGCCGCTGGTCGAAGGACGGGATCCGCGGCTACGCCGTGCACCCGGGCGTCGTCGTCGGCACCTCGCTCAACAGCGCGGCGGGCCCCGAAGCGCTCCGCGCGATGGGGCTCATCGACGAAGCCGGAAGACCGATCATCGATCCCGAACAGGGAAAGAGGGTGGGCATGTTCCGGAGGGGAACGTCGCAGTCAATGAGGCGGACGGTGGAAGCGCCGCGGCCACCGATGAACGACAACGGCTTCATGATCGGCTGGCGAGCGCAGTCTCGCCGCTCATCGAAACGCCCTTCGGGACGGCGGCGGCGGTGACGGGCGCAGTCGGCACCATCGAAAGCACCGTTGCGCTCGGTACGCTCTGGGAAGGCGGGCCGTCTGCAACGAACGACTCACGATTCAACGTAGCGAGCGTGAGCAAGGTCCTCACGGCCGCGCGCATCGTCAGCCTCGCGCACGCCAAGGCGATCGGGCTCGACGAGCCGATCTCGAAGCATCTGCCCGGCGTGAAGCTCGTCGACGAGGGTAGCGTCGATCGCGCGGGAACGATCACGGTGCGCCAGCTCGTCCAACACCGAAGCGGACTTCCGCAGGTGCCAAAGGACCTCGAGCAAAAGGTCGCGAATCGGTGGTCATCGCCGGACCTGCTTCGCGTCCTCACGGATTCCTGGGACCTCGCCCTCGACGGGCCCCCCGGCCAGTACAAATATTCGAACACCGGCTACGCGCTTCTCGGAGCGATCATCGAACGCACGGGGGGCTGCTCCTTCGCCGACTGCATGGCCACCTACCTGAGCGAGCTCGGGATGGCGCACTCGACATTCTGGCCTACGACGCTCGGTGACGATGCTGCTCGCGGTCGCGTCATCGTCCAGGGGGCCGTCAAGTTCAACGAACCGGGTTGGTACGCGAGCCGCTACGCCCTCCCGTTTACCGGCCTCTGGGCGTCGATGCCTGACCTCGCCCGGTTCGGCTCGGTCGTCGTGGCGGCATCGAAGGATCTTGCGTCACCTCTTCACGAGATGACCGCGCCGGAGGGGAAAGCGCTCGGGCTCTTTCTCGACACCAGGCTCGACGCGACGAGCCTGGAGCACGATGGAAGCGGACCAGGCTTCCGCGCGGCGCTCATCATCGTTCCGAGCAAGAGCGCCGTACTGGCGATGGCTACGAACGGCGGCAACGAGGCCAAGGACGAGGGCGCCGCCTTCGCGAACGTGGTTCGCAGCACGCTGAACGCCGTGCCTGCACCGGAGTAGCGTTCGCGCGGCCGCCGCCGCGCGCGCAGGTGGCGCGATCGTCGCCTCGAACCGCAGGAGCCCCCCCTCGCGCCGCCAAAGGCGGACGTGCTCGACTTCGAAGCTCGCCGTCGGAGCTACGAGCGCTCGTGACTCCTGAGGGCGGCGCCCAGTGCGCCCGACGCACGCCGCAGCCGGCGTCACTCGGCGGCGACGTAGACGCCGTCGTGCCACACGCCGGCGTAGTCGATGCCGCGGCAGCGGGTGCCCGGAACCGCGCGGACCGCGTCCTTGATCGCGTCCTGGATCGTGCAGACGACGCAGTACAGCCGGCCCGACTCGACGCCGCCGTCCACCGCGTCGACGAACCCGCGGCACGCGAGCGTCTCGTTGCGCGGGTAGCTGCTCGGACCAGGCGCGCAGAAGGAGATGCGCGCAGGAGGACGGGTGAACGGCACCGGGCACAGGCTCGCCGTGCTGACCTCGCTGATGCACGCGCAGCGCGTGCTGTGGTCTCGCGCGCACCAGAGCTCGCGAGGTCGTGCCCCCAGATGTGGCGCGCACACGCTCCGCACGGCGCCTCGCGCGCCACCGGCTCGCCCGGCTCCCGCGGCTCCACCTCCCGCCGCGCTCGCACCGCCGGCGCCGTCCGCACCGTCACCCGCCACG
The DNA here is from genome assembly GCA_019637195.1 of Labilithrix sp. Classification (GTDB taxonomy): domain Bacteria; phylum Myxococcota_A; class Polyangia; order Polyangiales; family Polyangiaceae; genus Labilithrix. The sequence continues at coordinate 115,487 of JAHBWA010000006.1, read as the reverse complement.
CCCACGCCGCCGCCATCCGCGCCGTCACCCGCCCCGACCGCGTCGCCATCTGCGCCGGCGCCACCGCCGCCAGCGTCCGCGGCCGCTTCACCGCTCGCCGCTCCTCCGAGCTCAGCCGCGCGCCGCGTCCCCGGAGGCGCATCCGCGTCGGCCAGCAGCGCGCCGAGCTCGAGCGCGGCGCCATCGGCCGCGGCGAGGTCCGCCGGATCGCCTGTCGGGCGCGACGCGCTCATGTGCACGAGCACACCGGCGAGCCCGGCGCCGCCGACGGCGAGGCTCGCGAGCGTGGCGACGGCGAAGACGCGACGCTCGTGGGTGGACGCGGGCGGAGCGGGCGCCTCCGCGAGACCTGGGGCCGAGCGCGACACCGTCGGAGCGACCGCGATCAGGGCCGCGCGCATCGCCCCGGCGCCGGCGAAGCGCGCGTCGGGCGACCGATCGAGCGCGCGCGCGACGATCGCCTCGAGCTCGGGGCTCACGTCGGGGGCGAAGCCTCGCAGCGGCAGCGGCGCCTCGAGCAGCGACTCGGCGATCACCTCCGCCGGGACGCGGCTCCGCCACGGGCGCGTCCCGGCGAGCATCTCGAAGAGCGTGACGCCGACGGCCCACACGTCGGTCCGCCCGTCGACGACGCCGCCGGAGACCTGCTCCGGCGCGAGGTAGCCGGGCGTCCCGAGGAACACACCGGTCGTCGTCCGCAGCCCGCCCTCGGCAAGCTTCGCGATGCCGAAGTCGACGAGCTTGACCGTCTCGGTCCCGTCCGCGCCGCGCGCCAGCATCACGTTCGCCGGCTTGATGTCGCGGTGGACGATCCCGGCGCGGTGGGCGACCTCGAGCGCGCCGAGCATCGCCGAGGCGATCGCGACCGCTTCGGCCTGGCCGAGCGGCCCGCGCGCGACGAGGTGGCTCTTGAGCGACGAGCCCTCGACGTGCTCCATGACGATGAACGCCGGACCTCCGGGCTCGTCGTGGAAGCCATGCGTCTGGACGACGTTCGGGTGATCGAGCTTCGTCAGCGCGATCGCCTCCTGGCGAAAGCGCTCGAGGCTGCGCGCGTCGGACTCGAAGAGCACCTTGATCGCCACGCGGCGGCCCGTCGACGTCTCGCGAGCCTCGTAGACGGCGCCCATCCCGCCTTGGCCCAGCGCCCGCCGGATCTCGTATCGGCCCGCGAGCACCCTGCCCACGAGCTCGCTGCCGAAGCTCGTTCCCACCTCGCCAGGAAGGTAGCATCGTCCGCGTGCCCAGCGGCGAAGACGCCCGTGCGGCGGACGCGGACGCCTACCTACGTCACTCGTACATCACGTACTCGGGCACCGGCGTGAGGCCCATGACCTCATCGGGGGTCATCAGCTTGCCGCCGTTCTTCGTGTCCTCGTCGAAGAACAGCTTGAAGCCCGCGTGAACGAACGAGGGCATCGACTTCACGAGGTGCTTGTACGTCACGATCTTCGTGGCCTTCGGCCCGAGGCCGTCGACGCCCTTGATGATCGCGACGCCCGGATGCGCGACGAGCGCAGACTCGTCCTTCACGACGTGGTTGTTGACCTGATGGAAGACGAGCGCCTTCTCCGGCAAATCGCCCTCGGCGACGAGACCGGAGAGGTACGCCGCGACCTCGCTGATCACCGCGCCGGTCGTCTGCCCGTAGACGGCGCCCGGCTTCTGCTTGCCCTTCATCGCCCACTCCGGATCGAGCGCCACGCCGACGTCGGGCTCGCGCAGGTACTTCTCGAAGTGTTTGACCTCGGTCAGGAAGTCCGAGTGTCCGGGCTGGATGTTGAGCAGCAGGAGGCCCTTCGCGGCGCGTGCTGCCTGCAAGTATTCTTCGACGACGGAATTCGGGACCCGACGACGCCACTTGCCGTCCTTGCCCGGGGCGCCCATCACGATGACGGCGATGAGCTCGAACGCCGGCAGCACCTTGCGGTCTCCTGCGTACTTGTCGGCGTACGAGACGAGCTGCTTCGTCTTCGCCGGGAGCTTCCCGAGGAGCCTGCCGAGCGCAGGCGCGCCGGGCGTACCGCAGAACCCCGCGAGCCGATACGCGGGGAAGAGCTCGCGACCGCCGCGCGGGAGCTCCGGGCGCGGCGCCGGCTCGGGCTCGGGCTCCGGCGCAGGCGCCGCGGCGGGCTCCGGCGCGATCGACGCGGGTGCGTCCGACGACGCGGAGGAGGCGGACTTCGCCTGCGGAGTCGCCGGCGCCGGCGCCGCGGGCACGGACGGTCCGCGCCCCGCGTCGGACGCACCCTGGCAGCTCGACGCGGCCAGCGCGATCGCGATCGCACCGGAGAGGCCGCGCGCGCGGCGCGAGAAGGTCCCACCCCGCCCGAGCCGCTGCCCCTCACACGCCGCCCGGACGCTTGCGTTGTCGAAGCGAGTCACCCGTCGCTCGTAGCCCGTGGGAGCGCGGAAACCAAGCCGAACGCACCTCCGCGAGCGCGTTCGACCGCCCCCAGCCGCGCCAGCCGCGCCAGCGAGCGCGTTCGACCGCGCGCCAGCCACGCCAGCGAGCGCGTTCGACCGCGCGCCAGCCGCGTTTTCCCTCCCGCGCGTGTCACCTTCCTGCGCGCGCCGCACTTCCTCGCCGCGCCCGAAGGGAGGCGATGCGACGATCGCCCGCCTTGTCGCGATGTAGGAGGTAGTCCATACGGTGACGATGTCCTCCAGGAACGGCGCGAACGGGAACGGCGCGAGCAGGAACGGATCGAGCAGGAACGGATCGAAGGGCGGCAGCGCGGAGTGGATCGTCCGCCCGCACGGCGCGATCGACGAGCTCGCGGACAACCTGTGGTGGACGTGGGGCTCGCTCCCGGGGATGTCGCTGAGGCGCTCGATGGTCGTCGCGCGGCGCAAGGACGACGACCTCGTGATCCACAACGCCATCGCGCTCGACGACGCCGGGATGCGCGCGCTCGAGCAGCTGGGTGAACCGCGCTACCTGATCGTCCCCAACGCCGCGCACCGGCTCGACGCGCCCGCCTTCAAGGCGCGGTACCCGAAGCTCCAGGTCTTCGCGCCGCGCAGCGCGAAGGACGCCGTGGCCAAGCTCGTCGCGGTCGACGGCATCTACGAGGACTTCCCTGCCGACGACTACGTCTACCTGGAGATGCTCCACGGCGTGGCCGACGCCGAGGGCGCGATGATCGTCCGCTCGCCCGACGGGATCACGATCGTGCTCAACGACGCCGTCTTCAACATGGACAAGAAGCGCGACCCGCTCGGGTACCTCTTCACGACGCTCCTCGGCTCCGCGCCGGGCCCGCGCGTCTCGCGCCTCGTGAAGCTCCTCTTCGTGAAGGACAAGCGGGCGCTACGCGAGGATCTCGAGCGCTTCGCGGAGCAGCCGGATCTCGTCCGACTCATCGTCGCTCACGAGAAGGTCGCGAAGGGCAGCGACGCCGCGGCCGCCCTGCGAAAGGCCGCGACGTATCTCTGATCCGATCTCGGCGCTCCCCGCATGCCACCGCAGGGACGAGGCACGATGCACGCGCCCCCCGCGCACGACCCTCCGCGCCGAACGCCGCGGGGACATGGCACGAGGCAGCAGGGTCGTCCGCTCACGCCAGCCGCGCCGCCACACGGTGAAGCGGCCGGCCGACGTCTCAGGGGAACGTGGCGGTGGCCGACTTGCACTCCTTCGGCTCGCAGTCGGGGCCGTTCGGTCCCGGCGTGACCTGATAGGCGAGCCGGATCGTCTTGTCGCCGAGCAGTGCGCCGTCGCGCGTCGCGCGGACGTGGACGATCTCCGCCCTCGTCGTCTGGATCATCAGGTTCTGGATCGACTGCTGCTCCGCCGGGAGCTCGCTCCCGATCAGGCCGAGCGTCACGTCGACGCGGTCGCACGCGTTCGAGAAGCGCGGCTCGAGCGGCAGGCTCACGCGGCACGTGGTCTTCTCGCCGTCGACCGTCACCTCGAAGACGTACGTGCCGGCCTCGCGGTAGGTGAACGCGATGTCGACGCCCTGAGAGCCGCAGCCCATCGTCGTGCACGCCTTGGCCTCGGGAGGAGCGCTGCCTCCACACGCCGGCGCGAGCGACGCGATCAGAGCGAGGAGCGGGACCAGCGAAGCGCGCTTCGAGAGCATGCTCCATGGGATCCCCCACTTCGGCCCCGAGGGCAAGCTCGAGCACGATCGAGCCTCGTGAGGGGTCGCGCCAGCCCCTCGGAGCGCTCATTGGACATCAGACAAGAGCGTGACGACGTGCGTCACGACGTCGACGTTTTGATAGATTTTCTCGAGCGATCCGTCGGGCCCGATCACGTACGTCCGGCGCTCGGCGAGACCGAAGTCGACGGGGACGCCGTACGCACGCGCGATGCTCCCGTTGACATCGGAGATCAACGGAAACGGGAGCCCGAGGCGCTCGGCGAACGCCTTGTGCGCCGCGGCGGTGTCCGTGGAGACGCCGACGACGACGATGCCCTGCTCGCGGAGGTCCGGCCAAGCGTCGCGGAAGTCGAGCGCCTCCCGGATGGCGAGCGGGGTCTCGTCGCGCGTGTAAAAGTAGAGGATCACGGTGCGCCCGCGGAGCGACGAGAGCGCGACGTTGCTCCCGTCGTGACCGAGCGCCACGAAGTCGGGCGCGGGCGCGCCTTCGGCCACGACCGACGACGCCGCTACGCTCGGGGCGGTCTCGGAGACCGCCGCCGCCTCTTGCTGCCCGACGGCGGTGGACGCGCAGCCCGAGAGGACGAGCGCGAGCTCGACGCCCACAAACATCCCGCGCACCCTCGCGCGCGGCCCGAGCATCATGTGCTTCATCCGATGACCTCCACTGGCAAGAGTGGAGCCCCATCGTGATGTTCGTCCCTCGCCTCGGTGTCGACATGTGTCGACGACGACGCGCCCGACGCTACCCGACGACGCGCCCGACGCTACCCGACGACGTGCCCGAGGCGAGAGGCTCCTCGGACGCGGCGCCCCCCGGACGCTACTTCGGGACGGTCGGCGACACCGCCCCGCAGGGGAAGCGGGCGCTCAGCTTGGCGTCGGGCGTCGACTTGAGCGTCGCGCAGGCCGAGCCCACGAGCTCGATCTGCGACGGGTTGACGAGGCGCCAGCCCTCCTCGGGCGCCCCCGGCGCGTCGAGCGGGACCACGTCGCCGTTGAGCGTCACCGTGCCGAGCTTCTCCATCCCGGGCTCGACCTTGCCGTTGAGGTCGAAGACGCACGTGCGCGCGTCGAGGACGACCTTCTTCAGCGCGTCGAGCAGCTGCTGCGGCGTGCTCGGCAGGATGGCGCCGGCGTCGCCGGTCTGCGGGTCGAGCCCCTGCCCCGCGTTCGCGACCGCGTTGAAGTGTTGCTGGGCCTGCGCCGTCGTGTCGCCGATCGCGATCACGAACGTCTTGATGCCGTGCGTGTGGGTCTGCTGGACGGCCTGGATCACCGCGGCGCGGCCGGGATCGGAGGGGTAGTTCTCACCGCAGACCGCCGGCTCGCCGTCGGTGACGAGCACGAGGACCTTCGGCGCCGTCGACGCGAGCGCCGCGAAGCCCTGTTGATCGCCCACACCGCCGTCCGCGCCCAGGCCGATCACCGTGCGGATCGCCGGGCCGGTCGGCGTGTCGTCGTCGACCGTCGCCGGTCGGAGCTCGGCCTCGGTCGACGCGTACGCGTTCACGGAGAAGCTCAGCCCGTTGAACGCCTTGCCGTTGAAGCGCGGGCAGACGTTGTCGGTCGGCCCGACGAGGAACGAGTTGTCGCCGTCGTTCGGATCGGAGTCCGTCGCGGAGTACATCTCGACGGCGATCTCGGCCTCACCCTCGAGCTGCTGGAGCAGGCCGCCCGGGTTGGAGGTCGGTCCGATGAGGACGTCCTTCAAGACCGTCCAGCGGCAGCCGGGGTTGCAGCCGTTGCTGTCGCCGTTCGGGAAGCGATACGAGTGCATGCTCGACGACTGATCGAGCAAGAAGAGCACCTTGGGCAGGGTCTTCGTCAGCGCCACGTCGGTGTCGGCGCAGACGGCGTCGGTCACGCTGGAGCCGTCGTCCGAGCCCCCGTCGGGGAAGCCCGTGCCGGGCAGCTCGCCCCCGCAGCGGCCGCGGGTCGAGCAGAGGAAGCCGCTCAGGCACGCGTGCCCGGGAGCGCAGTCCGCGTTGCACTTGTTGTCGATCCCGCAATAGAGCCCGTCCGCGCACTCGGTGTCGGCGGCGCACGGCACACCGCAGAGCCCGCGGTAGAGCGACGCGCAAGGGCCCCCGCTCACGTCGTTGAACGTGCTCTCGGACGAGGTGCCGCAATGAAGCGCGACCGACAGCACCGTGAGCGACCCCAGCACCCAGGCAGCACGACGCCCCGAGCGCGCTGCCCAGCGCTTCGAGCGAGAAACCAATGAGCCGCTCATCTCCACCTCACCTCCGCACAAGCAAGCCGTCAGGCCCCCTCAGACGGCACAGCTTACGATCTTTCGGCGCGCGTGCCTCTGCGAACACAGCCGCCCGAACGCACGACAACCCTGCGGCACACCTTGTCTTCTCCCGTCTCCACGCACGGGCGCGACACCCACGTTCGCCGTGGAGCCCCGGATCGCATTTGCCCCACCCGACGCGTGCCCCATGGCGCGAACGGCGACCCGCAGTAACCTGAAGCGTTCTCTACGCCCGACGAGGAAGGCGCAAGCCACGTGCTCTCCACGACACCGCTCAAGCTCACCTTCGTCGCGTTCGCCACGCTCGCCTTGATCGCCGCTTGCACGACCGGGGAGCTTGCCCCCTCGGCGGCGCCTCCGGCGGTCGGCGATCCGAACCCGAACGGCAAGCCTCCGGGGGAGAGCTGCGCGACGAGCGACGACTGCCGTACAGGCGTGTGCGCGGGGGGGACCTGTCAGGCGGCGACGAACACAGACGGCGTCCGAAACGGGGACGAGACCGACGTCGACTGCGGTGGCAGCAGCGGACCGCCGTGCGCGGCTGGCAAGTCCTGCCTCGCGGACACCGACTGCGCGGGCGGCGCCTGCGTCGACTTCATGTGCGGCGGCGCGACGGGCACGGGCTGCGGCGCAGGAGCGCTGCCTCGGTGCGGCACCGGCGAGCCGTGCACGGGAGACGACGACTGCGCGAGCCGCGTGTGCACGAGCGGCACCTGCGACGCGCCCGGGCCGAGCGACGGGGTGAAGAACGGGGACGAGACGGACATCGACTGCGGCGGAACGCACCCCGACAAGTGCGACGACGGCGCGGGTTGCCTCGCGGGCCGCGACTGCCAGAGCCGCGTCTGCGGCGCGAACAAGACGTGCTCCGCGCCGACGTTCGACGACAAGGTCAAGAACGGCATCGAGACGGACGTGGACTGCGGCGGCCCCGGCGCCCCGAAGAAATGCGCCGCGGGGCTCACCTGCGCCGATCACGGAGACTGCGAGAGCGACGGCTGCGGCTACGACAAGAAGTGCGCGATGGGTGCATCCTGCACCCAGCTCGAGGGCGGCCAGACGTGTGGACCGAACGAGGGCCTGACGAAGCAGGCCGACTGCTGCGCGCGCGCGAAGGTCGGCGCCTACGAGATCGACGAGTACCTCGTCACGGCAGGACGGATGCGCGCCTTCCTCGCCCGTCACGACGGCAAGGTGCGCGACTGGGCGGCGACGCTCCCGGCGACCAAGTGGAACCAGGCGTGGACGCCGAGCTTGCCGAACAGCATCGAGGGGATCCCCGGCGACGGCTACAACGCGAGCACCCAGCTCGGCCCGTTCTACGGCAAGCGCTCGTGCGAGACCGGCTACTACACGGGCCACACCTTCTGGACGCCGCCGGAGTACGGCGACACCAAGGACTTCCCCAAGAACGTCCTCGACACCAAGGCGCTCAACTGCGTGCCCTGGTGGCTGATGGCGGCGCTCTGCGTCTTCGACGGCGGACACCTGCTCACGCAAGCCGAGCTCCGCGCGGCGTACACCAACGGCGGCACCACCGCCTACCCGTGGGGCGCGCGCGGGACGTACTCGACGGGCGCGCAGAACGCCTACGCCGTGGGCTACTACAGCTACGCGACGCCGAACCCGCCGCCGAACGCGGTGTTCGACGCCAACGGCTACCGGGACGTCGCGTTCTACGTCGCGCCGCCGGGCCGGCGGCCGGCCGGCAACAACGCGACCGGGCACGCGGACCTCGTCGGCAACCTGCTCGAGTGGGTCGGCGACAGCGAGCGCCAGTTCGTCTGGAACGGCTCGTTCGAGCGGCACTCGCGCGAAGCCGACACGATCCAGGCGCCGATCGACGAGGACCCGTACATGGCGCGCGATCCGCGGCCCGGGAGGGACAACCGCTTCTGGACCTGGCCCGACGTCGTCGCGGGCGCCGCGGACTCCGGGAACGTCAACGGCTACTACGCCATCGGCGGCCGCTGCGGATACTGAGCCGCGCGCCGCCCCGCGACGTCACGCGATCACGCGGAGCGAGCCCTTCACGACGCCGTAGCCGCCCTCGGCGCGGAGCTCCTTCCAGACGCCGGCCGACCGCGCGGGATCGTCGATGGCGCGGCGGTAGGCCTCGACGAGGCGGCCGACGTCCGCGGCGGTCTCGCGGACGAGCTCGATCCGAAAGCGGCGCACGCCGGCGCGCACCAGCTCGGGCAACAGCGAGACCGCGCTCTGCGGGCGCGCGTGAAACACGGTGTTCCGGCAGCCGACGTCCGCCTCGACGGGGTGGTCCATGCCGGCCCGGTCGCGGAGCGCGACGCGGTGCTTCTCGCACGGGCGTCCGCAGGTCTTGTAGTCGCGACCGTCCGAGAGGAGCGCCGCGATCACGCAGTGCTCCATGTGGAAGAGCGCCATCGGGTGGTGCAGCACCGTCTCCATCCACGGGCCGAACGGCGTGCGCGCGAGCGCGAGCAGCTGCGCGGCGTCGAGATCGAACGACGGCGTGAACGCGTGGAGGCCGCGCGAGAGGATCTCCGCCGCCGTGACGCGGTTCGTGACGTTGAGCGAGAAGTCGCCGATCGCCTGCGCCGCGTCGCTCGAGCCGAGCTCGCGCAGCGCGCCGAGGCCGCGCACGAGGACGGCGTCGGGCGCGAGCGAGGCGATGTAGCGATCGATCTTCTCCTCGCCCGGCTTGCGAACGCGAGGCGGCGCGACGCCGACGAACCCGTTGGGATGGCGCGCGCGGAGCGCCCGGAGGGCCTCGCCCGTCCCGGTCAGCTCGAGGAAATCGAGGTAGACGCCGCCGGCCCCCGACTCGAGCGCGCTCGTCGCCTGCTCGAGCGTGCGGCAGAGGACGAAGAGGCCGGCGTCCGGCGGCACGCGGTCCGGCGCCGACGAGGCCTGGGTGAGATCGGCGAAGCTCGCGCCGGTCGTGGCGTGGCTCGCCGCGGGCGGTGCGGCCAACGCGAGCGCGGCCACGAGCGCGCGGCGCGCGCGGTTCAGCGACGAGACCGGCACGATCGCGCCCGGCGGCAAGGCGCTCTCGAGATCGCCCAGCTCGAACGGCGAGTCGCCGAGGCGGCCGAGCTTGTCGCGGAGCGTGCTCTCGTCGAGCGGAGCCGAGCGCGCCTGCTCGACCGGCGCGTCCCCCGTCACGCGGGCGTAGGCGCCGCGGCTGGTCGTCCCCTCGAGCACGAACGGCTCGCCGAAGCGACCGGCGACGCGCAGCGCGAGGCGGACCTTGCGCTCGGCGGGCGACCGCGCGAGGACGCGCTTGTCGACGCCGGGCGCGCTCGTCCGGTGAACGCGCCGCGCGACGCCGAGAGGCAGCTCGCTCAACGCCGCGTCCGGGCCGAGCCACAAGCGCGCCGTCGCGCCGGCGGGCGCGCTCTCCACGTCCTTGCCCGCGACCTCGATCGCCCAGACGCGGCCGCCCATCTCACCCTCGCTCGCGAAGCCCCCCTCGACGAGCAGGCCGTCACCGCGCGCGACGTCGGCCTCGAGCTTCACGACGAGCCACGCACGCCCGCGACCGCGCTCGATCTGGCGGAGCGCGCCCACGAGGAGGCCGCGGTGATCGCACGAGCGGCCCTCGACGAGGCGCTGGTGGTCGACGCCCGGGAAGAACCCCGGCCCCGAGCCGCGCGTGAACGTCTGGAGCGCGTCGCGGCGCTCGTCCTCCGTCGGGCCTTCGCCAGCGCCGATCGCGGCGTCGATCGCCTTGCGATACAGGCGCGTCGTCGCGGCGACGTACTCCGGGCCCTTCAAGCGCCCCTCGATCTTGAGGGAGGCGACTCCGAGCTTCACGAGCTCGGGCACGAGCGCTGACGACTCGAGATCCTCCGGCGAGAGGAGATAGGCGCTCTCCGCCGTGTCGGCGCGCTCGCCGTCGACGACGAGCTCGTAGGGGAGCCGGCACGCCTGCGCGCACGCCCCGCGGTTCGCGCTCCTCCCGCCGATAGCCTCGCTCGTGAGGCACTGGCCCGAGTACGAGATGCAGAGCGCGCCGTGGACGAAGACCTCGAGCTCGACGTCGGTGCCCGCGCGGATCCTGGCGATGTCGTCGAGCGACAGCTCGCGCGCCAGGATCACGCGGGTCGCGCCGAGCTCACGCGCGAGCTCGACCGACGCCGCGTCGGTGCAGGTCATCTGGGTCGAGGCGTGCACCGGCAGCTCCGGCGCGATCGCGCGCGCGAGCTTGGCCACGCCGAGGTCCTGGACGATCACGGCGTCGACGCCGGCCTCCGCGCAGGCGCGGAGCGCGCGCTCCACCGAGGGGAGCTCCTCATCGAACACGAGCGTGTTCAAGGTCACGTAGCCGCGCGCGTCGTGCTCGTGGAGCCAGCGCATCGTACGGCCGAGCTCGGCCGAGTCGAAGTTCGTCGCGCGCGCCCGGGCGTTGAAGCCCTGCAGGCCGAAATAGACGGCGTCCGCGCCGGCGCGCACGGCGGCCTCGAGCGCGGCGCGATCTCCGGCGGGCGCGAGGACCTCGGGGCGCCGGGGCGTCGTGGGGCGGGCCATGGGAGCCCCGTCTTTAGCGCAAAAGACGAGGAAAGCACGCGGCCTGTCGCCTGTAGGATGACTCGGCCGGATGCCCGCCTCGATCGTGCTCCTCGTCCTCGCGTCGGCGATCGCGCACGCGACCTGGAACGCGATCCTCAAGCGCTGCCACGATCCCGAGCGCGCCGTGGTCGGCATGATGTTCCTCGCGGCGGTGTGCGGGGTGCTCTGCACCGTCGTCCTCGGTACGCCGGCGCCTTCGCTGACGAGCCTCGCGTGGTGCGTGGCCTCCGGGGTGCTCGAGGCCTGCTACTTCGTGACGCTCGCGCGGGCGCTCTCTCGCGCGCCGCTCGGGACCGTCTACACGGTGGTCCGCGGCGGGGCGCTCGTCGTGGTCTGGCCGATCTCCGTCCTCGTCCTCGGCGAGCAGGTCACGGCAGCGCGCGCGCTGGGGACGCTCCTCGTGGTCCTCGGGCTCGTGGCGACCGGCGCCGCTCCGCACAGACCGGCGCCCGCTGCCGCTGCCGTGGCCTCGGGCGCCTCCGGCTCGGACGGCGCCGGCAGAGGCACGCCGCTCCGCTCGGGGCTCGCGGTCGCGACGCTGTGCGCGCTCTTCGTCGGCGGCTACCACCTCGCGTACAAGCTGGCGCTCGAGACGGGTGGTGAGCCCCCGGCCGTCGTCGCGATCGCGCTGTCGACCGCCTCGGTCCTCAACATCGCGGCGCTCGGCGCGCGCCGCAAGGCTGCCTTCGAGACGGCGCGCTCGCAGCCGGGGCGGATCGTCGTCGGCGGTCTGCTCGCGAGCTTCGGCTTCGTCGTCCTGCTCGCGGCGATGAAGGACGCCGGCGCAGGCGTCGTCCTCACGCTCCGGAACACGTCGATCCTCTTCGCGCAGGTGCTCGCGGTCGCGCTCGGCGAGCGACCGCGACGGCTCGGCGTCCTCGGCGCCGTGCTCGTCACCGCGGGCGCGATCCTGCTCGCGCGCTGAGTCACTCCGCGCAGGGAGCGTCAAAGGCGGCCGGCGCCGGCAGCACCGCGGTGCCCGTCGCGCGGAAGGTCTCGTGGAAGCAGCCGTACTGGTGCATGACCGCGTCGAGCCGGCGGTAGATCTGGTGCCCGTCGTGCCCAGGGGTCTCGTACTGGACGACGGCGCTGGTGAACGGCGCTCCGTTCGCCGACGTCATGTTCGCCTTCACCGGATAGCCGAGCGGCCCGTCGACGCCCACGAGCGAGAGCGCCTGGTCCATCGTCGACCACACGACGTCGCCTGCGCGCGGGTGGCGGTAGGCGACGGCCATGGCGTCGAACACGGCCTCGGGAAAGTACGAGTCGTCCTTGCCGGCGGGCACGTAGAGCGAGCGCGCCGGGTGGCCGGGGAGCGGATCGTGACCGATGCGCGGCACGCTCACCATCGGATCGATCGGCTCGAGCGCGGTCTCGGCGACGTGCACGGCCGGGTGGAGGAACGTGAGCGTCTCGGTCGTCTTCAAGACCAGCGACAGGAGCCCCGCGACCCCGGGGATCGTGTTCGTGCGCAGGATGAAGTAGCTCCAGTAGCCGCCCGCGCCCGTCGGCACCGCGAGCTTGATGCGCTCGTCCGCCGCCGAGACGAGGTTCGTGTACATCCCGCCCATCGACTGGCCCTGGGCGTGGGGAGCGGGCGCGAAGCGGAACGCGTCCTCCCCGGCGGGCAGCGTCGGGCCGCTGCAGGCCTCGACGATCGACGCCGGGATCCGCGCGCGCTCGAGCGCCGAGATGAAGAGCCGCGACTCGACCACGCCTTGCCGGAACGTGTCGCGCGTCGCGACCATGTTGTTGATGTTGACGTAGTCGAACGCGCCGGCGCCGGGGACGCGCTCCGGGCTGATCGGGAGCGCGGCGCCGGCGACCGCGAAGCGGTGCTTCGCCAGCACCGCCGCGGGCCACCGATCCGTCGGCTCGGCCTTGTCGCCGCCGTCGATCACCTCGCGCGAGACGCCCCCCGAGCCGTGGAAGTAGACGACGAGCGGGTAGCCGCCGGCGGGCATCGGCTCCTTCGGCAACGCGAGCGAGACCCCGACGGTCTCGTCGCGCTGCTTCACCGGCGCGCCGTCGGCGCCGAGATCGAACAGCCCCTCGGTGTCGAACGGCGCCACGCCGCGCTGGAACTGCGGCAGCGTGATCGTCGCGCGGACGTGGCAAAACGGCGACCCCTCGCCGCTCGTCTCCGCCTCGAGCTCGTAGCCGGCGACGTCTGCGGTGTGCGCCGCGAGCACCTTCTGGCTGAGGGCATGCGTATCCGTGACGACGTCGCCGGTCGTGAACACGGTCGCGCCGACGACGTCGCCGCGCGCCACGCCGATCGAGTCGAGCGTCTCCCACAACGGCGCGTAGAGATCGCGCATCGCCGCGCCGGACGCTCCCTCGGGCGTCTCTCCGCGCGCGAGCGCGGAGAGCGCCGCCGGGGCCACCGGCTCGCCGCCAGACTCGAGGCCGACGGCGCGCGTGACGACGAAGGCGTAGCGCCGGCTCGGCGCGAGGATGACGCCAGGCCGCGCCGCGATCGCGAGCAGATGCTCGGGGACGTATGGATCGGCGTTCGGCGTGTGCGCCACGACGGGCACCGTCGCGCCGCGCGAGGGCGACGCGGGATCGACGTCGAGGAGCAGGAGCGCCGCGCGCGCGCCGCCCTCGACCACGACCTCGGGGTCCCGCGGCGCCGGCTGGGCGGTGAGCTTGAAGTACCCGACCGGCACGACCGGGAACCCCTTGCGCTGCGTGGCTCCGACCTTGAGTCCCGCGAGGATCGGCACGCCCGGATCGGGGAACGACGCGAGATCCGGCGTGCCCTCGCTCGTGAGGCGGAGGTCCGACGGGTAAGGGAAGTCGAAGAACGCGCCCTCGCCGTCGAGCTTGGCGTCGGGATCGAAGACGATCGTCACCGGCGACGCTCCGCCTCCACCTTCGTCGTCCGAGCACGCGGGTCCCGAGGCAGCGGCCAAGAAGAGCGCGAGGACCGTGACGAGAGCCTGGGGACGCATCGGACGGCGGCGTAGCATTTTACATTGTAAAGGCAACTGGCACCGGGGGGGACGGGAGGCTGAACGCATCGGCGTAGTGTAGTAGCGTTCGGGCCCATGCCCGGGCGCGCCTGGATCTACGCGGTTTTCTTGTTATCCGGCTTCGCGGCGCTCCTCTACCAGATCGTCTGGCAGCGGGCGCTCTACGCGATCTACGGCATCAACATCGAGAGCGTCACCATGGTGGTGACGGCGTTCATGCTCGGCCTCGGCGTCGGGAGCCTCGCCGGCGGCGTCGTGTCGAAGGACGCGAAGCGCCCGGTGCTGCTCTACTTCTCGCTCGTCGAGCTGGGCATCGGTCTGTTCGGCGTCGTCTCGCTCTCGGTGTTCCACGCCGTGGGCAACGTGACCCTCGGGATGGGGGCCGTCCCCACGTTCTTCGTCACGTTCCTCCTCGTGCTCGTGCCGACAGTGCTCATGGGGAGCACGCTGCCGCTGCTCGTCGCCCACCTCGTGCGTGAGAACAAGAACGTCGGCAAGAGCGTCGGCACGCTCTACTTCGTCAACACGCTCGGCTCGGCGTTCGCGTCGGCGGCGTCCGTGCTGTTCATCCTCGGCCGCGCCGGCCAGTCCGGATCGGTCCGCATCGCGGCGCTGCTCAACATCACGGTGAGCCTGCTCGCCTACGTGGCGCATCGACGCGCGATGCGCCCGCGCGAGATCGCCGAGACGCTCTCGCAGGCGATGACGCCGGACGGCGAAGAACGCGACGACGCCGCCGAGCAGGGCCCCTCGACGAAGTCGCCCGAGGCCGTGGAGAACGTCTGATGGGCTTCACCGTCGCGCTCGCCGTCGCCGCCGCCGCGGGCTTCATCGCGCTCTCATACGAGATCCTCTGGTACCGCGTGATCTCCTACGCGAGCTGGGGCCTCCCCGGAGCCTTCGGGCTGCTGCTCGCGGCCTACCTCTTCGGCCTGGCGATCGGGTCGCGCGTCGCCGGCGCGTTTTGCAAGGACAAGACGCGCGCCGGTGACACGAAGCAGCTCCGCGCGCTCGCCGTCTTCACGTTCGTCGCCAACGTCGTCGCTTGGCTCGTGGTGCCCGCGTTCGGCCTGAGCGCGAAGAAGTACGACTGGCCGCCGGCGCTCGCCGCGGTGGCGGTCGCGGCGGCGCTCCTCGGAGCGATCCTCCCGATGGTCGCCCACTTCGGCATCAAGCCGGACGACAAGGCCGGCGCGAACCTCAGCTACGTCTATCTGTCGAACATCATCGGGTCCGCCGCGGGGAGCCTCGTCACCGGCTTCGTCTTCCTCGACCACTGGTCGCTCGAGACCATCGGCGCGATCATCGCCTGCGTCGGGATGGTCCTCGTCGCGGCGCTCGTCGCGATGGCCGAGCTGCCACGCTCGAGCCGCGCCGCCAGCCTCGTCGTCTTGCTCGCGGTCTCGGTCGTCCTCGTGAAGGCGACGCCCTCGGTCTACGACCGGATCTGGGAGCGCCTCCTCTACAAGGAGAAATTCGACGAGGAGAGCACCCGCTTCCTCGACATCGTCGAGACGAAGAGCGGCGTCATCACCGTCACCCAGGACGGCACCGTCTACGGCGGCGGCGCCTACGACGGCCGCGTGAGCACGTCGATCCGCTGGGACCGCAACGGCATCTTCCGCGCGCACGCGCTCGGCGCGATGCACCCGGCGCCGAGGCGCGTCTTCATGATCGGGCTCGCGACCGGAGCGTGGGCGCAGGTCGTCGCGCACCTGCCGCACGTCGAGAAGCTCACGGTCGTCGAGATCAACCCGGGCTACCTCACGCTGATCTCGAAGTACGACGAGGTGAAGAGCCTCCTGTCGAACCCGAAGGTCGAGATCGCGGTCGACGACGGACGGAGGTGGCTGAACCGCCACCCCGACGAGAAGTTCGACGCGGTGGTGATGAACACCACCTGGAACTGGCGCGGCCACAGCACGAACCTGCTCTCGGTCGAGTTCCTCGAGCTCGTGCGCTCGCGCCTCCAGCCCGGCGGGCTCTTCTACTTCAACACGACGTCCTCCGACGACGCGAAGCTGACGGCGAGCACGGTCTTCCCCCACGCGCTCCGCGTCTACAATTTCATGGCCGTCAGCGACTCGCCGTTCTCCTTCGACAAGGACCGCTGGCGCGCGACGCTCACGTCGATGAAGATCGACGGCGCTCCGATCCTCCCCGACGACGACGAAGGCCGGGAGTACCTCGAGGAGCTGGTGCGCTACGCCGACAGCGTGAGCGCGCCGCCGCGCGACGACGGGCTCGAGCGACGCGAGAGCGTGCTCGCGCGCGCCGAGGCCGCCGGAGCGCGGGTCATCACCGACGACAACATGGTCACCGAGTGGCGCCAGGTGCTGCGGTTCCAGCCGCCGCCCTGAGCGACGTCGCCGTCACCGCTTGCGGGCGAGCTCGGCCTCGAGCTCGGCGACGCGAGCGAGCGCGGCCTCCTTCGCGGCGCGCTCCGCCTCCTTCGCGGCGCGCTCCGCCTCTTCCGCGGTGCTCCAGAACTCGGTGGCGGCCTCGTCGCTCGCGATGCGGAGCTTGCGTCCCTCGTCCGACGCGACGAGCCAGGCGCCGAGCGCGGGCGAGAAGGCCGGTCCCTCCCCCGCGTACGTGCGCGCGAACGTGCCGTCCGGCGCGCGGGACCAGACCTGGATGCGAAACGGCCCCCCGTGGCTCCTCGGGCCGCAACGGAGCGGATCGAAGATCCAGAGCTCGCCGACCGCGCTCGCCGCGTACTTGTCCGGCGCGAGCGTGTAGTCCTTGTGAGGGTTCGTCTCGCTGACGACCTCGACCGCGAGGACGGGCGCGGAGTGCTCGGGGAGCCACGTGCGAACGCTCCTCAGGTCCTCGACGTCCGACGGCACCGGGGAGAGCACGCAGACGTCGGGATCGACGCCGATCTTCGGGTTCGCCTCGTCCCAACGCACGGCGAGGTTGCGCACGACGCGGGAGACGCCGCCGCCGCGCGCCGCCCAGGCCGCGAGGAGGGCCTTGAGGAGCTCCACCGCTTCGTCGTGCAGGACCGACTCGGGCATCGTCTCCTCCGAGATCTCCCAGCCGTCACGCGAGCGGGCGACGTCGTACTGCACGATCGCGCGGTGCACCGCCTGGCTCATCGTTCGATCATAGCGCACGCCCTCTCGGCGGGGCGCTGCGCTCGCGCGCCGCCGACTCACCGACCGTCCGGAAGCTCAGCCCCGCACGGGATCACTGTAAAATCGGGCGGCCCCGGCCCTGGTCCCCGTTCGAGTGACTTGTACGCCCGACCCCAGCGCGGCATGCTGCGAGGTCATGCGAAGAGCCCCCCTCGTGTTCGGTCCGTTCGTCCTGCTCGCCGGCGCCGTCTTCGCATGTGAAGACGACGGAGGCGCGCCGAGCGGCCCGTCGTTCCTCCTCGACGCGAGCACCCCGACGTTCGACGGGAGCCAGCCCCCGTTCGACGGCGCTACTCCCGACGCCGAGCCGGACGCGCCGGTCGTCCAGCCGCCGGTGAGCGTCACCGTCTTCGGCAAGGCGGGCCCGGAGGCGGACGTGCGCGTCGTCTTCCACGACGCCAACGGCGCGGTCCTCGAGACGAAGCTCACCGGCGCGGACGGCAAGGCCACGCGGAGCGCCGGCGCCATCCCGGCGATGGCGAGCGCGCTTCTCTCGCAGGACGGGAGCAGGCGGATCGTCACGTGGACCGGCGTAGAAGACGGCGACCAGCTGGCCGTCCACGACGTCGACTCGACGTTCCAGGAGTCGATGGTCGGCGCGTTCGCCGTGACGTTCCCGGGGCCCTTCTCCGACGCCGGCGCGACCAGCTACGAGGCGCGAGCGAGCGACTGCTACAACTACACCGAGGGCCAGTCGACGACCATCAACCTCCTGTCGTACTGCGTCAGCGGTGCGAAGAGCTCCGTGCTCGTGCAGGCCCGCAACGGGGCGGGCGACCTCGTCGGCCACTCCTTCAGCAAGGGCAACACGGTGCCGACGGACGGGGGCACCGTGGCCGTCGCGACGGGCGCGTGGCGCGTCCCCGCGTCGGTCTCGCTCTCGCTCGCCGGCCTGCCCTCCGACACGTACGGCGAGATGGATCTGCTCGAGATCGCCGACGGCTACGGCTACCTGGCCGGCGCCACCGAGGGTCTCGAGACGCAGGCGATCTTCGCGACGGCCAGCACCTTCGCCGACGCGCTGCAGGCGAGCGCGTCCTTCTACGACGAGGAAGGTCCGGGGAAGCGGGTGCTCGCCAAGCGCGTCGCGCCGACCGCGGCGATCGCGCTCGACGCGGCGGAGCTCTTGCCGCCGATCACGAGCTCCGCGGTGTCCGGCACCGACGCGCGCCGCCCGGTGCTGCGCTGGACCTCGAGCTCCACCGCGGGCGCCGACGGCGGGCTCGTTCGGACGGGCTTCTTTACGCCCGACGACGCGTACGTCGCGTGGACGTTCGTGGTGCCTCCGGGTTCGACGTCGGTCACCGCGCCCGCGATGCCGGCGGAGGCCGAGAGCTTCCTGCCTGCCGCCGGCGACGCGGGGCCCGCGGACTTCATGCCGCCGACGGTGGTGTTCATCGAGGCGGACGTGCTGCCGTCGTACACGGCGTTCCGGCGGCTACAAGGCTCGCTCGTGGACCACAACCTGCCCTTCCAAGGCTATCGGCTCCCGCCGCTCCCCGCGAACGGCGCCTACCGAGCGACCGTGCGCTCGAGCGGCGACCGCGGCTGACGCCCCGTCGGCGGACACCGCCGCGCCCCTCAACCAGCGACGCGCTGGACGGTGGCGTCCGCGCCCCTCATCCAGCGAGGCGTGGCGCGCTGGACGGTGGCGCCGCGCCCTCGGCCAGCGAGGCCGGAGGCGCGGCCGCGATCACTTGCAGAGCTGCGTCTCGAGCTTCTGCTCGTCGACGATGCAGTCGAGCGCGAGCAGGCCCGGGCGCTTCTTGCAGCGGATCCACGTGCCCTTCTCGCCGCACGCGACGGGCGCCGTGAAGCCGAAGATGTTCGAGCACCCGAGGCCGAGGGTCAGGCCCGAGCAGGTCGCTTGCTCGTTGGTCCAGAGCTTCTCGACCGTCCCGTTGCAGTCCCAGTCGCCGTTGCGCGGCGGCTCGGCCTTGTCGAAGAGGAAGCCCTGGTTCGGGTGCGTCCGCGAGTCGGTGTCGTCGCAGTCGGGCGCGCCGCCGGCCAGATCGCAGCCGGGCTTGTCGAGGTCGCTGTAGTTGTCGTCGTCGCAGTCGCAGCTCGCGCAGCCCGCGGCGTCGACCTTGCCGCCCGCGTCGACCACGACCAGCGCGTCGACCGTGCTGCCGTCGATGAGGATCGGCCCGGCGTCCTGTTCCTCCTCCTCGAGCGCGTCCGTGACGTCGGCGGCGCCGCCTTCGCCCGGCGCCGGCGCGTCGTCTCCCGCTTCCACGTCGTCCGGGGGACCGAACGTCACCTCGGGAAAGCTGCAGGCCCACGTTGTCCCCATCGCGAGGGAGATCGAGCCGAGAATGAAGACGAGGCGCCGCATCGCGTGTCACCTGCAGAGCTGAGTCGCCCTGCCCTTGGGGATCGACTTGCAGGCACCTAGCGCGGGCGTCTCGCACGCGTAGACGTCGTTCGCGGTGCCGCATACCGGCTCGACGAGGTAGCCGGGGTCCCCGACACACCCTGTCAGGCCGTTGCCGCGACACGTGACCTTCGCCGCCGGAAAACGCTCGACCCTCTGGTCGCAGTTCCAGTCGCCGTCCTTGCCGTCGGCCGGCACCTCGTCGACGAACCCCTGGCCTGGATGACGGAGCGGATCGAGATCGTCGCAATCGCCGAGCTTCAGCGGCTCGCCCTTCGACGAGAGGAGCCCGCCCGCGTCGACGTCACAGTCGGTGGCGGCGTATCCGTCGTCGTCGCAATCGCACTTCGGACGCGTCTCGCAGAGGCTCGCGTCCGCGATCGCCGCGCTCGCGTCCTCGCGCGTCACCGCGTCGGTGACGAACGTGACGTCGCTCGCCGCGCCGTCGCTCGCCGAGGCGTCCTCGTCGGCGTCCGGCGAGGTCCCGGCCTCGGCCTCGGCGCCGGGCGAGAAGGTCACCTCCGGAAACGAGCACGCGACGCCCACGACCACGAGCGGCGCGGCGAACATGGCGACGGCGAGGACCCGACGGCGCCGCATCTCAGAAGCTCCCCGAAACGCTGAGGCCGCCGAGCGCCGGCGCGACGCGCACGGTGCGCGCGGGCTTCTCCGCTTCCGTGGGCTTCCCCGAGCGCGCGGAGGACGACGACGAGCCGCTCGTGAAGACGAGCGCGAGCCCGGCGCCGACCCCGACCACGCCGACCGGCAGGAGGATCGACGTCAGCGTGCTCATCGTCTTGCCGGTGTCCACGGTGCCGCGGAGGTCGTCGGGACAGTTCCGACGCTCCGAGCAGCGCTCGTCGACGTCGCTCAGCGCGCCCTGACGGACGAGGAACGTCACGCCCGAGCCGACGAGCGCCGCCGCGCCCACTCCGGCGACGATCCAGCCGACCGTGCGACGCGTCGAGTGGTCCTCGGTCGCGACGACCGGCGCGGGCTTCGGCGTGACGGTGAGCCGCATCGTGACGTGCGGGTTGTCGCCGGCCGAGACGGCGACCGTCTGCTCCACCGGCTGCGCGTCGGCCATCTGCGCGCGGATCCGGTACGTGCCCGGATCGCGCTCGAGCGGCGTGCCGACGAGCGTGGTGCCGACGGACTCCCCGTTGACGAGGATCTCGACGCCGGTGCTCTCGTTCGCGAGCGACTCGCCTTCGGGTGACTTCACGTACACGTCGACGACGAACGCCGCGACCTTCGGCTTGAGCCGCGCGGCCGCTTCCTCGGCGTCCTTGTCCCAACCCTCGTACTTCGCGTCGTTCGGCGCGGTGATCAGCGCGCGCTTCAGATCGAGCCACGCGCGACGCGACGACGCGAAGTGCCCGAGCTGCTCCTCGCACTCGGCGAGGTTGCGGAGCGACCCGAGGCCTTGCGGATAGACCTGCCAGGCCTTGCGGAAGAGCGGCGCGGCGCTCCCGCAGTCGTTCGCGCTGCGCAGGTCGCGTCCACGCGCGAAGAGGTCCTTGGCGTCGGACTCGGGCGAGGCGCTCGCCGGAGAGCCCGTGGCGAACACGGTCAGACCGCAGACGACGGACGCCGCGAAGAAGCGAAAGCGCAAGGTGCTCACCGTCGAAAGATACATCGGAACGGGATAGTCGAGTAGTCCCACGCGACGACCCGGGCGCGAGTCGGCCCGCCTGTCGGCGCGCGCCCCAGGACGGCAGCAGACGAGGCGCGCGGGCCCCCGACAGAACGCCTCGGCGTCTTTCACCGGAGGCAGGTCAGACCGGCGGATGCCGCGCCGCCATCAGAAGACCTCGGCCTTGTTCACGCTCTTCGCCGGCGGCGGCGGCGGCGGCGGCGGATGCGGCGCGGCGGTCGCGGGGGGAGACGCGGTGGCCGCCGTCTTCGCTGCGGTGGTCCGCGGGCGGGCGGCGGTCGCAGGCGTGCTCGGGGGCGGCGCATCCGCGACGGGGGCCGGGTCGTCGGGCGGGGCGACCTCGAGCGGGGCGGCCTCGGACGCGACGACCGCGGGCGGCGGCGCGCTCGAGACGGCCGTGGTCGCGGGCTCGGCGGGCTGGGATCCGACCGTCCGGCTCGAGCCGCGGAACGAAACGAGCACCAGGACGCCGATGCCGAGGAGCGCGATCAGACCGGCGATGGCGATCAACCACCCCGTGGTCCCGCTGCGACGCGTGATGTACGTGGGCTCGCCGAGCGCGACGTTCTCGAAATCGGGCGCCGAGCCGCGCGAGGCCATCCGCGGCTCGCTCGTCGATCCGCCGCCGAGGTCTGGATGACTGCCGGGACCGACGTGGCCGCCGAGGTCTGGATGACTGCCGGGACCGACGTGGCCGCCGAGGTCCGGGTGGCTGCCGGGCCGCGCGTGGCCGCCGAGGTCCGGGTGGCTGCCGAGGCGCGGCGAGCTCCCGCGCGCGACCTCGAGCCGGCGCGCGCTCGTCGGCGTCAGCGGAATGCCGAGCGCGAGCTCGAGGTCCTCCGGCGTGACGAGGCGCTCGAACGCCTCCGTGAGCTCGGCCGCGCTCGCGAAGCGCTCCTCCAGCGACGGCGCGAACGCGCGCGCGAAGAACCCCTCGATCTCCGGGGGCAAGTCCGCGCGCCGCGCGAGCGCAGGGACGACGCGAAAGGTGCAGATGGAGAGGAAGATGTCCTCGACCGTCTCGCCTTCGAACGGGATGCGCGTCGTCAGCGCTTCGTAGGCGACCACCCCGAGCGCCCACAGATCGCAGCGATGATCGAGCGTGTCGAGGCCACGCGCCTGCTCCGGGCTCATGTAGCTCGGGGTCCCGAGGACCATGTCCTTGCTCGTGGCGAACGGCGAGCGCGTGCGGAAGGGCTTCGCCGAGCGCGCGATGCCGAAGTCGAGCAGCTTCGCGAGGAGCCGCCCGTCCTCGTCGCGTCCGAGCCACACGTTCGCGGGCTTGAGGTCGCGATGGAAGATGCCTTCTTCATGCGCGAGCGAGAGCGCGCGCGCCACCTGCGAGACGATCGCCGCGACCTCGGGCAGCGCGAGCGCCCCGACGCGCTTCGTCCGCGCCTCGAGCGACTCCCCCTCGAGCAGCTCCATCACGAGGTAGGCGAGCCCCTTCTCCTCGCCGTGATCGCTCACCGAGACGATGTGCCGGGTCCGCCGCGAGAGCTTCGCCGCGATCTGCGCCTCGAGCTGGAAGCGCCCGGCGGCCGTCTCCGCCTCGATGTCGTCCGTCGGCTCGACGAGCTTGATGGCGAACTGGCCGCCGAGGGAGTTGTGGTTCGCGAGCCAGACCTCGCCCATCGCCCCCTTTCCGAGGAGCTTCACGAGCTCGTACTTGCCTGCGATGACTTGGCCGACGTCGATGTTCACGGATGCTCCGAGCGACGAGCCCCCGGAGGAGAGAGTACCGCAACGCTCCGACGAAGCGCGAGGACCGACGCGCGTGGCGCGAACACGAGGGCCGCGCGCGCGGCGAGCGATGACCAATGAAGGCGCCGCTCGCACGTCTCCCGTGGAGGCGATCGTGTGGCGCACATCGTCCTCCCTATTTTGCCGGTCAACGGACAGCTCGACTGGCAGGACGCGCCGAATAGATCTGTAGAATCAACTGTAATCACTATTGATTTATTCCCCGTCTGGGACCCGCCGCCTCATCCCGAGAAGCACAATTTCGCCTGCTACGGGAGGGGCATTGAGCTACGGTTTGGACGTGGGCCAAGAGAGCGGACGTAGACCGAAGTTCGATCCAGATCAGCGGGACGTGCGCGGGTCTTCCGACCCGCAGGACGAGCACCGCTCGTTCAACGTCACGGTGGGGGAGGCCATCCGGCGATCTCGACAAGAGCATGGCTGGACGCAGGCCTTTCTCGCGGAGCAGGCGGGGCTGTCCCCGAACTACATCGCGCGTCTCGAGCGCGGTGAGCTCGGTCCCTCGTTGTTCGTCGCCAACCGCATTTGTGGTGCGCTGGCGATCGACCTCGAGGTGCTCGTGACACCCGGCACGGGAACGGTACCGGCGCGAAAGACGACGACGAAGCGACGCGCCCTCACGGGCTAGCGCTCGAGCCGCCGACGATCGCGGGACATCTCGATCGGCCCCGATCGCCACGGCGGTCGGGGCCGATGCGTTTTCAGCCTCGCCGCCGCGGGGCGTTCGGCACCTGGTTGGGGCACGCGATCCAGCGAGGGCGCGCTATGGTGCACGCCGTGGCGCGGCGCGCGATGTTGGCGAAGGGGAAGATGTGGCGGCCCGTGCTCGCGGCGGGCCCGCTGGCGCTCGCTCTGTCATGCGGCGACGACCTCGGTCGCCGCGCGGTCGAGCCTTCCGCGCCGCGCGACGCGAGCGTCCCCGACGCGGATCCCGCCCGCCGCGAGGCGCGTCCGGCAGCGCTCCCGCTCGTGCCGAAGCCGCGCGCGCTCACGCGCTGCGAGGGCGCGCTCACGATCGATCGCGCGACGCCGATCGCGATCGCGCGCGGGCTCGACATGGCGCACGCGCGCGCCGTCGGCGAGCAGCTCGCCCGATGGCTCGGCCTCCCGCCGACCTCGGTCACCCAGGGCGCCCTCGCGGCGCCGGCCCGCGGGATCGAGCTCCGGCTCGAGCCCACGGCGGACGAGACGCAAGCCGCACGCGACGCTGCGCTCGAGCCTCCGCGGGACGTCGCCGACGAGGCTTACGCGATCGACGTCTCTCCCGAGCGCGCGATCGTCCGGGCGCGGCGGCCGGCTGGGCTGTTCTACGGCGCCCAGACGCTCGCGCAGCTCGCGGGCGCGCGGCGCATCGGTCGCGCGACGGCGCCGCTCGAGGCGACCTCGGCGGGTTGGTCGGTCCCGTGCGTCGCGCTCGACGACGCGCCGCGCTTCCCCTTCCGCGCGATGCACCTCGACGTCGCCCGCCACTTCTTCACGGCGGACGTCGTCGAGCGCTGGATCGATCTCCTCTCGTTCTACCGATTCAACGTCTTTCACTGGCACCTCACCGACGATCAAGGCTTCCGCATCGAGGTGAAGAGCCACCCGGAGCTCACGGCGACCGGAGGGCGCGACGGCTTCTACACGCACGAAGCGGCACGCGCGGTCGTGAGCCACGCCCGCGAGCGGTTCGTCACCGTGGTGCCGGAGATCGAGATGCCCGGGCACGCGCGCGCGATCCTCGCCGCGCATCCGGAGCTCTCGTGCACCGGCCGCCGTCAGAGCGTGCCGCGGACCTGGGGCATCTTCGACGACGTCTTGTGCGCCGGCAACGAGAAGACCTACGCGCTGCTCGAGGATGTCCTCGGCGAGGTCGCGACGATCTTCCCGGCGCGCCTCATCCACCTCGGCGGCGACGAGGTGCCCCCGGGGCGCTGGTCGGCGTGCGCCAAGTGCCGCGCCGCGCTCGCGCGCGAGCGCCCGGGCCCCTTCGACGCGAGCGCGCTCCAGGGCTTGTTCATGAAGCGCGCCGCGGCGACGCTCACGCGCCTCGGGCGGCGCGCGGTCGTCTGGGACGAGGCGCTCTCGGAGGCGCTCCCTCCCGACGCGGTGGTGCTCGCGTGGCAATCGAAGGAGCGCGGACGCGAGGCGGCGGCGCGCGGCTTCGACGTCGTCATGGCCCCGCACGACCACGTCTACCTCAACATCCGACAGTCGCGCGCGAAGGGAGAGCCCGGCCACGAGGGCTTGCTCCCATGGTCGAAGGTCCACGGGTTCGACCCGCGGCCCGAGGGCCTCGAGCCCGCGCGCGCAGCGAAGATCCTCGGCGGCGAGGGCACGCTGTGGACGGAGTACGTCGAGACGCCGGAGCAGATCGACGCGATGGCGATGCCGCGCGTCGCCGCGCTCGCGGAGGCGCTCTGGGCGGGCGCGCCGAGCGAGGCGGACTTCGCGGCGCGGCTCGACGCTCAGCTGCCCGTGCTCGACGCGTCGGGCGTCCGCTACTTCGTGGAGCCGCCCGAGGGCCTGCGCGCGCGGGAGGTCTTCGTCGAAGGAGAAACCAAGGCGGTGATGCTCACGACGCCGCGCTTGTTCCCGAGCGGCGTCGTGCGCTTCACGCAGGACGGCTCCGAGCCGACGCCCTCCTCTCCCGTGATGACCGAGCCGGTCGTTGTGCGCGAGACGACGACGATCACCGCGGCGCTCTTTCTCCCCGGCGGGCGCGCGAGCCTCCCGATCCGCGCAACGATCGCGCGCGAGGCGCTCCGTCCTCCGACGGCGCTCGCGGCGCCGGTGGCCGGGGTGAGCTACACGTACGTCGAAGGTGACTTCCACCGACTGGCCGACGTCGCGAAGGCGTCGCCGAAGGCGCGCGGGCGCGCCCCGAGCATCGGGCTCCAGGCAGCGGAGCGCGCGCTCGGAGGGCGCATGCGGAAGGAGCGCTTCGCGCTGACCTTCGACGGCTTCCTCGAAGCCCGGGTCGACGGCGTTCATCGCTTCGTCGCGCGCGCCGACGACGGCGTCCGGATCGAGATCGACGGGGAGACCGTCGTCGAGGACGACGGGGAGCACGAAGCGCGTGACGCGGAGGGCGAGATCGCGCTCCGCCAGGGGCACCATCGGATCCGCGTGTCGTACTTCCAGGGCAGCGAGGGAAAGCGCCTTGACGTGAAGATCGGTCGGCCCGGCGACCCGCTCGAAGCCCTCGACGTCTTCGTCGACGACCCCGCGCGGCCCGCCGGACGCTGAGCCACACCTCGTCGATCGGGATACGTGACCGCCCGCGCGCGGGCGGCGGCGCGGCGACTTACCCCCCTCGCTCGAACGCGATACGCTCCACGCGGTGCGCCCTCTCGTCATCATCATCGTCGCCGTGCTCGGCAGCACCGGAGCGCTCGCGGCGGCGGGCGGCTGCGGGCTCGACACCGTCGGGTCCGAGCCCGACGGCGTGGAGGCCGGCATCGACGGGAGGAGCGGCTCGAGCGGACTGCCCGGCTCGAGCGGCTCGAGCGGCTCGAGCGGGACCCCCGACGCCAACGCCGAGAGCGACGCGGAGAGCGACGCGGACCCCGGGCCGTCGGACGGCGGCGGCGACAGCGGCGACGCCAGCGATGCCAGCGACGCCGGGTGCCCCGACGACTGCTCGTCGTGCAACGGCGGCCGGTGCCAGATCACGTGTCCCGGCACGCGCTGCGGAGCGACCATCGTGTGCCCGGCGGGGTTTCCTTGCGAGATCGAGTGCGGCGCCGCCGACGCGTGCACGGCCAAGAGCATCACGTGCGCCGCGGGGCAGCCCTGTCACATCCGATGCGAAGGCGGCGCGTGCACGAGCATGACGATCAACGGCGACACGGCGTCGGCGCTCTGCGTACGCTGCGGGGGCAACGCCGCCAATCGGGGATGCACGAGCGTCACGTGCAACGCCACGCCGGCCGTCTGCGGGCTGACCTGCGCCGCGGGCGGCAACGCCTGCGCTTCGGTCGACTGCCCCGCGTGCAACACCGCCGGCCCCGCCTGCCCCTGATCGCGGACACGCCCCTTCGACCGCGGCGCACGGCGCCAGCCTGGTCAGAAATCGCCGCGCGTCGCCTCGACACACCCTAGCTTCCGGTGTAGGGGGACGTCGCTCGAGCTCTGCGGGGTCCGCTGGGAGGGCGGGGCGGAGCCGCAAAAGGGTGGATGACGACCATGAAGAAGCTCTTGTCGATTGCGCTGCTGGCGGTGCCGATCCTCGCGTGCACCACCGAGACCATTTACAAGGCTCCCCCGCCGGCCGAGCCGGGTGAGGCCGGTGACGGCACGAACACCGTCACCGGCACGATCTCCGCCGCCGAGGGCGGCACGATCGAAGCCGACGGACTCATCCTCGAGATCCCCGCCGGCGCGCTCTCCGAGGACATCGAGATCGCGATCACCAAGACCGAGACGCAGGCTCCCGAGCAGCACGCCGGAGTGACGCCGATCTACACGCTCGAGCCGGCCGGCCTCAAGCTCACGAAGGCGGCGCGGGTCATCTACACCAAGATCCCGGCGGACACGCCGATGCCGGTCATCGGCTGGGGCACCAAGACAGAAGGCGTCTTCGAGGGCCTCGAGACCGAGGTCGCCGACGGCGCCGTCTCGGCCTCGATCGAGAGGCTGAGGAGCACGTTCGTCGCCAAGACCGAGTGCATGAAGGAGGACGGCGACGCCGTCGCGGACATCTGCCGGCCGACCCCGGCGCCCGCCGACCTGAAGAGCGGCCGATCGATCGGCCGCTTCGTCCTCGCCGGCTTCGAGTACTGGCAGTGGAAGAAGCCCGACCCGTACGCCGGCGGCAACGAGGTCGCGTGGGGCTACAACGGCGACGGCCAGCCGAAGACCGGCGTGATGCCGACCGACGCGTCACGCGCGTGCATGGCCGAGTCCTTCCGCACGCTCGAGGCGATCCTGACGAACGATCCGCCCAAGGAGCTCGAGGACCTCGAGAAGGCGCACGGCGTCCGCCAGTTCTGGTTCTGGAACAACGACATGACCGACGCGAAGGCGTCGGTGAAGGTGCCGAAGAGCAACTCGGAGCTCTGGCTCTTTCAGGGCGATCGCGGCGACGGTGGCCTCATCAAGTGGATCAGCTCCACCGAACGTGACGGCACCTGCAAGCTCCCGACGCGCGACGACCTCGTCCTGTTCGCGAAGAGCTGCGTCGACCGGTTCCCGAGCTGCGGCTCGGGAAAGTGAGCCGTCGCGGGCGAACGCGCCCGTGAGCCCACGCGAAGACGCCGCCGCGACGCGAGGTCGACGGCGGCGTCTCTGCGTCGAGCAGCCGATCAGTCGGCGCGGTACATCGTGATGACGCAGGCGCCGCCGAGGCCGAGGTTGTGCTGGAGCGCCACCTTCGCGCCGGGGACCTGACGCTTGTCGGCGGTCCCGCGGAGCTGCCAGACGAGCTCGGTGCACTGCGCGAGGCCGGTGGCCCCGAGCGGGTGGCCCTTCGAGAGCAGACCGCCCGACGGGTTCGTGACCCACTTGCCGCCGTAGGTGTTGTCGCCGTCGTCGATCATCTTCTCGGCCTCACCCTCCTTGGCGAAGCCGAGCGCCTCGTAGGTGAGGACCTCGTTCGTGGTGAAGCAGTCGTGCAGCTCGACGACCTGCACGTCTTTCGGACCGAGGCCGGCCTGCTCGTAGACCTTGTTCGCGCACTCGCGCGCCATGTCGAAGCCGACCATCTTGATCATCGAGTCCTCCTTGAAGGAGGACTCGTAGTCGGTCGTCATGCTCTGCGCCGCGATCCACACGGGCTTCGTGATGCCGTGCTTCTTCGCGAACTCGTCGGAGCAGAGGATCGCCGCCGCGGCGCCGCAGGTCGGCGGGCAGCACTGGTAGCGCGTGAGCGGATCGAAGACGTCGGGCGAGGCGAGGACCTCCTCGACGGTGAGCTGCTCCTGGAACATCGCGTACGGGTTGTTCGCCGCGTGCTTGCGCGCCTTCGAGCTGACCTTCGCGAAGGTCTCGCGCTTCGTGCCGTACTTCCAGCGGTACTCGCGCCCGGCGCCGCCGAACATCTGCGCCGCGGGCGGCGCGGCGTTGAACCCCTGCACCTTGCTCATGAGGTTCGCTTGCCACTCGAGCGGGTTCGTCCGATCGGTGAACTTCGAGCCGAGCGCGCCCTTCTCCATCTTCTCGAAGCCGAGCGCGAGGACGCACTCGTAGAGGCCGCCCGCGATCGCCTGCGTCGCGAGCATGAGCGCGGTGGAGCCGGTCGAGCAGTTGTTGTTCACGTTGAAGACGGGGATCCCCGTGAGGCCGAGCTCGTAGACCGAGCGCTGGCCGCACGTGGAGTCGCCGTAGACGTAGCCGCAGTACGCCGACTCCACGTCCTTGAAGTCGACCTTCGCGTCCTCGAGGGCCGCGCGCGCCGCCTTCACCGCCATCACGTTGTACTCGTCGCTGGCGCCCGGCTTCTGGAACTTCGTCATGCCGACGCCGATGACATTCACTCTACGGGTCATGGTCTTGCTCCTTTTCGTCGTCCGCCGGGCTCAGACGAGGCCCTTCCAGAAGTTCAACTTGTGAGCGACGCGCGGGTCGCCGTCGATGCGAACGCGCCCGTGCTGATAGAGCTCGCGCAAGCTCTCGCCCTTCGCGAGCGCGGCGAGGTCGTCGTCACCGAGCGTGAGCGTCACGTCCGCGGCGCCCTTGCCCTCGGCGATCGCGCCCGCGCCGGTCAGATCGAGCAGCCACGCGTGGTCGCCGACCACGAGCGCCACCTTCGCGCCGACCTCCTTGGCGAGGTTCGGCGTCTTCGCGAGGCGCTCGCCGAGCGCCTCGACGATCGCCGGCGCCGCGGACGGCTTGGCCGCGCCGCCGGAGCCGCCGGCCTTCGCCGCGCCCGCCGCCGGCGCCGCACCGCTGGAGCCGCCGGCGCCGCGCAGCTTCGCGACGACCTCCTGCGCGCGCTTCGGATCGATCTTCTTCAGGAACATCAGCTTCTGCGACGCCATCACGTCGCCGCCGATCTTCAGCTTCTTGTCCGTCCACAGCTTCATCGGGTCGGCCTTGCCCGCGACCATCGCCCGGAAGTCCGCGTCCGACAGCTCGAGCACGCAGTCGGCCTTGTCACCGCCCGACGCCACCGAGCCCTTGCCGTTCTTCAGGTCCACCGTCCACGCGCTGTCCGGATCCGACAGCTTGAACAGGAACGTCTTGCCCACCTCGCTCGCGAGCGAGCCGTTCTGCGCGATGAAGTCGCCGATCACCGCGAACGCCTCCGCGCTCGTCGCCTCGCCCGACGGCGCCGCGCCCGCCGCCGCTGCCGGAGCGGCCGCCGGCTTCTTCTTCTCCGGCGCCTTCGGGATCTCCTTGTAGAGATCGATCGCCGCGTTGGAGATCACCGTCCGGTCGCGCTCCTTCACCTTGCAGCGGAAGACGATCTTGTCGCCGCCGTCGCCCTTCTCCTTCCACATCTCGGTCACGAGCGTCTCGCCGGGGAACACGCTGTCCGAGAAGCGGACCTTGATGCTCTTGAAGAAGCGCGGGTCGTTGTTCGAAAACGCCTTGATGACGTGCCGCGCGGCGTAGCCGAACGTGCAGAGCCCGTGGAGGATCGGCTTGTCGAAGCCGAAGGCCTTCGCGAAGCCCGGGTCCGCGTGGAGCGGGTTGATGTCGCCGGAGAGGCGGTAGAGCAGCGCCTGCGACGGGCTGATCGTCTCCTCGACGGTCGCGTCGGGCGCGCGGTTCGGCGGGACGTTGATCTCCGCGGACGGACCGCGCTCGCCGCCCCAGCCGCCGGCGCCGCGCACGAATGTGGAGAGCTCGTTGTAGATGAGCTCGTTGCCGTCCTCGTCGTAGGACGTGATCGCCGTCACGACGACCGCGCCTTTGCCCTTGTCCCAGATCTCCTTGATCTTCGCCTTGTGCGTGAGCTTCGCGCTCGGCGGGAGCGGGCGGCGGAGCTCGGTGAGCTGCTCGCCGTGGAGGATGCGGTCGAAGCCGTAGTTCATGCCCGGCGCGTTCTCGCCGCGCTTGAGCGACTCGAAGACCATGCCGAGCGCCGGCACCACGCCGAAGGTCGGCAGCGCGCGGAAATCGGGCGCGTTCTCGTAGACGTACTGCAGCTCGCCGGCGTCGAGCGGGTTCGCGCCGGCGCCGACGCCGAGCGCGTAGAGCGTCAGGTCCTTCTCGTCGTACTGCGACCTCTGCGGCGGCATCTCGAAGCCGAGCGCGGCGTCGACGTCGATGAGGTCGTTGCCGCCGAGCGCCTTCGACTCGAGGTTGCCGAGGATCGGCCCCATCGAGTCGTTGATGTTCGCCGGGTGGGTCGACTTTCCGAAGTCGGTGATGACGCCCCAGCTCTTCTTGATTTGCTCCGGCTTGATCTCGCGCCCGAGCTTGAAGAGCTTGCCCTCGGTGCGCTCCCAGCGGAGCTTCGCGTAGAGGCCGCCGCCGACCTCGAAGAGGCCGCCGGTCTCCTCGCAGCTCTCGTGCGCGAGCCACGCGACGAGCGGCGAGACATACTCGGGCTTGAGCGCGTCGGTGATGTTCTTCGGGAGGATGGTCTCCGTGAGGCGCGAGCCCGCGATCGGCGCGATCGTGTTGACGAGGACGTTCTTCTTCTTGCCCTCGATCGCGAGGGTGTTCGAGAAGCCCACGAGGCCGAGCTTCGCCATCGCGTAGTTGGCCTGGCCGAAGTTGCCGTAGATGCCCGCGGCGCTGGCGGTGAAGATGACGCGGCCGAAGCCGGCCTCCTGCATGTGGTCCCACGCCGCCTTGGTGACCTTGTAGCTGCCGCGGACGTGCACGCGATAGATGAGGTCCCAGTCCTCGTCGCTGAGCTTCTTGAACGACGTGTCGCGGAGGATGCCCGCGTTGTTGACGACGATGTCGATGCGCTTCCACGTGTCGAGCGCGGTCTGGACGATCTTGTCGCCGTCCTCGACCGAGTCGTAGTTCGCGACGGCCTCGCCGCCGGCGGCCTTGATCTCCTCGACGACCTTGTCCGCCGCCGAGCTCGACTTGCCGGCGCCGGTCGCGCCGCCGCCGAGGTCGTTGACGACGACGCGGGCGCCGCGCGACGCGAGCAGGAGCGCGTGAGAGCGACCGAGACCGTTTCCCGCACCGGTGACGATGGCGACGCGCCCGTCAAAACGCAGATCCGACATGGTGGTGACTCCGTGAGAGCTAAAAGTTTAGCGTGCGAACTATCGGGGTCGAGCGGGAAGCCGTCAAGGGCCACGGCCGCGCTGCGAGCCGCCACGGCCGCGCTGGAAGCGACAGGGCCGCGCTGGGACCACGAGGGCGCGCTGGGAGCGCCGGGGCCGCGCTGAACGCACGGCCGCGCTCGGGCGGCGCCGCCGCGCGGCGGACGGCCCGCGTCCTCGCAGGCGCCGGACGCCACAGCGCCGAAGCCCCGTCGTCCGCGAGGACGGCGGGGCTTCGAGGGAGGCGGGCGCGCAGGCGCTACGCGCTCAGGTCAGCTCCATGACGCGCTGCTCGAGGCCCTTGCCCTTCGTGACGCCGCTGATGCGCGCCTGGTTCTGGAGCAGGGCCCAGAGCACGTGGCCGATCACGGTCTCGGCGTCGACGTGGCCGCGGTCGAAGTAGACGACGAGCTCGCGGCGCTCCTCGTCGAACTCGACGCGCTTGACCATCGGCAGCTCGCGCACCACGGCGATCGGCGCGGGGCCGGCGCCGAGCTTGATGCGCACCTCCTCGCTCGCGGCCGTGAGCTCCGAGATCGAGCCGCTCGCGACGACGCGGCCCCGGTCGAGGATGCACGCGGCGTCGCAGATCTCCTCGAGCTCCTGGAGGTTGTGGCTCGAGACGACGAGCGT
This sequence comes from Labilithrix sp., assembly GCA_019637195.1. Classification (GTDB taxonomy): domain Bacteria; phylum Myxococcota_A; class Polyangia; order Polyangiales; family Polyangiaceae; genus Labilithrix. The sequence goes on along the minus strand of JAHBWA010000006.1, from coordinate 82,863 downwards.
GCAGCGACCCTTCCGCCGCTTGATGAGCTGACGGACCTCGTAGGCGACGCGCGGATCGAGCCCCGCCGTCGGCTCGTCGAGCAGGACGATCTCCGGATCGCCGAGCAGCGCCTGCGCGAGCTGAACGCGCTTGGCCATGCCGTGCGAGAGCTGCCCGCAGCGGAGGTTCCACCACTCCCTTCCGTCGACCTCTTCGAGGACCTCGCGGGCCTCGGCCTCGACGCGATCGGCCGGGACGTCCTGGAGCTGCGCCATGTGCATCAGGAACTCGCCGACCTTGTCCCACGGCGGCAGGAGCGCGTCCTGCGGGAGGACGCCGAGCCGCGAGCGGAGCTCGTCGATCTGCGTCGGCTCGTAGCCCAGCACCTCGATGGCGCCGTCGGTCGGGCGGAGGAAGCCGGCGAGCATCGAGAACGTGGTGGTCTTGCCGGCGCCGTTCGGGCCGATGAGCCCGTAGACCGAGCCCGCCTTCACCTTGAGCGAGACCTGGTCGACCGCGGTCTTCACGCCGAAGCGCTTCGTGATCTTGGTGAGGCGGATCGCGATCTCGACGTCCTTCTTCTTGCGGCGCGTCTTCGACGCCTTCTCGAGCGGCGCCGGGACGTAGCCGGTCGGCGCCGCGAGCGCCGGTGCGGGCGGCTCGGCGGCAGCTGCCACCGGCTCGGCGGCAGCTGCCACCGGCTCGGGCGCGGCGGCCGGCTCGGGCGCGGGCGGGGTGGACGCGGGGCCGGGCTTCGCCTCGGCCGTGACGTTCTCTTCCGTCGACATCAGACGTCCCTCTTGGCGAAGAGCGCGCTGCTGGCGGCGAGCATCGCCGCCGCGAACCCGAAGCAGACCGCGAGCCCCGTGAGGAACGGCCCCACCTGCGGAGAGAGGATGAAGCGGTCGTAGAAGTTCGGGAAAATGTAGAGGATCGGCGTCGGCGAGGTCGCGCCCAGCTCCGGGTCGCCGTGCGCGCCGACCCAGAACGGGAAGTAGACGAGCCACCACACGAAGAAGACGCCGCCCGTCGTGAGGAGCGCGAGGATCGGGATGCGGAGCAGCGAGCTGATGAAGACCGACACGGCGCACCACATGCCGAGGATGGGCATCGACGCGAGCCAGAACCGAACGCCCCAGCTCAGGATCTGCGCGACCGGCGCCTCCCCGCGCACCGTGCACACGATCCAGATGAGGGCGTGCATCCCGAACGCGACGATCGCGCAGGTGGCCCAGAGACCGAGCCACTTCCCGATGATGTACGAGCTCCGGCGCGAGCGGACCGTCCAGTAGCGCACCGTCTTGTGCTGCCGCTCGGCGGACACCGAGTCGAAGCCGAGGATGAGGACCACCGCCGGCATGAGGACCAGCGACACCGCGAAGAGGAAGAACAAGAGCCCGGGCGCGTTGCCGACGTGATCGCCCGTCGGCTGGTCCATGAACCACCAGCCGAAGAGCTTCTTCTTCGCCTCGACGAGCACCTCGGGGGAGATCTCTTTCTCGTGAAGCCGCCTCTCGCGGATGTCGTCCGACTGCGCGAAGAGCAACGCGAGGCCGCCGCCTCCCGCGATGGTCAGCACCGACAGGATGATCCCCTTGATGCTCCGGAAGCTCTTTCGCAGCTCGCGCTGGACGATGTAGCGGGTCTCGACGAACGGGTTCAAAGCTCGCTCCTCCGGCCGACCGGCGGCCCCGCGGCGCGGATCACTCTCGACCTCCGCCGCGCATCGGCGGGAACGGTAGAACGGCCACGCCCGCGAGGCAAACCCCGGCGCGCGCCCGCTTTCCTGTTTTTGCCTGCTGGCGGGCGCCCGCGCGCGAGGGGGAGTCCGCCTTCGTCCACGACCGACCGATCTCGGCCGTGGGCGGAGGAAGGATCGTCACTATCGCGCGGTAGAACGCCGACGCCGCCAGGCCGTGAGCGCGGCGAAGGCCGCGAGGAGCCCCGGGAAGACGGCCGCGCGCGTACTGCTCGGCGAAGCGCTGCAGCCGGTCTCGGTCGTGGTGACGGTCACGGCGTCGTCGGGCGGCGGGACGTCCCCCTCGCCGACGCCGTCGCGCGCGCTGAACGTAAGAGAGACGTCGTCGTAGGCGCCGCTGTCGTCGCCAGTACTGGCGATCTGCACGTAAATCGAGTCGGCCGTGGTGCCCTCCGGGAGCTCGATCGTCGCCGACGTGCTCCCGCTGGCGGACGCGGCCGCGGCCTTGACGTCGGCGTCGTGCCCGTCCTTCGATTTCGCGTCCCAGGTGATCGGCGCGCCGAGCTTGGCGAGGACAACGGGCGCGAACGGCTTGGCGTTGCCGCCGAACGGGCTCCCGCCGCCGCCGCCGCCGGCGCGCGCGATGAACGACACCTTGACGGCGGCCGTGTTCGGCGGGAGCGCCGCGCGCACCTGGATGACGCCGGGCGCGGTGCCCTTCACGTTGACGAGCTGCTTGCCCGGCGCGACGAAGCCGCTGCGCTTGTCGGGCGACGAGATCTTCGCGCGCTCGAACGTGAGGACGCGGTCGCACGTGGGCAGGACGCCGCGCTCGGTCATCGCCTTCTCGAGCGCCGCGTGGCCCTGCGGGAGGTCGGTCTTCAACGTCGAGAGGAAGAGGTTCGTGAGGTCGTCGTACCCGAGATCGCCGTTGCCGGGGTTCGCGCGCATCGCCTTGTAGAGGGCGGCGTCGAACTTGTCGCGCGAGGCCTGGGGGAGCGACTGCCGCGCCTGCCAGAGCCCACCCGAGAAGAGGGTCGAGTCGAAGTGGACCGCGCCCGTGACCGCGGTGGGGCACGCGTCCTCGTTGGCGAGGGTGCGAATGACGCTGCCGTCGGCCGCGCCGAGGTCGGCGGCCGCGTACTCGCCGACGTCCGGATCGCCAGTGATCGCGGACGAGAAGTAGTCGGACAAAGCCTCGTTCATCGCGCCGGGAGCGGCGGTCGCGCCGCGCGCGTCGAGGTGCCACGCGCCGAGCTTGAGCGTGGCGTCGACGACCGCGTGACCGAACTCGTGGTAGACGACGTCGCCGTCGTAGGCGTAGTCGCGCTTCGGGCCCTGGCCGAACCACAGCGCGCCCGTGTCGAAGCCGTAGAGCTGCTGGAACACCTGACCGAGGCCGCCGCCCGCCGGCGAGAAGAACGCGTTCTGGAAGGTCTCGAGCGGGATGTCCGGGTTCCCCGCCTTGGCGAGGTCCCCGGTCGACATCCCGGCCGGGACCTGGAGGTTCGCGACCAGGCGGAGCGGCTTGTCGACGACGACCTGCGCCTCCGGCTCGCCCGCGAGGCCGCGGAAGAAGGCGTAGGCCTTCGCCGCGTGGACGTAGATCGACACTTCGGAGAACTCGTCCCGTCGCGCCTCCGCGCTCCCGGGGACGTCGGACGGCTGGTAGAGGAAGTCGCCGTCGTCGTTGGGCGCGGCCGTCTGGATCAGATCGCAGATGTGCACGTTCAGGTTGAAGCCGAACATGTCGACGGGCTTCACCGTCTTGTTGTCGACGCAGTTGGTCGCCTCGATGAACGCGTTCGAGAGCGTCGCGCCGGAGGTGGGCAAAGACAGCTCGACGAGCGACGGCGTCGGGGTCTTCGTCGGGTTGAACTGGTACATGTTCGCGCGCGCGAACGTGACGAGGTCACGCGCCTCGAGGACCTCGCTCGTCTCGGCGTCCACGATGACGCGCGGGCGGGTCGGGATCCCCGGGGGGACGACGGGCACGACCGCGTAGGCGAGCCGCGCGCCGCGATCGAGCGTGGGCCACACGACGAGGTGCGCGTCCTTCGCGCGCGCGCCGAGCGGCATGCGCTGCGTCGCGACAGCCGCCGCAGCCGCGGGCGAGACGACGGCGTCGACGCGCGCCGGGAGCTCGGGCTCGAGATCGAGCACCGTCGCGATCGGCTGACCGGCGGACGAGAGGCGGACGGACGCGCCGCGGCCGATCACCGGCAGCCCGCGGTGCGTCTGCGCGTAGCGGACGATCGTCTCGCCGTCGGCGAAGCGATCGACGCCGTCGGCGACGATCGTGACCGGCGACGCCTTCGCGCGCGCCGCGACGATCGCGCGCGCGCGCGCCTCTACGTCGTCGGTCTTCGGGCCCGCGTAGCGACCACCGAGCAGGATCCACGGCGCGCCGTTGCGCGTGACGACGGCGTCCGACGGGCTCGCAGACGCGGCCGACGGCGCGGAGAGTGAGACGAGAAGCAGCGCGGCGAACGGGATCGAGGCCCGCCCAAAGATCGATCGCATGGTGTCCTCCCTGACAGCGCGGCTTCGCTCCAGTCCCCGTCACTCACCGTCGAATCGCGAGCGCGCGCGACGCGGTATCTGTCATCCGAGTCGCGGCGGTCAACACGCGGAACGGAGCCCGCCGGACGGATGTGCTTGTAAGACTTCGTGTTGACGAGGCTTTTTGGAATGGTCTCGAACACATCCCAATCGCCGGTCCGTTTCGGAGAAACATCTCCATCGTCCGCACAGAAAAGACTCGACGCGCTAGCGAGAAGGCCTTACTTCCCCTCCGCAGCCTCGATGTCGGCCGCTGGTTCTCAGCCAGTCCGGCGGCCGTGATCTTGCGTGTGGCCCTGTCGACTCGGAAACGTGAACCCCGCCAGGCCCGAGAGGGAGCAACGGTAGCGCGGAAGAGTGTGACAGGGCCTTACCTATTTTGTCGCCGTGAATCCGAGAGCTTCCGCGGTGGGCGGTGCCGATGGGCCCCGATGGGTCGTCGGTCCTGGTCCCGGACGGCGGGCAGGCGAGCGGGGAACAGCTTGTTTCTCTGTGGCGCGCGGCGACGGATTCCGGTACGAAACTGCGTAGGGCACGAGAAGCAGCAGCGCCTCGTCTCCGCAGGTTTTTTCGGTCCAGCTCTGCTGGGCCTCCGATTTTCGCCCTTTTTTGGGGGCCTTTGATCCCCCGCCTCTGACGGCCTCGAACACTCGTTCGTGGCCGGCGCCCGAAGGCGCAATGCGTTTGCCCACCTCGGCCTGTGCTCAGGTGGTGGTCGTCGCCATGAGGACCGAGTCTCGCCCCCCGTATAGAGATGCGCGCCATGCGCGCCCCGGCTTCCCTCTCGCTCGTGACGAGAGCGAGGGGACCGGTCTCGTTCGCGGCGGCCAGGACCGGTCTCCGAGCTTCGACCGTGGGGGCCCACGCTCCCCGACCGCTAGCGCTTTTGGGCGGGAAAGCACTTCCCGTCCATGGCCAAGAACATCCTCGTCATCTCTTGTGATTACCGTGAGACGCGCGCCGCGCTGATCGAGAACGGCATCATCGCCGAGCTCCACATCGAGCGAAAAGGCCGCCAGTCCGGCACCGTCGGCAACGTCTATCTCGGCAAGGTCACGCGCGTCCTGCCGGGGCTCCAGGCGGCGTTCATCGACATCGGTCAGGAGCGCGCGGCGTTCCTCCACGTCGAAGACCTCATTCGCCCGGACGACTTCGACGAGTACCTCGCCGGAGGCCGCAAGCTGGCGCGCGGCGAAGAGGGCCCCGTGCCCGCGCCGGACGCCGAGGACGATGCGGAGGACGCGACCGCCGACGTCACCGCGACCGCCGACGTCACCGCGACCGCCGAGCCCGCGGCGGTGATCGAGGCGCACGGCGGCGTGCCCGAGTCGCCGATGGAGTCCAGCGCCGAGCTCGTCGCGGTGGCGACCCGAGCCGGCGCGGACGAGGGAGGCGCGTTCATCGAGCCGGCGCCCTCCGAGGGCGCGCCCGCGGTCGTGCTCCCCGTGCGCGGCGACGACCTCGAGGCGACCGTCTCGTATCCGAACTGGCCGGAGCCCCCGCCGCGCATGGCGCGGCGTGCGCAGAACGGCACCTCGACCGCGCGGCGCGCGCTCGACGCCGAGCCGCCGCCCTCGAGCGAGCCGCCGCCCTCGAGCGAGCCGCCGTCGACCGAGAGCGCCCCGCCGAGCTCGCCGAGCGAGCCGCTGATCTCGACCGCTGCCGCGCCCGAGTCGTCCGCGCTCGTGCTCCCGCCTTCGTCGCGATCGCTCGACGATCTCGACGAAGACGAGGACGACGACCTGGAGGACGAGGGCGACGACCTGGAGGACGAGGGCGACGACCTGGAGGACGAGGACGACGTGGTCGAAGCCGCGGCGCCGTCGGCACACTCGCTCAACTCGCAGCCCACGCTCGACGAGCTCCCCGACGACGGCTCCGACTCCGATCGCCCGGCCGCCGACGCCGCGACGGCGACGGACCTCGACGACGAAGACGACGATCTCCTCGACGGTGATCTCCCCGGCTTCACGATCACCGAGCCGGGCGAGCCCGTCCCTCGCGCGCCGGCCCCGCGCACCGCGGGCAGCGCAGACCGCGAGCGCGGTGAGCGCGGCGGACGACGGCGGCGACGCGGACGCGGACGCGCGGGGGAGCAGCGCGCCCCCGGCGGCAGCGGTGGTGGTGGTGGTGGCGGTGGCGGTGGCGGACGCGCCGAGGCCGACGCACGCGGCGGACGCTCACGCGGCCGCGACGGACGCGGCCGCGACGGCGGACGCGGGCGCGACGGCGGGCGCGGGCGCGACGGCGGGCGTGACGGACGCAGCGGCGGACGTGGCGGGCAGGGCCTCCCCGGCCGCCTCTCGAAGTCGACGCCGATCCGCGAGGTCGTCAAGGAGGGCCAGGAGATCATCGTCCAGGTGACGAAGGATCCCATCGGCACGAAGGGCGCGCGCTGCTCGAGCCACATTTCGCTGCCCGGGCGCTACGTCGTCTACCTGCCGACGGTCGATCACGTCGGCATCTCGAAGCGCATCGGCAACGACAAGGAGCGCGCGCGTCTCCGCGAGGCGATCGAGGCGATGAAGCCGCCGAGCGGCGGGCTCATCGTGCGCACCGTCGCCGAGGGCCTCACGAAGAAGGGCCTCAAGCAGGACGTCGGCTACCTCGTCCGCCTCTGGGGCGAGATCGCGAAGAAGCGCGAAGGCGCCCGCGCGCCGTTCATGCTCTCGAGCGAGCTCGACCTCGTGCTCAAGGTCGCGCGCGACCTCTTCACCGACGAGGTCGACGAGGTCGTCATCGACGACAAGCAGCAGTACGAGCGCCTCTGCCGCTTCGTCGAGATGTTCGCGCCCGATCGCATCAAGGACGTGAAGCTCTACGACGAAGAGGAGCCGATCTTCGACGAGTACGGCATCGAGGACGAGATCCAGCGCGCGCTCTCGCGCAAGGTGCCCCTCCCGAGCGGCGGCCACCTGATCATCGATCAGGCGGAGGCGCTGACGGCGATCGACGTCAACACGGGTCGTTTCGTCGGCAAGGGCTCGAAGGACATGGAGGAGACGATCCTCAAGACGAACCTCGAGGCCGTCAACGAGATCGCCTACCAGCTCCGCTTCCGCAACATCGGCGGGCTCATCATCCTCGACCTCATCGACATGGAGCAGCACAAGAACCGCGAGAAGGTGCGCCGCACCCTCGAGGAGCTGCTCCACAAGGACAAGGCGAAGACGACGCTCAACCGAATCTCGGACCTCGGCCTCATCGAGATGACGCGCAAGCGCACGCGCGAGAGCCTCGGACGCCTGCTCCACGAGCCGTGCTTCTATTGCGACGGGACGGGACAGCTCCAGTCGAAGGACACGATCGCCTACGAGATCCTCCGCGAGATCCGGCGCAAGCGCTCGAACCTCCCGGGCTACTCCGTGGTCGTCAACGCGCACCCGGCCGTCGCCGACGTCCTCAACGGCCCGGAGAAGGCCGCGCTCCAGGACGCCGAGAACCGCTTCATGCGGAAGATCATGGTGGTTCCGCGCAAGGAGTACCACCTCGAGCAGTTCGACCTTCAGGGCAAGTAGCCCCGGGGCGCGGCGCACGAGTCACCTGGCCGGGAGCCGGCGCCCTCGAGGCGCCGGCCGAGCTCGGCGCGCCCTCTGGCGCCGCCAGCCTCCGAGGATATCCGGCCGGGCGGCAGCCGACGGCCCTCGCGAGGCGCGCGCGTTCGGTTATGCTCGTCGTGCGATGAGCGAGAGCAAGCGCGCCGACGAGCGGATCACGATCAACAAGGAGTTCGAGTCGTTCGACGCCTTCATCCAGGAGTACGTCACGAACATCTCGCGCACCGGCGTCTTCATCCGCGCGCAGAGCCCGCTCCCGGTCGGCACGCAGGTGAACCTCCGGTTCACCGTCATCATGGATGACATGGAGACGATCGAAGGGGTCGGCGAGGTCGTGCGCGTCGAGAAGGACGGCCCGAACACCGGCATGGGCGTCGTCTTCCGCGAGCTTTCGGCTTACTCGAAGGGCCTCATCGACAAGCTCCTCACGCAACGCTGACGAGCCGTCGCGTCGAGACCACGAGCCGGCGCGCGCGTATCCCGACACGTGCCCGCGCGCTCCATCGATGGAAGGGACCTTTTCGTCGCTTCCTAGTTTGGTATGCTGCGTGGCCCTGTGAGGAACCCGATGCGAACGCCCATCATCGCCGCTGCTCTCGTCCTCGTCGCCTGCGGCAGCAGCATGCCGCCCCCGTCCGATCGTCTCGCCAGCGCCGAGGCGGCGGCGCGGAGCGCCCGCGAGCTCGGCGCCGACAAGGAGCCGAAGGCAGCGCTCCACCTGAAGCTCGCCTCCGAGCAGATCGACCAGGCCAAGAAGCTGATGGCGGACGGCGACAACAAGCGCGCGGACCTCATCCTTCAACGCGCGAACTCCGACGCCGAGCTCTCCGTGATGCTCGCGAAGGAGAACACCGCGAAGGCCGCCGCCGAGGAGGCGCAGGGGAAGGTCAAGAACATCAAGGCTGGAAAGTGAGCTGCCGCATGAGCGTCCGAACCACCCTCTCTCTCGTCTCGCTCTCGCTCCTCACGGCCGCCGTCGGCTGCGGGAGCACGCTCCCGCCGAAGGAGCTCGTCGACGCCCGCGCGGCCTACCAGTCCGCGTCCAAGGGCGCGGCGGCGCAGCAGGCGCCCGCGGAGCTCCACGTCGCCAAGCAGTCGCTCGACCAGGCCGAGCGCTCGTTCAACGACGAAGGCGACGCTCCGCAGACCAAGGACTACGCGTACATCGCGATCCGCAAGGCGCAGCTCGCCGACGCCTCGGCCAACACGCTCGTCGCCCAGAAGGAGAAGGAGGCCGCCGAGCGCGAGGCCGCGAACCTCACGAGCGACCAGCTCCGCAGCGCGCAGAAGGAGCTCTCGAGCACCAAGCAGAACCTCGAGAAGACGCAGGACCAGCTCGCGGCCGAGAAGATCGCGCGCGAGGCCGCGGAGAAGAAGGCTGCGCAGGCGCTCGCCGATCTCCAGAAGATCGCCGCCGTGAAGCAGGAGTCGCGCGGCATGGTCATCACCCTCTCCGGGTCGGTGCTCTTCGCGTCGAACGAGTCGACGCTGCTCCCCGCCGCGATGGTGAAGCTGAACGACGTCGCCGACGCGCTCATCAAGGGCAACCCCGACTCGAACATCGTCGTCGAGGGGCACACCGACTCGCAGGGCAAGCGTGACTACAACGTCGAGCTCGGCAAGAAGCGCGCGGACGCCGTCCGCGACCAGCTCGTCGCCCGCGGCGTCGCGGCGGACCGCATCAAGTCCGTCGGCATCGGGCCCGATCGCCCGGTCGCCGACAACAAGACGGCCGAGGGCCGCGCGAACAACCGGCGCGTCGAGATCATCGTCGAGCCGGGCAAGCACTGACGGGTCGGCGCCGCGGCCCGGCCGCGCCGCGTCGCTCTGACCCTACATTGTCCCACCGCGCGCGGGACCTTGCGGTATCGTCGGCGGCAGCAGGCCGCCACGATGACCGTCTCGCGCATCATCGCCGACCGCTTCGAGCTCGTAGACCGCATCGGACGCGGCGCGATGGGCGAGGTCTGGTCGGCGATCGACCGGACCACGGACAGCGAGGTCGCGCTGAAGCTGGTGCAGAGCTGGGCGACCGACGAGCGCGAGCTCGTCGCGCGGTTCGAGCGCGAGGGGAGGCTCCTCGCGCGGATCCAGAGCCCCTTCGTCTGCGCGCTCGTCGACACCGGACGTCTCGAGGACGGGACGCCATACCTCGCGCTCGAGCGGCTCGTCGGCGAGACCCTCGACGAGCTGCTCGCGCGCGAGGGCTACCTCGCGCTCGACGAGGTCGCGAGCATCGCCGACGAGATCCTGCAGGCGCTGGCGGTGGCGCACGCGGCCGGCATCGTCCACCGCGATCTGAGCCCGTCGAACGTCTTCCTTCATCGCAGGACGGACGGCGCGCGAGTCACCAAGGTGCTCGACTTCGGGATCGCCAAGTCGTCCGAGCCAGCGACGCAGGTGACCGCCAACAACACGACGCTCGGCTCGCTCCCGTTCGTCGCGCCCGAGCAGCTGGGCGACAGCGCGCGCGCGGGCCCGCGCGCGGACCTCTACGCGGTCGGGGCGATCGTCTTCCGCGCGCTCACGGGTCGGCTCCCTTACGGCGACACCCGCGGCGTCCCGCTCGTCGCGCTCAAGCGCGAGCACGATCCTCCGACGATCGACGAGGCGACCGGCGAGCGGTGGCCAGCGGCGATGGTGGCGTTCCTCAGCAAGGCGATGGCGCGAACACCGGCGGATCGCTACGCGTCGGCCGAGGCGGCGCTGGCGGCGCTCCGCGCGGCGATCGGAGGACGCGGCCCCTCGCTCGAGTTGCCCGCGAGGGCGCTCGACGCCACGACGACGATGGACGGTCCGCCTCCTGGCGCGCGGCGGACCCGATGACCGAACCCCAACGAGCTCCACCGAGGACCGCGATGGCGACGACGATCATTTCGACGCAGATTCTGGAGCTGAAGGGCGGGCGCCTCGTCCACGAGGTAGACGGCGGACGCGAGGTGCTCATCGGACAGGAGCCGATCGTCATCGGGCGCGATCCTGCGTGCGGCCTCGTGCTCCACGAGTCGGGCGTGAGCGCGATGCACGCCGAGCTGACCGCCACCACGCACGGCGTCCGTCTCCGCGACCTCGGGAGCAAGAACGGGACATGGGTCGGAGATCTGAGGATCTCCGACGCGTTGCTCACCCGGTCGACGGAGTTCTGGCTCGCGCGGACGCAGCTCCGCTTCGAGCCCGCCCGCGCGCAGAAGATCGAGCTGCCCGAGATCGAGCGCTTCGGCCCGCTCTACGGGACGAGCGCCGCGATGCGCGACGTCTTCCGCCGGCTCGAGAAGGCGGCGCCGACCGACCTCACCGTGCTCGTGCAGGGCGAGACCGGCACGGGCAAGGAGCTCGTCGCCCAGGCGCTCCACGACGCGAGCCACCGCAAGGGCGGCCCGTTCGTGATCGTGGACTGCGGAGCGATCGCGCCGACCCTCGCCGAGGCGACGCTCTTCGGGCACGAGAGGGGCGCGTTCACCGGCGCCACGTCGGCGCGGACGTCACCGTTCGTCGAGGCCAACGGCGGGACGATCTTCCTCGACGAGCTCGGCGAGCTCCCGCTCGACGTCCAGCCCAAGCTCCTCCGCGCCCTGGCAGAGCGCCGCGTGAAGCGCGTCGGAAGCAACACCTACGAGGCCTTCGACGCGCGCGTCGTCGCGGCGACGCGGCGCGATCTCGAGGCCGCGGTCAACCAGGGCACGTTCCGGAGCGATCTCTACTTCCGCCTCGCCGAGGTGCGAACACACGTGCCTGCGCTCCGCCAGCGGCTCGACGACGTCCCGGGTCTGGTCAAGTTGATGCTCGGACAGCTCGGCGCGAAGGACGCGTGGCGACGCGTGAGCCGCCCGAACCTCGATCGGCTGCTCCGCTACGACTGGCCCGGAAACGTGCGCGAGCTGCGGAACGCGGTCACCGTCGCGCTCGCGCTGGCCGACGACGGCGAGCCGCTCGACATCGCCGCGGCGGTCGGTCTCAAGTCGGCGCCGCCGAGGGGCAAGGTGGTCGACCTCTCGGCGAGCCGCGGGTACCACGACGCGAAGCGCGAGGCGCTCCACCATTTCGAGCGCGCGTACTTCGCCCAGCTCGCGCAGGCGACCGACGGCAACGTCGCCGAGATCTCACGACGCTCGGGCCTCCAGCGCACGCACGTTCGCAAGTACCTCCGGCTCCACGGGCTCCGCGAGCCGCGCGACACCTGAGCGCGACGCGGCCGGGGGACGCTATCTTCGCGCGGGGCGGCGGCGCTCGTGGAACCAGCCGCGATAGGTCTCCATGCGCGCGCGTTGCTCGGCGGGGGCGTGCGCGCGGCACGTCGACGCCTCGACGCTGCCGGGCGCGGCGCCCCAGCGCGTCTCCGCGCAGTCGTTCGGGTTGTAGGTCATCTCGAACGCGCCGGTCCGCGCCAGGACCTCGGCGAGCGTCAGCCTGAACGGTGAGCCGTCGCTGCGCGTGTAGGTGACCTCGCGGGCCTCGAGCTCCCGCTGGAGCACCTCTCCGAGATCGGCCTCCACGTCCTTCGGAGCTTTCCCGGGCCGCATCGCGTAGCGCTCGGGACGACGCGCGACGCGCGACGGGAAGTTCCTCACGACGTCGATCGCGATGAGCATGCGCAGGTCGCGCGACGGCGTCGAGAAGTCCTCCCACACGCCGGTCGTCTCGAAGATCTCGCCGCCCTCGGGCATCGCGACCGGACCGGCGCCCTTCTCGAGCCACTTGCGGCCGTTCTCGATCGACTGGACACGCGTACGCACTTGCTCGTCGAGCGCGACGATCGTCTCCATCATCGCTCGCTCGGGATCCAGCGGGCGCGGCGCGAGCACGTCATCCATCGCGTCGTAGAACCCCTCGACGTCGAGCTTCGCGGCGGCGCGCGAGAGGTCGCCGTACTCCGGGCTCGCCTTGATGCCCTCGTCGTCGAGGCGCACGAGATCTCCCCCGCGGCGCACCATCGGACGGAACTGCTTGAAGCCTGGGCCCCCGAGCTCACGCTGCGTGGCGTAGAGGAAGTTGCCGCGCCAGTAGCGCTTCCGCGCGACCGTGCCGTCGGGCTGACCGTCGACCGCGTAGAGCACGCCCCCGCGCTCGGCCGTCTGCGGGAGGCGCTTGGCGATCATCAGGATGTGACCGTACGGATCCGCGTAGATGGTGCCCGGGCGCAGGCTCTCCCAGCTCAGCTTCACCGGGTAGTAGTCGGCGCCCTCGTCCTCGAACGGCGTCCGCGCCGAGCCGGAGTGCGCCTTGTCGGCGAGCGTGCCGCGCAGGAACGCGCCGAACATGGCGACGGCGCCGTCCTTCTTCTTGGCCTCGGCGCGCTCGTCGAGGTCCTCGTTCGTGATGAGCCCGCGACACGACGGCGGAGCGCCGCCGCCGCCGCGGTTGCACTCGGCGAGCCCGAAGGGGAGCCGGAGCTTCCACGCGAAGTACGCGCGGAGGAAATACGGCAGGTCGGCGCAGTCGGGCCGGACGACGGGCGCGTTCTTCCCGCTGTCCTCGCCGGCCCCGAGATGATCGAACAGGAGGTTCCGCTTGGGATCGCGCAGGACCTCGTGGAGAGCGCGCCAGCTCGGCTGCTCGCTCTCGGGCGCGTCGAAGAGCGCCTCAATCCATGCGGAGTACACATTTTCGAGGGTGTGGGACCAGGCCCGCGTCACCGGCCAGAGGCCGCTCTTCGGCGGCGCGGGCGCGGGGCGCGCGCCGCGGTGCACGGCGATCTTCGACGACGACGCGACGTGCTCGTCGTCGCACGCGCTCTGCGCGAACGTCGCCACGAGCGATCCTGCCGGAGGCGACGCCAGCTCGAGGCTCCAGAAGTACGGTGGCCCGCCGCGGCGCGTGGTCTCACTCGCCGCGCCGACGCGGAGCGCGCCGGAGAGCGCCTTGTCGCTCACCGCGAGGACGCGCAGCGGCTTGCCCGCTTCCGGGACGGCTGGCGACGTGAAGAAGACGACGCCCGGCGCCTCTTCGCACGTCGGCGCCGGCTCGACCCACGCCGCGGACGCGGCGCCGGCGTCGGCCACGAGCAGCCCCGCGTCCGGCGCCGGCGCCTCGGCAGGGCGCACCGCCGACGGCGGTGCTTCACGCGCACGGGAGCACGAGAGGGCCACGAGCGCCGCGCCGGCGACGAGGAGCGGGGAGTACGAGCGGTCGCTCACGGTCGGTGAATAACGCACGAGGCGCGATCCGTCATCCTTCCGGCGCGAGCCCGACCGTGAGCTCCGGTCGGAGCGGCTCGGATCCTTCCGGCGCGAGCCCGACCGTGAGCTCCGGTCGGAGCGGCTCGGATCCTTCCGGCGCGAGCCCGACCCGTGAGCTCCGGTCGGAGCGGCTCGGATCCTCCGGCGCGGGCCCGACCGTGAGCTCCGGGCAGAGCGGCTCTGGCGCGTCCTCGCGCCCGTGGTCGGCGCGGCGGTGTGGATCGATCTCGTCCGCGCGAGCCGCGGACGTGGCTCAGAACGGCCAGACGAGCGGGATCACCAGCACCGCCGCCGCGAGCACCAGCAGCTGCAGCGGGAGGCCGACCTTCGTGTAGTCGCTGAAGCGGTACTTGCCGGGCGCCATCACGAGCACGTTGACCGGCGAGGCGATCGGCGTCGCGAAGGCGGCGCTCGACGCGAAGGCGACGCCGAGGAGCAGCGGCTCCGGCGCGACGCCGAACGCGCTCGCGAGCCTCACCGCGACGGGCGCGATCAGGACGGCGGTAGCCGTGTTGGAGAGGACCATGCCGATCGCCGACGTGATCGCCACGAGCAGGGCGAGCACCACCGTCGGGCTCGCCCCGTGCAGCTGCGTCTCGACGAGATCGGCGACGAGCTTCGTGCCGCCGGTCCGCTCGAGCGACGTGGCGAGCGGGATCATCCCCGCGATGAGCACGATGCTCTCCCAGTTCACCGCCCGGTAGACCTCGGCCGCGCGCACGCAGCGCGTGAGCACGAGGAGGAGCGCGGCGAGCAGCACCGCGACGACGTTGGGCAGCCAGCCGAACGCCATCACGACGAGCATGATCACGGTGATGGCGACGGCGCCGAGGGCGCGACGGCGATCGAGCACCACGCCGGGAGCCGCGTCCGGCTCGGCGACCGTGACGACGTTCGCGCGGTCGTCGTGGAGGTTCCGCAGGTACTTCCGCCGGCCCTTGACCAGCAGCGCGTCGCCCGCGCGGAGGGTGAGGTCCCGGAGCGCGGAGGACGTATGGCAGACCTGCTTGCCGCCCTCGACGCGGCGAACGGCGAGCGCGTTCGCGCGGTAGCGATCCCGGAACTTGGCCTCGCGCAGCGTCCGCCCGACGAGCCGCGAGCGGCGCGGGATGACGACCTCCGCGAGCGACTCCGACGCGGGCAGCGTGAACCCGGACGGCCCCTCGAGGAGGTCGAGCGCGAAGCCGGAGATGAACGACTCCACTGCCGCCGCCGTGCCGATGAGACGGAGCTCGTCGCCCGGCTGGAAGACGACGTGCGGCACGACGCGGACCGCCTCGCCGCCGCGGACGATCGCGACCACCGAGATGCCGTGCGCGGCGCGGAGGTTCGACGACGCGAGCGTCATCCCCGCGAGCTTCGAGCGCTCGCCGACGCGCACGCGCGAGAGCGCGTCGCCGAGACCGTAGTCCGACGCGAGATCGACCTGCGACAACGTCTGCAGCTCGTGCTCCGAGGCGTCGTCTCCGACCGGCAGGAAGCGACGACCGACGAGCGCGAACCACCCGATGCCCACGGCGAGGACGACGAGCCCGGGGGCAGTGAAGCTGAAGAAGCGGAACGGCTCGCGCCCCGCTTCGCGGAGCGCGTCGCTCACGAGGAGGTTCGGCGGCGTGCTGATGAGCGTGAGGTTGCTCCCGAGGTGCGCCGCGAACGCCAGCGGCATGAAGAGCCGCGCCGGGGCGATGCGCCTTCGCGCGGCGATGGCGCTGATCACCGGGAGGAAGATCGCGACGGTCCCCGTCGAGCTCATGAACGCCGAGATGAACGAGGTGGCGAGCATGACGACGACGATCACGCGCGTCTCGGTCTTCCCGGCCACCCCCTCGAGGCGCTGGCCGAACCAGTCCGCCGCGCCCGTCTCCGTGATGGCGGCGCCGATGACGAAGAGCCCGCCGATCATCAGCACGGCGGGGTTCGAGAAGCCGGAGAGCGCGACGTCGAGCGGCGCGACGCCCGTGATCGTCAGCGCGAGCAGCGCGATCAACGCCACCACGTCGAGCCGGACGCGATCGCTCACGAAGAGGACGACGCTGACCGCCAGGATCGCGAACGCGAGGAGGGCTTCGGTGCTCACGCGGAGGTGAGCCTAACGGAAGAAGTGGGCGAGCGCGTGACCTGTCGCCCCCGAACGCCGCGCGGGCGCTTCGAGCCACGACGCGAGCGAAGCGGGCGTTCGACTCAGGCTCACGGACCGCGCGCGGCGCGCCATCGACCCGCGTCGGCCCGCGCATCGCGCTGCTCGACGTCGCGCGCAAAACGGGGGCGGTCGCTGCGATCCTTCCGCCCAGCGCCGACTCCGCGACGCTCTTCGTTGGCGTCGTCCGCGTGGCCGCGCTCGCGCGCCCGGACGCCGTCACGCCCGGCGCCGTGGCGGTCAACGTGGTAGCGCTTGCGCGAACGGACCTCCGCCTCGGCGCCGCGGCGATCCGTGGTAGCGCTCGCGCGAACGGACCTCCGCCTCGGCGCCGAGGCGATCCGTGGTAGCGCTCGCGCGAACGGACCTCGCCTCGGCGCCGCGGCGATCCGTGGTAGCGCTCGCGCGAACGGACCTCGCCTCGGCGCCGCGGGACCAGGAGAGCGCGACGACAACATGGCCACAGCGTGTGCGTCCCGCGCGGCGACCGCTCGGAGCTCGCCGGCAGCTGCGCCGTGCGTCGACGCACGCAGGACGTCGACATCGCGGACGACGTTCGCTCGAGGGCGCCGCGCGCCAGGCACCGATCTTGTTTGCCCGGGGGCCATGAACCACAGCGAACAGATCGATGCGAGACGTCCCCCCTTCCAGGAGTCCCCGCAGTCTTCTCCTGGTCACGAATCGGAGATGCGCACGAAGCCCGACTACGGCGAGCGCTCGTACGTCGGGCACGAGCGGCTCCTCGATCGCGTCGCCCTCGTCACGGGCGGCGACAGCGGGATCGGCCGAGCGGTAGCGCTCGCCTACGCGCGCGAAGGCGCCGACGTGGCGATCGCCTACCTCAACGAGCACGACGACGCCGAGCGAACCAAGACGCTCGTCGAGGAAGCCGGTCGGAAGGCGCTCCTCTTACCGGGCGACCTCGCGGACGTGGCCACGTGCGATCGTACGATCGACGAGGCGGTCGCGGCGTTCGGGCGGATCGACGTGCTCGTGAACAACGCGGCCTACCAGGGCAAGGCCGTGAGCTCGTTCTCGGAGATCGACGCCGAGCGGGTCGAGCGCACGTTCCGCGTGAACGTCATGTCCATGTTCCACCTCATCCGACGCGCGCTGCCCCACATGAAGGAAGGCAGCTCCATCATCAACGTGGCGTCGATCCAGGCGTATCAGCCCAACGCGTCGATCCTCGACTACGCCACGACGAAGGGCGCGATCGTCGCGTTCACGAAGGGGCTCTCCCAGGAGCTCGCCGAGAAGGGCATCCGCGCCAACGTCGTCGCGCCAGGCCCCGTCTGGACGCCGTTGATCGTCCAGTCCTTCGACAGCGAGAAGATCGAGTGCTTCGGCGCGAACTCTCCGATGAAGCGGCCCGCGCAGCCAGCCGAGCTCGCGCCGGCGTTCGTCTTCCTCGCGTCGTCGGACTCCTCGTACGTCAACGGCGAGATCCTCGGCGTCACCGGCGGGCGTCTCATGGCCTGATCGCCGCGTCGAGATCGTCCCGGGCGGGCTCGCGTCTCGCGCGAGCCCGAGGCGACGCCACCCCGGCCGCGACGCTCCACGACGAGCGCGTCCGCGTCGCGGGTCGCCCGGCAGGGCGATCCGCCGACGAGCTACTTCACGGTAGGCGCCTTGGCGTCGTTGATCGGTCGGAGGCCCGTTCCGCCGACGTAGCCGTAGCTCGCGTCGATGCCCATACCCCAGACGGTGACGGCGAAGGGTCCGGTGCTGCGGGCCTCCTGGCGTCCGTAGCTGCACGTCGTCCCGGCGTCCGGCGCGATCGTCTGCGGCACGAAGCCGGAGGTGAGCCGCACCCACGCGAACTCGTATTTTCCGCTCGTGCCGAGCGGCTGGAAGCCGGCGATCTCGCCCCCGCACGCGAGCTCGACCGGCACGAACCCCTTCGCCGTCTTGCGGCGCACGACGGTGAGCGTCGTGTCGGGGAAGGTGAAGTCGGTGAAGAAGACGTAGCGATCGAGGTACTGGTCGGTCGGCGGCACGTTCACGAAATCCGGGTCGCCGGTCGTCCGCGCGCCCGTGCCCCCGCCGTACGTCGACCCCGTCATGTAGACGTTGACGTGGAACGGGTGCTTCGAGTCCTGGCTCTTCACGACGAAGATCTCGTCGGTGATGAAGCTCGCCGACTCCCCCGCGGCGAGGGTCTCCGGCGCGTCGCGCGGGCGCGACGGCTCGTAGGTGAGCGTCGTGCCGTCGATCGCGCCGACGAGCGTGTACGGGACCTGCTCGCGGACGGACGCCGAGAAGCTCGGGACGCGCGGCTGGAACGGGACGACCGCGTACTCCGTCCCCCACTGCTCGAACGGTGGGATCTGCTGCTGGAGCGTGTCGCAGTACGGTGTGGGTAGCTCGGTGCACTCGGCGCCGCCGAAGACGCCGACCGGGCGGCTCGTCTCGATCGGGCTGCCGGTGGTCGACGCCTGGAGGAACTGGAGCACCTCTCCCTTCGAGAGCTTCCACGTTTGCGTGACGCCCGTGGTCGCCCCGGCGACGCCGCCGCCCGCGGCGATCTCCACCGTCGGCTTGATGCTGACCTCGGTGTCGTCCTCGCTCGCGACGATCTGGAGCGAGCGACGGCGCTGCGTGTTGCCGAAGTCGAACGGACTGACGGCCACGTAGCTCCGCGTCCACGACGACACCGGGAGGAGCAGCGTCGCCGTCGGGACGAACGACTCGGCGCCACCGTACGGATAGATCGAGTACGCCGAGACCGGCGCGTTCGTCTTGATGTGGAAGGCCTTCGCGATCCCGGTGCCGTGCTTGGCGGCGTCCACGAGCATCGCCGGCGTAACCGTCGGCGGACAGCGCGCGGCGCCTTCTTCGTGGTTCGTGTCGTCGTGGGCGAAGAAGACGATCGCCACCTGCCCCGGCGCGAGCGGACCGTCGAGGCGCGTGTAGATCGGCTCCTGCCCGGAGCGATCGACGGTGTACGTCGCCTTCGAGATGTCGAGGTTGGCCGCGCCGAGCTCGGCCGAGATCGTCACCCCGCGGTCCCACGTGTTCGCGATCATCGCGGCGAAGCAGCCGCCGCGGCCCTCGAAGGGGCTGTCCGGGGGCACGGTCCAGAAGTCACAGCCGGCCGAGCCCTTCGTCAGGACGGCCGCCGTGCACGCGTCGACGCACTTGCCGTCACCGCAGCCCTGGTCGGCGTTGCATCGCTGGATCAGCGTCTCCGCGCCCTCGCACCCGTCGAGCACCTCCTTCAGGTCGCGCGAGCAGTGGACCCCGCAGGTCGCCGGCGGAGACTCCGGCGCGGTCGCGTCGAGTGGATCGAAGGCGGGGGTCGTCGTGTCGGCGAAGGGCTGGCGATCGGAGCACGCCGCGAGCACGACCACGACGGCCGCGCCGGCGCAGACGATCGAGGCAGCGACGGAGACCGAGCGATCCGAGCGATTCATCGTCTCTCACCTTTCTAGAAGCGAATCGAGATCGGCTTCGTGTGCGGGTCCGCGTCGGCCGTCCCCTGCCCGAGCTCGCCACGCTCGTTGCTCCCCCAGCACACGACGGTCCCGCCCTGCACGAGGGCGCACGCGGTCGCCACGGACGTCGCGATCCGCGCGGCGTGACCGGTGAACGAAGGGACCGGCGCGAAGAACATCGAGAAGGGATCGGTCTCGGGCTCCTTGCCGAGCACGCCCGTCGTGTTGTCGCCGGCGCACTGCACGCTCCCGTCCGTCAAGCGGACGCACGAGACGTCTCCGGCGCACGCGACCTGTTGCGGCCACGCCTCCTCGCTCGCGACGAGCGCGACGAGCGGCGTCGACGACGGCTCGGGCAACCCAGTGCCGAGCGCGCCCATCAGGCTGGCGCCCCAGCAAAACACCTCCCCGGAGACGATCGCGCAGGCGTGCGCGATCCCCTGCGGGGGTGGCCGCGGGAAGCCACCTCCGGGCGGACTGTAGAGCCGCGTCGAGCCGACGGAGAGGCTCGAGACGGGGCCCTGGAGGACCGCGAGCGGGTGCGGATCGGGGCTCACGGACGCCACGCGTGCGGCGACGACCCCCTCCGGTCCGCCGAGCGCACCCCACGAGACCAGGCCCGCGTCGGTGATCGCGAAGCTCGAGCCCGTGCCGGCGGCGGTGCGCCGGACGGCGAGCTCCCCGAGCTCGGCCTTCGCTGGACCGCCGACGTCGTCCTCGGTCGTCCGCGCGAGCTGCTTCTGCGCGTTGTCGCCCCAGCAGTGTGCGTCGCCCGAGGTGAGCGTCGCGCAGGCGGTCCGCTGCCCGACATCGACGCGCAGCGCGCTCGCGGCGAGCGCCACCGGCGCCGGCGTCGCGTGCGGGTCGCCGTCGACCGTCGGTGGCGACACCGTGAGCCCGAGCTGGCCATGCTCGTTCCCACCCCAGCACACGATCCCGGCGTCGCCGGTGAGCGCGCAGGTCGTCGCGCCGCCGGCGCTGAGCTGCGTCGCACCCGCGAGGTCGGTCACGCGCGCCGCGAGCACGCCACCGTCGGATCCCTCGCTCGCCGGCGCCTCCTCGACCCCGAGCGATCCGTACGCGTTGTCACCCCAGCAGCGAACGCTGCCGTCGCTCATGCGTGCGCAGAAGTGGTGCTCGCCGGCGACGAGCTCCACCGCGCACGGCGTCCCCGCACATACGATCGGCTCGTCCGCCGGATCGAACGGTGGCTTGGTAGGGCCCGCGTCCCCCGGCGCGTTCGCGTCCTGTCCCGGGCCCGCGTCGGGCAGGTTCGCGCCGCCGCCGTCCGGAGCGTCGAAGCTCGGACGCGTGTCGTCGGAGCTGCACGCGACCACGGCGGCGGACGCGCATACCGCTCCGGCGATGAGGATCGCGAGTCGCCTGCGCGAGTGATTCATCCGCGACCTCATGGCCTGCCCTGCTTGGTCTTGTGGAGCGCGACCTCGTCGCCCACGATCCAGAAGTCGTCGTGGCTCGTCCCCCAGATCGCCCAGAACGACTGTCCGACCGGCACCTCCGAGACGCGGATCACGGCCTGAGACCACGCCGCTCCGTCCCAGCGAGCGACGAGACCCGACTCGCCGACCGCCCACGTCTCGTTCGGCGACAGCCCCCAGAAGGCGTACGCCGGGCGATCCCAGAAGAACTGCCTCGTGAACGTCCAGTCGAAGCTCGCGCCGCCGGCCGCGGCCTTGCCGTGCCAACGCGCGAGGTCGAAGTTCCCGGTGTGGCCGCTGAGCCAGAGCGACGCGTCGGAGCTCAGCGCCGCGGCCGTGATCTCCTGGGGCTCCGGTCGCCATCCACCGCCGGGATCGGCGGGCACGGTGAGCTCGGTCCACGTCGAGCTCCCGGGCGCGCGGCGGAGCACTCGCGCCGAGACGTCGCCAAACTCGCCCGCCACGGTCCCGTGGACCCAGACGCCGCTGGTCGCGCTGCCGAAGACCGCGCGGAACGCGACGCCCTCGTTCGACGCGTCGTCGAGCGTCCAGCCGGCGCCGCCGGCGTCGACCGCGCCGGTGAAGTGCACGAGCCTACCGGTGAAGATCGGCGGCCACTCGGCGAACGACTCGATCCCCCCGGCGGCCCAGATGTCGCTCGGCCCGGTGCCCCACACCGACTTGATCGGGATCGACGCGTCGCCCGGGAGATCGACCGGCGCGAAGACGAGGGCCGCAGAGGTCGCGCCCGTCCCGTGAAGCAAGCCCGCGCTCGAGGCGACCCACACGTCGGTCGGCCCGGTGCCCCACACCGCGAACATGCCCTCGTCCTCGACGACGCGCCGGGCATGCACCTTCCATTCGGCGCCGTCCCATCGAAGGATATTTCCTTCGAGGCTCACGGCCCACACGACGCCCTGTCCGTCGCCCCACACGCCGCGGAGGTTCTGGCGCGGCGGGAGCTCGGAGTGACAGAAGCCCTGATCGGAGCAGATCTTCGTCGCCGCCTCGGCGCCCGCGTCCGACAGCGCGGCCTCGGGCTCGAGGGCCGCGTCGTGCGAGGGGAGGACGGCGCCGCCGTCCTGGTCGGGCCCCGCGGCCACGTCGTCGCCAGAGTCCGAGCACGCGCCGACGGCGAAGACGAAGGCGGCCGCGGCGAGCGCGACCGCGCTCGAACGTGAGGACCACGCGATCACTTCGCACCTCCGCTGCCGCTCTTCGGTCCGGTGTAGTGCAGGATGAGGCCGTCGCCGACGATCCACACGTCGTCGGAGCCGCTGCCCCAGATGCCGTAGAGGTCCGGCTTCTTCCCGAGGGGAAGCTGTGCGCTCGCGGGCTCGAAGGACGCGCCGTCGTAGTGGAGGATGGTGCCCGCCTCTCCGACTGCCCAGACGTCGTTCGGGCCGGAGCCCCAGACAGCGTGGAGATCGCTGGTCGTCTTGGCGTCGACCTTCTGCCAGCGAGCGTCGGCCGGCGTGATGTGGCGGATCGTGCCGGCCGGCCCGACCGCCCACACGTCGCTCGCCGAGCTCCCCCAGACGGACTCGAGGGTCAGGTTCGACTGGCTGTCGACCTCCGTCCACGTGAGCGAGTCTTCGACGCCGCCGGCGTCCGCGCCGGCGGCCGACGGCGTCCCGTGGAGCGTCATCCCGCGCTGGAAGCCGACGTAGACGCTGTTGTCCGCCGTCATCCACACGTCTCCCGCGGAGCTCCCCCAGATGTCCGTCACCGTGTGGGTCCCGGGGAGCGGCCTCCACGCGACGCCACCGTCCGCGGAGGGCGTGAGCACGAACTGGTCGCCGATCCCCGAGGGGGACTCCGCGAGGTCGAACGCGCGGCCGCCGATGCGCACGTCGGTGGCCGATGAGCCCCAGATCGCGCGGATGAAGACCGAGTTGAACTCGGACTCCGCCGTCGGCAGGTTCTCCCAGACGGCGGCGCCGTCCTTGAAACCTGCAGTATGCAAGAGCACGGTGCTGCTGCTCACCGCCCAGACGTCGTTCGGACCACTGCCCCAGACGTCGTAGAAGGTGTTCTGGACGCCGGTCGGCGTCCGGAGCCACTTCGTCCCGTCGAAGTGGAGGATCGTCCCGCCCGAGCCGACCGCCCAGACGTCCGTCTTGCTGGTGCCCCACACCTTCGTCAGCGTGAAGAACGGGCTGACGTCGTACGGCACCGAGCACCACTCGACGGAGTCGCACGACGCGATCTCGGTCACGCAGTCGGGATCGCCCGCGTCGCAGCCGGCGTCGCTCGGGCCCGCTTCGACGTCCGCGGGCGGCGCGGCCTCGGGCAACGTGATCGGGTCCGCAGGGAGCGGCGGCCCCGCCTCTTCGTTCGACGCGCAGCTCGCGAACGAAGCGACGACGCCCGCGGCGAGGACGCCGGCAACGCCCACGCGCCGGATCGTAACCGCGCCCCCCGGCGTGCGACGCCGCTCTTGCTTCGCGCACGTCACTTGGTCACCACTCCCGCGTCGCACTCGACCATCAGGCATTTGCCCTCGATGCAGGGTTGCCCCGCGCCGTAGTTGCACCGGTTTCCGCACGCGCCGCAGTGGGCGGGGTGGACACGGAGATCGACCTCGCAGCCGTCCGACGGATCGCCGTTGCAGTCGGCGAAGTCGGGCAGGCACTCCGTCGCGCACAGGCCCTTCTTGCAGGACACCTGCTCGTTCGCGCGCGGGTTCGGGCACGAGTGCCCGCATGCCCCGCAGTTGAAGCGGTCGCCGACGAGATCGCTGCAACCGAAGGCGCACTGCGTGAGGCCTGCCTTCTCGCACGTGTCGAGGCACTGCGGACCGTTGCCGTCGTTGCGGCACTCCTGGCCTGGACCGCACTGGACCCCGCACGCGCCGCAGTGGTTCGGGTCCGTCGAGATGTCGGTCTCGCAGCCGTCGGAGGCGCAGCCCTGGGCGAGATCACCGTTGCAGTCCGCGAAGCCGCCGGAGCACTTGAGCTTCCCGCACTGCCCGAGCACGCAGCCGTAGTACACGTTCGGGATCGCCGGATCGCACGCGTCGTCGGGCATCCACTCGCACTGATTGCCGCAAGCGCTGCAGTTCGAGTCGTCGAAGCGCGGGTCGACGCAGCGGCCGCTGCAGTCGATCTTGCCCGCCGTGCAGCCGCACTTTCCTTTGATGCAGCGCTCGCCCTTCGCGCACGCGTTCCCGCAGGCGCCGCAGTTCGCTGGATCGGCGGTGATGTTGACCTCGCAGCCGTCGTCGAGCAGACCATTGCAGTTGCGAAACTCGTAGGACTCCCCCATCGGACCGCTCCGGATGAGGCACTCGAACGCGCAGGCGCCCTCGACGCATCGGGCGCCGAGGTTCAAGCCCTCGAACCCCAGGCAGCTCACTCCGCACGCGCCGCAGTTCGCCGGATCGTTCATCAGGTTCGTCCCGCAGCGGAACGAAGGAGTCTCCGCGCAGGTCGTGTACGGCGGAGGACACTCCGTCCCGATGCACGCGAGCACCGGCGGCTCCGGCTGGGACGCCCCGCCCTCTCCGCCGTCTTCGCCGCCGTCTCCCGTGGGCGTGAACGCCGGCGGCTCCTCGCAGAATCCCGACTGGCAGTCGCTCCCGATCGAGACGTCGGTCCGGCTCACGCAGGCGGCGACGACGCAGGTGACAGGCGCGAGGACGAAGAGCCACGCGAGACGCGGCGACGATGCCTTGATCATGGTCGACTTCACCTCGCTACCGTCCGCCGGCGTTCGAGCCCGCGCAGCTCGTCTCGACGCGTCGCGTGAGCGGCCCCTTCGGCCGCCCGTCGAGGAACACGGTGGCCTCGCGGAGCGCCTCCTCGCGGCGCCCCAGCCCGCACAGGACCACGACGCGCTCGGCCGCGCGGTCGCCCGCGAGCCATCCGTTCGGGAACGTGCGCGCGTGCTCGTCGAGGAACGCGAGCGCGCGGGTCTCATCGCCGGCCTGCCGCGCTTGCCGCGCGTCGGCGAGGAGCCGCGCCTCGCGCTCGAGGGTGTCGGACGCGGTGGCCGCGGGCGCCAGCGTCGGCTTCGCGGGTCCGCTCGTCCGCACGGGCGCGCTCGGCAGTGAGTCGACCGAGACCGACGGGACCGCGGGCGCGCCTTCACCCTCACTGCTCGGCTCCAGCGAGGGTCCGCGCGCCGCCGGTACGAACGCGGAGGTCGACGCGGGCGGCGCCGCCAGGCCGTCCGCCGCCTCGGGGCTCCGGGTCATCGCGAACGCGCCGACCAGCACGAGCGCGGCGCACGACAGGCCGACGAAGATCGCCTTCTTCCCGGCGCCGGCGGCTCCCGACGGGCGCGCGCTCCGCGGCGCGCGGGGCGACACGGACGGCTTCGCGGGCGCAGGTTCGTCGACCGAGGGCGCCGCGCTCGGCTGACCGAGCGAAGCTTGGAGTCGCGCGAAGACGCGGTCGGCGTCGGCAGCGGTCGGCTCGTACGCGTCCGCGAGCGGGCCCAAGAGCGACGAGCCTTTCTTCGATCCGATGCTCACGGAGACCTCCAACCGTCGCGCGCGCGATGCCTTGCCATGGCCGCCTCGACGTGCTCGCGCGCGAGCCGGAGACGGCTCGCCGCTGTGTTGACGTTGATCTCCAGGATCTCGGCGATCTCGGCGAGGGGCTTCTCCTCGAGCTCCGCGAGGACGAGCACCGCGCGCTTCTCCGGATCGAGCGCGTCCATGATCGCCTCGAGGACGCGAACGGACTCGTTGGCCTCCGCGGTTCGATCCGGCGCGTTCGTCGCCGACCCGGGCAGCGCGTCGAGATCCGCCCCGCCGTCCGTCAGGCCCGAGCGGCGCCGCGTCGTGCGATGGTGTCGCTGGACGACGCGGAACAAGATGGCGAAGAGCCACGATCGCTCCCCGCCATGCGCCGCGTAAGTGGCGAGCAGGCGGTGCACCGTGAGGAACGTCTCCTGAACCACGTCGTCGGCCTCGGCCTGAGGCACTCCGAGACGGCGCGCGCTCCTCCACACGTAGGCGAAGTGCTCGCGGTAGAGCTCGGCGAAGTCCTTGGTCGCCGGTCGGGGTACGAGCACCGTCTCTTCGAGGAGGGCCACGGTCTGTATGCCTGATGCCGGGGGAGGCGGACAGGTTACCCCCGAGAGCGCCAGGCCCGATGCCGGGCGCGGACCGTCGGGGGCGGCGCCGAAGCGAAGGACCATGGCCCACACACTTCCGGCGCGGCCTCCGGTCGTCACGAAAAGTGATCACGGCAGGACGATTTCGAGCCCGAGGCTCAGCCTTAGCGACGGGAGGGCCGGCTCGTGAAGGCGAACGCCGCCCTCGGCGGTCGCGAGGGAGAACGCGGGCGCGGCGAATGGAAAGAGGCCCTCCGCGCGGGAGAAGAGGCCGAGTCGAGAAGCGATCCTGACCTCGAGCCGCGCGCCGACGACCGCGGTGGGCCAGAAGGTCGTGGTGAGCTTCGGCGCCCGAATGCCGAAGCCCCGCACGCGCACGTGGCTGAGCTCAAGGTTCGCGGCCGGGCCGACCGAGACCCTCGCGCCGATCGGAACGAGATAGCTCCCGAACGCGCCAACCTCGAGCTGATGGAACGTCGCGCCCGCCGTCCGATCGAAGGTAGCGCTCACGGGCATCGTCACGGAGCCCAGCAGCCCGACGCGGACGCGATCGTGCCGGAGCGTGCCGGAGACGAGGACGGCGCCGCTCGCCTCCGGGAGGGAGCCGAGGCCGAGCGCTCCGCCGACGCCTAGCGCCACGCGGGAGACGGGCGACGGCGTGCGCGGCGAGGACGGCGATCGCTTGGGCTTCGGACGAGCCGTGCGTGGCGGAGGCGCGGCCACTGGAGCGGGAGCAGGCGTGGGCGCGGGCGCGGGCGCGGTCGAAGCCTCGTCCCTCGAAGGATCGATCGCGAGGGCGACGACGACCGCGGCGGCCTCGGCGAGCGCGGCGCAGGACGCGGCGTCGATCGCGCGGGTCTCCTCGAGGTCTCCGGTGCGAAGCGTGAGCGCGAGGTGGTACGCGGCGCCCGCGCGCTCCACGGTGCCGCGCGCCACGACCGCCACCGGCGCCTCCGGCGGGCCGCGGAGGATCGCCTCGACCCGCGCGGCGACGAACGCCGCGTCGGGGCACCCCGCCGGCGCCTCCCACGCGAGCTCGAGAGGGAGCGCAGGCGGCTCGTGCGCTCGCGCGGCGGTCGTCGCGCTCGTGACGATGCCGCCCACCGCTGCCGCGCGCGCCCACCGCACCCGGGCAGACTAACGCGGCGGCCGGCCGGCGGAGCGCCGAACGACGACGCACCGGCGGTCCGGCGCTACGCACGCGAGGACGGCGAAGGGGCACCGCGCGCCGATCGGCGCACGCTCGATCGCGGCGGCGTAGCGCATTGAAGGTCGCGCCTTCGAGTACGACCGCAGGTCGAGCCGCTCTCGGGCCGCCAGCGTAGAGCATCGCCGCGGGCTTGTCCGCACATCGGCGCCGCTCGCTCCGCGAGAGCAGCCTCGACGCGTGGGGGGATGTGAGCAACGGAATCGAATTTGTCGAAAAACCAAAAAACTTCGAGACCAGCCTGGCGACCCGGTGAAATGCAGTCTACATTATTGCAGTCATCACGCATCCTACCTCCTGCGCCACGACAAGGAGACCACGCTTGAGCACATCCTCTCCCATCATCGACTCCAAGGCCGTCGCCGCTCACGTCCTTCGCCACCTCGCCCACGAGCAGGCGCTCGGGCGTCTCGTTCGTCTCGACGAGCTCGCTTGCGCGGTCGGCGTGCGGCGCGGCGACGTCCGCCGGGTGGTGGCGAGTCTGCACGCCGAAGGCCACGTCGACGCCGCGCGGATGAAGCTCACGATGACGGGGTTCGCGCTCGCCGCGACGATGCGGGAGCGCCCGCTACGCGCGCCGCGCGTAGTCAAGCGCGCTCGGCAGATCCGAGCCGCCTGAGAGAGCGCGCGCCGCGACTCACGCCGCACACGCGGCGAAGGCGCGCGAGAGCGCGTCCCGGTCGAGACCGAAGCCGACCACGACGAGGCGGCTCGTTCGGCGCGCGTCTCCCCACGGCGTGCCGAAGGTCACCTCGACGAGATCGGCGACCCCCTGCACGATCATGCGCTCGGCCACGCCGTCGACGGCGAGGATCCCTTTGGTGCGCAAGAGGCGCCCCGCGAAGCGCGCGAGCTCCGCTTCCATGAAGTCGGCGAAGCGCTCGCCGTCGACGTCGCCGTCGACGGCGAGCGAGACCGACTCGTAGACGTGGCCGGTCGACGGCGAGCTCGGCGCCGGCGCGCCGAAGTCCGCGCGCCGGCGGTCCAAGAGCCCATCGAGAGTCGTGACGGGGCCGTCGAGCGCCCCCGACGCGGCGGTCGCGAGCAGCGCGGTCCCGTTGTACGCGGCGATCTCGTCCTTGGCACGCGCGAGCTGCTCGGCCGCGCATCGATCCGCTCGCGAGAGGATCACGACGTCCGCGAAGCCGACCTGCTCGATCGCGAGATCGTGCTCGACGAGGGTATCCATGCGGGTCGCGTCGACGACCGTGACGACTCCATCGAGCACGTAGCGGTCCGGACGCCCCGCGACCGCGCGCAGCACGCCGGCCGGCGACGCCGCGCCGGACGTCTCGACGAGGATGCGTCGCGGCGGAGGAGCAGACGAGGCGATCTCCTCGAGCGCGCGAACGAGCTCGGCCTGCGTCGCGCAGCACACGCAGCCACCGGCGATCTCCACCAGCATACGCACGCGCGCCGCGAGCAGGGCGCCGTCGACGCCGATGTTGCCGTGCTCGTTCACGATGACCGCCACGTCGCCACGCGGCGCGCCCGCGAGCCAGCGATTCACGAGCGTCGTCTTCCCGGCGCCCAGGAAGCCCGTGACGACCGTGACGGGCACCGGCGCACTTTCGAGCATCGGGCCGAGTATAGCCCTGGCGGACAAGATGCCTGAGATGGCCCGGCTCTCCGGTGCCCCCGAAGGCGAGCCGATGAGGTGTGGCACGACCCCCTGCGGCACCACGGCGACGGCGCGCGTGCCTCGGAGGGAAGGCGCATCCGTGAACTCAGTTCACGAGTGCTTCGAACGCCCTGTGACTACAAGCAGGCCTCCCGCGAGCGTACGTCAGGAGGACCACCGCGGAACGACAGGCCCCACGGGGCGCCCGCGAGCGAAAGGAAGACGACCATGCCCCTCCAAGACATCCTCCCGAGCGAGCTCGGCTTCGGCGGCGCTCCGCTCGGCAACATGTTCCGCAGCATCCCGGAGCGCGAGGCCATCGCGACCGTCGAAGCCGCGTGGGCCGACGGGATTCGCTACTACGACAACGCGCCGTTCTACGGAGCCGGGATGGCGGAGCGGCCCGAGATCAGCGCGGCCTCAGGTACCGCCGCAAGCGGGGCACCACGAAGTCGAGGAAGACGCGCACGCGCCGCGGCATGTGGAGCGCGCGAGGGTAGACGGCGTGGACGTCTTCGGAGTCGGCGATCGCGCTGTCGGCGAGCACTTCGACCAGCTGGCCACGCTCGATGTACTCGCGGACATGATAGTCGCCGAGCCGTCCGAGCCCGACGCCGGCGAGGGCCATCCGCCCCACCGTCTCCCCGTTGTTCGCCATCAGCGAGCCGCCGAGCGTGCGCTCGACGATCCGCCCCTTCTCCGAGAGCGGCCAGACCGGCGCCGCCCGCTGGAAGTTGAAGCCGAGGCAGTTGTGGTGGCGCAGATCCGCAGGCGACTTCGGCACTCCCCTCCGGGCGAGGTGGTCCGGCGACCCGACGATCTTGCGCCGCGCGACCCCCACCTTCTGGGCGACGAGGTTGGACGCCTGGAGGCGCCCTACCCGAAACGCGACGTCGGTTCGATCGAGAATTCGACATGGCTCGGTCCCGGCGCGAGTCGCGACCTCGCCACGCGCGAATTTCCTACGGATACGGGCGATCGTTGACAGCGCTGTAACGCCGGGCGCTCGTGTGCTCCTCTGGAGGAGATCCCATGGCAGCGGAAGGAGCGATCCTCGATTGTCTCGCGGCTTGCTATCGGCTCGACCTCGACGGAGCGGAGTACGTTCGTCACGTCGTCGAGCAAGCGGCGCCGGCGCTCGACCGGGGGCTCGGCGTCATCGCGTACACGTACGACGCGCGCGACCGAGAGCGCCCCGCCATCGATCACTTCGCCACCTCGAAGCGCTTCGATCCGCGCTGGCTCCCACCGTACTACGCGGCGGTGGTGGCCGCCGGCCACGACGGCCCGCCGTACCCGACCGGATTTCGGGCGTGGCAGCACCTGCCGTGCGGCCAGGCCAGCGCCATCGCGAAGATGCGGCGCTTCATCCCGCTCTTCGCTCACCTCGGCGGATCGCGCGACACCTTCGCCGTGAACGCGCTCGACGCGAGCGGGCAAGGCCTCTGGCTCGGAGCCCCTTTGCGGTCGACGGCGAAGATCTCGGCCGCGCGCGTCACGCTCTTCACGAGGTTCGCAGCGCACCTCACGTCCGCGATGCGGCTCCGCAGGAGCGCGGGGACCTCGAGGCCCCAACCCGCGGCCGTCCTCTCCCCGAGCGGCGCGCTCCTCGACGCGGACGGAGGAGAAGGCGTCGTCGGGGCGCGCGAGGAGCTCCGCCGGGCGACCGTCGCGTTCGACCAGGCGCGGACGAAGAAGATGCGCGCTGACGTCGAGCTCGCGACGAGGCGCTGGCGACCGCTGGTCGGCTCGCGCTGGTCGCTCCTCGACGAGTTCGACACGGACGGCCGACGCTTCATCGTCGCCATCGAGAATGCGCCACCGACGCGACCGCCGCGCAAGGATCTCAGCGAGCGGGAGCACCAGGTCATGACGCAAGCGCACCTCGGTCACACGGACAAGGTCATCGCCTACGAGCTCGGGCTCTCGACGTCGACGGTGCGCGTGCTGCTCCATCGAGCGACGAGGAAGCTCGGAGCGCCGACGCGGCGAGAGGCGCTCGCTCGCTTCGACGCGCTCACGAAGGAGCGCGTCGAGGGAGCGCCGGAGCGCTGACGCCCGGCCCGGTCTTCCGCGGGGGCGAGCTGCGAGCTGGCTCCGCGGGCGTCTACTCGACCGCTACGGCTTCGACGGCGAGAGGGCAGGAGGGGGCCGGCCCGGGGGCAGCTCGGCGGCCGCAGGCCACGCGGGGATCGCGCGCTGCTCGGAGTGACCGGCGAACCGGCGCCCGGGGACGTCGATGAGGTACGGGTCCCGCTTCGAGCCCGCCTCGAGCGTCGCGCGCGCTCTCCCGCTTACAGCACGAGGCACGAGAGGACGAGCCGCCCCTCCCGCGCGCGGTATGCGGCATGCATCGACGCGCCTAGCAGGAGGAGCGTCGCCCATGGCACTCGACATCTTCAAGGAGCGAGGAGCTCCGCTCGAGAAGCAGGAGTTCGATTGGAGAGAGCTCGTCCCGACGCCGTACTCGAAGCTCGACGACGACGCGTTCACGCGCGTGCGCGTGATCCTGATGAACGGAGTCGAAGCCGAAGCGCTCCGGTTCAAGCACCTGTGCGCGCGCTTCAACGAGGAGCTCCAAATCCCGCTCGCTCGCGTTCGGCGGGTCGAGCACCACCAACAGACGATGGTGAACTGGCTCAACCCACCCGACCAGAGCGCGCTCGAGACGACGATCGGGTTCGAACAGGTCGCGATCGAGCTCACCGCGATCTTGGCGCAGAACGAGCCCGATCCGTACCTGAAGCAGGTGATGGACTTCGGGCTCCTCGAAGACTTCGATCACATGTACCGCTACGCGGCGCTGATGGATCGGGTCGAGGGGCGCGACGCCAACACCCTCTTGCAGTGCTACACGGACATCCTCCCGGGGCGGCCGACGAGCGTGGAGCATCGCGCGCCCGAGGACGATGTCCGCGCCCACTACGACAAGGAGACGGCGTCGCCGATCTCGAAGCTGAACGCGGTCATCCTCACCGCCGCCGAGACGATGACCCATGACTACTACATGGTCGTCGGTCCGACGTTCGCGGACCCGATGGCGCGCCAGCTCTACGCCGAGATCGCCTCGATCGAGGAACAGCACGTCACCCAGTACGAGTCGCTGTCCGACCCGACGGAGACGTGGCTCGAGAAGTGGATGATGCTCGAGCTGATGGAGGTCTACACCTATGCGTCGTGCGCGAGCCAGGAGCCGAACCCCCGCGTGAAGAAGATCTGGGAGCGATTCGTCGACTACGAGCTCGGCCACCTGCACGTCGTGATGGACCTCTTCCGCGACATCGAGCGGCGCGACCCGGCCGAAGTCCTGCCGGCGACGCTGCCCGAGCCGATCGATCTGTCGAGCCAGCGCAAGTACGTCCGCGAGACGCTCCGGACGCAGGTCGACCTCAGGGCGAGAGGGAAGGAGATCGTCACCCTCGACGAGGACTCGGCGGCGTCGGTCGCCTACCGCGACCGCTTGAACGCGAAGGGCTCCCCGTCCGAACGCGTCGCGGCCGGGTACAAGTGGCGTCCGGGAACGGAGCTCGCTCCCGACGGTCGTGCGGAGGTTTCGCGGTCGAAGGAGGTGTCGGCATGATTCGCAATGGGATCCAGACGGGCCCGAACCGCACGGGGATCGCCACGTCGACCGTCGCGGAGGACGTCCTCCTCGAAGGGTTCGGCAACGTCCCGAGCGCGCCCGGCGACGAGACGGCCATCGACGGCGTCCGAACGGAGTATCTCGTCGAAGACGCCTCGATCGGGAGCCTGGCGCCCAGCGCGGCGGAGACCGCCGGCGCGGTCTCATGCGCCGCCGAGGGGGCAGACGTCCCCGTGTTCGTCGACAAGATCGGTGAGCGGCTCGCCTTCGAGCGCACCGGCTACCGCCTCTACACCGCCCTCGTCGACAAGCTCGACGCCTCCGAGCCGCTCCCCGGTGGTCCCACGCGGGACGAGCTCGAGGTCATCCGGACGCAGGAGCTCGCTCACGCCGAGCTCCTGCACGAGGCCATGCTGTCGCTCGGCGCCGACCCGACCGCGATAACGCCGTCCGCCGACGTCGCAGCGGTGAGCGGCGCGGGCCTGCTCCAGGTGGTGTGCGATCCCAGGATGAACCTGAAGCAGTCGCTCGAAGCGATGCTGATCGCGGAGCTCGTCGACCACGACGGTTGGACGTTGCTCGTCGACCTCGCCAACGGCGTCGGCAACGCCGAGCTCGCGGCTCGCTTCGACGTAGCGCGAACCGAGGAGGTCGATCACCTCGTCAAGGTACGCGGATGGGTCGTCGAGGCGACCTTGTTCGAGGCGCGCGCGGCCGCGGGAGCGGAAGGAGAGCTCCCCGATGACGTCCAATAGGCAGCTCCCGCACGAGCTCGCCAGGCCTCATGCGATGGTCGGGCTCTCGGAGGAGTGAACCGTGGGCGGAGACTGGCGCGATAAGGTCGTCGTCGTCACCGGCGCGTCGGCAGGCGTCGGCAGAGCGGTGGTCAGGGAGCTCGCGAGGCGTGGGGCGAACGTGGGACTCATCGCGCGCGGTACGGACGGCCTGGCGGCGGCTCGCGCAGAGGTCGAGGCGATGGGCGGCCGCGCGATCACGCTCGCCCTCGACGTCGCTGACGCCGACGCCGTCGACGACGCTGCCGAGCGCGTCGAGCGTGAGCTTGGACCGATCGACGTCTGGATCAACGACGCGATGGTCTCGGTGTTCGCGCCGATCGGCGAGACGACCCCCGCGGAGTTCAAGCGCGTCACCGAGGTGACGTACCTCGGCTACGTTCACGGCACGCTGGCTGCGCTGAAGCGAATGCGGCCGCGCGATCGCGGAACCATCGTCCAGGTCGGCTCCGCGCTCGCGTACCGATCCATTCCACTCCAGGCGGCGTACTGCGCGGCGAAGCACGCGGTGAAGGGCTTCTCGGAGTCGCTTCGCACCGAGCTGCTGCATGACCGTTGCGGCGTCCGTGTCACGCAGGTCCACCTGCCGGCGGTCAACACGCCTCAGTTCGCGTGGTCGCGCGCCAAGCTGCCCCGAGCGCCGCGCCCCGTACCGCCAGTATTCCAACCGGAGGTCATCGCCGACGCCATCCTCTTCGCGGCGAGCCGCGAGCGGCGCGAAGTCTGGGTCGCGTGGCCCGCGGTCAAGGCCATCCTCGGGGAGAGGATCGCGCCTGGAGTCGCCGACCGGTGGCTCGCAGAGCATGGCTACGAAGCCCAGCAGACGCGCCAGCCGCTCACGTCCGACCGGCAGGACAACCTCTACGCGCCGGTCCCGGGCGATCATGGCGCTCACGGGAGGTTCGACGCGACCGCGAAGAAGCGCAGCGTCGCGTGGTGGTTTGCCAAACATCGGCGGCTCGTCGTCGGGAGCCTGCTGTCCGCCGCCGGGCTCCTCTTCGCGGCGCGGTGCAGGCGCGCGCTGGCCGAGGCCTGATCGTGGTGCTCGAGGGCTACGCCGTCGTCGAAGACACGCACTCCATCGCGATCGTCGGGCGCGTCGGGTCGCTCGATTGGCTCTGCCTCCCGCGGGTGGGCTCGGGAGCATGCTTTGCTGGCTCCTGGAAGGCCTGAACACGGGCACCATCGGTAATCGCTCCAGGCGCTCGCTCCACGTCTCGGCGCCGTCGACGGGGCGGGCCTCCTCGACCCCAGGAGCGCGCGGCTTCCGCGCCGAAGCACACCTGACGGACCGTGCGTCCCGGCTCCGGTCGCGAGACGAAGGCGACTGTCGGCGCTGCTGACGGTCACCACCTCTTCCGCCGGGCCGCCGAGGCGAGAGCGAGCACCGCGAAGCCCAGCCCGATTCCCACGAGCGCCCGCAACATCGACGCGTGCACTCCCCTGCGTCGCCGCTCGAGCACCGCGCTCTCGGGGTGAGGTCCCGCCGGGCCGCCCGGGTCGCGGTCCATCGCCAGCTTCACGACCTCCGCGAGGTGCAATCCACCTCGCTTCGTGCCAGCTCGAATCTGCTCGCGGCACGAGAACCCATTCGCGATCACGACCGTCTCAGCAGACGCTCCGCGCACCTTCGGGAGCAGGGAGCGTTCACCGCAGGCGAGGCCGACCTGATGCGTCTCCTTCGCGAAGCCGAACGAACCCGCCATTCCGCAGCAGCCCGAGGAGAGCACCTCGTGGTCGACGCCCATCGCCGCGAGCACCTTCTTGTCCGAGTCGAGGCCGGGCTCGAAGACGGCCTTCTGGTGGCAGTGGCCTTGAACGATGGCGCGGCGATCCAGCTTGGGCGGAGCCCAAGCGGACTGCTCGTCGGTCAGGAGCTCGGAGAGCAGTCGCGTGCGGTCACGAAGGACACGCGCGTGGCGGTGGTCGGGCAGCAGGTCGACGAGCTCGTCCTTGAACGTAGAGGCGCAGCTCGGCTCCAGCACGACGACGGGGAGGCCTTCGTCGAGGAGCGGTCCCACCCCTTCGAGCACCTCGTGAAGATAGGACTTTGCGTCCTCGAGGAGGCCGAAGTCGTAGAGCGGCCGTCCGCAGCACAGGCCCGTCGGCGGCAAGACGACCTCGCAGCTCGCCGCCTCGAGGACGTCGACCGCAGCGAGCAGCGTATCGGGGAAGAAGTGCTCGTTGAACGTGTCGGTCCAGAGCACGACCCGACGCCCGCTCTTCACGCGCAGCCCGCGCCGAGCGAGCTGCTTGCGGAACGTCTCCGGTGCGAACGGCGGGATCTTCGCGGCTGGAGAGATGCCCGCCGCGAGCTTCGCCAGCGCGCGCACGCCTGGGAGCTGCGTGGCGAGGTTCGCGAGACCCGGGACGGCGGAGCCGAGACGCGCCCACTTGTCGATGTAGCCGAAGGCGTAGGCGTGCCTCGGCCGGAGGCGCCCCTCGTAGTAGTGCGAGAGGAACTCCGCCTTGTACGTGGCGAGGTCGACCTTGACGGGGCAGTCGCTCTTGCAACCCTTGCAGGCGAGGCAGAGGTCGAGCGAGCTCTTCACTCCCTCGTCCTTCCAGCCGCCGGTGATCGGCCCGTCCCCGCGCAACATCTCCCAGAGCAGGTGAGCGCGGCCGCGCGTCGCGTGCCGCTCCTCGTGCGTCACCATGTAGCTCGGACACATCACGTCGTGCTCCCCCTCGGCGCTCTTCCGCCGGCACCGACCGACGCCCACGCAGCGGAGCGCGGCGCGCGCGAAGCTGCCGTCGTCGTCCGCGAAGTGGAAGTGCGTAGAGGGGCGGAGCGGCTGGTAGCTCGGCCCCAGCCGGAGGTGATCCTCCATCGTCGACGGCCGCACCACCTTGCCCGGGTTCATCCGATCGTACGGGTCGAAGATCGCCTTGAGCTCGCGCATCGCCTCCATGAGATCGGCGCCGAACATTCTCTCGAGGAGCTCGGCTCGTGCTTGCCCATCGCCGTGCTCGCCAGAGAGCGACCCGCCGTAGGAGACGACGAGGTCGGCGGCGTCGTTCATGAAGCGACGAAACGCGCGGATACCGTCCTCGGTATAGAGGTCGAAGGGCACGCGACAGTGAACGAGGCCCATGCCGAAGTGGCCGTAGAGCGACGGGTGATAGTCGTAGGCGTCGTAGAGTCGTCGCAGGTCGCGAAGGTACGAGCCGAGGCGCTCGGGCGGGACCGCCGAGTCCTCCCAGCCGGGCCAAGCGTCGGGCTGACCACGGACGAACGCCGTCGCGCCCAGGCCGCCTTCGCGAGCCTCCCAGAGCTTCATTTGCGCCTCGTGCTCGAGGACCGTGCGTTGGGCGACGACGGCGCGCCCCGCGCGCCGCACGACTTCTTCGGCTCTCTCTTCGACTTCGTCCGCGGTCTCTCCGCCGACCTCGATGAGGAGCCAGCCCTTGCCGTCGGGCAGGAGAGAGAGGGCCTTCGAGTGCTCGGTGCCTTGGCTCGCCATGTGGTCGCGGAGGAGCTCGTCCATGCCTTCGACGCCGAGCGGCCGAAGATCGGCGAACGTCCCCGCGGCGTCGCCGGCCTCGTAGATGTCGCGATAGCCGAGGACGACGGCGCCCCGACAGGGCGGGCTGGGGATCAAATCGACGGTCGCCTCGAGCATCGTGACCAGCGTGCCCTCGCTGCCGACGAGGAGCCGCGCGAGGTTGAAGCGTCCGTCTGGGCCCGGGAGCAGCTCGTCGAGGTTGTAGCCGGAGACTCGCCGCGGCAGCGCGGGATAGCGAGCGCGGATCTGCGACCCCCAGCGGTCTCGAAGCGCGCGGAGGCGTGCGAGCAGGGCGCCTCCGGGACCTCCACGGCGGATCGCGGCGGAGAGATCCTCCTCGCGCATCCAGCCGACACGCATCCGCGTTCCGTCGTAGAGGAGGACGTCGAGCGCTTCGACGTTGTGAACGGCGATGCCGTTCATCTGCGCTCGCATGCCTCCGCAATTGTTGGCGAGCATTCCGCCGAAGCAGCAGTGATCGTGGGTGGACGGGCAAGGTCCCCATGTGAGCCCGTACGGCTTGGCGGCCTCGACGAGCTCGTCGCAGATCACGCCCGGCTCGACGGTAGCGAGCCGGGCCTGCGGGTCGAGCGACGTGATCCGGTTCACTCGCTTCGAGAAGTCGATCACGACCGCTTCGTTCACCGTCTGCCCCGCGAGCGCTGTCCCGCCGCCGCGGGCTACGATCGGCGCGCCGTGCTCGCGGCAGACGCCGACCGCCGCGACGACGTCGTCCGTGGACGAGGGGACCACGACGCCGAGCGGAATTCGCCGGTAGTTCGACGCGTCCTGCGCATAGAGGCCGCGGCTGGCCGCTTCGAAGCGGATTTCGCCCCGGACGGCGGCGCGGAGATCGTGCGCGAGCGCGCCTACGTCGAGCGCCTTCGCGCGTCGCTCCTCGAGCGCGGCACGAAGGCGTCCGGCGGGGACGAGGTTCCCTTGCGTTCGAGCCGTGACCGACGCGCTCATCTCAACCTCCGTCAGGGTTTCGACGCGATGGACGGGAACACGTGCTCGATCGCCTGACGGATGATCCCGCCGCGCTCCGAGCCGGTGGTCTTCAGGATGCTCATCAGGAAGGCCTTGCTCTGCTCGAGCGTGATGTGCGGCGGAAGGGGCGGAACATCCGGATCGACCACCGCGTCGATGACCACCGGCCGGTCCGCCGAGAGGGCCGCCTCCCAGGCGGCGGCGACTTCGGAGGGCTTCTCGACCCGGATCCCGCGGAGCCCGAGGAGATCGGCGAACGCCGCGTAGTTCATGTCGGGCAGGTCCTGCGACGCGTCGTAGCGAGAGTCGCCTTCCATCGCGCGCATCTCCCAAGTCACCTGGTTCAAGTCGCGATTGTTCAGAACGAGGATGACGAGCCGCGGATCGCTCCACTGCTTCCAGTAGCGCTTGATCGTGAGCAGCTCCGCCATCCCGTTCATCTGCATCGCTCCGTCGCCCACGAGCGCGATGGCCACGCGGTCGGGATGGGTGAACTTCGCCGCGACGGCGTAGGGCACGCCGCACCCCATCGTCGCGAGGCTCCCCGAGACGGAGGCCATCATGCCCGGGCGGAGCTTCAGGTCGCGCGCCCACCAGTTGGCCGACGAGCCGGAGTCGGAAGAGACGATGCAGCGGTCCGGGAGCCGCGACGAGAGCTCCCAGAAGAGGAGCTGCGGATTGATCGGCTTCGCCGGGACGTGGGCGCGCTCTTCGGTGAGGCGCCACCAGTCGCGCACCCCGTCCTCGATTCTCTCGCGCCAAGCACCGCCCGACTTGCGAGTGATGCGTGGCAAGAGGGCGCGCAGCGTCGCTCGTGCGTCGCCGACGAGGTTGGACTCCATCGGGTAGCGCATCCCGACCAGCCGAGCGTCGATGTCGATCTGCACGCCCCTCGCCTGTCCCTCCTTGGGGAGGAACTCGGAGTACGGGAAGCTCGAGCCGATCACGACGAGCGTGTCGCAGCTCATCATCATGTCCCAGCTCGGCTTCGTTCCGAGGAGACCGATCGCGCCCGTGACGAACGGGAGGTCGTCGGCGACGACGGCGCGGCCGAGCAGGGCCTTCGCGATGCCTCCGCCCGTGGCCTGCGCGAGCTCGACGACCTCCGCGGCGGCGTTCGCCGCCCCAGCTCCGACGAGGATCGCGATCCTGGTCCCCGCGTCGATGATCTTGGCCGCGCGCGCGATCTCACCTTCGGGCGGGACGACCACGGGCGCCACGTACCCGACGCTCGTGTGCACGGTGTCGTGCTCGTGGGGCGGGCTCGCGTAGTCGAGCTCCTGAAGGTCCTTCGGGAGGATCAGGCACGTAGGGGTACGCTCCGAGAGCGCGATACGCACGGCCCGGTCGATGAGGTGGCGTAGTTGCCGTGGGCTCATCGCGGTGTGCACGTATTCGTGCGCGACGTCCTTGAAGAGGCTCTGCAGGTCGACCTCTTGCTGGTAGTCGCCGCCGATCGCCGTACGCGCCGCCTGGCCGACGATCGCGAGGACGGGGGCGTGGTCCATCTTCGCGTCGTAGAGACCATTCAGGAGGTGGATCGCTCCGGGGCCGCTCGTCGCGAGACACACGCCGAGCGTCCCGCTGAACTTGGCGTGAGCGCACGCCATGAACGCGGCCATCTCTTCGTGACGGGGTTGGATCAGCTCGATGTACTTTCCGTCGCGGCTGATGCGGTTGAGCGCGCCGAGGAGGCCGTTGATGCCATCCCCCGGGTAACCGTAGACACGGCGAACGCCCCATTCCGCGAGGCGCTGGAATACGTAGTCGCTCACCTTGGTCGCCATCGACGCCTCCTGGGATGTCGTCGCCGTGTGCAAACGAGAGACCCGGCGACGATCACGGGCGCGCGCCCGCTGCGCCGGCCTCGAGCAGCGCTCTACCCGTCCGCGAGGTAGCGGCCGGCGCTCGCCGCGATGGTCACGCCGATCCCTGCAAGGCCCGGCTCGGGACTCAGCCTCCCTCCACGAGGCTCGAGCGCGCCCGTGAAGAGCAAGTGTTCGATGCGCGCATGGTCGTGGAAATACTCGAGGTGACGGAGCGGCCGCAGAGCACAGCCGACATGCGCGTGGAGGTGGGGCGCGCAGTGGGCCGACAGCGGCATCTGAAACGCCTCACAGAGCGCGGCCACCGCCAGGATCCCCGTCACGCCACCGCAGCGAGTGATATCGGCCTGAACGACGTCGACGCAGTTCGCGACGAGCATGCGGCGAAAATCGTCGAGCACGTACCCATATTCTCCGGCCGCGATCTCTACGCCAGCGGGAGCGCGGTCGCGGAGGAGGCGCAAGCCCTCGAGGTCCTCGGACGACACCGGCTCCTCGACCCACGTGACACCGAAGTCCGCGAAGCGCTCGATCTGGTAGAGCGCCTGCTTTCTCGACCAGGCGCCGTTCGCGTCGACGAACAGCTCCACGTCCGGGCCGATCGCTTCGCGCGCGACGCGGACGCGACGGAGGTCGTCGACGGTAGAGCACCCGACCTTCATCTTGACCGCCGAGAACCCGGCAGCTCTCCAGGCGGAGAGCTGCGCGGCGAGGGCAGCGTCGTCGTAGGACGTAAAGCCGCCGCTCCCGTATGCGCGGACGGAGTCACGCTCGAGCCCGAGCAACCGAGCGAGCGGTAAGCCGAGGAGCTTCGCGCGGAGGTCCCAGAGCGCGATGTCGACGGCCGAGATCGCCTCCCAGGCGAGGCCGGGGCGCCCGATGTTCCGCACGGCGCGGTTCATCGCCGACCAGGCAGCAGACGTCGCGGCGGCGTCGAGCCCGACGACCGCGCGCGCGAGCGGGCCGGTCGCGAGCGACGCAGCCGAAGCGTCGGCGAACGTCCAGCCGAGACCCTCCATCCCGCCGCCGAGGACGCGGACGACCACGACCGTCGTTCGGTCCCAGGCGAACGTACCGTCGGACTCGCGACGGTCGGTCGGGACGACATAGGTGGAGGCCTCGACCTCCTCGACCTTGGCCGCGTGTGATTGGACGCGACCGTCGTCCGAGAGCTGAACGGAGGAGGTCGTCCGCGTCTTCACCGTCGTGGCCTCTTCGAGCGAGCGGACCACGGGGAAGCACTCCCCGCGCCATGGAGGCTCGGACGGATGACCGTCCCTACCGTCCGAGGAGACGACCGAGCCAGCTCGAGCGACGCGGTCGTCGTCGCAGCGACACGAGGTCGACGGCTCCGCCGAGGCGCGGCCACGCGTGGGCGCGCAAGCGCGGAGGACGACGTTCGACGACGTCGATCCGATCGGCGAGCATGATCGTTGGCCCGGCGCGGCCTTCGCCTGAAGGCTGCACGGGCACGCGTCCTCGCGCCTGCCGCGCTCCTGGACCGGCCTCCGCCGCGGAGCTCCTCGCCGCGCGCAGACGGCCCGATCGACGTTCGAAGGCAACAACGGCAGAAGCCCGTCTGCGTACCGCATCCGGGCGATGCGGTACGCAGACGTCTCCGAGCCCCCCCGAGCCCCAAGCCGAAGATTGCCATACCCCGATCTTCCAAACAACTAAATCGATCAAACCGTCAAATGCGCCCCTGCGACGGGGCGGCATCGAAGCCTCACTGCGACAACGCC
Organism: Labilithrix sp.; assembly: GCA_019637195.1. Taxonomy (GTDB): domain Bacteria; phylum Myxococcota_A; class Polyangia; order Polyangiales; family Polyangiaceae; genus Labilithrix. The sequence continues at coordinate 41,543 of JAHBWA010000006.1, read as the reverse complement.
GAGGTCGACGACGATGCGCCGACGGGAACCCCGCCTGCAATGCCTGCGCGCCGAGGACGTCCTCCTCGTCGCGCTCGACATGAGCGACGCGTACAAGGGCTTCGCGAGGCGAACGCTCCCCGACGCGCGCCTCGTTGCCTACAAGCTCCACGCGCTGCGTCTGCAGAACACGCGCTCACGCGGCAACGCGTCGAGGTGACCGGAGACGATGGCGATTCGTCGGCTCCTCCTCCGTGGCGGCCACGCGCACGGCTTCCAAGAGAAGCTCGACCTGCAGGGCTCCCTCGCCGCGCCCCGCGCGACGCCACGCCGACCTGGCGCACGAGCCTCCATCGCTTCTACCGGCCCCGTGGCATCGATCGCGCGACGCACGCCTTCGACACGCGCCTCGAGCGCCTCCGAGCTCGAGACCCTCCGACGCAAGTGGCGCGCCGAGATCCCGACCTGCTTCGATACGGGCCTCACCAACGCCGTCACGGAGAACTTCGACCTGAAGGCAAAGCTCGTGAAGCGCAGAGCTTCCGGCTCCAGCTCCTTGCGGAGCTACCCCGTGCGGCTCCCAAACGCGTGCGCCTGAACACAAGACAGGCCCCGAGCGAGAAGAGCGGGGCGTCGCTCAGGGTCGTCGTGTCGCGCGTCCGTCCGAACGACGGGCATCGACTCGATTCAAGAAGCCGTTCGACGTCCTGGCGGAAGCCTCGGAATCGAACGACTGGCGGAGAGCAAGGGATTCGAACCCTTGGTACCCTTGCGGGCACACCTGATTTCGAATCAGGCACCTTCGGCCACTCGGTCAGCTCTCCACTCGCCACGCTCCTTCATCGGGCAGGCGATGTCAAGCCCGGGGAAAGCGCGAGCTTTCGGTTCGCGATGTTTTCGTGCGGGAGACGCGGCACGCGCGGCCCTGACCGACCGCCGCATCCCCATGCAGCGGCCACGTCCCAGGCAGCGGGCGCATCCCCACGCAAGCGGCCACATCCCAGGCAGCGGGCGCATCCCCACGCAAGCGGCCACGTCCCAGGCAGCAGGCACATGCCTCACAGCAGGCCGCATCCCCACAACGGCCACATCGCCGCGCCACCCATCACGTCGCGCCGCGACACCGCCGGTCGCGTCGCCGCCCGTCCGCGTCTCCAGCGCAGGCCGGGCGCGGCGCGACGCGGCGCACCGGCGACGGGTTACATCGGCGCGGCGCCGCCGGCGGGAGGCGAGAGGGCGTTGCCCGGGCGACCGACCTGGCGGTCCTCTTCGCCGTCCATGACGACGCGCCGGCCGTTCAGGTCCTCGATGTCGATGACGAGCTCGACGGCGAGCTTCGCTTGCGCGTAGGTGCGGAGGCCCAGGTCGAAGCCGATCACGGCGGCCACGTTCGTCCGCGAGCTCGGGATCCACGGCTCGAGGACGGGATCGGGCTCGCTCGAGCGGTTCTGGATGTTGAATGTCCGGTTGTAGAGCGCTGCGCCGCCGAAGGCGCCGGTCTCGTCGGGCGGGCGCTGGGCGAGGGCCATCGCGATCGTGAGGTCGACGGCGAGCTCGGTCATGTCGTCGGGCGTGATGATCCCCTCGACGCGCCCCAGCGGCGGGAGCACCACGAACCGGTCGATGCCGGAGAAGTTCGGCATGACCTCGTCCTCGCGCACCGTGGTGAAGCCGGGCACGTAGCGGACGAACTCGTTCCACGGATCGACGAGCAGCTCGACGACGTGCTGACGGTCTTCGAGGTTCGAGAGCGTGTAGCGGATGGTCACGCGCGTGTCGGCGGTGACGTGGAACGGAGGCCGTGGATACGGGTCCTGCTGCCCGCTCGGCCGCTCCTCATCGCGTGGACGCCGGTAGGGCAGGCGCACCTCGCGGCTGACCTGGTAGATCTGCTCCTGCCCGTCGTCGTAGGTCGGCGACGTCGTCTCGAGCATGCCGAGGACGACCGGCGGAAGCACCTCGCGCTCGTCCTCGCCGGCGCAAGCGCTCGCGATCGCGCCGAGCACCGCGAGACCGACGACGCCGCGCGCCGCGCGAGCGCACGCGCCGCCCAGCGCTCCGGCGAGGCTCGTCCGACGCCGGCCTCCGGTCGACTCCGCTCCGTGAGTGCGCATCCGCATCTCCTCCATCCTCGAGACTACCCGAGCCGCGCGCGGCTCGCGACGCGTCTCGTCACGGCAGCGACGATCGCGCCCGCCCACGACTCTGGACCGGGCGCGAACGCGCCTTGGCGCCCCCAGCCCACCTCATCCGACGTCGTCCGCTTCGAGCACGCGATACAGCCCCTGCCGGCTCACGCCGAGGCTGCGCGCGGCGCGCAGCTTGTTGCCGTCGGCGCGCGCCAGGGCGCGTCCGACGAGCGCGCGGAGCTCGGCCTTGTGGCGAGCCCGGAGCTCGGCGAGCGTGGTCTCGCGAAGCGCAGGCTCGCCGTCGTCGTGGCGCCTCACGCGATGCGCGCCGGCGCGCGCGAGGCGGCTCGAGTCGATGGCGGACGCGAGCTCTTCGCGGCCGATGACGAGCCCCTCGACCATCGCCGCCGCCACGCGCAGGACGTTGGCGAGCTCGCGAACGTTGCCCGGCCACGGGTGCTCCGTCAGCATCGTGAGCGCCGGGATGTCGAGACGATGCTCCTTCGTCGCCGGATCGCGCGCGAGGAGCGCCCGCGCGATCGCCGGGAGGTCCTCCGGCCGCTCGCGGAGGGCCGGGATCCGGACGGTGATCGCGGCGAGGCGGTAGAAGAGGTCCTCGCGGAACGTCCCCGCGGCGACCATCTCGGCGAGGTCGCGGTGCGTCGCCGCGAGGACGCGCACGTCGACGCGGCGCGTGCGCGTCCCGCCGACGGCGCGGATCTGCCCGTCCTCGAGGACGCGCAGCAGCTTCGTCTGCATCGCCGGGCTCATCTCGCCGACCTCGTCGAGGAAGAGCGTGCCGCCTTCGCACTCCGCGAAGAGGCCGGGGCGCGAGCGCTCGGCGCCCGTGAACGCGCCGCGCTCGTGCCCGAAGAGCTCCGCCTCGAGGAGCGGGTGCGGGATCGCCCCGCAGTTGACGGCGAGGAGCGGCGCCTCGCGCCGCGGCGACAGCCGGTGAACGAACCGCGCGAAGAGCTCCTTGCCCGACCCGGTCTCGCCCGTGAGCACCAAGCTCGCGTTCGAGCGCGCGGCCCGCGCGACCGTGACGAGCGCGCGCATCAGCCCGGTCGAGGTGCCGGCGATGCCGATCTCGTCCTTCGCGCGCAGCACCTCGTCGCCGACGGCGAGCTCGACCTCGGCGCGCTTCGTCTGGCGGAGCGCGGCGGTGCGCTGCTCGACCTGCCGGAGCGTCCGGAGCAGCGTCTTCTTGTGCGCCGCCGGCGCGCGATCGACCAGGCGCGCGCGCAGGGTCACGAGCGCGTTGCGAGCGAGCTGCCCGATCGGCTCGGGCTCGGTGACCAAGCCCGCGAACGCCTCGTGCTCGAGGCGCGCCGCGGCGCCGCCCATCGCGCAGGCCGCGGCGCCGAGCCAGCGCAGGAGCCAAGACTCGGGCGCGCCCGCGCGCGCCGCGATCGCCAGCGCCTGCGCCGCGTGCGCACGCGTCCCGCCGCGCGCGGCGATCGAGGTCATCCCGATCGCGATCCGCTCGGCCTCACCGTGACGCCCGCGCGCGAGATAGCCGAGGGCGCGGACGCGCTCGAGCGCGAACCGGAGCGGCGGACCCAGCCCCTCGATCGCGAGGCCCTCGTCGACGAGCGCGAGCACACGCTCGGTCCGGACGCCGGTGGCGAGCGCGATCGACGCGCGGAGAGCGAGCAGCTGCGCGCGCTGCCACCCGGCCTTGAGCTCGCCCTCGTCCGTGCGCTCGAGCACGGCGCGCGCCTCGTCGTACGCGCCGAGATCCACGAGCGTGAGCAGCCGCGCCGAGGTCAACGACCACTCGGCAGAGAGCGCCGGCGTCGACCGCGGCAGCTTCGCGGCGCGCTCGAGGAGCGCCAGCGCGGCGTCGTAACGACCGGCCGCGCGGTGCGCCATCGCGGCGTTGTAGTACACACGCATGGCGCGCGCGCGGGGAAGGGACTCGACGGGCGCCGGGACGCCCGGATGCGCGGGGGACACGAGCATGTCGAACGTCTCTCGCGCGCGCTCGTCGTCGCCGACGCGCGAGAGGAGGAGCGCGTAGTCCGACAGCACCGTGGCTTGCGTGCGCGGATCTGCGGCGCGCTCGGCGAGGTGCCGCGCGCGCGACGCGTGGCGAAGCCCCGCGACGTAGTCGCCGCGGGTCCGCTCGATCTCGGCGAGGGCCAGCTCGGCGAGGGCCGTCTCGCGGCGCGAGCCAGCGGCGCGCGCGACGCGGATCGCCTCGTGCGCGAGGCGCTCGGCCTCGTCGATCCGGTCGTCGTAGAGCATCGCGAGCGCGAGGACGCGCCTCGCCGACGCGCGCGCCGACTCGGCGGCGCGCGACGGGCCCTCCGGATCGGACTTCGCGCGCGACGTCTCCGCCGCGCGGAGCGCACCTTCGGCGAGCACGCGAGCGCGCGGAAAGTCGCCGGCGTCGAGCGCCTCGAGCGCCTCTTCGAGCGCTTGCCGGGAGTGGGCCATGGAGTGTCCGAAAATGTGACACCCACCGCACGGACGGGTCAAATCGAACGTATTTCGTGCTCGGGGACATGACCGACCCGCACGCCACTGAGCTCGGCGCGCGACGCGCCCGGCGCGCGGACCCGCCTGACCGCCGGCCCCAGCTCGAGCGCGCGTGACCGCCGGCCCCAGCTCGGGCGCGCGTGACCGCCGGCTCCAGCCCGCGCGAGCGTGCCCGCCGGCCCCAGCCCGCGCGAGCGTCGACGCGGTGTGCGAGTTGCACGACGCCGCGAGACGCGCGGCACCCTCGCCCGCGTCCAAGGTGAACCATGAGCACGTACAGCGACTTCGCGAACCAGACCCCGACCGCAGCCTCGGCGTCCGCTCCCGCCTACCGCGAAGGCCCGATCGCGCGGCGCATCGAGCGGCGCACGGCCAAGCTGCCCTCGGACCTCTTCCTCTTCGCAGCCGGCGCGGCGGTCGTGGCCTCGCTCGCCTTCGAGGTGATGGGCCGAGCTCGCGCGCGGCGACACCGGGTCCTCGGACGGTACATGGAGTCGAGAGAGTCCGCGCCGCTCGCGAGCTTCATCGGCATGTGGGTGCCGTCGCTGCTCCTTTTCGGCGTCTACAACAAGATCGTCAAGGTCATGGGCTCGGACCAGGCCGAGCACGGCTGAGGCGACTCCCGTCCGTCTCGCGCTCGCGTTTGCCGTGCGCCGCAAACGCGAGCGCGGCGCACGAGGCGGGCTGACTCGCTCGCGCTCTCGCGCGGGAGACACGCTCACCTCGCGCCGCGTGAACGCCCGAACACGACGCGTCGATCCTCGAGGCACTCGCGCTCGCGTCCGAGCGTCCCGTCGAGATGGCACCTCCGATGCGAGCCCTGCTTCCGTCGGAGCCCTGGTCATGCGTTGCCATCCGCGTCACATCCTCGAGCGCCGCGTGAGGACGCTCGCCGCGCTCACCCGGACCTCGGCGCACGTGCCGCTCGGTGCGGACACGCCGCCTCCGCCGGAGACCATGCTCCAAGACGCCAGGCCGAGCGCGACGCCGCGCGGCCGCTTCGCTGGAGACAGGTCATGAACCGCTTTCACCTCGCCATCTTGCTGAGCCCTCTCGTCTTCTCCGCCTTCGCGATCGCGGCGTCGTGCAGCGCCGCCGACGACGCCCCGGTGAAGCCCGGCACCGGCCGCTACTACCAGCCGAAGGACGGCGGGGACCCGGACGCCGAGGCCGTCATCCCGGAGGGCGGCAGCTTCGACGTGGACAGGCCGGACATCCAGATGCCGAAGGAGATCACGACGATGGCGCAAGCCGTCCAGGTGCTCATCACGTCCTACGACCTGGAGGTCAAGGAGGCCGAGTTCGGCAAGACGCACGGCAACGGGCCGCCGATCAAGGCGTACACGGGCGACCTCATCCAGGACGTGAAGGGCTCGCGCGGGCGGCTCAGGGGCCTGATGGCGGCGAAGGACGTGACGCCGTCGCGCTCCGGGATGACCGACCGGATGAAGTTCGAGAGCCAGGCGTCGATCAGCCACCTGTCGAACATCTTCCCGGCGATGTTCAACAGCGTCTTCGTCAACCGGCGGATCGACGCGGCGAACGCGCTCACGCGGGCGATCGACTCCCAGCTCGCGCCGGTGATGGAAGAGGACGAAGACTTCAAGCGCGAGCTCACCACCATCCGCACCGAGATCGCCCGACGGCTCGAGCGCGCCGAAGCTGTGAGGGCCGGACAGGCCGCGGGGACCGCGGACGGCATGTTCCCGACGCCCGAGGATCCGATCCCGCCGCAAGCGCCGCAGCGACCGGCGGAGCCGAGCGCGCCAGTCGAGGAGCCGCCGGCCGACGCAGGGCCCTGAGCCCACCGCGCGGCTACGCGGCGTGGCCGCCGCCCGCCGGCGTCGATCGGCGCGCAGGTGCGCGGCCGCGCGTCGTCGGGTCCGAGCTCGAACGGCCCCCGGAGACGACGACACCACGCGGGGCGCGCGGCCCGGCGTGGCGTCGTGATCGTAATTGGGCCTCGGCCCGCGTCACTTCGTCAGGTGCGTGGGCCGATCAGGCCGTCGCGTCGTCGCTGCCGCTCTCGTCGTCTTCCAGCGCGGCGCCGTGGCACTTCTTGAACTTCTCGCCGCTGCCACACGGACAGAGATCGTTGCGGCTGATCTTCGGCGTCTCGCGCTTCACCGGCGCGACGCGCGCCTGCGGGCGCGGAGGCGGCTGGCTCCGGCCTCCACCCTCGCCGTCTCCCTCGGCGACCTCACCGCCGTGGCGCAGCTGCATCGACTGCGCCGCGCGCTGATGGCGCTCGTAGTCCTCGCGCTCGAGCCGCTCGATGTCGGTCTCCTTCTGCAGCTTCACGCGCATCAGCTTCGTGACGACGTTCGAGGTCGTCGACGCCATCATGTTCACGAAGATGTCGAAGCCCTCCTTCTTGTACTCCTGCTTCGGATCGCGCTGCCCGTAGCCGCGGAGGCCGATGCCGTCGCGGAGGTGCTCCATGTTCGTGAGGTGCTCGACGTACTGCTTGTCGATGTCCTCGAGGTAGAAGTGACGGAAGACGCGGAGGAGGAGCTCCGTGCCCATCTCCTTCTCGCGCTCCTCGAGCGCCTCGAGCGCCTGCGTGTAGAGCAGGTGCGCGAGATCGGAGAGGTCGTGAATGTTCTCGTAGTCCTTCGGCTTCGTCCCGAAGTGCTCGATGAACGCGCCGCGGATGCCCTTCCAGTCCCAGTCCTCCGGCGGCTTGTTCTGCGGACAGCTCTCCTCGACGACGGCGCCGATGATGCTGTCGACGAGGTCGAGCAGGCGCTCACGCTGCTGCGTGAGGCTCGCCGGGATCTGCTCCATCAAGCGCTCGTAGAGCGCCTGCGGGTCCTTGCCCTCCTTCTCCTTGAAGTCGAGCCGGTAACCCCAGAACTGGTAGATGTCGTTCCGGAGCTGCTCCATGTCGTAGATCTCCTTCACGTCGGAGATCTCCTTCGGCCGCTTCACCTCTTCGCCCGGCTGGGGCATCGGCGTGCCGAAGTGCAGGATCATGTCCGTGACGGCCTGCTTCACCTCGTCCTTCAGGCGATCGAGCGTCTCGATCGTGCGGACCTTGCCGGTGGGCTTGCCGTCGTCGCCGAGGACCTCGGGCGTGTATATGCCGAGCAGGAGCTGCTGACGGACCTTGTAGACCGTCTTGCGCTGCTCGTTCATGACGTCGTCGTACTCGAGCAGGTTCTTGCGGATGTCGAAGTTGCGGCCCTCGACCTTGCGCTGCGCGTCCTGGATGCTCTTCGAGACCCACGGGTGCTCGATGGGCTCGTCGTCGGGCATGCCCATCTTCTCCATCAGCGACTTGACGCGGTCGCCGGCGAAGATGCGCATCAGGTCGTCCTCGAGCGAGAGGTAGAAGCGGCTCGAGCCCGGGTCGCCCTGCCGGCCCGCGCGACCGCGGAGCTGGTTGTCGATGCGGCGTGACTCGTGGCGCTCGGTGCCGACGATGTGGAGGCCGCCCGCCTCACGGACCTCGTCGCCCTCCTTCTTGCAGCTCTTCTCGTACTTCTGGACGACCTTCTCGAACTCCTCGACCTCGGCGTCGGGATCGCGATCGTGCTCCTTGAACTCGAGCTTCGCGAGCATCTCGGCGTTGCCGCCGAGGATGATGTCGGTGCCGCGTCCAGCCATGTTGGTGGAGACCGTGATCGCCCCCTTGCGGCCCGCCTGGGCGACGACGAAGGCCTCCTTCTCGTGCTGCTTGGCGTTGAGGACGGCGTGCGGGATCCCCTTCTTCTTCAGGATCTTCGCGATGGCGTTCGACTTCTCGACGCTCGTCGTGCCGACGAGCACCGGGCGGCCCTTCTCGTGGGCGTCGAGGATCTCGTTGGTGACCGCGGTGAACTTCTCGCGCTCGGTCTTGTAGACGAGGTCCTGCTCGTCGACGCGCTGGATGATCTTGTTCGTCGGGATCGTGACGACGTTCAGCTTGTACGTCTTGTGGAACTCTTCGGCCTCGGTGTCGGCCGTCCCGGTCATCCCCGACAGCTTCTTGTAGATGCGGAAGAGGTTCTGGAACGTGATGGTGGCCATCGTCCGAGTCTCTTCCTGGATGTTCACGTGCTCCTTGGCCTCGACGGCCTGGTGGAGCCCGTCGGACCAACGGCGACCCGGCAGGACGCGGCCGGTGAACTCGTCGATGATGAGGACCTTGCCGTCGTCCGTGACGAGGTAGTTCACGTCGCGCTTGTAGAGCGTGTGCGCACGGAGACACTGGTTCAGGATGTGGAGCGACTCGAGGTTGACCGGATCGTAGAGGTTCGAGATCGCCATCAGCTTCTGCGCGGCGTCGACGCCGTCGTCGGTCAGCGAGACGGAGTGGCCCTTCTCGTCGACGACGTAGTGCTCGTCCTTGCGCAGGCGCGGGATGACGTCGTTGATCGACTTGTACTTCTGGCTCGACGCCTCGGCCTGACCGCTGATGATGAGCGGCGTCCGCGCCTCGTCGATGAGGATGGAGTCGACCTCGTCGACGATGGCGTAGTGGAGCTCGCGCTGCGCGTAGTCGAGCGCGCTGAACTTCATGTTGTCGCGCAGGTAGTCGAAGCCGAACTCGTTGTTCTGGCCGTAGGTGATGTCCGACTTGTACGCGGCGCGCTTCTCTCGGTCGCCCTGCTGGTTGACGACGACGCCGGTGCTGAGGCCGAGGAAGCCGTAGAGCTTGCCCATCCACTCGGAGTCGCGACGGGCGAGGTAGTCGTTGACCGTGACGACGTGGACGCCCCTGCCCTCGAGCGCGTTCAGGTAACACGCGAGCGTCGCCACGAGGGTCTTGCCCTCGCCGGTGCGCATCTCGGCGATCATGCCCTTGTGGAGCACCATGCCGCCGATGAGCTGCACGTCGTAGTGGCGCATCTTGAGCGCCCGCTTGCCGCCCTCCCGGCAAACGGCGAAGGCCTCGACGAGGATGTCGTCGAGCGTGGCGCCGTTGTCGAGCTTCTCCTTCATCTCGAAGGTCTTCGCCTTGAGCTCGTGATCCTTCAGCTTCGCCATCTCCGGCTCGAGCTTGTTGATCTCCTCGACGAGCGGCTTGAGCTTCTTGATCTCGCGCTCGTGGGAGGTGCCGAGGATCTTCTTGAGTGCCCAGGTCAGCATGACGGCGACAAACCTCGAATTCAGCGCGGGCCGGAGGCCCTGATCTGCAATGGTGGAAGCGCGAGCTCCGGTGGGCGGAGCGGGTGTCGAGAGTCCCGGGGAGGCCCGGATCGAGAGCGAGACGCGAGTGGCGAAGCTAGTAATCCTGCGGCGCGAGCGCAAACCCTGCCGCCGAGGCGTCCATTCCGCCGACCGCCGCTCGCGCGCGAGGACGGTCGGCGGGGGACCCGCGAGCGGGCGAGGCTAGCACAGCTCGATTCGAGGCCCGGTCGGCGGCTCCCGACCGCGGTGCGCCCGAGACGACCGCCGGGCCCACTCACCGGCCGTTCCGGCAGCGGAGGAGCTCGAATTCCTTGGGGTCTCTGCCGATCGCCCGCCGCTCCGCGTGGCCAGCGCGAGCCGCTTACGAACGCTCGGGCGGGGGGCCATGCGTGCGGACAATGCGCTGTAATAACTGGGTATTCGTCTGCTCTCCCGCGGCTTGCGGGCCGCGCGACGTGCGGACGCGGCGGGCCCTCGAGACGTTCGGGGCCGCCGGCGACTCCTCGCGACGTTTCGAGGCGCCGGCGACTCTTCGCGACGTTTCGAGGCGCCGGCGACTCTTCGCGACGTTCGGGTACCCGCGCGACGTTCGGGTACCCGCGGTCCTCGCAAGGCGAGGGTGCCTGTGGTCTCGCGGACGCCCGGGCGTCGGCCTCGCCTCGAAGCGGGGACCGCTCGGGCCGCCGGCGTCCGTGGGCGGAAGGTCAGCGGTTCACGAGGCGCGTCGTCGCCGCCATCGCGGCGGAGTAGCCGTCTTCGACGCGATGCTCGGCCGTCGTCATCACCCGTCTCACGACGGGCTCCTGACCGACGGGGCTCCTCATCACGGCCATGCCAGCGAAGAGGGCGCCGACGCAACCGCAGACGACCACCGGCCAGCTCCACCGAGCGCCGCGCCGCGCGGACGACGCTCCGAGGGCGGCCGCGCGAACGCTCGCCGACGCTCTCCGCCCTACGGCTGTCGCCTTCACGATCTCCTCGGCGCTCGGGAGCTGCCGCGCCGAGGGACTGACGACGAGACGCGTCGCCGGCGCCGGCGCTCGCGACGCGGGCTCGCCGAGCAGGACATCGAGCGGAGGGAGCACGGGCTCCGCATCGAGCTGCGCGTGCTCGCGAACGCGCGCGAGGCACGCGTCGATCAGGATCCGCGAATCGCTCGGATCCGACTCGACGGGAACGGCTCCAGACCAGGACATCGATCGCTCCTCCGCTCGCACGAGCGTGAAGCACGCGACGTGCCCGCGGGGCGCGCGTGTGAAATGCCGGTGAGCGCGCCAGAGCGATGTCTTCTCCATGAGGGCGCGACACCTCACACGGTTCGGGCGCATGCCCCACTCGCCCCTCAGCGCGGCACGGTGGTCTGCGCGGGAACCGAGGGGCGAACGCCGCAGGCGTGGGCACGCGCCCTCGTGCAGAATTCCAGCGCCGCGGCGAGAGGGCGCTCGCGTGCGTCACCCGGAAGCGGACGCTCGTCTCTTCCGAGCTGCCGAGTCTTCCCAGCTGCCGAGCCGCGCGGCCCGAGCGCTCGGCGAACGTCAGAGCCAGCCGTTGTCCTGGTACCAGCGCGCGGTGCGGCGCACCCCTTCGGTGAACGAGACCTCGGGCGTCCAGTTCAGATCGCTGCGCGTCTTCGTGCTCTCGCACACCCAGTGGTGGCTCAGCATCTTCACCTTCTCGCGCGTGAGCATCACCGCCTTGCCGCGGACCTTGCCGTAGGCTTCGACGCCGAGCGACGCGAGCCGCAAGACGGGAAACGGAACGCCGAACCGCAAGAGCGGCGCGGTGCCGAGGGCCTCGTGCAGGAGCTCGCCCATCGCCCTCGCCATCGGCAGCGGCTCGCCGTCGTCGACGAAGTAGATGCCGCCGCTCGGAATGTCGGCGTCGATCGCCTGCACGCAAGCGCGCGCGCAGTCCGGCCCGTACGTGTAGCAACCGAGCATCGTGCCGTCGCCGATGACCGGGTACTGCCGCTTGCGCGCCGCGCGGAACGCCTCGAGGATCTCGACGTCGCGTGGGCCGTAGATCGCCGCCGGCCGGAGGACGACGACGGGGAGCTTCTCGCGGCGACGGACGACCTCCTTCTCGGCGGCCAGCTTCGAGCGGCCGTAGGCGGTGACGGGCTTCTCTTGATCGGGCGGCACGGGTCGACCGTCGAGCGACGGTCCGCACGCCTCGAGGCTCGACACGTGGACGAACCGCTTCAAGCTCGGCGCGTGCGCGATCGCGGACTCGAGGAGGTTCACCGTGCCCTGCGTGTTGCACTCGAAGAAGTCCGCCTCGCTCCGCGCCTTGACGAGTCCGGCGGAGTGGACGACCGCGTCGACGTCCTTCATCGCGCGGTCGACGGAGGCGCGATCTTCCACGCTCCCCTCCGCGAGCTCGACGTTCTCGAGCGTCGAGAGGAACTTTCGGTTCGAGCTCTTGCGAACGAGCGCCACCACGCGGTGGCCGGCGGTCGACAGCTGCTCGGCGACATGACTCCCGAGGAACCCGGAGCCGCCCGTGACGAGGACCTTCATCGCCGCTTCCATGCCAGATGGGCCGGAGAGATCAAGCGTCGCGTCGAGGAGCGCCGCACCGCAGCGCGCCGTCTCCGCCCCGCGTCGGTCGGCGACTCCCTCGACGACGCCAGGGCGCGACGAGCCGGCGGAGGCGAAGACGCGGCGGTGCGGCGCGCGGGTGTCGTCGACGAACCGGCGACGCGAAGGCGCTCCGGCCAGCGCGCGAACGCGCTCAGGAGAGCGACTTCTCGTAGACGCGATAGACCTTGTACTTCTTCGCGCCCATCATTCGGATGCCGGCGTTGACGGCCGCGTTGTCCTCGAGCGTCCACCCGAGCTCGCCCCAGGTCATCCCCGCGCGCTTCGCGCCGTCGTTCATCTCGGCGTAGAGGAAGAGGGAGAGGGCCGCGTACTTTCGCTGCAGGCGGAACTTCTTCTTGATGCCGAGGATGAGGAGGCGCGCGCTCTTGGCGCCCTCGACCTTCAGCCGGTAGAGGAGCTTCGGCAGGCCGAGCGGGAACAGCTTGCCGCGCATGTCCGTGATGAGCTCGTTCACGTTGGGCAGCGCGATCGCCACGGCCGCCGGCTCGCCGTCGATGAGGACGAGCGCGGTGACGTCCGGGACGAGGAAGAGCTTCATGTCGGCGACCATCTTGTCCGCTTCGCGCTTGGTCGCCGGCACGAAGCCCCAGTTGTCGCCCCACGCGTCGTTGAAGATGTCGAGCGTCATCTTGATGTCGCGATCGATGTCCTTCTTCGAGAGGCGCCGGATCGTCACCTCCGGCATCGCGCGAATGTCCGCCTGCGCTTTCTTCACGCGCGCGTTCAGGTCGCCGACCTCGTAGCGCCAGCCGAAGACGTCCTTCGCCTTCGCGTAGCCGGCCTTCTCGATGAGATCGCCCTGGTAGGCCCGGTGGTGGGGATTCAAGAGGACGGGCGGCGCGTCGAAGCCCTCCACCAGACAGCCGATCTCCTCGTTGATGCTCAGCGAGATCGGACCGCGCACGGTCTTGATCCCCCTGCCCTTCAGCCAACCTTCGGCGCGACGCAGGAGCTCGCTCGCCACCTCCGCGTCGTCGACGGTGTCGAGGAAGCCGAAGAAGCCGGTGTCGTCCTTGTAGCGTGCGAGGTGCTCGCGATCGATCTGGGCGGTCACGCGACCGACACACTTGCCGTCGCGGTGAGCCGTGAAGACGACGCCGTCCGCGTGCTCGAAGAACGGGTTCTTCTTCGGGTTCAGCCGATCCTTCAGGTCCATGTCGAGCGGACGGATATAGCGCGCGTCGTCCCTGTAGATGACGTCGACGACGTCGAGGAAGTCGCGGAGATCTCCCCCCATCGGGGTCTGGCGAATCTCGAGCATGGGAGGGCTTGTCGCATTCGACCCCCCGCGCGTCAACTCGACGACCGCGCCGTCCTTCGCGCCGGCGTGATGCATGTGGCTACATGCATGTGCCCGACGCGCAGCCGGGGGTCCGGGGTCCGCGCTTCGTGCTCCGCGGGCGGCGTCTGCCACGTCCGGCGGCCCGCGGCCGGCCCCGCGATCTGCGCTCCGCAGCCGGGGCTCCGTTGTCCTGCTCCGCGCTCCGTGGTCCGCGGCCGGCTCCGCGCTCCGCAGCCGAGGTTCCGCGGTCCTGCATTTCGCCGTCCGTGCTGCCGGCTCCGTGCTCCGTGGGCGGCGTCTGTCACAGCCGGCGATCCGCGGCGGGGGTCTCGATCAGCGCTCCGTGGTCGGCGGCTCCGCGGGGGGTGGCCGCGGAGCACGTCCGCGGAAACGCCTTGCCAGATACGGCGGCGGCACGGCGTGCGTCGGGTCGCGGGGTCTGCGCGACGGTCCCCGCCGGCCGGGCGACGGCGAGAGAGCGCAGAGGCCTGGCAGGAACTTGGCGCCGCGCGGCGCCGTTCGTTACGCTTCTCTACGACGGTGCCTGCGCTCATCGACGAGCGCCCGCCTCGTCCGCATCATCGCGGAGGAAGGTCCATGAATCGGCTCATTGGTCAGGCTGTTGCGGTCACTGCGTTTGGGGTGTTGGCGGCGGCGCTCACTCCGGCGTGCGCCGAGAACGATCAATCGATCTTCGTCCGGAGCGTGCTCGCGCCGTCGCTGAACCGGCAGAACGGCGTGTGCGCGTACACGTCGGACGTCACCCAGCTGATGCTCTCGCAGGGCGTGCTCGACATCGGGATCACCGACAGCTACGTGGCGTCGCTCCTCGTCGGCAACCAGCTCATCGCACGCGGGACCACTCAGGGCGTGCGCGCGGAGTCGAATCGCGCGCGCCTGGACGGCGCGGTGGTGCGCGTGAGCGATCCGACCGGCGCGACGCTGAGCGAGTTCACGGCCCTCGGGAGCGCCTTCGTCGATCCGGCGCTCAACAACCTGCCGTCGTACAGCCCCCTCTTCGTCACCGTGATCGACCCCGCGAGCGTCCAGCGCGTCGCCGAGCAGGTGCCGGTGGGACAGACCCGGCTCCTCGTCGCGAACATCAAGGTCTTCGGGCAGACCCTCGGCGGCGTCGATATCGAGAGCGGCGAGTTCCAGTACCCGATCCGCGTCTGCAACGGCTGCCTCGTCAGCTTCGCGGATGGCGACGCCACGTGCGCGCTCCCCCTCGATGACAACTCCCAGGGGCCGTGCTCCATCGGACAGGACGAGCCGACCCCCTGCCAGCTCTGCCGCGGCCGCCCCGTCTGCGGCGGCTGAGCGACATTCTCACGACCTGGCGATTCAGCGGCACCCCTCGTCACGAGCGGTGCCGCTGCGCCATTTGGGGTTCGGGAGCCCGAGCGATGCGGACGGCGCGGCTTGCCGATCGATCGTGGGCACAACGCGCGCACATGGGTTCGTCCGTTCCCAATGGAGCTCGTCGTCCACCGCCTCCTCTCGTCCGGAGTTCCCCACCCATGCGTCACGCGCGGACGCGAGGCTCGGCGGACGCGAAGCTCCGCACGTCGCGGCTGCGCGCGGAGTTGCTCCCCGCCAGTGCGTCACGCGCAGCCGCGAGGCTCGGCGGACGCGAAGCTCCGTACATCGCGGCTGCGCGCGGAGTTGCTCCCGCCAGTGCGTCACGCGCGACCGCGAGGGGCGCCACTCGCGAGGCGCTGCGCGCACCGCGCGAAGCTCGGTAACGCGCTCCTCCGCGTCCCGCCCGCACGACGCTCGGAGGCCTCCCACGGGTGCGCGAGGCCCGACCGCCAGGCGCAGGCGCCGGCCCCATCCGCGACGGACGGCGGCCCCAGGCGGCCCCCACCTGAGCTGCGCTCAGGGACGCCCGAGACGGGCACCATCCCTACGGGAGTGAGCGCCCCGCTCCAGCGGGCACCGCGGCGAGCGGCACGACGTGCCGTCTTGCCTCGCGAGCACCCGCTGGGCGGGGGCGATGCTGCGCGGTCGTGACGGCACCGCGCGATCCGTGCGAGAACGGAACCGATGGTTCGCGCGACCCGTATCGCCGTCGGCGTGACCGCGCTCGTGACGCTGCTCGCGGCTCCCGCGAGCGCCGAGCCGCAAGTGAGCGCGGGACTGACGACGGGCGCCGCGATGACGGACCTGCGCGCGAGCAACGGGCCGCGGCTCGCGTATCACCTCGGGGGGCGCTTCGACATGCTGCTCCTCCGTAACCGCGCCGGGGCCATGGCGCTCGGTCCGTACGTCGACGTCGCGACCGCGGCCTTCGACACGTTCGAGACCGGCGGCGGACTCGAGTGGCTCGTCCCGACGGGCGACGCGGCGCTCATCCTGTCGGCTGGAGCGTTCGCGCGGACGAGCCGCTTCGGCTGGGAGCCGGGCGCCACCGGGACGGTGTTCTGGGGCTCGCGGAGCTTCAACTACCACTCGACCTACTCCCTTGGCCTCGGCCTCTTCCTTCAGGGGCGGTACGGGCTCTCGGGCGCGGGTCGCCAGGCGGACGCCATCCTCGGGGTGCAGATCGATCTGCAATACCTCGCGCTCCCTTTCCTCTTTGCGTACGAAGCGATCGCGCGCTGACGCCGGCGCGGGCTCTGCCGTCGGCGACGAGCGCGAGCTGGCGATCTCGGCCACGGCCGGGCTCGTCACCAGAAGCTGTGTTAGCTTCGCGCGATGGATGGACGCGCCGTGAGCCTCCGCATCGCCGGGCAGAGCTACAAGGTCGTCAGCAGCGCCAGCGAGGAAGAGCTCCAGCGGCTCGCCGACACCGTCACGGCCAAGGTCGAGGAGCTCACGCCGCTCGGACGGACCGCCGCTCCCCAGGCCGTCATCCTCGCCGCGATCGCCCTCGCGCACGAGCTCGAGGAAGAACGCGCCCGTCGACTCAACGTCGAGCGTCGCGCTAAGGAGATGCTTCGCCGCGTCCTCGGCCGCATCGACGACGCACTGGACTGCGCGTCAGACCAGTGAACGCACGCTCCCCATGGGCGCTGCGACTGGCGGCGCACCCCACGGAGCGTTTCACGTGACACACCCCACCGACGAACCAGCCGGACCGCTCGCCCACCTCCGCGAGGCCCTCTCGAACCTCGAGGCGCGCGGCCTCCGCCGCTTCACCCCGCGGCCGGTCGAGGACGGGGCGCTCTCCTTCTGCTCGAACGACTACCTCGGCCTCGCCGCCCGCGGCGCGCCGCCAGACGTCGCCATCGGATCAGGAGCGTCGAGGCTGATCGCGGGAGAGCACCGCGCGCACGCGGCGCTCGAGGAGGCGCTCGCGACGTGGCTCGAGCTCCCAGCCTGCCTGGTCTTCACGTCCGGCTACGCCGCGAACGTCGGCGCAGTCTCCGCGCTCGCGGCGCCGGGCGACCTCATCGTCAGCGATGCCCTCAACCACGCCTCGCTCATCGACGGCGCCCGGCTCTCGCGAGCGCGGGTCGTCGTCACCCCTCACAACGACGTCGACGCGATCGCCGCCGCGCTCCGTGACCGTCCCGAGGCGCGCGCGTGGGTCGTCGTCGAGAGCTACTACAGCATGGACGCCGACGGTCCGGACCTCGCGCGGCTCCGCCACGTCTGTGACGAGCACGACGCCGCGCTCTACCTCGACGAAGCGCACGCGCTCGGGATGTTCGGCCCGCGCGGCCGCGGCCTCGCGGCGGCCGCCGGCGTCGCTCCCGACGTCTTCGTCGGCACGCTCGGAAAGGCGTTCGGCGGACAGGGCGCGTTCGTCGCCGGGAGTCGCTCGCTGCGCGACTGGCTCTGGAACCGCGCTCGCTCGTTCGTCTTCTCGACCGGCCTGTCGCCCGCCGCCGCCGCCGCGGCCACGAGCGCGCTCGTCGACGTCGCGGGCTCGGCGCAGCGCCGCGAGAGGGTCCAGTCGCTCGCGGCTCGGATGCGTGAAGGGCTCTCCGCAGGAGGGCGTCGACCGCTCGGCTTCGGACACATCGTCCCCGTCGTCGTCGGCTCGAGCGACCGCGCCGCGGCGCTCTCGGACGCGCTCGCGACCGAGGGTCTCGTCGTCCCCCCGATCCGTCCGCCGACCGTTCCGGAGGGCACCGCCAGGCTGCGCTTCACGCTGACCGCACGCCACGATGCGCGCGACATCGAGCGCGCGCTCGACACGTGTCGCCGCGCCTTCGAGCGCCATCCATGAGCGCGCCGTCCTCTCTCGACCTCGACGGCGGGCCGAACGCGCCGCAGGGTGCGCCGATGACCGCGCCGCTCCTCCTGGTGACGGGGACGGGGACGGGGATCGGCAAGACGGTCGTCGCCGCAGGCCTCGTCGCGGCTTGGGGCAGGCGAGGCGCCGCCGTCGCGGGGGTGAAGCCGATCGAGTCCGGGGTCGAGCCGGCAGGGCCTCCCAGCGGAGACGTGCGCGAGCTTGGACGGGTGTCCACGTTTCACGTGACACGTTTCCCTCCGCCCTACCTGCTCGCAGACCCAGTGTCCCCCCACCTCGCTGCGCGCCGCGCGGGACGCAGCATCGACCTCGACGTCATCCTCGACTGGCTCGCTCCCATTCGCGCCCAGGCCGACGCCACGGTCGTGGAGCTGCCCGGCGGCCTCTTCAGCCCGCTGACCGATACCCTCACGAACGCGGACCTCCTCACGGCGCTCGCTCCGTCCCGCGTCGTCCTCGTCGCACCGGACCGCCTCGGCGTGATCCACGACGTGATCGCGACCACCCGCGCAGCACGCGCAGCAGGGATCGCGTTCGACGGCCTCATCCTCTCGGCTCCCGTGGAGGCGGACGCCTCGGTCGGCACGAACGCCGCGGAGCTCGCGCGCGTCCTCCCTGCCCTCCCGATCGTCGCCTCGCTCCCCCGCGCGAGCGCCGACGAGCTTGGACTGTACTTCGACGCCGCGCTCGCGGCCCTCGTCCCGACCTGACGGGACCGCGGGTCGCGCGTCGCACGGCACGAGCGTGGCGGACGACGCCGGCGACGCGAACCGGCCGATCGACAGCCCCGCTCCGGTCGCCGCGGCGCGCGAGCGGACACGCCGTGTCCGCGCTTCCGACGGACACGGGCCGCTGCTGCGAACCCGCTCGGTGCCGCGCGGCCGACGAGGCGGCGCCGCCGTGTGGTGCCGGCGGCGCGGACCCCGTCCGTGACCTCGCGCTCGAGAGCCCGCCGCCACCGCGAGTCCTGCCTCGCGCTCGCCCTCCCGCGCGCGACGCCCACGCGAGGGCGAGCTGTCCGATGTCAGGCTCGGGGGCTCGCGCTCCACTTGTCCGAGGCGCGTAGCACCTAATCCAAGCGGGTGCCGCATCCACCGAGAAGGAACGAGGAGTTGGTCCGACGATGGCCTCGCGCATCGCGCGGCTTTCGCCTCCACCTCGCTCGACTCATCCGAGGGAGGCGGAGCTGGCGCCGCGGAGCGACGGACCAATCTGCGCCCCCAATCGCAGCGCGACGACGCCGTCCACGTCTCGCCGAGTCCTCGCCGAGCGGCTCGCGAAGACGTGGCCATGCGCGGCGAGCGCTAGCGACGGGGGCGAGCACGGACGCCCCAAGGCGCCCGTTGCACGCCGCCATGCGCGGCGAGCGCTAGCGACGGGGGCGAGCGCGGACGCCCCAAGGCGCCCGTTGCACGCGGCCATGCGCGGCGAGCGCTAGCGACGGGGGCGAGCGCGGACGCCCCAAGGCGCCCGTTGCACGCGGCCATGCGCGGCGATCGCTAGCGACGGAGGCGAGCGCGAACGCCCCAAGGCGCCCGTTGCACGCGGCCATGCGCGGCGATCGCTAGCGACGGAGGCGAGCGCGGACGCCCCAAGGCGCCCGTTGCACGCGGCCATGCGCGGCGATCGCTAGCGACGGGGGCGAGCGCGAACGCCTCAAGGCTCCGGTTGCACGCGAGACCGCACGCGCCGTCGATCGCTTCGGCCTCACCGGTCGCACGCGTCGTCCGCCGTCACTTCGTCAGCGGCACGCGCGCGCGACGCTGGACGCCCGCAGCGCTCCTCACGAGATCATCACCTCGACTTCGCTCCTTCCGCGGCGAAGCTCTGCGCTCGCCACCTCGCGCAGGACGCGCGCAGGGCCACCCTCGCGGCACGTCCGAGGTCACGCGGCGGCGTCGGCCTGCGTTCCTCCGCTTCGCCTCCCCCTCGACACGCGCACCCTCGACACGCACCGCCCGACCTCGCGCGGCGCGCGGCGGCCGAGGACGCGCGACCGCGTGAGCTGGACACGGATCATGCGCCGAGGTCACGCAAGACGGCCGCGATGGCCGACGCGAGCTCCCCACGCGTGCTCGCCGGCAGGCTCGCGACGGCCGATTCGAGCTCCTCGATCCGCACCGACCTCAGACGCGCGAGGAACGTCCTGCCCTTCGAGGTGACCTCGATCGTCTTCTTTCGACGATCGCTCGGATGCTCGACGCGGCGCACCAGCCCCGCCTTGACCAGCCGCTCGATCATCTGACTCACCGACGGCATCGAGAGGCTCAGCTTCGCCGCGAGCGTCGTCGGCGTGCGGCCCGGCTCGCTCAGCACGAGGCTCAGCAGGATTGCCTGATCGGACGTGACCGCGGACCTCGTGAGGAAGGCGAGGGCTCGGCCGCGCGGGCGCGAGATCCGGATCATCAGCGCGTCGATGAGGGCGCCAAGCCGGTCATCCGTCCTCATCGAGGTTCACCGTCCGAGCACACGCTCGCTCCGCGCGCGCCGCCGCCACCGCGACCCGTGAGGAGAGTGCGCTGGGCGCCGCCAACCAGCAGCGAGCCTCTCGCTCGTCGGAGCGTGCCGCCACCTCGAAGCTGCCGACTTCCTCGGCCCCTCCGGCGTCTGCACCCGCAGGGTCGGCGAGCTCGCTCGCCGAGCCCGCCCACGTCACAGCCGCCCCGGGCGCGACCAAGGCCTTCCGGGTTGGTCCTACCCGACCCGGCAAGGAGCGAAGCACGGTCGGCCGCGGCGCTGCAGCGCCGGCGTCGCGTCAAGAGAGACCTCCGTGACGCGTCGTCGATGGCCGCCGGAGGACTCGCGACCGTCCCACCACCAAAGACCGCCGCTTCGCCACAATGCTTCACTTCAACGAATGATTCATTTGCATGAACTATCTGTCAAGCAACGCCGCGCCGTGTCCTCGCCGCCACCCGACGCGCGCGCGTCACCGGCGAACGGTCCAAGCTTTCGCCGGACGCGCTCCAACAATCGCCGGACATCGGGCCACGGTCGGAGCGCTTCACGGCTCGCGCGACCGCGACCGCCCCACGGCTCGCGCGGCCGCCTCACAGCTTGCGGCTTGCGGCTTGCGCGACCGCGAGCACCTCACGGCTTGCACGAGTCCAGCGCCCGCGCGCCTCGCGGCTCCGGGCCCGGCCGGCGCCACTGGAACAGCGGCCCTACTAACCAGACGGCCACCCGGTCCGAACACGACGCGCAGCTCGAACGCCCGCCACGCAGCGGCGCGGCGACGACCTCCGGCTCAGCTTCGCGTGACGCCCGGCGAGGCCTCCTTGACCTCGCCACGCTCGAGCAGGAGCCGCTCGTCGGCGACGCTCTTCGCGAACGCCTCGTCGTGGGTGACGACGATGACCACAGCGCCACGCGCCGCTTCCTCGCGCACGACGCGCTCGAGGACGGCGACCCCTGCCTTGTCGAGCCCGGTGGTCGGCTCGTCGAGCAGCACCAACATCGGCGCGTGCACGAGCGCGCGGGCGAGCGCCACGCGCTGCCGCTGCCCACGCGAGTAGGTCCGAAAGGGACGCTCGGCGAAGGCGGAGAGCGAGAAACGCTCGCGCGCGGCTTCGAAGGCTGCGTCCACCGACATGCCGTGCAGGCGCGCGGCGAGCTCGATGTTCTCCCGTCCCGTGAGGTCCGCGTACGAGAGGGCATCGTGCCCGACCCATCCGAGCTCTCGGCGGACCGCCTCCCGTGTCTTGCCGAGGCTCCCGTGCGACACCTTGCCGGAGGTTGCCGCGGCGAGCGTCCCGACGATGGCGAGCAGCGTCGACTTCCCCGACCCGTTTGCGCCCGCGACCACCGACACCTGCCCCCCGGCGAAGCGCGCGCTTACGCCGCGAAGCGCGCGGACGGCGGGCGGAAACGTCTTCGTCACGAAGGCGAGCTCCACGCGGAGCGAGGCGTCGGCAGCGACCACGCCCGGAGGGTGCCGCGCTTCTCCACGAGGAGGCAAGCCTTGCTTGTCCTCCCGCTGCCGTCCCGGCCCGCGCGCGACCGCGCCGCGACCGTTCTTCGTCACGCGTGGCTCCCCTTCGGCCTCGCCTCACGGCACACCTTGTCCCACGACCCGTGGAATTCACGCGGATCCGGCGTCCGAGCCGCGCGCGGTCGCCAGGCGAGCCGCCGATGCCGGACGACCCGAGGGCCAAGGTCCGCCGCGCAGCGAAACGCTTGGTATCCGGAAGACCGTGCTATTCTGAGCCACATGACTGCTGCTGCGGCTCTGCTCGGCGAAGAGCTCCCGCTGATCCAGAAGTTGCGGCAGGCCGTGGAGGGGGCGCTCGAGGGCAAGCAGGAAGCCGTCGAGCTGGCCCTGGTCGCGCTCCTCGCGCGAGGCCACCTCCTGATCGAGGACGTCCCCGGTGTGGGCAAGACCACGCTCGCGCGGGCCCTCGCGCGGTCCGTCGGCGGCGAGCTCCGGCGCGTCCAGTTCACGAGCGATCTGCTCCCGAGCGACGTCCTCGGCGTCTCCATCTTCGACCAGCACACGAGCAACTTCATCCTCCGGCAGGGGCCGATCTTCGCGAACGTCCTGCTCGCCGACGAGATCAACCGAGCGAGCCCACGGACCCAGTCGGCGCTCCTCGAGGCGATGAACGAGCAGCAGGTCTCGATCGACGGCGTCACCAACCCGCTGCCCGATCCGTTCTTCGTCATCGCGACGCAGAACCCGCAGGACTTCGCCGGGACCTTCCCGCTGCCGGAGTCGCAGCTCGACCGCTTCATCCTCCGGCTCCGTATCGGCTACCCGCCGCCGCAGGTCGAGATGCGCCTCCTCGTCGAGGGCAGCTCGGACACCGCGCGGGACGTCCCCGCCGTCCTCGATCCCGCCCGCCTCGTCGCGCTCCAGCGCCAGGTCGACCGCGTCACGATCGAGCACTCGCTGCTCAGCTACTTGCAGGCGCTCGTCCAGGCGACCCGCACCGCGCCCGTCCTCTCGCTCGGCACGTCGACGCGCGGCGCGATGGCGCTCGGCAAGGCGGCGCGCGCTCGGGCGCTCGTCCGCGGCCGCAGCTACTGCATCGCCGACGACATCCACGACCTCGCCGTGCCGGTGCTCGCGCACCGCGTTCGCCTCTCGACCCACGCCGACGGGTTCGTGCCGTCGCGCGACGAGGCCGAGAGCGCGGTCCGCGACATCGTCGCGCGCGTGCCGGTACCGGTCTAACCCCTTCCATCCCACGGATGGGAGGTGGGCGCCCATGAAGACGGCCGAGCCGAGCAATCCTGCGCTCACTGGAGAACCCGCCCCGCGCCGGGCGCCCGAGAGCCGCGGCCTCCGGGGCGCGGCGGGCAAGTCGGCCGGCGCCGCGAGCGGTCCGAGCATGCGCATCCGCTGGCCGTGGCAGCGGCTCCGCGCGCCGCGAAAGCTCAAGTTCACGCGGGAAGGGAAGTTCTTCGTCGGCATCACGCTCGGCGTCGGCTTCGCGGCGATCAACACCGGCAACAACCTCCTCTACTTGCTGCTCGGGATGCTCCTCGCGCTCATCATCGTGAGCGGCCTGATGAGCGAGCTGAGCCTGCGTGAGCTCACGGTGGTCCGCCGGCTCCCGCTGCGCGCCCAGGTCGGCCGGCCGCACCTCGTGGAGATCGAGGTCTTCAACCACAAGGGGCGCGTCCCCTCCTACGCCATCGAGGTCGAGGACCTGCGCGCGGGACAGCCCGCTGACAAGCGCTGCTTCTTCCTCAAGATCAGCCCGAAGAGCGCGCAGGTCGCCGCCTATCGACGAACGCCCGCCAAGCGTGGGCGCGACAAGCACGTGGGCTTCCGCATCGC
This sequence comes from Labilithrix sp., assembly GCA_019637195.1. Classification (GTDB taxonomy): domain Bacteria; phylum Myxococcota_A; class Polyangia; order Polyangiales; family Polyangiaceae; genus Labilithrix. Next base: position 17,965 of record JAHBWA010000006.1, on the reverse strand, counting down.
GACGCGGTTCCCCTTCGGCCTCTTCGAGAAGTCGCGCGAGGTCCCCGCCGAGGGTGAGCTCATCATCTACCCGGCCGTCGATCCGCTGGAGCTGCCGGTGCTCACGGACGGCAGGCACGCCGGGGGCGAAGCCTCGTTCGGACGCGGGCACGGCGACGACTACCTCGGGCTCAAGCTCCTCCGCGACGGAGACGATCGACGCGACATCCACTGGCGGAAGAGCGCGGCGGTCGGGCAGCTCGTCATGCGCGAGCGCGCGCGCGAGGCGCGCCCCGACGTCGTTCTGCCGCTCGACGTCGTCCGGCGCGACGACGCGAAGGACGAGTGGTGGACCTCGTTCGAGCGCCGCATCCGCGACCTCGCCTCGCGCGCGGTCGCGCACATCAAGCGCGGCGACGCGGTGACGATCAAGACGACGGCCTCCGAGACCGTCCGCGGCGATCGCACCACCGGCGCCGATCGGCTCCTGCGCTTCCTCGCGCTCGTCGAGTCGCTGACGGCTTCCGAGCTCGCCGCGCGCGGGACCCCCGCCGGTGCCACGGCGAAGGCGGCGGCGCCGAAGCCCGTGAGCTCAGCGCCGGCGGCGACGCCGAAGCCCCCGCCCGACGCGCGGCCCCCGGCGGGAGGAGCCGCCGAATGAGGTTCGGCCTCGTCCACCGGATCATGACGGACGCCCTCGCGGCGCTCGGGGTCCTCGCCGTCGTCAACACCTCGTCGATGTCGCCGTGGACGACCGGCCTCGTCATCGCGGGCCTGGCGATGGCGCTCGCGGTGCCCGAGTCCTGGCAGCCGCGGCCGGCGCTTCGGCACCTCGCGACCATCGGACCGCTGACCCTGTTCGCCGTCCAGGGCGTGCGGCTCCTGGCCGGGCGGCCGGCGCTCGACGTCGCGGTCGAGTTCGCGGCGATCCTGCAGATCATCCGCCTCGCGACGAGGCGGGGCGCCGCGCACGACCAGCAGATCATCGTGCTCGCCCTCTTGCACTTCGTGGCGGGGACGGTGCTCGGCGGCGGCATTTCCTACGGCCTCTGCTTCATCGGCTTCCTGATCGTCGCGCCCGGAGCGCTGGTCCTCAGCCACCTCCGCCGCGAGGTCGAGGGCAACTACCGCCAGGGCGCCCGCGACCGCACCGGGCTCCCGGTCGACGTGCCGCGCATCCTTCGCAGCCGCCGCGTCGTCGGCCGCGGCTTTCTCGCGACGACCTGCCTCCTCTCGGTCCCGATCTTCCTCTTCACCGCGGCGCTCTTCATCCTCTTCCCCCGCGTCGGCCTCTCGCTGCTCCTCTTGAACCACCGCAGCGGCGACCGGATGATCGGGTTCTCGGATCGCGTCGACCTCGGCGAGGTCGGAGCCATCCGCGACGTGCCGGCGCTGGCGCTCCGCTTCGACGTCGAGGACCTCCCCGAGCCGCGGCCGCAGAAGTTGACGCTCCGCCTCCGCGGCACCGCGTTCGACAAGTACGACGGGCGCCGGTGGGAGCGGACGCAGTCGAAGACGTACATCGGCGGGACGAAGAGCACCGACACCCTCGCCATCGCGCGGCAGCCCGACGTCTCGCGCGACCGCAAGGTATCGATCGAGCTCGAGCCGATCGAGCCCACCGTCGTCTTCCTCCCGCCCCGCACGGTCGCGCTCCAGCTTCGCACGCAGCAGCAATCCATCGTCGGCGAGTCGCTCGAGCTCGCCAAGGGGCCGGAGGGCGAGGTCCGCTACTCGGGCGAAGGCGCGCACGGGCTCCGCTACGACGCCTACGTCGCGACGGATCGCGAGCCGATCGTCGAGACGCTGGCGAGCGCGGACCGTCCTCGGTACCTCGATCTCCCGCCCGACACCCCGACGCGCATCGCCGAGCTCGCGCACGAGTGGGCCGACGCGCAGCCCACCGCCTACTTGAAGGCGAAGGCCATCGAGGAGCACCTCAAGCACGACTTCAAGTACCAGCTCGGCTCGCCGTCGGGCGGCAAGCCCCAGCCGGTCGATCACTTCCTCTTCGAGTCGAAGAAGGGGCACTGCGAGTTCTTCTCCACGGCGATGGCGATCATGCTGCGCGAGCTCGGCATACCCTCGCGCAACGTCACCGGCTTCGTGGGCGGGACGTACAACCGCTTCGGACGCTACTACGCCGTCCGGCAAGGAGACGCGCACTCGTGGGTGGAGGCCTACCTCGACGATCCGGTCCACGGCTGGGTGACCTTCGACCCGACCCCCACCTCCGGCGCGCAGCCGCTCGAGGACACGACCGGCGCGTGGATCTACGTCCGCGATCTGCTCGAGGCGCTCTCGCAGCGCTGGAACCGCTACGTCATCGGCTACGACCTGAAGACCCAGGTGCGGATCTTCGAGGACCTGAGCAAGCGCTACGAGCGCCTGCGCGCGGACACCGGCGCGAACCGCGGCGTCGCCGAGAAGATGACGCGCCCGTCGGTGCTCGCCGGAGTCTTGCTCGTCGCGGCGCTCGGCGGCTACGTGATCTGGCGGCGACGACGGAGCCCGAAGGCGTCGTCCCCCGACGCGCCGCCGAGCGCGCGCATCGATCCGAAGCTCGAGCTCGCCGCGTCGCTCTACCGGACCCTCGAGCTCGCGCTGGCCACGCAGGGTGTCCCGCGCCCGCCGTCGCTCCCGCCGCTTCGTCACGCCGAGTACCTCGTCGGGCGCCAGCACCCGCTCGCCGACGACATCCTCGCGCTCACGAACCGCTACCTCGAGGCCCGCTTCGGCGGCGTGCAGATCGAAGAGGCCGAGCAGCGTGATTTCGAGCGGCGAGTGAAGGAGATCCGCGCTTACCGCGCCGTCCCGATCGCGATCGACAGCGCGCCGTAGTCGCGAGCGCTCGCCGAGGGCGAGGCGGCCCCGCCGGTTGCTCGGGCCAGCGAATCGGTCCACCCTCCGCACATGAGTGAACAGCACGTGCCCAAGCGCCCGATCACGATCGACAGCGTCCCGTGGGAGGAGTTCTCGGAGGGCGTCCGCTTCGAAAATCGCTATCGCGTCCTGTCGAGCACGCGTGGCGCCACACGAAACAAGATCGGGATCAGCTACGAGGAGCTCCCACCCGGAAAGCAGAGCGTCCCTTTTCACTTCCACCTCGTCGAGGAGGAGCACATCGTCGCGCTGGAAGGGGAGTGCACCCTTCGCCTGGGCGACGCCCGCTACACGCTGCGCGCCGGCGACTACGTGGGCTTCCCTGCCGGCCAGCGCGCCGGCCACTGCCTCGTCAACGAGAGCGACGCGCCCTTCCGCTATCTCATGATCGGCGACAGCGCGGACAACGAGGTCGCGGTCTACCCGGACTCCAACAAGGTGCTCATCCGCGGGCTCGATCGCGCGATCCTCCGCGACACCGACCGGCTCGACTACTTCGACGGCGAGATGCCGGACGAGCCGCCCACCTGACGAAAGGCGCGGCGACGCCCGCGTCGTGCGCTAGCTTCCGGCTCGTCCCCGATGGCCAAGTCCAGTCACGTCTCCGAGACGCCGGCGACCGCGTTCCTGAAGAAGCACCGCGTGAGCTTCACCGAGCACCCGTACGAGTACGAGGAGCGCGGCGGCACGCGGGTCTCGGCTTCGAGGCTCGGCGTACCCGAGCACGCCGTCGTCAAGACGCTCGTGATGGAAGACGAGGACAGGCGGCCGCTCGTCGTCCTCATGCACGGAGATCGGGACGTCTCGACCAAGAACCTCGCGCGGCAGCTCGGCAAGAAGCGCGTCGAGCCGTGCGCCCCGGAGGTCGCGCAGCGACACTCGGGCTATCTGGTCGGCGGGACGAGCCCCTTCGGACTCCGGAAGGCGATGCCGATCTACGTCGAGCGGAGCGTCCTCACGCTCGAGCGCATCTGGATCAACGGTGGGCGCCGCGGCTTCCTCGTCGCGCTCGCGCCGGCCGAGCTCGTCCGCGTCTCGCAGGCGACCCCGGTCGACGTCGCCCTCGAGAAGTGAGCTCGCCCGCGGTGCGGCGTCGAGACTAAGGCGTTCCGCGAGGCGAGCCCGCGCCGCGCGCGACCGGACGAGCTCGGCCGGCGCGAGCACGAGGCGTCACGCCCCGCGCGACGTCGTCCGACCGCCGCCAACCTCCGCGCTCAGTTCGTCATCCGAGGCTCGAACGTGAGCTGGCCGTCCGGACCGCGGTCGATCCCGAGCTGCGTCCCCGGCGGGTACTCGCCCGCGATGACGTGCTTCGCGAGCGGATCCTCGAGGTAGCGCTGGATGGCGCGCTTGAGCGGCCGCGCTCCGTACTGCGGATCCCAGCCGACCTCCGCGAGCAGATCCTTGGCCGCGGGCGTCAGCTCCACGAAGATGTCGCGCTTCGCGAGGCGCTGCTGGAAGCGGCGCAGCTGGATGTCGATGATGGCGTGGATGTCCCGCCGATCGAGGAGGTTGAACACGACGCTCTCGTCGAGGCGGTTCAAGAACTCGGGGCGGAACGCCTTGCGGACGTCATCGAGCACCGCGCGGCGGATGAGCTCCTTCTTGTCGTCCGCCGGGAGATCGCGCTCGCCGATGGCCTGGATGTGCGACGAGCCGATGTTGCTCGTGAGGATGACGACGGTGTTCTTGAAGTTCACCGTCCGGCCCTGGCCGTCGGTGAGGCGACCGTCGTCGAGCACCTGCAAGAGGACGTTGTAGACGTCCGGGTGCGCCTTCTCGACCTCGTCGAAGAGGATGACCGTGTACGGGCGCCGGCGTACAGGCTCGGTGAGCTGGCCGCCCTCCTCGTAGCCGACGTAGCCCGGCGGCGCGCCGATGAGGCGGCTCACCGTGTACTTGTCGTGGAACTCGCTCATGTCGAGGCGCACCATCGCGCGCTCGTCGTCGAAGAGGAACTCGGCGAGCGCGCGCGCGAGCTCCGTCTTGCCCACGCCGGTCGGGCCGAGGAAGAGGAAGCTGCCGATCGGGCGGTTCTCGTCGCCGAGGCCCGCGCGCGAACGGCGCACGGCGTTGGCGACCGCGACCAGCGCGTCCTCTTGCCCGACGACGCGCTTGCGGAGCTCGTCCTCGAGGCGGAGGAGCTTCTGCATCTCGCCCTCGAGCATCTTGACGACGGGGATGCCCGTCCACTTGGCGATGATGCCGGCGATGTCCTGGTCGGTGACCTCTTCCTTCAGGTACGCGGTCTTCTCCTGGACCTTGGCGAGGTCACGGCGGAGCTCCTCGATGCGCTTCTCGAGCTCCGGGATCTTGCCGTAGCGGATCTCCGCGGCCCTCCCGAGATCGCCGCGCCGCTGCGCCTCGTCGGCGTCGGCGCGCAGCTCCTCGAGCTTCGGCGTCGCCTTCCGGATCTCCTCGATGACCTCCTTCTCCTTGAGCCACTGCGCCTTCATGGCGTCGACTTGCTCCTTGAGCTCGGAGATCTCCCGCTTGATGTCCTCGAGCCGCGCCTTGCTCGCCGCGTCGCGCTCCTTCTTGAGCGCCTCCTGCTCGATCTGAATCTGCACGAGGCGGCGCTGCACGGCGTCGATCTCCGCCGGCATGCTGTCGACCTCCATCTTGATCTTGGAGGCCGCCTCGTCGACCAGGTCGATCGCCTTGTCGGGCAGGAAGCGGTCGGTCAGGTAGCGATCCGACAGCGTCGCCGCGGCCACGAGCGCCGCGTCCTGGATGCGGATCCCGTGGTGGACCTCGTAGCGCTCCTTGAGGCCGCGGAGGATCGCGATCGTGTCCTCGACCGTCGGCTGGTCGACGTAGACCGGCTGGAAGCGCCGCTCGAGCGCCGCGTCCTTCTCGATGCGCTTCTTGTACTCGTCGAGCGTGGTCGCGCCGATGCAGCGAAGCTCCCCGCGCGCGAGCGCTGGCTTCAGCAGGTTCGCCGCGTCCATCGAGCCCTCGGCCGCGCCGGCGCCGACGATCGTGTGGAGCTCGTCGATGAAGAGGATGATCTCGCCGGCGGCGGCCTCGACCTCCTTGAGCACCGCCTTCAACCGGTCCTCGAACTCGCCACGGAACTTGGCGCCGGCGACGAGCGCGCCCATGTCGAGGGAGGCGAGCCGCTTGTTCTTGAGCGACTCGGGGACGTCGCCGTTGACGATGCGCGCGGCGATCCCCTCGACGATGGCCGTCTTGCCGACGCCGGGCTCGCCGATGAGAACGGGGTTGTTCTTCGTCCGGCGCGAGAGCACCTGCATCACGCGACGGATCTCCTCGTCACGACCGATGACCGGATCGATCTTGCCCTTGCGAACCGCGTCGGTGAGGTCGCGGCAGTACTTCTCGAGCGCTTGGAACTTCCCCTCGGGCTCGCGATCGGTCACGCGGTGCGCGCCGCGGACGGAGGCGAGCGCCGTCAGGAGCTTCTCGTAGGTGATGCCGCCGGAGGCGGAGAACGCCGCCTGCGCCTCGCGATCGTGCTTCGCCAGCGCGAGGAGGAAGTGCTCCACCGAGACGAAGTCGTCCTTGAGCGACTTGGCCTCGTCCTCCGCCCGGCGGATGACCTCCATCGTCCGCCGCGAGAGCGTCGGTTCGCCGCCTCCGCTGACTCGCGGCAGCTTCGAGGCGCGCTCTTCGACGCCACGGAGGAGCGCGTCCGCGTCGCCGCCGGCCTTGCCGAAGATGGGGAGCGCGATGCCCCCGTCCTGCTCGAACATGGCCCGGATGAGGTGCTCCGGCGTGATCTCCGGGTTACCTCGGCGGCTCGCGAGGTCCGCTGCGGCGCGGAACGCCTCCTGGCTCTTCGTCGTCATCCGATCGGGACGCATCGGCAAACTCCTCCCTTCGTCGCTCGGCTCGCCTGCGCGAAGTCCAAGGACATCCGCCCCTCTTCGGGGACCTCCAGCACGACGCCCTCCGGCGTCGCCATGGGCAGATTAATCACGGGCATGTGCCCTGCAACGGGTCTCGAGCGCGACGCGTACGCCAGACGTCGCCCGCCGACCGACGCTTGCCGCGTCGGAGCGTCACGGCACGCAGCAGGCGGGCAACGGCCCTTCTGCCCGCGGACACGCCGAGGCGCACTTGTTCGCGCCGCAGATGGCACCGCGAACGGTCCCGCCTTCACGGCACTGCACCGCCAGGTCGAACGTCTCGGGCGCCCACCCTCGGAGATCGCGACCGCAGTAGTAGCCGTCGTCGCGCCCCGTACAGTCGTTGCACTGATCGGGGAAGCCCCCGGGCATGACCGCGCAGCCGGACGGACAGTGCTGCACGCAGGTCGCGCGCCCGCCGCTGCAGACGACGAGATCGTTCGCGCGGTCGCCCCCGGCCGGGTAGCTGGCGAACGCGGCGCTCGACGCGCAGGTCGCGCGCGGGACGCCGGTGCAGTCGACGGCGTCGAGGGGGAAGGTCGGATCGCAAGGCGGAGGGAACGAGGGGGGCACGTCGGCGCCAGCGTCCTCGACGCCGGGAGCGTCGTCGACCTGCGCGTCGCCGTCGCCGGTGCTCGCCTCGACCGGCTCGAGCGCGGCGTCTTCCGGGACGTCGTCGAACGAGATGAGGAACGTGCACCCCGTGACCAGCGCCGACGCGGCCGCGAGGCCGAGCGCGAGCGAGACGACCAGCGCGACGGGGCGGCGCATTCCGGGGAGATCGTAGCGTGCGCGCGGCGCGTTGGACATGTTCTCGCAGCCTTCGCAGCGTCCCCCGCGGAGTCCGCGCGCGCCCCGATGCGCGCACCTCCGACGCGCAGGCCCGACGCGCGCGGGCGGCCCTGGGACCGCCGCGCGGACAGGTCGCCCGTCAGATGTCGAGGTTTCGCACGTTCAGCGCGTTCTTCTCGATGAAGTCACGCCGCGGCTCGACCTGATCGCCCATGAGGATGGTGAAGACCTGGTCGGTCTGCACGGCGTCGTCGAGGCGCACCTGGAGCATCACGCGCGCGTTCGGATCGAGCGTCGTCTCCCAGAGCTGCTCCGGGTTCATCTCGCCGAGCCCCTTGTAGCGCTGGAGGTTCCAGCCCTTCTTGCCGCGCGCCTCGATGAAGTCCCAGAGCGCGTCGGCGTCCTCGATCTCCGTCTCCTTGGCGTCGGAGGCCTCGTCCTCTTCGCCCTTCACGGTCTTCGCGAAGTAGGGCGCCGGGCCGATCGAGCGGACGTCCTGCTCGATCGAGTAGAGCTCCTCGTACTCGGCCGACTCGACGAGCGACCAATCGATGACGACCTCGCTCGCGGCGGAGCCGGGGCGCGGCTTGATCGTGAGCGTCGCGGCGCCGTGCTCGGCCTCCCAGCCGATCTCGATCGAGAGCGGGAAGATGTCCGGGTACTTCTTCTCGAGGCGCGCGCGGATGAGCGGCACGGCCTGCTCGACCTTCGCGCGATCGCGGAGCTCCGACTTGCCGAGCGCGCTCGCGCGGAGGACCGCCGAGACGAGCTTCGCGTCCGCGCGGCGATCGATCTTCGACAGCGCCTTGCGGAACCCGCGCAGCCGCTCCGACAGGTGGAGCAGCGGCTTGCCCGTGAGGTGCGGCCCCTTGGAAGCTCGGACGGCGAGCCCCTCGACTCCCTGCTCGAGGAAGAACCGATCGAGGGCGCTCTGGTCCTTCATGTACATGCCCTTCTTGCCCTTCCAGACGCGGTAGAGCGGGGGCTGCGCGATGTAGAGGTAGCCCTTCTCGAGCAGTTCCGGCATCTGGCGGTAGAAGAACGTGAGGAGCAGCGTGCGGATGTGACTGCCGTCGACGTCGGCGTCGGTCATCAGCACGATGTGGTGGTAGCGGAGCTTCGCGATGTCGAAGGTCCCGCCTTGCTCGGGGCTGCCGATGCCGCAGCCGAGCGCGGTGATGAGCGTCCCGATCTCCGCCGAGGAGAGCATCTTGTCGAGGCGCGCGCGCTCGACGTTGAGGATCTTGCCGCGGAGCGGGAGGATCGCCTGAAACTTCCGATCGCGGCCCTGCTTGGCAGAGCCGCCCGCGCTGTCTCCCTCGACGATGTAGAGCTCGCTGGTCTCGGGGTCGCGGCTCTGGCAATCGGCGAGCTTGCCGGAGAGGCTCGTGTAGTCCATCGAGCCCTTGCGCACGACCTCGCGGGCCTTGCGCGCGGCCTCGCGGGCCTTCGCGGCGAGGATCGCCTTCTCGACGATCTTGCGCGCGGTGCCCGGGTTCTCCTCGAAGAACCGACCGAGCTTGTCGACGACGACGTTCTCTACGACGGTTTTCGCCTCGCTCGTGACGAGCTTGTCCTTCGTCTGCGACGAGAACGACGGATCGGGCAGCTTCACGCTGATGACCGCCGTGAGCCCCTCGCGGATGTCCTCGCCCGACAGGCCGTTCTTGACCTCCTTGAAGAGGTTCGCCGTCGCGCCGTAGTTGTTGAACACGCGGGTGAGCGCGGCCTTGAACCCGGTGAGGTGCGTGCCCCCGTCCTTGTTGTGGATGTTGTTCGTGTAGGGGAAGATCTGCTCCACGAACGTCGAGTTCCACTGGAGCGCCACCTCGACGACGATCGGCGCGCCGCTGTCGGAGGGGGACTCCGCGATGATGTGCACGACCTTGTCGTGGACCGGCTCCTTCGTCTTGTTGAGGTGCTCGACGAACTCGCGGATGCCGCCTTGGTACTCGAAGGTCTCCTTGCGACCTTCTCCGCGCTCGTCGGTCAGCGTGATCACGAAGCCGGCGTTGAGGAACGACAGCTCGCGGAGCCGGCTCGCGAGGATGTCGTAGCTGTACTCGGTGATCGTGAAGATCTCCTGATCCGGCTTGAACGTGATCTTCGTCCCCGTCTTGTCGGTCTCGCCGATGACGGAGATCGCCGATGACGGCGCGCCGCGACGGTACTCCTGGTAGTGGACCTGACCGCCGCGCTTGATCTCGAGCTTGAGCCACTCGCTGACCGCGTTGACCGCGCTGACGCCGACGCCGTGCAGACCGGCGGAGACCTTGTAGCTCGAGTGGTCGAACTTGCCGCCGGCGTGGAGGATCGTCATGACGACCTCCGCGACGTCGATGTCGCGGCCGAGCTTCTTCGACTGCTCCTCGTGGCGGCCGACGGGGATCCCGCGCCCGTTGTCCTCTACCGCGATCGAGCCGTCGAAGTGGATCGTCACGTCCATGCGCGAGCAGTGGCCCGCGAGGTGCTCGTCGACCGCGTTGTCGACGACCTCCCAGACGAGGTGGTGCAGACCGGAGCCGTCGTGCACGTCTCCGATGTACATGCCGGGGCGCTTCCGCACCGCCTCGAGCCCCTCGAGGACGGTGATGCTCTCGCTGCCGTAGTTGGACGGAGGCTGCGACTCACGCGGGATCCCGGGAGTGGGCTCGCCTCGCTCGCTCGTGACTTCATCGGTCGGCATGGTGTTCTGAGACGCTTTCGGAGGGCTGCAGACGGAATGTTTCCCGTTTGTTCTGCGCCGAGATCCGTGTTTGAGGAGGAGGGTGCACCAGGGAACGGGAATCCGCGCTCCGGGACGGCACCGCTGGGGGACGAACAGTATACGTTTGGCCCCCTACTTCGGCAAGCGCAAACGGGAGCGTTTGCCGCCACATTTCGCTTAGTTAGGACCGCTCCGCACGCCCGCGGAGGGAGCTGGCGAGAGCGCCGCGGAACCCCCTCGCCGCCGTCGGTTCGGCGCTCTCCGATGCGGCCGGATAGCCGCGGGCTTCGGTCCGTCAATCAACGCGAGAAACTCGCTCGAGGTTCCCGGCGCGGACCACGAAGTCGGCCCGCGCCGCGGCGGCGCCCGTGTCGATGAGCTCCGGACGCGTCGTGGTGAGGATCACCTGTCCCTCCTGATCGCGCAGGAACGAGAACAGCGCCGCCGTCCGCTCGCGATCGAGCTCGCTCGAGACGTCGTCGAGGAGGAGCACCGGCCGCACGCCGCGCGCCGCGCCGATGACGTCGATCTCCGCAGCCTTGAGCGACAACGTCACCGCGCGATGCTGCCCCTGCGAGGCCACTCCGCGGACAGGGCGCCCCGAGATCGACAGCGCGAGATCGTCGCGGTGCGGTCCGACGCCGGCGCTCCCTCGCCGGAGGTCGACGGGCCGCCGGCGCTCGAGCTCATCGCGGAACGCGGCCTCGTCGCGCGGCGCTCCTGGCGCGAACTCGACCGCGAGCGACAGCTCGGGGGAGGCGATCCGCGCGAAGGCGGACCGGGCGCCTTCGGCGAGGAGCGCGGCGGCGCGGGCGCGGTAGGCCATCAGCGCGAGCCCGTGGCGCACGCAGAGGGTCTCCCACTCGGGGAGGTCCGACGCCGAAGCCCCCCGCGCCTCGAGCGCGCGCTGGCGGGCGCGCAGGGCCTTCGTGAAGCACTCGAGCTCGTCCATCGCCGCGGGGGCGAGGTAGAGCGCCGTGCGGTCGAGCAGGCGCCTTCGCTCCGAGCTCGCGCCCATCGAGAGCGAGATCTCTCCCGGGTGGAACACGACCATCGGCGTTCGCACCGCGTACGCCGCGAGCGTCGGCGGGCGCTTGTCGTCGATCTTCACCATGCGCGCGCCGGCGCGGATCCCGACCGATTGCACGCGCGCGTCACCGTCCTCGACGACCCGACCGCGCACGCTCGCGAGATCGCGCTCGAACGCCACCGTGTCGGTCGGCTTGGCCGTGCGGAAGCTCTTCGACGTGGCGAGCACGTAGACCGCCTCGAGCAGGTTCGTCTTGCCTTGCCCGTTGTCGCCGGCGACGACATTGAAGCGCTCGCCGAGGTCGACGTCGACGCGCTCGAGGTTCCGGAACGCCCGGACCTGCACTTGCTCGATACGAAGCGGCCTCATGGCTCGACGCGTGACCCTCGAACGGCAGGAGCGCCCGGCGCGGACTTCGTAGGGCGCGCTCGGGAGGGGAGCGTTCCCCGTTTCGAGGCTCGCCCCCGGCTCAGATGCGCATCGGCATCACGACCGACAGGAACTGACGATCGGACGACGTGGTCGCGCCCGCGGGACGAAGCACGGCCGGATCGAGCTCGCCGGACAGGCCGATAGCGACCTCTTCGTCGCTGATCGCCGCGAGGACGTCGAGGAAGTACTTCGCGTTGAAGCCGATGCTCATGTTCGGCCCCGCGAACTCGACCGGGATCTCGTCGAAGCCGTCGCCGCTCTCGGGCGACTCGCTGGTGATGCGCATCGAGCCCTTCGAGAGCGAGAGCTTCACCCCGCCGGTGCGCTCGCTGGCGGCGACCGAGACGGCCTTGAGGGCGTCGGCCAGGGCCGAGCGCGGGGCGCGAACGACGCGCTCGCTGCCCTGCGGGATGACCTGCGAGTACGGCGGGAACTGCGCGTCGACGAGCTTCACGCTGAACGTCGTGCCGGCGCCCTGGAAGAACGCGCTCGCGCCGCTCTGCGTGATGAGCAGCTCGGGCTTCTTCCGCTCACCGTCACCGGCGACCGCGCCGCCGTCCGAGAGCATCTCGTCGCAGAGCCGGCGGAGCTCCTGGATGGCCTTCAGCGGGATGAGCATCGTCGCCGACGCCTGACGACCGGAGACCTTCACGTCGACCTTCGACAGACGGTGACCGTCGGTCGTCACCATCCGCACTACGTCCCCGTCCCACTCGAAGAGCGCGCTGTTCAAATGTGCGCGGGTCTCGTCGGTCGAGATCGAAAAGTGTGTCTTGGCGATGAGCTCGGACAGCACGTCGACGTCGAGCGCGAGGGTAGGCGAGCCCTCGGCGGGCTGCGGGAGCGGGGGAAAGTCGTCGCCCGGCATGCCGCGAAGCGTGTACCGACGGGCGGTTCCGCTCGCCTTGATCGTCGTCGTCGCGTTGTCCTGCGAGGAGATGACGACCGGTCCGTCCGGCATCATCTTCACGCGCTCGAAGAGGTCCTTGGCGGACACGGCGACGCTGCCCGGCTTCGCGATCTCCGCGGGGATTCGCCCCATCAGGGAGAGGTAGAGATCGGTCGCGGCGAGCCGGAGCGCGCTATTGCCGTCCGCGGCGAGCAGCACGTTCGCGAGCACGGGCATCGTGCTCTTGCGTTCGGCGACCCCCTGCATCCGCGTGACGATCTTCAGCAGGTCCTTCTTCGCGACGGTGAGCTCCATCTCGTGTCCTCGGCGCTGAGGTCTCTCAGCGGCTCATGCCAATTGCCTGGGGTGTCTTTCGACGTCAAGGGGCCACGGTCCTGTGAACCGCGCGGGATCCCTGCGCGTCTCGGGGATCGGCCTTGCCTGTCGGGTATGGAAGGGAGAAGTAATTAATTAACTTACCGTAGATATAGGCCCTGTGGGTTCTGGGGGGAATCCCAAAGCCCTAGCTATTTCAGGAGGCTACGGTGCTCCGGGGTGGGGACGCGGAGAGGTAGAAGCTCCGGTCTCGTCGTGGACGCATTTGTCCCACGTGGACTCCGCAGGGGCACCCGCCGGCTCTCCCCACCCCCATCCGCCCGGTTGCCCACAGTCCTGAAAGGGATAGTTTCCAGGGGAACGGCGCCTGAGGGGGCGGTCGGCTGCGGAGGTCGCGTCCGAAGGCTCGTCTCTGGCCTCAGGAGGCTCTCCGGCGCGAGCCGCCTCGCGGCGCGGGCTGAGCCGTGGCGTCGTCGGCGAACGTGCGTGTGAGTGCGTCCAGGAGCTCGCGGCGTGCCTTCTCGTAGGTCTTGGGGCCGACCTCCGAGGCCAGACGCGCGCGCTCGAGCGACTCGAGCTCGTCGAGGATCCGCTCGCGCTCGCGCTTGCGTTGGCTACGCGACGGCTTCTGCGCCCCGAGGACGAGCCCGACGAGGAGCCCTCCGCCGGCGAGCAGCGTCGCGATGATCTTCGCCGGTCCCTCGGTGGGCAGGCCGCGGATGACGACGGTGACGGACTTGAGCGCGGCGTCTTCCTTGCGAAGCTGCTTCTCGGTGATGAGGGCGCGCTGGCCCATCCCGTCGCTGGTCGACTGGGGCGGGGGGAACTCGGGCACCTCGAGCGTCATGTCCTTGGACGCGGGCGCGATCACCCGCGACGCGGCCATCCGCGGGGGCATCCCGACGTCGAAGCGGACCTTCGCTTCCCCCGAGTAGGGCAGCTGCCAGCGGAACTCGAGCATGTGCTGGCCGGGCCCGAAGGTCCCGCGGATGCGGACGCCCTTCTTCGGCACGGCGTCGACGCCGACGTCGCTCATGCCTTGCTGCGTGGTGAAGGCGGTGAACGTCTCGGGGAGCGGCACGACGAGGTCCTGCGGGACCCACGCGCTCTTGCCAAAGTTGTAGATCTTGAACGCCTGCTGCACCTGGATGCGGTCGTCCTTCACCTCGGTGTAGATGACCGACTGGGACACTACGAGGGCCTGCTCGATCGACTCCACGACGGGATAGACATGGAGGACCGCGCGCATTCCGGTCTTCTCCGGCATGCGAAACGGCATCACGGAGAAGGTCGCGCCGTCGGTGAGCACCATCGGGCGGTAGGCGACCGTGCTGCCCGTCTCCAGCTGGTCGAGCCGCGCGATCCCGGCGGCGTTCGTCGTGACCGAGAGCCGCTTGCGGCTCTCGCCCTTGGCGACCGAGTTGTAGAGCACCCCGACCGTCGCCCCGGTGTTGGGGAGCGGCTTGCCCGAGGGATCTACGATGTGGAGCTCGAGGGTGCCGATCGGCAGCGTCGGGTCGTCCACGGCGCCGTCTTCGGGGGCCTGGAACATCCCGCTGTCGGCGCCATGCCCGGCGGCGCCCGCGTGGGGATCGACGCCCGCGTGGGGATCGACGCCCGCGTGGGGATCGACGCCCGCGTGGGGATCGACGCCCGCGTGGGGATCGACGCCCGCGTGGGGATCGACGCCCGCGTGAGGATCGACGCTCCCGCGGGGGACCACGCCGGCGTGGGGATCGGCGGCTCCGTTGGGCGCCGGCGCGCGGGCGGGGCTCGGTGCGGCTGCCGGCGCACGTCCCGCGGGCGTCGTCGCGGCGGGCGCCGCCGTGGTCACCGCCGGCGTCGCGGCGGTTCCGGGGGCGTCACCGTCGGCGGCGAAGCTGCTCGTCGCGGCGAGCAGCGCCGTCAGCGCGAGCGTCGCCGCGAAAGCGCGGCGCTTCGGCGTGGGCCGCGGCCAACGCGCTCGCTCACGCGTCATGGGGGTCTTCATCGTGGTCCTCGTCCGAGTCGTGGCTCGACGTCGCGACCGCCGCGGGCGCGCTCGCCGTCGACGCAGGGGGGAGCCGCGTCGCGCATTCCTTGCAGAACTTGGCGTCGGGCTCGTTCGATTCTCCGCACTTCGGGCAGGCCACGCGCACAGCGGCGCCCTTCGCAGCGGCGCCCTTCGCAGCGGGCCGTGCCTCGGCGTCATGTCCGGCGGCCTGCTCCGCCGTCGCGCCGGGGAGCGCGCCGCGATATCCGGTGGCCACGATGCCGGCTCGCACGAGGTGCTCTCGTGCGGCGTCCTCCGCCTTGGCCCGATGGGGCGCGAGCGAGTCGTCGATTCGCCGGAGGACCGTCTTGAGCTCCGCGCGGTAGGTCGAGGAGAGCTGTTCGAAGTCGTCATCCTCGAGCTTGCCGATCGCTCGCTCGTTCTCGAGGTCCTTGAGGGCGCGGAGGAGCATCGTCTTCCGGCTCGCGAGCGCGTCGACGCCTTGCGCGGCCATGTCGAGGGCCTCGAGCTCGGGGGAGAGCTCTGCGTCTCCCGAGAGCACGCGCAAGCTGCTCCAGAGGAGCGCGATCACGCCGAGCAAGAGGCCGGCGGCGAGCACGAGGATGCTCGTCGCCGGGCCGACTACGACGCCGACGATCGACGCGGCCGCGAGCGTGACGAGCGGGAGGCCGATCGCGACGGCCCGAGCGATGCGCTGCTCGTCCGACGGAGCGTCGTCGCGGGAGGAGAGCGAGGCGTCACTCACGGTCGAGGTCCTCGAGCGCCGAGTCGATGCGGTCGTCGTACGCGTCACGATCCGTCTCGCCGGGTGCGTCGTCGGCCTTCGCCGAGGTCTTCTTCCTCGCGGCGCTCTCGTTCGCGCGCCAGCGCCGCAGCACGAACGCGAGGGCGATCCCGCCTCCGGCGATCGCGAAGAGCGGCGCGACGTAGATGGCCTTCATCGCGCCCTTGTCGGGCGGGATCGCGAGCGCGGCGGTGCCGTATTCGGCGGTGTAGTCGTCGATGATCGACTGCGCGCTCTCGCCTTTCGCGAGCCGGGCGCGCAGGCGCTCGCGCGTCTGGTCGGCCGTCGAGCAGGCGCACGTCGAGAGGAGCTCGCGCGGGCACGTACCGCACATGCACCGGAGCGCTCCGAACACGGCCTTCTCTTTTGGGTCGTCGACCTGCACGCTGCCGGCGTGCTGCGTCGCGGTGGTCTGCGCGAAGGCCGGGACCGGCAGCAGCGCGAGGATCACGCCGAGCGTCGTGCTCGCCGCCACCGCGGCCGTCCCCCGAGCGTAGCGCCACGCTCGGGATTCTTCCGGATCGAGCTCGGGCCACATGCAGATGAAGCTGCCGAACATGAGGATGATCGCTCCGAACCAGATCCACCCCACGAGTGGGTTCAGGTGGATCTGCAGCGAGGCGACCTTGGTGTCCGGGTTGATGCTCCCGACGACGAGGTAGAGATCGTCGCGGATCGAGTGGAGCATCGACACCTCCGTGGTCGGAGAGTCGGGCATCTTTTTGTAGATGAACTTCGCGGGGTTGAGCTTGCCTACCTCCTTGCCGTCCTCGAGGACGCGCACGTCGGCGAAGATCATTCGCTTGTTGTTGTCGACCTCCATGCGCGGGCCGACGTACTGCACGGTGAGCCGCTCGACCTGGTAGCTCTGGCCGGGAGACATCGCCGTCTCGCGATCGACCGTCCACGACTTGCCGGTGAAGCCGAGGAACATCAGCGCGATCCCGAGGTGCACGATGTAGCCGCCGTAGCGGCGGCGCCCCGTCGGAGGCAAGAGGACCATCCAGATGGGGAAGAGCAAGAACGCGCCGACGGCGCGGAAGCCCTTCGGGAGCTGCGAGAGGAAGCCCTTGGCGCCCTCGCCGGCGCGCGCCTGCGAGCGGTACAAGAGGACGAACTCCTGCACGATGACCGCGATGTTGAAGATGCCGAGCGAAAATCCCAGGACGGGCGTGTACGCGTTGAACGCGCGGAGCACCGCGCCGAGCGCCCCTCCGTAGATCGCCTCGCTCCACACTACGGCGGGGAAGCCGATCTTCTTGCCGAGCGCGAAGTGCAGCGCGACCGCGAGGAGCCCGGCGGTCGTCGGCGCGACGAACGCCCGGCGGAGCGCCTCCGGCGACGTCTTCTTCCAACCGAAGAGCGTGCCGACGCCCATCAGGAAGAACACCGTCAGCCCGAGCGGCTGCATCCACGCGTTGTAGTAGGGCGGTCCGACCGTGACCTTCTCGTCCCAGAGCGCCTCGCTGACCATCGGGAACGTCGTCGCGACGAGCACGAACAGCATGATCCCGAGCAGCCCGTAGTTGTTCAGGAGGAAGGTGAACTCGCGCGAGAGGATCGAATCCATGCGCGGGCGGCTCTGGGCGATCTTGAGGCCGCGCGTCATGCGCCGGTAAACGAGCTCGATCGCCGCGTAGACCGCGACGCCCACGACCACCGAGAAGACGGCGACGCGCACCGCGCCGCTCATCGTCCCGATCTTTCCGGAGAGCACCCAGGCGCCCGGCGCGAGCGCCGCGAGGACCACCCAGCCCGAGGCGATCGCCGCGCCGCGGAGCACGTTGATCGGTGTCTCGGCGAAGGCGGCGAACGGCCTCCGCACGACGGTGAACGCCGCGCCCGCGGCGACGAGGCCGAGGCCCCCCGCGACGGCGTTCATCGCGCCGCCGAGCTCCTTCTGGAAGCCCACGACCACGATCACGAAGAGCAGACCGCCGGTCCCGAGGGCGACCAGCGCGGAGAGCCCGAGCGCGACGGCGCCTCTCGCCGACGCGAGGCGGTCCTTGTTGGCGACGGCCGGGTCGACCGAGCGGAGCTCCGGCCAGCGGTAGAGGATGAGCGTCGCCGAGAACGCGGCGACGAGCGCGAGGAACCAGAGGAAATACTCGCCGATGGACGACTGCGCGAACGAGTGCACGCTCGCGATCGCCCCGGAGCGCGTGAGGAACGTGCCGAAGATCGTCATGAAGAACGTCAGGCAGATGAGGAAGACGTTCCAGACCTTCAGCATCCCGCGGCGCTCCTGGATCATCACGGAGTGCACGA
>JAHBWA010000059.1 GCA_019637195.1 Labilithrix sp. | reverse complement strand
GCCGAAGTGCTCGCCGGCCCCGAGGCGCGTGAGCGTCTCGCCGCCGCGCGAGACGTTGACCTTGCCGGAGAGGACGATGAAGAGCTCGTCGCCCTTGTCGCCCTCGCGGATGACGAGCTGCTCGTGGTCGTATTTGCGCACCTCGACCGACTGCATCACGCGGAGCAGCTCGCGATCGCTCAAGCGCGCGAAGAGCGGCATCCGCGCGAGGACGTCGCGCTTGAGGGCGAGGCGCTTGGCGCGCTCGTCGTTCTCGACGTCCCCGCCGAGGCGGACGATGACGACCGTGATGTTGTCCTTGCCGCCGCGGTCCTTGGCGAGCTCGACGAGCCCCTTGCTGGCCGTGTCGCCGTCTTGCTGGAACCACGGCGCGAGCTCGTCGGCGCTCTCGAGGTAGCCCGTGAGGCCGTCGCTCGTGAGGAGGAAGTCGTCGCCCGGGAGGACCTCGATCATGAGGGTGTCGACGTCGACGCGCTCGTAGACGCCGACCGCGCGGGTGATCGCGTTCTTGTGGCCGACCTTCTCGATCTGCTCCTTCGTCAGCTTTCCGCGCTTGATGAGCTCGTTGAAGACGGTGTGGTCCTCGGTGATCTGCTGAACGACACCGCCGCGCTGGAGGTAGATCCGGCTGTCCCCGACGTGCCCGATGAAGCCACGGGTCCCGAGGACGAGCAGCGCGGAGACGGTCGTGCCCATGCCGCGCTTCTGCGGGTCGTTCTGCGCCTCTTCGTGGATGCGCGAGCACGCGCGCTGAACGGCGTGCTCCATCAGCGCGAGGACGTCCTTGTTCGTGACGCGCGAGGCCCCGCGGGCCCCCGAGAGGAAGTCGTTCAGCAGGTCCCGTTCGCGCTTGATTTCCTCGTGGATCGTGCGGACGGCGATGGCGCTGGCGACCTCGCCGGCGGCGTGGCCGCCCATGCCGTCGGCGACCATGAAGAGGGAGAGCTTCTTGTCGACGAGGAAGTTGTCTTCGTTGTGCTCGCGGACGCAGCCCACGTCGGTCGCGGCGAAGAAGCGGATGGCATCCGTCGACATGTGACTCCGCGATGATGGCACGACGCGCCAGAGCACGTCGAGCGGCGCGGAGCGGCGTTCGGCTCAGCCGATCCGCCGCTGGGTGGCCGATCGCGCTATTCTCACAGGCTGCCTTCGATGGTTCGGCCGGCGTCCCGGCGAGCCATTTGCCGAGCCGATCGCGTATCGTCGTTCGAGAGGTCCTGTGTGTCCCAGCTGATTCCTTTCCTTGCCAAGCTCAAAGAGTCCGGAGCCGAGCGTGTGTTCTTCGCCCCCAACGAGCAAGCGGTGGCGCTCGATGGAGACCAGCAGCGCCCGATGTCCGGCGGGCCGATCGGCGGCGCGTCGATCCTCGAGGCGGTGAGCGAGCTGCTCTCTCAGGACGACATCTCCGGCCTCTCGAGCCGACCGCGCATCGTGCGTCACGAGCACGACGGTGAAGACTTCGTGCTCGAGATCGTGCGTCAAGCGACCGGCGTCGCGCTCGGGATCCGGCAGGCGGCGAAGACGACGCGCGCGCTGCGCGACTCCGTCCGGCGGGAGGACCCGGTCGTCGCGTCGAAGTCGCCCATGCCCGAGGCGCGACGGCAGGACTCCCGTCCGGCGCCGGCGCGAAAGCGCCCGAGCCGGCGGCCACAAGGCGCGGCCGTCGAGCGGGAGTCGCCGCCGGTCGACGACGCGCGCGCGCGCGGTGGCGCGCCGATGGAGATCGACCTCGGCTCGAGGATGCCGGTCCAGGGCGCGCGCGGCGCGCTGCCCGACGAGCGTCTCGACACGAAGCCGGTGCGCCGGCCCGACGGTCCGCATCGGACGCCGGCGCCAGCGGACGCCACCTCCGCGCAGGAGGTCCTCCAGCGCGCGCGCGAAGTAGCCACGGAGGTGGCCCGCGAGGCGGCGCGTGAAGCGGCACGCGAGGCGGCGCGAGAGGCGGCCCGCGAGGCGGCGCGTGAAGAGGCCCGCGAAGTCGCGCGGGCCGTGGCCGCCGAAGCGGCGCACGACGTCTCCGGGGCGACCGCGCGCGAAGTCGCGACGGAAGCCGCGCGCACGGTGGCGCGCGAGATCGTCCGCGACGCGCTCCGGGACGCGAGCGAGTCGCGCGGGCACGCCTCGGCCTCCCGCGAGCGGCGCGGCGCCGAGGTGGCCTCCGCGCGCAGCGGGCCTGCGCGGATCGACGCGCTCCTCCGCGAGATGCTCCAGCGGCGCGCGTCCGACCTCCACCT
The DNA here is from genome assembly GCA_019637195.1 of Labilithrix sp. Taxonomy (GTDB): domain Bacteria; phylum Myxococcota_A; class Polyangia; order Polyangiales; family Polyangiaceae; genus Labilithrix. The sequence continues at coordinate 47,601 of JAHBWA010000059.1, read as the reverse complement.
GACGGCCGGCAGCCCGCCGGTGCTCCGCGTCGACGGCGAGATCCACTTCGGCGCCGCCGGCGCGATCTCGTCGGCGGACATCGCCGCGATGGTCGACGAGATCATGACGCCGCGCGCGCGGCAGGACTTCGAGGAGCTCCACGACGCCGACTTCGCGCACGAGATCCCGGGCCTCGCGCGCTTCCGCGTGAACGTCTTCCAGGATCGTCAGGGCACGGGCGCCGTGCTCCGGCAGATCCCGATCGAGATCCTCTCGGCGGAGAAGCTCGGCCTCCCGAAGGCGTGCATCGACCTCTGCTGGCTGTCGAAGGGCCTCGTGCTCGTGACCGGACCGACGGGCTCCGGTAAATCGACGACGCTCGCGGCGATGATCGACTTCATCAACAAGAACCGCTCCGATCACATCATCACGATCGAAGACCCGGTCGAGTTCGTGCACCAGAACCACAAGTGCCTCGTGAACCAGCGCGAGGTCGGCCAGCACACGAAGAGCTTCAAGAACGCGCTCCGCGCCGCGCTCCGCGAGGATCCGGACATCGTCCTGGTCGGCGAGATGCGCGATCTCGAGACGATCTCGATCGCGATCGAGACCGCCGAGACGGGGCACCTCGTCTTCGGCACCCTCCACACCACGACCGCGATCAGCACGGTCGATCGCATCATCGACCAGTTCCCGTCGGATCGTCAGGATCAGATCCGCGTGATGCTGAGCGAGTCGCTCAAGGGCGTCGTCGCTCAGGTGCTCTGCCCGAAGCTCGGCGGCGGTCGCGTCGCCGCGCACGAGATCCTGCTGGGCAACCACGCCGTCGCGTCGATGATCCGCGAGGGCAAGACCTTCCAGCTCGCGAGCGTGATGCAGACCTCGAAGGGGCAGGGGATGGTCACGATGAACGATTCCCTCCTCGGCCTCGTCCAGCGCAAGCTCGTCGATCCGAAGCAGGCGTACCTCAAGGCGGTCGACAAGAACGGCTTCGCCACGATGCTTCGATCCGCCGGGATCGCCCCCCCGGTCTGAGGCGCCGCGCGAACGAACGCTCGACTTGCGCAAGCCCGCGCGCAACGCGCGCGGGCTTTGGACCGCGGCGGCGTCGATCCGAGTCGGCACGCTACATGTAGGCGTCCAGGCATGGTCCGCGACGCCCGCCCCGCTCCGTTCCCGTTCCCCGTACCGGATCCGCCTCCGGTCCAGGTTCGCCCGTCGCCGTTCCCGCCGCCGACGTTCCCGCCCCCCGCGGAGCACGTCCCGCTGATCGCGCGGCGGGTGGCCGGCGTCCCGCTCCCGATCTACTTCGCGATCGGCGCCGTCGTCGGCATCGTCCTCACGATGGCCGTGATGACGGTCGCGAGGAAGTCGTCGAGGCCGCACGCGGCGCACGCGACCGCGTCCGTCTCCCGCGCGGTGCCGGTCGTCGAGGGCGCGCGCGCGCTCTTCGTGGTCAGCGCGCCGCTCAGCCCGACCCGGCGCGCGCCGGCCCCGCCGGAGGAGCTCTCGGCGCAGGAGCCCTGACCGGAGGCCACCCGCCCTCGGGCCGCGGGCGACCGCGTCACGGCCGCGCACGATAGTGCGTTAGGCTCCGTCCGTCGATGTACGGAGCCACGCGCGCACGAGCCGTCGTCCTCGCGATCGCCGCGACGGTGGCGGCGCGGCCGGCTCACGCGGAGCCGGTCGACGAGGACTCGCCTCGCTTCCGGCTGCTCTACGAGGCGGCGAGCGATACGTGTCCCAACGCGCCCGCGTTCCTCGCGGCCGTCCGCGCGCGGACCGAGCGCCCGCGCCTGGCGGGCCCCGGCGAGAGCGCGCCCGTCTTCGCCGTGTCGATCCGCGACGAGCCCGCCCGCGGTCAGGTCGTCGGCCGGCTCGAGATCCGCGAGGAGGACGGAACGCGGCAGGAGCGTGTCGTCGAGAGCGAGACGTGCTCCGACGTGGCGAAGGCCCTCGCGCTCGTCGTCGCGCTCTACCTCGATCCCGACGCCACGAGCGATCGCGAGCCGTCGCCGGACGAGCCGCCCGCCTCACCGCCGAAGCCCGCCCCGAAGCCGCGCGTCGAGGCGCCGCCGCCCGCTCCTCCTCCTCGAACCATCGTGTTCGGCGCGGGCGCCGCCGCGGGTGTCCTCGGCGGGGTCGGGCCCGCGGTCGCTCCGCGCGCCGGGGTGTTCGCCGGGATGCAGATCGCCGTCGGTTCGCGTCCGTGGGCTCGCGGCTCGCTCCGGCTCTCTGCCGACGTCTCGTCGTCGGAGGCGAACGTCGGCGTCGGCTCGCAGAGCTACCGTCTGGTCACCGGGACCCTACGGGCGTGCCCGGTGCGGCTGCCGCTCGCGTCGGTCCTGTCGCTCGCGCCGTGCGCGGGGATGCAGGCGGGGGTGCACCGGGGCACGACGAGCGGGATCCCGAACGCCCGCGCCGAGGACAAGACGTGGCTCGCGTCGACGGGCACGGCCAGCCTGGAGGTGGAGCTGAGCCGGAGCGTCACGGTCGAGCTCGAGGGCGGCGTCGTCGCCCCGCTCCGCCGGACGAGGTTCTTTTTGGCGCCGGATATCACGCTCTTCCGCACGCCGGCGGTGGCGGGGACCGGCGGCGTGGCGGTGCTCGTTCGCTTTCCGTGATCGCCGGCGAACTTTTTTGGATCTCCTCGGCCTCGTCCTGGGATTAGGGCTGGAGTGATGGCTTCGTCACCCGCGATCGTCGACGACGGGACCCACGGGTCGCTGGCGCTGGCGGGCGACCATCTCGACGCGGACGAGCTCGAGCAGCGCAAAGTCGCGCTCATTCGCGCTCACCTCACGTCCGTGTGGGCCTTCCTCCGCCGCCTCGGGCTGTCGCCCGCGGACGCCGAGGACGCTGGCCAGGAGGTGTTCCTCACGGCGGTCAGCAAGATGAGCGCGATCTACGAGGGACACGAGAAGCGGTTCCTCTTCGGCATCGCCGTTCGCGTCGCCTCGCGGCGCCGGCGTTCGGCGAAATCGTTCGCGAGCCGCGCCGTCGATCTCGACGTCGACACCTGCGAGGGCGCCGATCCGACGTCGGAGGAGCTCGCCTTGCGGCGCGAGGCGCTCGCGATGCTCGATCGGGCGCTCGCCACGTTGAGCGAAGAGATGCGCACGGTCTTCATCCTGTACGAGCTCGAGGAGATGACGATGCCGGAGATCGCGACCGTGCTCGACACCCCCATCGGGACCGTCGCGTCGAGGCTGCGCCGCGCGCGCGAGCAGTTCCAGAAGGCGACACGACGCATGCAGACGAGGCAGCCATGACCCCGCCGAAGCGCCTGATCGACGAGGGGACCGCGCTCGACCAAGCGCTCCTCCGCGCGGCACGGGCGGACCGGCCCGCGCCGGGGTTCGAGCGCCGGGTCATCGCGGCGGCCGTCGGCGCAGCCGCGCCGGCGCCGCCGGCGAGCGGCGTGCGTCCGTCGCTCGCCGCGCGGTTGTTTCGGCCGCGGTTCATGGTGATCGCCGCGCTCGGCATCGGGGCGGCGGCCTTCTCGAGCCTGAGCGGCACGCAGGTCGCCCCCGGCGGCGGCGCGTCGGCTCCGGTGGAAGGCGCCCACGTCGTCGCGGCAGCGACGGCTCCGCCGCCTCGGGCGGAGGACGCGGTCGCCGTGACCCCCGACACGCTCCCGAGCGCGCCGTCCGTCGCGGCACCGTCCGTCGCAGCTCTGGCGGTTGCGGCACCGTCCGTCGCAGCTCCGGCGGTTGCGGCACCGTCCGTTGCAGCTCCGGCGGTTGCGGCTCCAATCGTCGTGGCACCGTCCGTCGCGGTCACCGCGCCGGTCGCCGCCGTCGTGCCGCCCAGCGGACCGGTCCTCGTCCGCGGCGAGCCCGGCGAACCGTCGGGCTCCCCTCGCGCCGAGACGCCGAGCGCGCCCGCGTCGCCGCCGGTCGCGGTCAGCGGCGCGTCGCTCCAGCGCGAGGTCGAGCTGCTCGACGCGGTGAAGCGCGGGCTCCGCGCGGGACAGGCGGCGGAGGCCGAGCGCGCGCTCGACGCTTACGACGTGGAGTTCCAGCAGGGAGCGATGAAGCAGGAGGCGGGCTTCCTCCGGATCCGCCTCTTGCTCGCGAAGGGTGATCGCGCCGGCGCCGTCGCGCTCGGTGAGGAGCTCCTCCGACGACATCCGGACAACGTCCACGCCAAGCGCATCCGCGCCGTCCTCGCTGCAGACGGCGCGGACAAGACTCGAGCCGAGACTTCACCTCGTTGATCGCGACGAGGCTCACCGCTCGCGCCCTCCGGCCGAGCGCGAGGATCGATCTTCCATGGGTTCGCCGATGAACAAACCGCGCGCAGAGCTCCATCCCCCGCAGCGTGGCCCCTGGGCTCGCGCCGCGTCCGTGCTCCTCGTCGGCGCCGTCCTCTGGAGCTGCGCGACGACGGACGCGTGGCTCGGCGACGCTCCCGACGGGCCCCGCCTGACGCCGGAGGCCGACGCGTCCGCCGAGGTCGACGGCGACGCCGGCGGAGCGACGACGCTCATGTGCGTCGCCACCACGTGCCCCGCGCCTTACACGACGTGTCCGTCCGACTACGGGCCGACCTACAAGTGCGCGGTCGATCCGCGACGCGACGCGAAGCACTGCGGCGGCTGCGGGAACGAGTGCCTCTCGTTCGAGCCGATCCACATGACCTCGCGCTGCGTCGAGGGCGCGTGCGCGCTCGAGTGCCTCAGCCTCCCGCGGTACGTCTTCCCGGACGCCGAGGAGCCGACCCAGTACCAGAACTGCAACGGCCTGCTCGACGACGGCTGCGAGGCAGACCTCCTCTCCGACGCGTCCAACTGCGGGGCCTGCGGCAACACCTGCGCCGCCGGCACGCGCTGCGTCCGGGGCAAGTGCGGCTGTCCGAGCGGGCTCACCGACTGCAACGGCTTCTGCGTCGACCTGACGAGCGACGACTACAACTGCGGCGCGTGCGGGACGTTCTGCGACTTCCCCGCCGACGCGTGCGATCCGATCCCGGACGGCGCCGCCTACGGCTGCGTCGCGGGCGCGTGCGAGAAGCTCAAGTGCGGCCACGGCGTCGCCGACTGCGACAACGATCTCGCGCTCGGCTGCGCCTCGAACGGGTGCGAGACCTCGCTCTTCGAGCTGACCAGCTGCGGGGCGTGCGGCCGGACGTGCAAGGCGGGTGAGGAGTGCCGCGAGGAGAACGGCGTCATCGACTGCCGGCCGACCTGCGAAGCGGGCGGTCAGGTGACGTGCGAAGGAGGCTACTGCGCCGACCTCCTGAACGATCCCGACCACTGCGGCGGCTGCATGCTCGCCTGCCCCTACGCCGGTCCGAGGCAGCAACGCGCGTGCGACAAGGGCGTCTGCGTCGTCTCCTGCGCCGAAGGCTTCGGCGACTGCAACGGCGATCCCTCCGACGGCTGCGAGACGGACCTGCGCTCGCACCCGGGGAACTGTGGAGCGTGCGGCGCCACATGCGATCTCGCGCTTGGTCAACCCTGCGTCGAGGGCCAGTGCCTCGTCGCCCCCTGCGACGATCCGGAGACGAAATGAGCCGCGCGAAGATCGCCGCCGCCGCGTTGCCGTCGTTGGTCCTCGCGCCGCTCGTGCCGCTGTTCATGGCGAGCTGCGCCGAGACCGACGAGGCTCGCCCTACCGAGGAGGACGCTTCGTCCGTCATCCAGCCGCCCGAGGTCGACGCGTCGTCCTCGGACGCGGGAGACGCGGGCCTCGACTGCGACGCAGGCGATCCCGACTGCGTCTCGAACCTCCTCAGCTGCGACGAGGCCGACTTCTGCCCCGTGCCGTCCGCCGTCGATCGCCGCTACGCGCTCACCGCGGTCTGGGGCTCGGGCGCCAAGGACGTCTGGGCGGTCGGCTCCGGCGGGACGATCACCCACTGGGACGGGAACGCGTGGAAGCTCGTGCCCTCGGACACGCCCGAGACCTTCAACGCGGTCTGGGGCTCGAGCGCGAGCGACGTCTGGGTCGCCGGCTCGACGTCGACGCTGCTCCACGGGACGGGGTACGCCGGCGGGAGCGCCACCTGGACGATCGAGACCGTCTTCTCCGGGGACGACATCGGGTACGTCTATCCCGGTCGTCTCCACGCCGTCTGGGGCACGAACGCGACGGACGTGCGCGCCGGCGGCGCTCCCTTCGGCGCCGACACGCCCGACGGGATGATCTTGGGCAACCTCCTCGTTCGTGCGCCGTCCGACGCGGGGAGCGCCGGTTGGGACGTTCTGAGCGGCCTCGACGGCCGCTGGTTCGACGCGACCGTCCGCGCGATCTGGGGAAGCTCGGCGCGCGACGTGTGGATCGCGCTCGACAACGGCAACGAGGAGCCGTGGGCGCGCGGCACGGTCGCGCACGGCACGGCGAGCGCGTCGGGCGATCCGCTGACCTGGACCTCGGTCGACAGCAAGTCGACGGCGCCGCTCGAGTCGATCTGGGGCTCGTCGGCGACCGACGTCTGGGCGGTCGGCGGCAACGGCATCGTCCGTCGCTTCACCGGCGGCAAGAGCTTCGCGATCGTCGACGGCGTCCCCACTACGGTGGCGCTCCGCGGCGTGTGGGGGAGCGGGCCGAGCGACGTGTGGGTCGTCGGCGACTCCGGCACGGTCTTGCACTTCGACGGCGCCGCGTGGTCCGAGGCCACCGTCGCGTTTCCGCTCGGCAGGAAGCCTGACCTCAAGGCCGTGTGGGGGAGCGGGCCGAACGACGTCTGGGTCGTCGGTGACGCGTTCGCGCTGCACTTCACTGGAAAGAAGGCGGGCCGATGAGAGAGAGCCTGCGCAAGATGCTCGTGGCCGTGGTGGCGCTCGGCGGCGCCGGGTTCGCCGTCGCCGCCTGCTCGAGCGACGACGACGCCGTCGCGCCTCCCGGGCCCGACGGCGGCGACGCCGCCGAGGCGTCGACGACCGAAGACGCGTCGACCGTCGACGTCGACGCCGGCTCCCCGGACGTCGATCCTCGCACGTGCTCGGACGAGAACTTCTGCCACACGGCGCTCCCGACCGAGGCGACGCTCCGGGGAGTGTGGGGCCACGGCGCGATCGTCTGGGCGGTCAGCGAGCAGGGCGACGTCCTCCGCTGGGACGGCGCGGCCTGGACCGTTCATGCATCGCAGCTCGGCGCGCTCTACGCGATCTGGGGAGCGGGTGAGGCGGACATCTGGATCGGCGGTGAGGGCGGGCTCTTCCACGGCACGGGCGCGACCTCGCAGACCGTGGCGTTCGAGCCCGTCGTGACGCCGGGCGACGAGGCGATCCCGGTCGTGTCGATCTGGGGCGCCGGGGCCGACGACGTCTGGGCCACCGGCGGCAACGTCGACGACGAGACGTGGATGCCGCGCTCGCGGGTCCTCCACCGGCGGGGCGGCGCGTGGGCGCTCGATCCGATCTCGTCGGAGCCCTTCGCGTTCTCGCGCGTCTGGGGCGACCGCGCGGGCGGCGTCTGGATCGGCGGTGACGACGGCAGCGAGTACTCGCAGACCAACGGCGTCTATCTCCGCGAGGCGGGGGCCGACGAGTTCGCGCCCGTGACGGTCTCGGCCTACAACGAGGTCGAGGGACCCGTGCAGGGGGGCCCCGGCTGGCTGAGCGGCGCAGGGACGGGCTCCGACGGTCGCGTCATCCTGCTCGGCCGGACGCCGAGCGCGACCCCTTCGTACTGGTACGGCTCCGGAGTCGGCGTCGACGGCGGCGCGTGGTCCTACGAGGCGCGCGACCCGAACGACATTCCGCTGCGTGCGGTCTGGGGCGTCGACGGCGGCGCGACGTGGCTCGCCGGCGACTACGGGCGGCTCCGCAGCTCGTCGGGGTCGAAGTGGATGCAGGCGGCGATCATGATCGGGGACTTCCCGGTCACCTCGCCCCTCTATGCCATCTGGGGGACGAAGGCCGACGACTTCTGGGTCGTGGGTCGCAACATCGCGATGCACCGCATGCCCAGGAAGGGGCCGTGATCGTGGACTCGACAGGAACGCGCGCCCGGCTCGGCTCGCTCTCGTACATTGCCGCGCTCGCGGGCGGCGCGCTCGTCGCGGTGACGACGCTCCTCGCCTGCTCGGACGACGGCGAGAGCCCGCGTCCCCCGTTCGAGGAGGACGCCGCTCCGGCGCCCTCGCTCCCGGACGCGGGGTCCCCGACGGACGGGGCGATCGTCGACGCGCGCGGTCCGTTCGATCCGCGCGACGAAGCCGTCGCGTGCGACGCTTCGCCGTGCGTCACGCAGATCGTCGCCGGCGAGCGGCACTTCTGCGCGCGCATCGCCGACGGCACGGTCCGCTGCTGGGGCGACGACGGCCTCGGTCAGCTCGGCCAGCCGGAGGAGCCCGCGGGCGGCCCGGATCGCCCGCGCGTCTCCGACATCCAGGGCGTCACGCAGATCAGCGCGGCCGGCTCGACGACCTGCGCGCGCGTCGACGACGGCGGCGTCTTCTGCTGGGGTGGCAACGCGAACGCCGAGCTCGGTCGCGAGCTCGATCCGCCGTTCGACGACGAGGCCCACCCGACCCCCGAGCGCGTCGCCATCGACGCCGCTGCGCGCGTCGACGTCGGCCAGCGGAGCGTCTGCGCGACGACGTCCGCCGGCGCCGTCTACTGCTGGGGCAACGACGAGAGCGCGCAGCTCGCGCGCGGCGAGCCGCAGTTCGAGCCCGGAGCCCCGGCGCGGGCGGAGCTCGGCGTCACGGCGACGCGGACCGGCGCGGGGATCGACACCGGCTTCGTGCTGACGACCGAGGGCGGGCTCCTCACGTGGGGCGCGGTCGCCGGTCGTTCGGGCGCCCTCGCGGGGCGCATTTCGTCGGTGACGCCCACGCCGCTGCCGAGCGCCGTCGAGCGGCTCACGAACGTCACGAGCTTCGCGGTATCGGGCACGACGCCCGGCGCGATCCCGCCGGGCGCGCCCCCCTGGGCGCCGCCGCCGCCGCCGAACCAGCACGCGTGCGCCGTGATGAACGGGGACGTCTACTGCTGGGGCAAGAGCGAGCGCGGCGCGCTCGGCAGCGGCCTGCCGGATCCCGTCGTCCCGCTGCCCACGCTCGCGCGCCTCGGCACGCGCGCCTACGCCCAGCAGATCGCCGCTGGCGGCGAGACCACCTGCGCGCGCCTCACGGACGGCAGCGTCGCGTGCACCGGCGAGAACGTGCGCGGTCAGCTCGGAAGCGGCGCCGCCGGCCCGTTCGCGAGCGCGTTCACCGCGGCGAGCACCCTCTCCGGTCGCGCGGTGCAGGTCGCGGTCGCCAACGAGACGGTCTGCGCGCTGCTCCAAGGCGGGACGGTGTCTTGTTGGGGAGGCAACGCGCAGGGCGAGCTCGGCCTGGGCTCGCGGGACGACGACGCGCATCCCTCGGCCGCGAAGGTCACGTTCTGAGAGAGACGGCAGCCATGACGATCGCCCGCACCGTACCGAGCTCGTTCATCCTCGCCGCCGCGACCGGCGTCTTCGCTGTCGTCGCCGCGTGCAGCACGCGGAGCGGCTTCGACGACGACAGGCCGCCGCCGTTCGACCCGGCCGACGCCGAGGCGCCGTGCGCCGACCGGAAGTGCTCGCGCGACCTCCGCAGCGTGATCGACGCCTGCCCGGACGCCGGGGAGGCGATCGTCGAACGATGCGCTGACGACAAGGGTTGCGGCAACGGCGCGTGCGTCGACGCCTGCGAGAGCGCCCGCCTCACGAAGGGCTCGGCGGGCTGCTCGTTCTGGACCCTCCCGCCCGATGACGGCTTCTTCGGGCAGGGCGCGTGCTTCGTCGCGATGATCGCGAACACCTGGCCGCGCCCCATCACGCTCCGCGCGGAGCTCGGCGGCGAGGCGCTCGACATTTCGAAGTCGGTCTACGTGGCCACGAAGGGCGGCGACGAGACAACGTACACGCCGCTCACCGGACGTCTCCCGCCCGGCGAGGTCGCGCTCGTCTTCCTCTCGCAGGAGGACAAGCCGGAGGGCCCCAACTTCACGCGGTGCCCCGCCGGCGTCATCCCCGCGCTCGAGGCGGATCCGATCGTCCACGGCACGGCGCGGACCCGCGCGTTCCACATCATCGCCGACGCGCCGGTGTCCGCGTATTCGATCTTCCCGTACGGCGGCGCGCGCTCGTTCTTCCCGACGGCGACGCTGCTCTTGCCCGAGTCGGCGTGGGACAAGAGCTACGTCGCGGTGAGCACCGCGAACCTCTCGCGTTTCGGGCGGCCGGGGAGCGAGCCGCGGACGCTGCAGATCGTCGCGGCCGAGGACGACACGAAGGTCGAGATGCGGCCGAACGCGAGCGTCGTCCAGGGCATCGGCGTCGCGTCGGTCTTTCAGGGCGAGACAGCCTCGTGGACCCTCTCGCGCGGCGAGGTCCTCCAGATCACGCAGCGCGATGCCCTGAGCGGCAGCGCGATCGCGTCGAGCAAGCCGGTCGGGCTCTTCGGCGGCTCGACCTGCGCGTTCCTCCCGGGCGAGCTCGAGTTCTGCGATCTCACCCAGCAGCAGATCGCGCCGTTCGCGCAGTGGGGCAGCGAGTACGCGCTCGCGCCCTTCGCGCCGCGCATCGAGAGCCTGACGACGACCGTGCGCGAGACCGTACCCTGGGGCCTCGTCGGCGCTGTCGACGGGACGGTGCTCACCTACGACCCCGAGCGTCCGCTCGGCGCGCCGGAGATGCTCGCCGCCGGCGAGGTGGCGACCTTCTTCACCGACGCCCTCGTCGTCGTGAAGAGCCAGGACGCCGCCCATCCGTTCCACGCGGCGGTCTACATGACGGGCTCGAAGTTCAACGGCGGGACGGGGGAGCCGCCGAGCGGTCCGTTCGGCCCGATGCGCCCCGGATCGCCCGGCGATCCCGATTTCGTGAACATCGTCCCGTCGGATCAGTTCCTCGATCGCTACGTGTTCTTCGCGGACCACACGTACGCCGACACCTCCCTCACGCTCGTCCGCCGCAAGACGGCGCAGGGCTTCATGCCCGTCGAGCTCGAGTGCGGCGGCGAGGTGACCGGCTGGGCGCCGCTCGGCGCGTCCGGCGAGTACGAGTTCGCGTGGGTGCGTCTCACGAAGGGCTTCGTCCCGGCGAAGCTCGAGAAGGGGACGTGCGGCTACGGCCGGCACGAGGCGCGGAGCGACGGGCCGTTCTCCGTCACCGTCTGGGGCGTCGACCAGTTCGCGAGCTACGGCTACGCGGGCGGGCAGGGCAGCCGGCCGATCAACGACGCGCTGCCGCCGCCGGTGAACTGACCGCCGCGCCTTCCGCCGCGCTGCCGCCGCCGCGCCTTCCGCGCGCTTCCGCCGCCGGTGAACTGACCGCCGCGCCTTCCGCGCGCTGCCGCCGCCGTGAGCTGACCGCCGCGCTTTTCACGGGCCTCCGCCGCATTTTCGCGCGCGGCCGGTCGGTCCAGACGCGCTTCCGCCGGTCGATCGACGGCGCGCGCTCTACGGCGTGGAGGCCGTGAAGATGTCCCCGCCGGCGGTGAACCAGAACGTCCTGCAGTCGGCCGAGGGCTGCACGTCGCGCATCGGCCCGAGCTCGACGTCGCTCGAGACGAGCCCCGACGCGCTCAGCGTGATCACGCGGCTCCGAGCGGTGGGATCGTCCCAGACGAAGAGCGTCCGCACGTCGGCGCTGACGCCGGTGACCGCGCGCCTCTGGCCGGCCTCGCCGAGCGCCGTCTCGGCGAAGGGAGCGCCGCCGGCGAAGGGAGCGCTCGTCTGGAAGCGCGTGCTCACGAACGTGCGCGACGCGCTCGCGCCGACGCGCGTGTAGAGGAGGAACGTGTCGCCGCGCGTGAAGACCGGATCGGCGAAGCGCTCGCCCGCGGGCGCGAGCTCGCCTCTGCCTTGCGCGTTCAGCATCTCGAAGGGACCGGCGGTGGGGGCCCCGAACGCCTCGCTCCGCTCGGCGCGCGTGAGCAGCGAGAAGCCGAGGCCGTCGGCGTCGACGAGCGCGAGGCCGAGCCCGTCCTCCTGGAGCGCCACGCGGCCGAGCCGGAACGCGCCGGACGTGGTCCGCTCGGGGCCGAAGGCGTCGGTCACCGACGCGCGATCGACGTAGTGCACCGTGACGACGCCGTCGTCCTCCGTGGTCCACGCGGCGGAGCGGCCGTCGAGCGTGACCGACAGGCCGCGATCGTCGCGGGTCGTCGAAGAGGGCACCAGCGCCGCCGCGCCGAGCGCGATGGTGGCGGGGCAGAGTGCTTCCGGATCATAGGAGATCGCGCCGCCGCCGTCGTCGGGCGCGCCCGTCGCGCCGCCGCCGTCGTCCGCGCGCGCTCCGGTCTCGGGCTCGCCGCCGTCGTCGAGGGCGGCGCCGCCGTCGAGCGCCTCCTCGAGGCCGCCGTCGTCGCTCGGGCGGTCGGAGGAGCCGATCGCGCCGGTGTACGGGCGCGCGTCGGTGCCGGACGAGCCGGCCGAGACGAGCGGTCGCGCGTCGCCGCAGGCGACGACCGAGAGGAGAGCCAGCGTGAAGGTGAGCGAGCGCATCGGGCTCATTCCGCGGGGACGCATTCGATCGATTGCCTCCAGTCGAAGAGCGTCGGCGCGTGCCCCTGGTCCGCGCTCGGCGAGAACGTCATGGTGATGAGCAGCTTCCGCGACTGCGTCCCCTTCGGCGTGCCGAGGGCGGTCGAGACCTTGGTCGGGCCCGTCGCCCAGTAGGGCGCCAGCACGCTCGCGCCCTGGGCGGTCGCGAACGCGAGCGGGACCGCCGGCGACCACGAGGTCCCGTCACCCTGCTGCGCGGCGAAGCGGATCGAGCTGTCGCTCGGCGTGCGCGACTGCCAGTCGAAGTGTCCCCAGCGGACGAGGTAGCCCGGGAGGCACGTCGCCGTGTACTCGCGGGTGTAGACCTGCGGCGTGTAGTAGCCCGGCGGCGGCGTGCACACGCCGCTCGCGCAGACCTCGCCGTTCGCCGCGCCGCAGCAGTTGCTCGTCGAGAGGCAGCTCTCGCCCTGCTGGCGGCACGTCCCGGCGGACGTCGCGATGCAGTGCTTCTGCGGCGGGGTCGCGAGCGGAGGCGGATCGAGCACGCACGCCGAGGTCGCCGGCGAGCTCGTCGCCCCGCAGCAGTCGAGGTCCGTGTCGCAGAGGTTCGCGTCCCTCGCCACCGCGGACGACGCCGCCGCGGGGTGGCACGCGTCGAGCGCGAAGACCGCGCGCGAGTTGCCCGCGATGAGCTCCTGGCCAGGGAAGTAGAAGGCGGGGGCGCTCGGATCCGTCCCGGCCGTGGGCGACGCGCTCACGGCCGTCATCCAGAGCTTCTTCGTCGTCGGGTCGATGCTGATGTTGTCGAAGCGCGGGTCCGACGCGTACGGGTTGATCGTGGCCACGTTGCCGTACGAGCGGCGCGACGTGAACATGACCCACGAGTAGCCGCCGATGACCTGCGGCAGGATGCTCGGCTCGTAGTTGTAGCGCTGCTCGTAGAAGCCGGCGCCCGCCGGGCCCATCGTGCCGTTGACGCCGGCGTGGCCGTTCGGCGGATCGACCGGGAGGGCGCCGGTCGTGCCCGAGGCGTCGTAGCCGTTCGCGCGGTGCAGCCGCGTCGCGACCGGGTTCGCGCCGGTCGTCACCCACCAGAGCTCGCCGGTCGCGCCGTAGTAGGTCGAGCCCTCGATGTCGTGGCGGGTGAACCCGAGGCCGCCGTTCGGCGTCGTGCGCGTCTCGACCTGGTAGACGATCCCGTTCTGTCCGGCGGGGAGGAACGCCGGCCAGACGGCGGGCCCGTCCGCCGGCGTCACCAGGTTGCGGAACTCGGAGAACGTCCGGTCGCCGTCGAACCGCATCGTCGAGAGGGCGCGACCGGCGCCGACCGCGATGCTCGACAACGGTGAGGCGTTTCCGGCGCGGTAGGTGAACGCCACCTGGGTGTTGTCCGTCGAGAACACCGGATACGCCGCGCGGAGGTTGGGCGGCGCGTTGTTGCCGCTGACGACCGCGCCCGCGATGTCGAGGAGGCGCGACGTCGAGTCGGCGTCGGCCATCCCGGAGCTCGTGTACACGCGCGTCGACGTCGGGTTGATGCCGGCGAAGTTGAGCGCCTTCGTGCCGTAGGAGATGCCCCCGTTCGGCGGCGTGCCGGGGAAGGTGTACCTCGTCGAGATGCTCGACGAGTTGCCCGTGATCAGCGTCGTCCCGTCGGCCGAGGCCGAGTGGCAGACGAAGCAGCCGCCGCTCCCGTTGAAGCCCGCCGCGACCGTCGGCGACATCGCGCCGGGCGGGATGAGCAGCGTCGCCGCGCCGAACCCTCCGCTGGGGAACGCGCCGTTGGTCGACTGCAGCGCCCCGCTGTAGTTCCGGACGAGCGCGGTGCCGTACGAGTTGTAGTAGACGCGCCCCTTGAGCTGACCGGGCGCGATCCGGACGTCGATGTTCTTCGCCTTGTAGGTGGTCGATCCCACGCGCCGGCGAACGGAGATGCGCCCGGTGTCGCCGCTGGTGGCGCGGTTCTTGTGAATCGTCTGTTCGAAGGCGAACCAGATGTTCTGCGGGATCGGGTAGCGCGGTTGGGCGCTGCGGAGGGGCACCGGCGCGGTCATGCTCTCGGAGACGAGCTGCGACACCTGGAAGATCGCCGTCCCGGTCGGCGGGTATCGGAGCGTGACGACGACGCCGCCGTCCGCCGGCTGCGACGCGTTTCGCCACTGCACGAGCGGAGCCGGGAGGCCCATCGGGAAGATCGTGCCGCTGTACGGATAGAGCAGCTCGAGCCTGGAGTCGGTCGCGTCGGCGGCGCCCTCCGCGGGGAACTGCGCGAGCTGGGCGCTCGCCGGCGGTGGGTTGACGGTCCCCCGCTCCGCGACGTTGACGGAGATGTTGGCGGTGACCGTGCTGGTGTAGGCGCCGAGCGCGGCGCTCACGTTCACCGGGCCCGCGACCGGCACGACGACGGTGAGCTTACCGGGCTCGGTCGGCGACATCTGCGCCGTGTCGAACTTGTCCGTGTACCAGAGCGGCGGCGGCGCTGACGGGTTGCAGCCGGCGGGGACGAGGGCGGCCGTGAACGTCTTCGACGCGGACGCGGTCATCGACGTCATGACGATGTTCGTCGCGGGCGCGGTCGACGGGCTGACGGTGAGGCCCGTGCAGGTGTTCGGCGGCGGCGGCGTCGGCGTGATCGTCAGGCCGCCCGCGTCGGCGTCGAGGCCGCTCGGCAAGACGAGGCCGGACGGCGTGTCGAGCGTGGTGGTGCAGTCCGGCGTGCAGGGATCGGCGCAGTTGCCCGGGCTGCCGAGCGCCGCGATCGTGATCGACGGCGCCGAGCGGACGACGATGCGCTCGCTCTCGCAGGCTCCCCAGGTGTTGTCCTCGAGGCAGCGGGTGGTGCCCATCGCGCACATGACGCGCTCGTCGACGACCTCGTGGATCGCCCCGCAGGTCGCGTTGGCGCCGACCCTCGCGCACGGGCAACCCTCGCGCGGCGAGTCGTCATCGCAGGCGCCGGCGCCGCCGCGCGGCGAGAGCGTCGAGGCGCTCCAGTCGTCGGCGGGATCGAAGCGGCTCGCGGTGCAGGCAGCGGCGAGGAGGAGGAACGGAAGGAAGCGAGCCGCTCGGGGGTCCACCTTCGACATTTCGGCCAGCCTGCGGCTGGGATTAAGCCGCAGGCCGACCTTCTGTGCGCCGAGGTAGGGAAGCGCCGTCAGCCGGCGTCGTCCTCGTCGCTCTTGCTGTCGCCGCGGAGCCCGAGCGCGCGCGCCTTCTTGTAGAGGTGGCTCCGCTCGAGGTCGAGCGCGCGCGCGGTCGCGGCCATCTGCCCGCCGTGGTGGGCCAGCGCGTCCTGGAGGATCTGGCGCTCCGACTCCTCGACGAGGACCCGGAACGGGACGCCGGGGCGGTAGAGGCCCTGCGCCTTCGGCGAGCCGCCGCCGGGCAGGCAGTTGCGGACGTCGGCCGCGCGGATGAGCTCGTCCGGCGTGAGGATGACGAGGCGCTCGGTCAGGTTTCGGAGCTCGCGGACGTTGCCCGGGAAGCTGTAGGCGACGAGCACCTGAAGCGCCTCCTCCTCGATGCGCATGCCCGGGCGGTCGTTCGCCTTCGACGCGAGCTCGAGGAAGTGACGCGCGAGGAGCGGGACGTCCTCGCGGCGCGCGCGGAGCGGGGGGATATGGAGCGGCACGACGTTGAGGCGGTCGTACAGGTCGGCGCGGAAGACGTCGCTCTCGCACGCCTTGACGAGGTCGCGGTTGGTCGCGGCGACGACGCGCGTGTCGACCTTGATCGTCTCGCTCCCGCCGACGCGCTCGATCTCGCGCTCCTGCAGCACGCGCAGGAGCTTCGCCTGCATGGGGAGGGGCATGTCGCCGACCTCGTCGAGGAAGAGCGTGCCGCCGCTCGCGCGCTCGAACTTGCCGCGGCGTTGCTTGGTCGCGCCGGTGAAGGCGCCGGCCTCGTGACCGAAGAGCTCGCTCTCGATGAGCTCGCTCGGGAGCGCCGCGCAGTTCAGCTTCTCGAGCGGTCCCTTGGCGCGCGGCGAGAGTTGATGGATGGCGCGCGCGACGAGCTCCTTGCCGGTGCCGCGCTCACCGGTCACGAGCACGCTGGCCGAGCTCTTCGCGGCGCGCGCGATCTGCTCGACGAGCTTCTTGATCGGCCCGCTCTCGCCGACGAGCTCGCCGGTCGCGCCGGTCGCGACGCGGAGCTCCCGCGCCTCGGTCTCGGCGCGCTGGAGGCGGAGGGCCGTCTCCACCGCGATGAGCAGCGCGTCCGTGTTGATCGGCTTCTCGAGGAAGTTGAGCGCGCCGAGGCGCGTCGCCTTGACCGCCGTGTCGATCGTCGCGTGCCCGCTCATCATGATGACCGGCACCTCGTTCTTCGCGCCGCGGATGTGGGCGAGGAGCGAGAGGCCGTCGCCGTCGGGGAGCTGCACGTCGAAGAGGCAGAGGTCGTAGCTCCGCTTCTTGAGCTTCTCGTCCGCGACCTTCACGCCGCCGGCCACGTCGACCGAATAGCCCTCGAGCGTGAGGGCCTTCTGCAGGGTCGTGAGGATCGACGGTTCGTCGTCGACCACGAGGAGGTGCGCGTGCGGCATGGCAGGGCAAGGCTACAACACAACCCGCCGCCTCGACTGCCCGGCGGGAGCGGCCCGGATCGTGACCCGAACGGCAGGCGCGTGCCGGCGGCCCGACGGCGAGCGCTCGGCGCCGGGAGCACCGTCGGATCGAGCGCCGCAACAACGCTCGGGCTCCCCGCGGCATTCCCGACGCAGCCGTGGGTCGGAGCGCCGGAGCCGGAGCGCGGCGTAAGGCACGCGCCCTCGAGATCGTTCGCTTCTCCGAGCCGTCTTTTCGTGTGGGCTCGCGCTCCTCCGGTAGCCGGTCACCCGCTGCCCAGGTTATGTTGGAAGACCCTCTCGGCCCTACACATCATGCGGCTTGCCCTCCCTGTACTCCTCGCACTTTCGCTGGCCGCCGCCGCGTGCGGCCCCGGCCGCGGGCGTTTCGGGCATCCGGCTCACCACGCCGAGCGCGTCACCCGCCCCGACGTGGCCGTCGACGACGAGCAGTTCCCTAGCGCCGTCCGCGATCTGCTCGCGAGCGAGCCGCAGAGCAAGGAGCGCCAGCAGCGGCTCTCCGGCGTCGTCGCGCGGCAGATGACCCGCGTGTCGGGGCGCTTCAAGGCGAAGGACCGGGACAACGCGGTGTCGTCGTTCGCGGGCGCGATGTACCTCGTGCGCGCCGGCGAGCTCACGACCGAGATGCTCGGACCGAACGGGTACGACGCCCTGAAGAGCGCCTCCGACGAGTTCGCCAAGCGCGGCGACGAGGGCCGCGCGCGCGCCTCGTACGAGATGCTCATGCGCGTCGCGCCGACGAAGGACAAGGCCGACATCAAGGCCCACCTCGACGCGATCGCCGCGTGGACGCGCGACACCGGCGGCGGCGGCGTCATGCAGACGGCGGGCGCGCTCGAGGCGGCTGCGGTGACGCGGCTCCTGCTCGAGCCGAGCGTCGAGGCGCGCGACGACGCGGTCGCGAAGACGCTCGACTTCATCGAGAAGGCCGTTCAGGTCAAGAACGCGCGCCGGACGCGCGGCGCGCAGATCACGCGTGAAGAGGGCCTCGAGGCCGTCCGCGCGCTCGAGACCGGCACGACGGTGCTCGTCGCCATTCACCTCCGGAGCGGCGACGCCCACGGCGCGCTCGCCGCGCTGGAGAAGGCGAACCTCAAGGATCCGCAGATGACGCGGCCCGAGCTCATGAGCGCGCTCAAGGCCGTCGTCGAGCGGCCGGACTCCGATCGCTGGCTCGACCTCGCGCGCATGCTCCGGCCCGGACCGCAGCGCGGTCAGCCGCGCGGCGACGAGGAGGACTTCGGGCGCGACACCGATCTGCTCCGCGTCGCGTCGTTCGCCTCGGCGTGCGAGTCCTACCGGCTCGACGCGACGTCGCCGGAGCCGGCGGCCTACGTCGCGGCGACGCTCGTGGATCTCGGGATGGGCGAGGCGGCGCCGGCCGTGCTCACCGACGCCGTGAAGGCGCAGAAGGATCCGCGGATGGTGGGCCTCGGGCTCGCGATCACGATGCAGGCGATGGGCCGCGCGCTCGACGCCGAAGAGGCGGGCGTGGCGCGGCGCGCGTTCAAGGCGGCCGAGCCGCTCCTCGGCGCCGCCGACGCGCTCAAGGGCAAGGTCCAGCCGAGCCCGGCGCGGCTCTACGCGCTCATGGGCGAGATCGAGATCCGAGAGGGCCACCTCGCCGACGCGAAGAAGCTCCTCGACGGGTCGATGGAGCGCGAGCGCTCCGGCGCGGTACTCCTGAACCTCGCGCGGATCGACTGGCACGCCGGGCGGACCAAGGAGGCGCTCGAGCGCCTCGACGGCGCGCTCCTCGCGGACGACGTCGCGAAGGATCCGGCGCTCCGAGCCGAGGTGCTCCTCGTCACGAGCGACATCAACCGCGAGCAGGGCGACGCCAGCGCGGCGCGCAAGCCGCTCGCCGACGCGCTGAAGGACCTCGCGAAGGCGCGCTCCGCGACCGAGTCCGACGAGCGCGCCCGCGTCGAGCGCCTGATCTCGCGCGTCCTCGACCGCTTCGGCGCGGCGAAGAGCGCCGAGAAGGCCCTCGAGCGCGCGCTCGAGGCCGCGCCGCGCGACAAACGGCAGGCCGCCGCGACCATCGGCCAGATCGTCGGGCGCGCGTTCGTGCGCGGCGACCTCGCGGCCGCGCGGGAAGGGCTGGCGCGCGGGCAGATCGCCGAGCTCGGGCGCGAGGACATCGTCTACGACGCGCTGTGGGTGCGCCTGCTCGAGCGGCAGCAGCGCGACGCGAAGGATCCGACCGCCGAGCGCATCCTCCTCGGCGCCTCCGACGATCCGCGCTGGATCGGCAGGATCGCCGCCTTCGGCGCGGGCAAGCTCAAGGCGACCGACCTCGTCGCCGGCGCGACCACGCCCACGCAGAAGACGGAGGCGCTCTTCTACGCCGCGATCGATCGCAAGGTCTCCGGCGACGCCAAGGGCGCCGACGAGGGCCTCCGGCAGGTCATCAGCTCTCCCGGTCTCGACCTCGTCGAGTTCGGCCTCGCGCGCGAGATCCTCGGCGGCGCCCGCGCTCAGGTCGGCGGTCCGGTGCCCGAGGTCGGGCTGCCTTGATCGCGCCATGATCGCGGCACCGTCGTGAGCGCTCGATCGACTCCAGAGATCCGCCCGGCCCGCGGCGTCGTCGCCGGAGAACGCCCCGTCGAGGACGTGCGTCGCGCGGTCGACTGGGGGAGCCTCGCGCCGCTCCGGATCCGCGCGCGGATCGTGGCCGAGGGCGTCTACGCCGGCGCGCACCGGAGCGCGCGCAAGGGCGCCGGCGTCGAGTTCGGAGGCCACCGCGCCTACACGCCGGGCGACGACCTCCGCCACCTCGATGTCCGCTCGCTGCTCCGCCACGATCACCTGCTCGTACGGCAGTTCGAGACCGAGACCGATCGCGCGCTCCGCCTCGTCGTCGACGCGTCGGCGTCGATGGGCTACCGCGGCTCGCGCGCGCTCGGGGCCAAGCTCGCGTGGGCGGCGCTCGTCGCGGCGGCCCTCGCGCGGGTGGCGATCAAGAGCGGCGACCCGCTGGGGATGTCCTTCATCGGCGGCTCGAAGGACGCGCGGGCCGTCCCGGTGCGCGGCGGACGCGAGGCGTTCGAGCGCGTGGTCGACGCGCTGGAGGCGCAGTCCGCCGAGGGCGAGGCGGGCTCGAGCCTGGCGATGCTGGACGACGCGATCGGCTCGATCGCGCGCTCGGCGCGGCGCGGCTCCGTCGTCGTGATCCTGAGCGACCTGCTCGATCTCCCCGCCGAGGCGGCGGCGCGCATCGGCGCGATCTGCACGCGCGGCTGCGTCGTCGTCGTCGTGCAGACGCTGGATCCGGACGAGGCGGACTTTCCGTTCAAGGAGACCGTCCGCTTGAAGTCGCTCGAGGGCGGGGTCACCGTCGAGACGGACGAGGCGGCGCGCGAGCGCTACCTCGCGGCGCTCGCGGCGGAGCAGGACGCCTGGCGCCAGGCGCTCGTCCGCCGCGGCGCCAAGCTCCTCACGATGACGACGGATCGCGATCCCGTCTCCGCCGTCCGCGCGATCGTCGAGGCGGCGCTGTGAGCTTCCTCACGCTCCTCGCGCTCGGCGTGGCCGTGCTGGTCGCGGCGCCCTACCTCGCGCACCGCCTCCGCAGGCAGCGCGCCGACGAGGTGCCCTTCGCGCCGGCGCGCCTCGTCCCGGAGGCTCCGCCCAAGGCGCGGCGCCGCGCCCGGCTCGAGGACCGCTCGCTCTTCGCCGTCCGCGCGGCGTCCGTCGTCGCGCTCGCGCTCCTCGGCGCCTCGCCGCTCGTTCGTTGCTCGCGGCTCGCGCTGTCGCGCGGCGGCGCGTCCGTCGCGGTCGCGATCGTGATCGACGACTCGATGAGCATGCGCGCCAAGGACGGAGGCGATCGAAGCCGCTTCGAGCGCGCGAAGAAGGGCGCCGAAGAGGTCCTCGCCTCGCTCCGCGAAGGTGACGCGGCGGCGATCGTCCTCGCCGGCGCGCCGGCGCGCGTCGGGCTCGCCGCGACGACCGACGTCGGCGCCGCGCGCGCCGCGCTCGAGGGCGTGGGCGAGAGCGACCGCGCGACGGATCTCGACGGCGCCGTCGCGATCGCGCGGACCCTCGTAGGCCAGCTCCCGCAGATCGATCGCCGAGTCATCGTGCTCTCCGATCTCGCCGACGGGAACGCCGACGCCCCGCCGCTCGGCGCGGGCGCCGACGCGACGGTCCCGGTGTGGGTCGCGATGCCCGAGCTGTCGCAGGTCGCGGACGCCGTGGACTGCGGGATCCTCTCCGCCGATCGCGCGGGCGGCCGCGCGCGCGTGCGCTTCGCGTGCTCTCTCGCCCGGGCTGCGCTCGGACGCGAGGTGCAGATCAAGGACGGCGACAAGGTCCTTCAGACCGCGGCGCTCCCGCAGACGGCGCTCGGCGAGGTGATGCTCCCGCTCGCGGGTGACGAGTCTCGCGAGCTCTACGCGGTCCTCACCGGCCACGACGCCGTGGTCGCGGACGACCGCGCGCTCGTGGTCGTCGAGTCGGGGCCCGCGGCGATCGCCGTCGTCGGCGACCGGGCCGACGACGCCGTCTCGACCGGCGGCGCGCCCGTCGTCGAGCAGGCGCTCGCGGCGCTCCACGTGGACATGGCGGTGCGACCGATCCCGCAGGCGCCCGACCGGCGCGAGGACACCGCGGCGTTCGCGGCGATGCTGGTCGACGATCCGCCGGGCTTCACGCCGGAGCAGCGCCACGCGCTCACGGCGTTCGTCGATCGCGGCGGCGTGCTCGTCCTCGCCCTCGGCCGCCGCGCCTCGGCCGCGCCGCTCGGGGCGACGCTCGAGCCGTTCCTCTCCCACGCCGTGAGCTTCGGCCCCACGCCCACGCAGAGCGCCGATCCGGCGAGCGGAGCGCCGTCGCTCGGTGACGCCGCGGCCAGCCTGATCGACCTCGCGGCCAAGGGGCGCGCCACGCTCGCGCCGGACGACGCGTCGGCCTTCGAGCCCGTCCTCAAGTGGTCCGACGGCGCGCCGCTCGTCACCCGTCGCGCGCGCGGCCGCGGCGAGGTGTGGCTGACGACGCTGCCGTTCTCGGTGGACGTCTCGGACATGGCGCTCCGCCCGGGGTTCTTGTCGTTGCTCGACGCGGTCGTCGCCGGCGCGAAGGAGCGCTCGTCGCCGCTCCGCGGCGACGTCGGCGTGCCCTGGGTGTTCGCCGGCGCGCGCGACGTCGAGGCGACCGGACCCGGCGGGCGCGTCGCCGCGTCTCGCGACGACGGCGCGCTTCGGCTCGTACCGGCGCTCATCGGCCCGTACCGGCTGACCGTCGACGGGACGCCGGAGCTCCGCGTCGCGGCGCCGGTCCAGCGGGAGATCGACCTCCGTCCGCGCAGGGTGGCGTCCGCCGCGACCGCGTCGTCGCTCGGCGGCGGCGTCTCGGTCGTCGACGTCTCGTGGGCCATCGCGCTCGCCCTGCTCGTGCTCGTGGCCGCGGAGACCGTGCTCCGCGCGGTGACGCGTCCGCGCGGCGAGCCCGCCTGAGCCGCCGCGCCGCCGCGGGTGGTGTGGACCCGAAGCGACAGATGCACCGGTTTCGTCCCGGGCGAGCCGGGTCTTCTCGCCACTTACACCAGGCGCGAAGGTGGTCTGGCGCTTGCTCCTCATCCTCCGGAACGCGGCGAGCGCCACGTCGAAGGAGCGATAGAAGATGGTTCTCCAGGGATCGCGGTGGTGGGCAGTCGTCGGCGGCTGCGTGTTGATGGCGGGGTGCGCGTCGCCGGAGGGCGACGACGACGTGGGGGCGAGCGCGGACGAGGTCGTCGGCGTCAGCGATCTGAGCCTCCTCGAGCGCACGTTCGGCCTCACCGCCGACCGCCGCGCGAACGGGAAGTGGTCGCGCGACGTGACGAAGGGGCCTTGCTACGCCGCCTACGTGCACCCGGAGTCCGGAGTCGAGTACCGGCGGTATACGAAGGGCGCCGCGTTCTTCGCGCGCGAGGACGAGGAGCACCCGGAGCGCGGCGCGGACCGCCCGGTGCTCTGCGTCGACCTCGACGAGCCGGGGATCTCCCTCGACGGCGTCGGGCTCGACGCGGTCTTCCGCTTCGACCTCGGCCGCGCGCTCGGGCGTGACTCGGCGCCGGGGGGCGAAGCGTACTTCGCGCTCCAGCGCGGCAGACTCCACGTCCGCGTCGCGGGCGCGGCGGGCGGCCCGTCGAACGACGAGGTCGCCGCGCGGCGCGCCGACCACGGCGCGAAGCTCATCGAGTCGCCGCTCTTCATCGGCGGCGAGCTGCTCGACGTGACGATCGACGCGGCCAAGGTCTACGTGCCCTACTGGGGCGCCACCGAGACGCGGTCGTTCACGGCGAGCGGATCGCTCGCCGCGTTCGCTTACGTGGCGGCGTACGCCAAGACCGGCTCGGCCTTCAGCCTGACGCGCGATCCGCTCGGCGCGCTCTCCGTCCTCTCGGGGCAAGGTGACGCGCGGACGCTCCGCGCCGCGCAGCTCGCCGACGGCCCGGGGTGGTGGCAGGGCATCTACTTCCCGATCGCCACCGTCAGCGAGGCCGGGTTCTTCGAGGGCGGCATGGGCGATCCCGGCCCCGCGACGTACACGCGGACGTATCGCCTCGGCGGCCCGAGCAACCCCGCGCTCGGCTACGTGACGCGCGCGGAGATCGAGTGCGAGCTCGTCACCGCCTACGCGAGCTCCGAGGACCAGGTCGGCGTCGTCCAGCCGATCGCGTGCAAGGGGCTCTGATCCGGGCTCCTCCGGCAACTCCTCGCCGGCGCGCTCGCTCGAACGGAGCGAGCGCGCCGCCACTGGGCGTGCGCCGCCCGCCCGCGCGTCACTTGCAGCAGAGGACGCCGGCCGTCGTGTTGTCGACGCACCCGCCGAACCACTCGTTCGGCGTGTTCGAGCCGAGGCCGCAGCTCGTCCAGTTGCATTCGTTGCCGAGCGGGTCTCGTCGCGCGGCGCAGACCCGCATGGGGTTCGCGCCGCAGCTCGTTCCGGAGGCGACCGCGCGGCAAGCGCTCGAGCTTCCGCTGTAGCGGAGGTTGTCGTTCGTCCAGTAGTTGTACGTCGGCCGCTTGCCCGCGCGCCGCTGCACGTACTCGGCGGCGGTGCAGACGTGCGTGGTGGGCGGGCAGAACGCCGCGCGGTTCTGGAAGCGCGTGCGGCCCCTGCAGCCCGTCATCGTCGGGCCGAACACGTCGCCCAGGACCCCGCCGCCTGCGCACAGCTTGACGCACGCTCCGGCCTCGCACGTCTCGCCGACCGCGCACGCATTCGAGCACGCGCCACAGTGGGCGACGTCGTTCGCGTGATCCACGCACGACTCGACGTTGCCGACGGCGCACCGCGCGAGGCCGGTGGCGCACTCCGTGACGCAAGCTCCTGCCGAGCAGACGAGGCCGGCGGCGCACGCCGTGCCGCACGCGCCGCAGTGGTTCCGGTCGGTCTTCGGGTCGACGCAGGCGCCGCTGCAGCGAATCGTATCGGCTTCGCAGAAGACGGCGCAGGCGGACTCCTCGCAGACGGTCCCCGTCTCGCACGCGCTGTCGCACGCACCGCAGTGGTTCGAGCTCGACGTGAGGTCGACGCAAGCCTCGCCGCAGCGCTCTTGCGGCGCCGCGCACGACGCGGGGACCTGACTCTCGTCGTCCGGCTCCGGCGAGGAAGGCGCGTCGGCGAGCGCGCCGCCGTCGAGCTCGCCGTCGAGCGGCGCGCCGCGGACGGAGAGCCCGCAGCCGCCGAACGTGAGCGCGACGGCCGAGGACGCGAGGCACGCGGCGACCAGGAGTACCGGCAGGGGACGGCCCATTCTCACGAGTATAGCCTGCCCTGGGCCGCTGTCCGCGCCGCTCGAGGCGATGGCGCGCGCGGCCGTCGCTCACCCCGATTCGCCCTCGATTTGCGCGATCTTCGCCACGCGGCGCGCGTGACGGCCTCCCTGGAACTCTCCGGAGAGGAACGCCTCGACGCATCCGAGGGCGACGGCGACGCCGACGATCCGCGCCCCCATCGAGAGGACGTTCGCGTCGTTGTGCTCGCGGGCGAGGCGCGCCGTGACCGGCTCGGTGGCCTCTACGCAGCGGATCCCTCGCACCTTGTTGGCGACGATCTGTTCGCCGGTCCCGCTGCCGCCGAGCACGACGGCGAGATCGCAGTCACCGGCGGCGACCGCGCGCGCCGCCGGCGCGATGACGTCGGGGTAATCGACGGGCTCCGGGCTGGAGACGCCCATGTCGACGGGCTCGTGCCCGTGCTCGCTCAGCCACGCGAGGATCGGCGATTTGAGCGGGAGCCCGGCGTGATCGGAGGCGACGGCGACGCGCATGGCGAGACCCTACCACCCGCGCGCCGCGCGGACCGAGCTCGGCCTGCCGGCGCTTTGCTCCGCCGGCGACTTGGCGTAGAACGCGCGCATGACTCGACTCGTACACGCGATCGCCGGGGTGCTCGTGCTCGGGCTCGGGGCCTGCCGCGGCGCCGGGCCGTACGGCTACGCGCCCAACTACGTCCCGACGTCCGACGAAGAGAGCGCGACCAAGGGCGCTCGCGAGTACGACCCGGTCATGTACCAGCGCGAGCCCGAGAGCTGGCGCAAGTCGCCGGCCGTGCTCTTCGGCGTCGTCACCGGACGCTCGCCCGGCCCCGGCGGCGCGGCCTACCTGACGCTGAGCGTGCGCAGGCTCGAGCCGCGCAACCTCTGCACCAACGCGAACGACGAGGACACGTGCCGCGTCACCGTCAGCGTTCGCGACTTCGGCGTCGTCCACGCGCTCGCGCCGCTCCGCCCCGACGACGACGTCGGCGAGCGGTCGGTCGGCGCCGGCTCGCTCGTGCGCGTCGCGGGGCAGTTCGGCGAGGACGTCGACCCGAACGACGGCGCGCCCATCCTGCGCGGGAGCTTCTACCGCCACTGGCCGCGCCACTTCTACGTGACGAACGCCAGCGCCGAGACGATGCGCCAGTAGCCGCCGCCATGCTCTCGCTCTCGCCCGACGGACGCTGGCTCGAGCTACCCGCGCTCGCCACCGCGCACTCGCACGCGTTCCAGCGCGGGATGCGCGGCGCGGCGCAGCGCAACGCCGACGCGAGCGCGGCGCGCGAGGACTTCTGGTCGTGGCGCGGCGCGATGTACCGCGCGGCGCTCGCGCTCGACCCCGAGTCGATCGAGGCGATCAGCCGGATCGCCTTCCGCGAGCTCCGTCGCGCCGGCGTCCGCACGGTCGGCGAGTTCCACTACATCCAGCACCAGCCCGACGGCACGCCCTACGACGACCGTACGGTGATGAGCGACGCCGTCGTCCGCGCCGCGAAGGCCGAGGGGCTCCGCATCGCCCTGCTCCGCGTCGCCTACCACCGCGCCGGGCCCGGGCGCGACGCCGAGCCGGGCCAGAAGCGCTTCTGCGATCCCGACGTCGACGCCGTGCTCCGGGACGTCGACGCGCTCCGCGCGAAGTACGCCGGCGATCCCGAGGTCGTGGTCGGCGTCGCTCCGCACTCGGTGCGCGCCGTCCCGCCCGAGTGGATCCGCGAGCTCGCGGCCTACGCGGACGCCGCGTCGCTGCCGCTGCACATGCACGTCGCCGAGCAGCCGCGCGAGATCGACGAGTGCGTCGCCGAGACGGGCAAGCGCCCCGTCGAGCTGCTCGCCGAGCTCGGGGTCCTGTCGCCGCGGTTCGTGGCCGTTCACGCGACCCACCTGCTCCCGCACGAGGCCGCGCTGCTCGGCCAGGCGCGTGCCTTCGCTTGCGTGTGCGCGACGACGGAGGCGGACCTCGGCGACGGGCTGCCGGACCTCGGCTCGCTCCGCGCGTCCGGCGCGCGGCTGTGCACGGGCATCGACAGCCACGTCATCACCGACCCGGTCGCCGATCTCCGCGCGCTCGAGACGCTCGCGCGCCTCCGCACCGGGACGCGCGTGACCTTCGCGCCGCCGTCGGGCACGCCCGCCGAGCAGCTCTGGCGCGAGGGCTCGATCGAGGGAGCGATCGCGTGCGGCTTCGCGGACGCCGGAGGCACCGTCCGCGTCGAGCGCGAGCACCCGGCGCTCGCGCTCGTCGAAGAGGAGTTGCTCCTCGACGCCGTCGTCTTCTCCGGCTCGTCCGCGCTCCTCCAGGCCTGAAGCTCGCTACCGGCTCGTCCGCGCTCCTCCAGGCCTGAAGCTCGCTACCGGCTCGTCCGCGCTTGAGGCGCTCGACGACGGCGGGCAGCTCAGCTCGCTTCGGCGACGCGGTGGAGCGCGTCGCTCCTGCGCGCGGCGCGCTTCTCGGCCTCGATCTCGAGGACGCCCGGCCGCTTGCGTCGCGCGACGTCGAACGCCGCGCGTACGCGCTCGCGCATCGGCACCTTCGCGTCGAAGCCGCCCGTCGGGAAGACGAGCTCGCAGAATCCGGCGAACGCGCGCTGCTCCGGCGGATCCTCGGGCCACCCGGGGAACTCCTCGCGGAGCATCGCGTCGATGTCGCTCTGCTTGCGGAAGCCGATGGCGAGGAGGCTCCGCGGATCGACGCCGATCGAGAGCAGCGCCGGCTCGAGCGACTTGAGGCTCATCACCGCCGAGCCGTAGAGGTCGAGGTGGAAGACCGCGAGGTCGATCCGCTCCGCGAGCGACATCTTCGCGATCAGCTCCGGCAGCATCTGGATCCCGAGGCCCACGTGGCGCGCCTCGTCGCGCTCGTAGTACGGCAAGAGGTGCGTGAGCACGGGCTCGACCTCGAGCTCCCGGACACGCTGGAAGATGGTGAGCGCGATCGTCTCGATCGTGAGCTGCATGCCGAGGAGCTTCTTGGCGAGGCTCTTGGTCCCGAGCGTCAGCGAGAGGACGCGACGCGACCAGCGATCGAGCGGGGGCGGCCGCTCGCCGAGCGCCTCGAGGTAGTCGTGCATCACGTAGAAGTGGCGCGCCTCGTCGTGGACCTGGCTCGCCGCCGCGAGCTTGCCGGGCAGAGGGACGATCGCGTCGGTGAGCTGCGCGCTGATCTTCCACGCCGCGAGCTCGCCCCACATGATGACCGAGAAGATCTGCGCGAGCGCTCCGCGCTCCCGCGCGGCGAGCGCCGGCTTGCCGTGGCGCTCGATGAGCTCCGCGAGCACGGCGCGGCCGTCCCAGATCCGGTCCTGACCCACGTGGTAGATGCTCTCCATCCGCCTGGCGCGGCGCGCCTCCTTGTCGGAGTAGGCGACGTCGAACATGTCGTAGGGGAGGGATTCACGGCTCAGCAGCATTCGGGGCTCTCTCTCTCGTTGGGTCAGCGTTCGGGACGGGCAGGGGGCGCGCGATCGGGGCCGCCGTGTCCCCGCGACGACGCGGGGCCCGCGGCCCACGGGAGGGTCGCGAGGAGCGAGTGCGCGCGCGCGGCCAGGCGAGCGTCGATCCGGCCGCGCATCGCGGCGTCGAGCGCGAGCGCGAGGGCCCCGGCGCTCGCGAAGCGGTCGCGCGGATCCTTCGCGAGCGCCAGCGCGAGGACGAGGTCGGCGTCCTCCGGGAGCCGCGCGAGCGAGCTCGGCCTCGGCGGCTGCTCGCGGCAAATCTTCGAGAGGATCTCGACGCTGGTGTCCGCCGAGAACGGCGGGCTGCCGGTGAGGGCCCGGTACGCGACGACGCCGAGCGCGAAGACGTCGGCGCGCGGACCGACCTCGCGCCCGCTCGCTTGCTCCGGCGCCATGTACCCCGGAGTGCCGATGAGCTGACCGCGCGTGAGAGTGCCGTCGCCGGCGTCGAGCTTCGATACCCCGAAGTCGAGGACCTTCCACGTCTCCTTGCCCCGCCGGGTGCGCGCGCAGAAGAGGTTTCGCGGCTTGAGGTCGCGATGGACGATCCCGGCCGCGTGCGCGGCGTCGAGCCCGGCGGCGATCTCGCGGACCATCTTCGCCGCCTGCTTCGGCGCCATGCGCTTGTGGTCGCGGAGGAAGGTCGCCAGGTCCTCGCCGTGGAGCCGCTCCATCGCGAGGTACGGGATCGGCGCGTCGGCCGCCGACGCCGCGACCACGCGGACGACGTTCGGGACGGAGAGCGAGGTCGTGATCTTCGCCTCGCGGAGGAAGCGCTCGACGACGTCGTCCTCGGCGAGGAGGTGAGGATGGATCACCTTGACCGCGACCTCCTCCTTCGTGTCGAGCTGGGCGCCTTCGTAGACCTCGCCCATCGCGCCGCGGCCGATGAGGCCTCCCAGCCGGAACGCGCCGACCACCTCGCCGGAGTAGCGGCCGATCCCGCCGGTGCGCATCGCGTGGACGAGCTCGTGCCGTGCCTCGCGAAGGAGCGCGTCCCGCTGGGCGAGGCTCCGGACGACGACGTCGTGTTGCTCGATCGCGTGCAGGGTCGCCGCGCGGGTGCCGCGGGCCGTCACGTAGACCGCGGCGAAGATGACCTCGACCAGGAGCAGCATGACGACGCGCTCGGCAGGGTTCGTCGCGCTCGCCTTCACGATGCCGGCATCCGGGATGGCGCCGGTCATCACCAGGCCGGCGAGGATCGCGTACGCCATCGCGCACGTCGCGATGACGGAGACGCTCGCCCTGTCGCTCTGACCGGTGCAGTAAAACTGCACGCCGAGCGGGACGATGACGGGGGCCGGCGAGAACACGCCGTAGAAGTAGATGCCGCTGAAGGCCGCGATGATGGTCGCGTAGACGACGACGAGCGCGCGCTCGACCGTGTAGGCGTCGTCGCCGTCGCGCAGCGCGACGAGCAGCCACGCCGCCGCGACGACGACCACCCCGAGCGCGAAGACGAAGAGGCCCTTCGCGATCGGATCGCCGCCGATGAACGCGAGCCCGGCGCCCTGGGAGATCGCGAGGCCGAGCGCGACGTACATGAACGTTCGCGTTCGCTTGGCCTCCTGCAGACCGAGCGTCTCGCGCGCGGTGACGAGCGCCGAGGACCCCGAGAGCCCGCGTGACGAGCCTCCGGCCTCGGACGGCTCGCGCGTATCGGCGGCCTCGTCTGCGGCGGCGACGAACGAGGCCGCCGGCGCGCCCGCGCGCGGCGGCGCCGGAACGATCGCGTCGATCTGTGTCGGCGCGTCCTCCGCGTATCGTCGGCGCGAGGGCGTCTCACCGAGCTTCCCCATCCCTGCCTCTCGAGAGATGGTAGCGCACCGAGCGCGCGCAGGCTCGAGGGGGGTAGGCCGCGCCGGGCCGCGTTCGCGTGCGGTGTCGCGCCCTCACCCGAGCTCCTCGCAGCGCAGCGCGCCCTCGGGACGCGGGCCCGTCGACGAGTCCGGCGTCGACACGCGCCAGGGCACCTCGTCACGCGCCGCGCATCACCGAGGAGCGCCGCGCCGCTCGGCGGACCTCGCCTCGCCGCGCGCTCGTCATCGCGCTCGGGCGTCGTGCTCGCGGCGGCACGATACCTCAGCTGTTTCGCGCCCGAGCGCGGGCCGTGCCCGCGCCTCACGCGGCTCGAACATCCTGACAAACGGCTGACAACTTTGCCCAGGACGGCTCGTCGGGTAGGCCCGCTCCTGCTTGCGGTTCGTCGGGAAGGGAAGCTACGTTGACCGGCTCGTTCTGCGCCATGTCCGCCGCATCTCCCTTCAAGCTGTCCTCGACTTTCGAGCCCAAAGGCGACCAGCCTGCGGCGATCGAGCAGCTCATGAAGGGCCTCGCTCAGGCCGAGAAGCATCAGGTCCTGCTCGGCATCACCGGCTCGGGAAAGACGTTCACGGTCGCGAACGTCATCGAGAAGTACGGCAGGCCGACGCTCATCCTCGCGCCGAACAAGACGCTGGCCGCCCAGCTCTACGGCGAGATGAAGGAGCTCTTCCCCGAGAACGCGGTCGAGTACTTCGTCAGCTACTACGACTACTACCAGCCCGAGGCCTACGTCCCGGCGAGCGACACGTACATCGACAAGGACGCGATCATCAACGACCAGATCGATCGCATGCGCCACGCGGCGACGCGCTCGCTGCTCTCGCGCCGCGACGTCATCATCGTCGCGAGCGTCAGCTGCATCTACGGCATCGGCTCGGCGGAGAGCTACCACGGCCTCCTCATCAACCTGGCGGTCGGTGAGGAGTTCCGGCGCGACAACCTGCTCCGGATGCTGGTCGACATCCAGTACGAGCGAAACGACGTCGACTTCCACCGCGGCACCTTCCGCGTGCGTGGCGACGTGGTCGAGGTGTTCCCCGCGTACGAGCACGAGACGGCGGTGCGCATCGAGTTCTTCGGCGACACCGTCGAGGCGATCCGCGAGGTCGACCCGATCCGCGGCAAGGTGAAGGGCGCGCTGGACCGGTACTCGATCTTCCCGGGCTCGCACTACGTCACGCCGCAGGAGCAGATGCGCCGCGCGATCTCCGAGATCCGCGAGGGGCTCCGCGAGCGGCTCGACTTCTTCGACAAGGAGGGCCGCTTCCTCGAGAAGCAGCGGCTCGAGCAGCGGACCCTCTACGACATCGAGATGATGGAGCAGATGGGGTTCTGCAACGGCATCGAGAACTACTCGCGCCACCTGTCGAACCGGAAGGCGGGAGAGCCGCCGCCCACGCTGATCGACTACTTCCCCAAGGACTTCCTCCTCGTCCTCGACGAGTCGCACCAGACCATCCCGCAGGTGGCGGCGATGTACCGCGGCGACCGCGCGCGCAAGGAGACGCTGGTGGAGTACGGCTTCCGCCTCCCGAGCGCTCTCGACAACCGCCCGCTCAAGTTCGAGGAGTTCGAGGACCACGTCCACCGCTGCATCTACGTCTCCGCGACGCCGGGCGAGTACGAGCTCCAGAAGGCGGCGGGCGCGTTCATCGAGCAGGTCATCCGCCCGACCGGCCTCATGGATCCGGTGACCGAGGTCCGCCCGGTCTCTGGTCAGGTCGACGATCTCCTCGTCGAGATCCGCGACCGCGCCGCGAAGAACGAGCGCGTCCTCTGCACCACGCTGACCAAGCGCATGGCCGAGGACCTCACGGACTACTACCGCGAGCTCGGCGTCCGCATCCGCTACCTCCACTCCGACGTCGACACGCTCGAGCGTATCGACATCTTGCGCGATCTCCGGCTCGGCGAGTTCGACGTGCTCGTCGGCATCAACCTCCTGCGCGAGGGGCTAGATTTGCCCGAGGTCTCGCTCGTCGCGATCTTCGACGCCGACAAGGAGGGCTTCCTCCGCAGCCCGCGCTCGCTCATCCAGACGATCGGCCGCGCCGCCCGCAACGTGAACGGGCGCGTCATCATGTACGCCGACTCGATCACGCCCGCGATGAAGGGGGCGATCGAGGAGACGAACCGGCGACGCACGATCCAGGAGAAGTACAACACCGAGCACGGCATCGTGCCCGCGACGGTCATCCGCGCCGTCATGAACATCAACCCGGCGGCGGGCACCACCGACTACATCGAGATCCCCAAGCTCCCGAAGAACGGGAAGCCGGCGAAGGGCGACGTCTCGCGCGAGTCGGAGCTCGCGGAGCAGATCAAGGCGCTCCGGGCCGAGATGTTCAGCGCGGCGGAGAACCTCGATTTCGAGCGGGCCGCGCGGATGCGCGACGAGTTGAAGAAGATGGAAGCGCTCGCCGGCAAGGACGGCGCGATCGACGCCGGCGCCTTCTACGATCCGTACGCCGGGGCTCCGAAGAAGGCGAAGGCCTCGCGCAACGGCGCGCGGACCAAGTCGGCCGCCGGCGGGGCGAAGAGCCCGGCGCGCGCGAAGGCGAGCAGCGCCGCGCGCGGCCGCTTCAAGCGATGACGCGGCCACGCGCGGGCGAGCAGCGGCCGCTTGGTGCGCTGACGCGGGCGCGCCGTCAGCGGGGGCGCTGGCCGCGGTCGCCGGCCTCGGCTTCCCGAGCGACCCGCGTCGCGCGGTCGCGCGCGCGGAGCTCGGCGACGACTTCGAGGGCTACGGTCATGGCGAGCGGGACACGGCGAACGACGGCGTCGTCGCCGGTCCTTCGCTCGCCGTCGGGGGACGGCGGACGAGAAGGCATGCACCATCCGTATGTCGTCGTTTCACGGATGCGAGCGCGACCGTCGCGTTATTCCGTCGGCGGCGCGCGCCGCTTCCGCCCGGAGCTCGCCGCGCCGCCGGATGCTCGAGCTCGCCGCGGCCGGCTGCGGACGGGAGCCGCGAACCTCAGGCTCCGACCTTCGCCCGCAGCGCGTCGAGCGCGGCCCGCCAGGCGTCGTCGTGGACGCCGGCGTAGCGCGCGTAGGCGTAGACGTCGTGCCACGCCGCCGCGTCGACCGCGGGCGCTTGCCGCTGCCGGTACGGCCCTCCATCGTCCGAGGCGGCGAGCGCCAGCCACGCGTCGGGGCGGAGCGGCAGCTCTCGTCTCTCCAGCCGCGCGCGCAGGGCGTCTTCGAGCCGAGCCCGCAGGTCCGACGGCAGGATCGCGGGGTCGGCGGCGAACCCGGTGCACGCGCGCAGGACCTGGCGACGGGCCTCCTCGCCGGCGGAGAGCCGGCCGAGCACGACGATCGCCGCGACGAACGCGACGCCGCAGGCGATGGCGCCGGCGAAGTCACCGAGGTCGCGTCGGTACGACGGCGTGTCGAACGCGAGGGTGCCGAGGACGAGCGTCGCCAGCCCGAGCGCGAGGCGGAGGTAGCCGGCGAGGACGCTCTCGCCGTGCAGCGGGATCGCGACGCCCTCCCCGTGTTTCGTGAAGAAGAACGAGCTCAGCGGGACGAGCGGCACGCCGAGGACGAAGAACTTCGTCTGGACGCTCTGGCCGCCGACGGCGTCGACCTCGCCCATGAACATCGTGCCGATCCGGACGATCATCGCAGGCTCGAGTAATACGCTCGCTCCTCGCGCCGCCTTCCTGGACGAGCTTGGCCGCACGTCGTGGATGACAGCGAGGCCCCCGGGCGTAGATCCTGTACACGATGTCGTCTTCGGTCCTTCGGTCTCTCTCGCCTGGTCTCGTGCTCGTCGTCCTCGGCGCCTGCGGGGGCGCGCAGAGACCTCCCACCACGTCGCCCGCCGCCTCGTCCGGCGAGCAGGAGGTCGCGGCGCCCGCCGACCCGTCGCCGAACGTCCTGCGCGATCGTCGCGCAGAGCCCGGGGTCCGCGCGCCGGCGAAGCCGCTCGCGATCGGGAAGGCCGCCGC
This sequence comes from Labilithrix sp., assembly GCA_019637195.1. Lineage (GTDB taxonomy): Bacteria > Myxococcota_A > Polyangia > Polyangiales > Polyangiaceae > Labilithrix. Next base: position 13,618 of record JAHBWA010000059.1, on the reverse strand, counting down.
GGTGCGATGCGGCGCGCTCGAGAGGCCCCGCGCCGACGGCGAGCCGAGCGAGCTGCTCGGCGGGCGTTTGCGGGTGCGCCCGCCGCCCGGCGCCAAGGTCCCGCCGCCGCTCCCCGACGCACCGGCGCTCGAAGAGGAGTCGCGCGTCGTCGTCGACGCCGAGTCCAAGAAGCACGGCAAGATGTCGCTCGCGATCGTCGCGCGCGAGACCTTTCAGCTCGATCCCGACCTCTACGAGCCCGAGGCCGACGCGCCGACGAAGCCGGCGAGCCTCGACGTCGAGGCCCCCAAATTCCTCAAGGCGACGTTCCAGAGCGAGGCGCCGCTCGAGGTCGTGCCCGTCGAGATCGGCGCCGACCCCGGTCGCGTGCGCGCGTACGCCGCTCGCCCGTCTCGTCCGATCGCGCCGCCGGGGAAGGACACCGCGCTCGTCCTCGCGCTCCTCGTCGCGCAGGAGGACGGAGCGCTCGAGTCCGTCGGGTTCTACGTGCGCGGCGAGGCGGTCCGCACCGCGACCGGTTCCGAGCTCGTCGGCTGCACCCGCCTCGCCGAGCGCATCGCCTCGACGCTGACGCCCGGCCCTCGCCGGCTCGAGCGCGGCGCCGGACCCCGCAAGGTCGCCGACGTGCCGCCGATGGGAGAGCTCGCGCTCACGGTGCCCGCCGACTACGTCGCGGTCCCCGCGGGCAACGGCGCGCGCGTGTACAAGCTCCGCCCGATCTCGCTCTACGCCGGGAGCATCAGCGTCTCGGTCGCCGAGGGCGCCGCGGCGGAGCTGCCGGAGGGCGCCGACGCGACGGCCGCCGGCACGCTCCTCGGCCGCCCGACCGAGTGGCGTGGGAAGAGCTCGCCGAAGGGCGGCTTCTTCTTCGCCTCCGAGCCGCTGGATGCGCCCGACGGCACGAAGAAGGCCTCGGTCCTGGTGAAGGCGACGCGGCAGGCGAAGGCGCTCGACGAGATGCGCAAGGTCGCCGAGACGTTGACCCTCGTGAAGCCCGGCTCCTGACGCCCGCCCGGCGCCGCGGCGGCTCGCGATCCAGGGGGCGCTCGGCTGTCCGAGGTGGCTGACGTCGGAGGAGCCGCGAGCTCCCCGCGGTGCGGAGCGCTCTCGCACGCGTCGGGCGCGTCGTTCGTCGCGGGCGGACGACGACCGCACGCGCTCGCGGCACGCGCCCGGCGTGACCGTACGGTCGGGCTGCGCCTCGGCGAGGGCAGCTCTATTTCTTGCAACGCGTCGAGCGCGATGGGTTTGCGCATCCTGCTCCTCGAGGACGACCCGAGCTTCGCGTTCGTCGTGCGCTCGGTCTTCGAGCACGACAGTCACACGGTCGCCTCGACGCCGAACGGCGTCGAAGCGCTGATGATGGCATCGCGCGAGACGTTCGACCTCGCTCTCCTCGACATCGACGTCGAAGAGCTCTCCGGGCTCGGCGTCGAGCGCGTCCTCCGCGACATCGACGGGCTGCCGGTCGTGGTCATGTCCGGTCGTCCGCATGGATGGCGCAAGGAGGCCTTCTCGGAGGGCGCGGTGGCCTGCCTCGAAAAGCCGCTCTCGATCGAGCGCTTGGTCGAGCTCACGCGCGCGATCGAGGCCAGCAAGGGCTCCGGCCCGCCGTTCGCGGGCGACGTCCGCGAGCTCACGCACGTCGATCTCGATCGCATCGCGAAGATGACGCCCCAAGAGGTCGACGCGCTGCCGTTCGGCGCCATCCGGCTCGACGGCGACGGTCGCATCAACACGTACAACTCCTTCGAGTCGAACGCGGCGGGGCTCGCGCGAGACGACGTCGTCGGGAAGCGGTTCGTCGACATCGCTCCCTGCATCGTCGTGAAGGAGTTCGTCTCGTCGGTCGAGCGCGCGCGCGCGCGGCACGCGGTCGACCGGGTGCTGCGGTTCGTCTTCCCGCATCACCGCGCCGCCTGCGTCGTCAGCGTGCGTCTGTACCTCGCAGCGGGGGACGACCAGCTGTGGTTGTTCGTGTCGAAGCGGCTCGACGCGTCTCGATGACGGCCGTCGCGCGCGGGCCCTCCGCCGTGGCGACTCGCGACCGTCGGGGCCTCCTACGACGTGCGCGCAACGTGCCACGGATCGAGCGCCGTCGCCGAGCCGCCGCTCGCGTTCGCGCGCGCGGATGCGCCCACGCCCGCGACGGACGGGCTCCGCGAAGGACGCGCGATCGCGCACGTGCCGCCGGCGGAGGTCCGGGCGCGGTGATTCGGGGAGATTTGGGCTTGGCCTCGCGTATGCTCGTCCAGGTGAGGCGCGCGCTGTCGAGGCTGCTCATCCTGGGCGCGGCCCTCGGCGCCGGCGTGGCGTGTGGTCCGTCGCCCGCCCCGTCGGCGAGCCCGGAGGCGCCGTCGGGGACGCTGATCGTCGTCGTCCGACAGGGCCCGGAGCGCGTGCCGTTTCGGCCGAAGGTCGCGCGGATCCAGCGCGCGAACGAGCAGCTCTCGGCCCGCCTCGGGCACTCGATCGAGATCGAGCTGGACGGCTCGCTCCTCCCGCAGTCCCACGAGGGCGCCGAGGACGTCATCGCGCGCCTCGTCGAGGACGTCGCGCGCGATCTCGACGCGCTCGGCGAGCGGGACGAGGCCGCGCTGGCGTTCGCGCGCGGCCACTTCGTGCGCCTCGTCGTGCGCTACGCGCCCTCCGAGGCCGCCGCGCGGGAGGACCGATGGCTCCGGAGCGGCGCCGCGCGGCACGACGCGGCGTCGAAGACGATCGACATCGTCCGCGGCGAGGCGACCTGGCGCGCGCTCGATCGCGGCGAGGTCTCCGGCGTCCTCTACCGCTCCTTCGCCGCCGCGAGCGAGGCGCGCTACGCGCGGGTGCTCCCGGACGCGCTCCCGCCCGGCGAGCGGCGCGCCTGGTTCGACTACCACGCGCGCGGCGGCCGTCCGGGCGGCGCCGCCGCGAAGGCCGAGCCGCACGCGTACATCGGCACGGTCTCCGCGCTCCGCGTCCGCGGCATGGTGATGCTCCACGACCTCGCGACCCGCGCCGGCGACGGCGCGCTCGCGAAGGACGCCCACGGCTGGCTCGTGAAGTCGGCGTCGGACTTCTCCGGCGTCTATCGCCATCACGCCGCCGAGGTGGAGCGCGCGCCCGCCGGCTCGCCGTTCCGCGTGGCGGAGTCGGCTTACGTGAGCTGGCTCCGCGCGGAGCTCCCGCGGATGACGCTCGACGATCGCGCGAAGGTCGCGCCGCAGCTCTTCGTCATCGACTTTCGCAAGGACCACGGCGAAAAAGATCGCTTCGCGCCGTACGCGTTCCCCGGGCTCGATCCGATGGCGTTCTCGCTCGACGCCGTCGACGCCTGGATCGCCGCGGGTCACCCGCCGAGCCCAGGCACGCGGGAGCTCCACCCGCTGTTCGACGCGATTGTCTGCCCGCCGGTCTCGGTCGGCACGCGCAACGGCCAGCCGCGCCTGTCGCACGCGGGGCGCGGCGAGGGCGACTTCTACCGCTGGGCGCTGGCGAGCCGGGCGCGCGAGGACGCGCTCGTGAACGCGACGATCGCGCGCGGCGATCTCCCGTTCGCCCGGGCGGTCTTCTTCAACGGGCGCCGGACGCTGCGGGAGGAGGCGGACTACCTGCGCTTCCTCCGGCGGTTCGAGGCGACGCCCGCGCTCTGGAAGACCGGCGCCGACGTCCATCGCGAGGTCGCCTACCGTCCAAGCGAGGCGCTGCTCGAGGAGTCGCGGCGGCTCTGGCGCGAGGTGCCGGCCGCGCGCGCGCACGCCCTCTTCTGGTTCGCGCGCCGCACCGAAAACTCCTACCACCCCGACACCGACTGGCCCGACCTCGTCCAGGGACGCCTGGCGGACGACCTCGTGCTCGGCGCGTTCCTCGGGCTCGGCGCGGAGGCCTTCGAGCTCGTACCGGCCGCGTGGCCCGGCGTGGCCAAGAGCCCGGGCCGCCTGCGCCTCGTCACCGATGACGCGAAGAGGCTCCTCGCCAAGAGCGAGGTGCTCCCGAGCGGTCGCCGGGTGCCGGGCACGCTGGTCGCGCTCGCGGGCGCGCTCTGCAAGGAGCGATCGACCGACGAGCTCTCCAGGCTGAACACGTTCGCGCGCGTCGAGCTCGCCGCGAACCCTGGCGCCGGGCTCTCCGACGTCGTCGAGGCGAGCGATCCGGCGAAGTGCGCGCCGAAGCCGCGCGCGGCTCCGCCAGCTGCCAAGCCAAAGCCGAGCACGGCGACGAAGGGCTCGCCCCCGCAAGATCCCTTCGCGACCAAGAAGCCGCTGTTCCAGTCGAGCGGGCGCAAATGAGCGGGCGACTCCGCGGAGCGCTCGCGATCGTGGCGCTCGCCTGCCTCGCTGGCGCGTGCGGCGGAGCGGACGCCGGGCGCGCCGAGGCCCAGACGCCGGCGGGTGGGATCCGCGACGTCATCGTCGTGCTCAAGGGCTCGTCCGAGCCGCTCCCGTTCGATCCGCGCGGAGGGCGCCTCACGATCGTCACGCAGGAGATCACGCGCCTCCTCGGTCACCCGCTCGTCCTCGAGCTCGACGCGGCGCTCTCGCCGGAGCTCGTCGCCTCGCTCGAAGAGACGGTCCTCGCGAGCTTCGAGACGGTCGCCCGCGAGCTCGTGCTCCTCCAGAAGGAAGACCCCGAGATGTTCGCGAAGGCGCGCGCGATCGAGCGCGTCGCCTGCGTCTACGACGCGGTGGCGAAGGAGAGCGACGGCAAGCTCGACGCGTCGGGGAAGCTGCTGGTCGTCCGCGCGCCGCCCGATCGCTTCCCGCTCCTCGAGCGGTGGGTCGTCACGCAGGCCGTCTACGACGCGCACATCGGCGATCTCGAGGCGCGCTGGGGCGAGGCCGAGCCCTCGCGGCTCGCCCCACGCGAGCAGGCGCCATACTTCGCGTACATGACGGCGACGCGCCCGGGCGCCGGCTACCTCTGGATCGCCGCGCGCGCGAAGAACGGCGGGCGCTGGGACCAGCTCCGCGTCGAGCACGTTGGTCGGATCCTCGCGCTCGCCGACGTCGTCGACGCGCGGGAGCCGCTCGCGCGGAAGGTCCGCCGGTTCCTCCTCGGCGTCATGCCCTTCGTCGGTGGCCTCGGCGGCGCGCGCGGCGCGCGCGAGGTCGATCCGGCGGTGATTCGCCGCGTCGTCGGCGCCTACGAGGCGTGGCTCGCGCGGAGCGTCCCGTCGCTCGACGACGAGGAGCGCTTGATGATCGCGCGCGCGGTGCTCGACCGGCACTCCGGCTCCGAGGTCGTCCTGCCGGGCTTCGACCGCTTCGCCTTCGGGATGTCGGTGTGGGACGCGTGGGTGCAGGACGGCGCGCGGACGGAGCTCCCGGAGGGCCCGCGCGGCAAGCTCCACGAGAGCGTCGTGTGTCCGGTGAAGCGGCGTGGCGAGGCCGAGACCGAGATCCGCTACGGGTGCAGCGACTTCTTCCGGCTCGCGCTGGGCGACGACGCGCTCCGCGCGCGGCTCGCCGGCGCGATCGCCCAGCGTCGCGACACGAAGCTGCTCGAGACCGCGCTCCTTAACCTGGGCTACGGCCAGGGTTCGCAGGCCTTGGCGCTCGTCGAGTCGATGAAGGACGAGGCGCTCTTTCGCCATGGCGTGAGCGTGCTCTTCCACGACCTCGCGCGGCGCGACGACGTCAAGAACGCGCTCGAGAAGGCCGCGCCGCGCTGGTGGCGCGACGCGCCGGGTCGCCGCGGGCTCACGCTCCTCGTGATGGCGCGCCAGTGGGAGCGCCTCGGTGTCCACTACGGCGACAACCAGTGGACGCGGTTCGTCGCCGAGTTCGGCGGCCGCGTCCCGAGCGACGTCTTCGCGGCGTACCTCGCGGAGGGCGCGCGCGCCGTCGAGATGGCGCCGACGCTCTGGCCGGCGCTCACGAAGGACAAGGAGCGCGACGAGCTCCTGGCGAAGAGCCTGCCGGTCCTGCTCGGTCGCGATCGCGACGCGCGCTCGTCCCGCGCGCGGCCTATGCTCGTCCTCTTGCGCGGGCGCCTCTGTGAGGAGAAGAACGCGGCGGGGCTCGAGACGTTCCGCGCGACGCTCGAGCGGTGGCGGAGCGCGCACCCCGACGACGCGGCGGCCGTGTCGAACGCCGTCGCGGACTTCACCCTCGCGCGCTGCGCGAAGCCGGCCGGCGCCGACGGCGGCTAGCGAGCTCGCGAGGCGGCGCGCTCGCGGTCGTCGCCGCCGATCCGGCGAAGCGGGGAGGGCGCTCGTCGCTCGCGCGCCCTCTCCGGGCCCGATTAGTTGCTCGCGCGGAGCAGCCTGTGGAAAACCTGTTCGCTGGCCACGATCTGGGCCCTGCGAGCTGTGGATAACCTGTGGATAAAGCGCTTCGTGCGAGCCTCGTCGCGCCAGCCCGCCGCCCCCCGCCCCGCTGAGCCCCTCCTGCCGGCGATTCCCTCGGATTCTCGCGCCTCTTCGAGACGCTTCCCCGCCTATAAATATTTGACACCAAACCGCCTCCCAAATACCTTGCGGCTTGTACGTGGGAAGAAGTGGCGGGAAGTGCCAAGTAACGGCATGACCGCCCAGGAGCCCCCCGTAGTTCGAGGGCGCGTCGTCGATGTTCCGCGGTCGCTACGAGCACACGATCGACGCGAAGGGGCGAACGAGCCTCCCGGCGCGCTATCGCGACGTGCTCTCGTCGATCGGCGAGCGGCGCATCATCCTCACGAGCGCGCTCGATCCGTGCCTCGTCGCGTACACCGCGCCCGAGTGGAACGCGTTCGAGGAGAAGCTCGCGAAGCTGCCGCAGTTCGATCGCGCCGTTCAGAAACTGAAGCGCATCTACGTCTCCGGCGCCGTCGAGTGCGACGTCGACGACTCCGGTCGCGTCCTCGTGCCGCCGACGCTCCGCGACTACGCCGGCCTCAAGAAGGACGTGCTCTGGGCCGGCAGCGGCAAGTACGCCGAGCTCTGGGACACCCAGCAGTGGAAGGCCTACTTCGACGCGACCGAAGAGGACCGCGCGCAGATCGGCGCGCGCCTGGCGGAGCTCGGCCTATGAGCGGTCAGGCCCAGCTCGCCCTCCCGGGACTCGCCGTCGAGGCGGCCGCAGAGTGGGTGTGGAGCGAGGAGACCGGAGAGGAGATCGACGTGCCCGCCTTCGTCCACGAGACCGTCATGCGCGCCCCGGTGGTGAGCGCGCTCGCGCCCGCCGCAGGCGTCTACGTCGACGTGACGGTCGGCGGCGGCGGCCACTCGGAGGGCATCCTCGAAGCTCACCCGGAGGCGCGGGTCATCGCGCTCGATCGCGACGACGCCGCCCTCGACGCCGCCCGGGAGCGGCTCGCGCGTTTCGGCGATCGCGTCACCTTCGTGAAGACGCCCTTCGGCGACGTCGCGGGCGCGCTCGCCGCTGCCGGCCTCTCCGAGGTGGACGGCCTGTGCGCCGATCTCGGCGTGAGCTCGCCGCAGCTCGACGACGCCGCGCGCGGCATGAGCTTCCGCCGCGAGGGGCCGCTCGACATGCGGATGGACCGCTCCTCCGGCGAGACCGCGCTCGAGCTGGTCGGGCGGATCTCCGACGACGATCTCGCCGACATCATCTTCCACTACGGCGAAGAGAAGCGGTCGCGGCGCATCGCCCGGAGCATCAAGCGCGCCCTCACCGAGGGGCAGCTCGCGACGACGCTCGACCTCCGCCGCGCGATCGTGCGCGCGGTCGGACCCGTGCGCGTCGGCGGCGTCGACCCCGCGACGCGCACGTTCCAGGCGCTCCGGATCGCCGTGAACGGCGAGCTCGAGCAGCTCGAGTCGCTGCTCGGCGCGCTCCCCGGGATCATCCGCGTCGAGGGCCGCGTCGCCATCCTCAGCTTCCACTCCCTCGAGGACCGCCTCGTGAAGCGCGCGCTGCAGGACCGCGACGTCTGGGAGCCGCTCACGAAGAAGCCCGTGGTCGCCACGGAGGAGGAGAGCGCCGCGAACCCCCGCGCCCGGAGCGCGAAGCTGCGCGCGGCGCGCCGGATCGCGCCCGTCGCCGGCGCGCCGTGGGCCGCCGACACCTCGGGGATGCACCGGAAGGCGAGGGGCCGATGACGCTGAAGCGAGCGAGGGTCTTCCTCATCCACTGGACGCTCGCCGTCGTGGGCTGCGCGCTCGCGTTCGTGGTGCACCTCGCGATGCGCGGCCGCACGGTCGCGCTCGGCTACGAGCTCGGCAAGGCGCGGCAGGAGCAGGCGCGCCTGCGCGAGGTCAAGCGCGTGCACGAGCTCGAGGCTGCGAGCTACAAGACCCCGCAGCGCGTGGAGATCGTCGCGCGCTCGCTCCTCGGGATGGAGCCTCCGGGCCCCGACCGCATCGTCCCGCTCCGCGCGCGCACGGCCCTGCCCGCGGGCAAGACGGCTCCCGGGGAGGGGGCGCAGGCGAAGGCCGAGCCGTGAAGAACCTCGACCCGACGCGCGCCAAGTGGATCCGGGTCCGGATGGGCCTGCTCTGCGGGATCATGGCGCTCGGGCTCGGCGGGTTCGTCTCCAGCGCCTACCGCGTGCAGGTCGAGGACGCCGCGTCGTGGAAGGAGACCGCGGAGAACCAGCGCCAGCGGCGCCTCCACATCGAGCCGAAGCGCGGCGGGATCTACGACCGCAACGGCGCCGCGCTCGCCGCGAGCGTCGAGGTGCCGAGCATCAGCGCCGACGTCGTCGAGATGCTGAAGGGCATCGATGGACAGAACGCGCAGGCGGCCGCGCTGATCGACTTCTCCACGCGCGTCGCCGGCGCGCTCGGGATGGATCCGTCGGACGTCCACCAGAAACTCGCGAACCGCCGGCGCTTCGTGTGGCTGAAGCGGCGCGTCACCGCGGAGGAGGCCCAGGCCGTCCGCGACCTCGGCGACGTCAAGAAGCACGGCAGCGCCTACGGTCCCGGCAAGGGCGTGGTGAAGGGCCTCGGCGTCGAGGGCGAGGGCCGGCGCTACTACCCGGGCCGCGAGCTCGCCGGGCCGGTGCTCGGGTTCGTCGCGCCGGACGGGTTCGGCAAGGACGGCCTCGAGCTGTCGCTCGACGAGGAGCTGCGCGGTCGCGTCGAAGAGGTGCGCGGCCTGCGCGATCGCTCCGGGCGCCTCTTGTTCGCCGACGGCGTGGCCGACGAGCAGGCGTTGGCGGGACACAACGTGTACCTGACCATCGACCAGCACATCCAGTTCGTCGCCGAGCGAGAGCTCGCCGCCGCCGCGCGGACTTACGAGGCGGCGGGCGGCAGCGTGGTGGTGGTGGAGCCGGACACCGGGGCCATCTTGGCGATGGCCAGCTGGCCTGGCTACAACCCCAACGACTACCGCGAGAGCGAGGCCTCGCAGCGCCGCGATCGGAGCCTGAACGACCGCTTCGAGCCGGGCTCCACCATGAAGATCTTCACCATCGCCGCCGGGCTGGCCTCGGGCGCGATCCAGCCCACCCAGCGCATGTACTGCGAGAAGGGGCTGATGGCGGTGGACAACGTGACCATCCGCGACACCCACCCCGCCGAGTGGCTCAGCATCAGCGAGGTGCTCGCCTACTCGTCGAACATCTGCTCCGCGAAGATCGGCCTCTCGATGGGCGGCAACAAGCTGTACGACGCCCTCCGCCGCTTCGGCTTCGGTCAGGCGACGGCGCTGCCGCTGCCCGGTGAGTCGAGCGGCACCCTCAGGCCGCGCGGCAGGCCCTGGGTGCAGGTGGAGACGGCCGCGGCCTCCTTCGGACAAGGCATCAGCGCCACCAACGTGCAGCTCGCGATGGCGACCGCGGCGATCGCCAACGGCGGGAACCTGATGGAGCCCATGATCGTGAGCCGCGTGGAGACGGCCAGCGGTGAGCTGGTGCGCGAGGCGGTGCCGAAGGTGCGCCGGCGGGTGGTGTCGCGCACCGTGGCGCGCACCGTGGCGGAGATGATGGTGAGCGTCACCGAGGGGGAGGGCACCGGCACCGAGGCCGCGGTGGATGGCTTCGAGGTGGCGGGTAAGACGGCCACTGCGCAGAAGACGGATCCGGCGACGGGCCGCTACTCGATCGACAAGTACGTCGCCTCGTTCGTCGGCTTCGTCCCGGCGCGAAACCCTCGGATCGCGATCGCCGTGATGCTCGACGAGCCGATGGTCGATCACGCGGGCGGCGCGGTGGCGGCGCCCATCTTCCGCCGCGTGGCGTCCTCCGCGCTGAAGTACAAGGGCCTCACCCCCAAGGGCACGACGCGCGCCGACGTGACCAAGCTGGGCAGTGAGCCTGACCCCGCGCAGGCCGTGATCGAGACATTGCGCCGCGAGCGTGGCCTCACCCCGGGCGTGCAGGAGGTGGCCGCCGCGGGTAAGCCCGGGCGAGGTCAAGTCAAGGTCCCTGACATGACCGGCTGGCCAGCGCGCGAGGTGATGCTGAAGCTCGGCGAGCTGGGCGTGAAGGGTAAGCTCTCGGGGACGGGCCTGGTGGCGCGCCAAGAGCCGCCGCCTGGCAGCGTCCTGGATCAGGGCGCGGAGCTCGCCGTGGCGTTCGAACCGGCGAGGTAGCGCGTGCCACCCGAAGGCTCCTCCTCGCCGCCCGGCCCGAACGCAGATTCATCAGAGTCATTGACTGACTCGGAGGCGCCCAGCTCATCCGAGCCGGCTGACTCGGAGGCACCCAGCTCGTCTGAATTACTGACTGAAGCGCCCGGCTCGGGCACCGCCAGCCTCGCTGAGCTCACCGAGCTGCTGGCCGACCTCGAGCCACGGCTCACGGGCAGCTCCGAGGTGAGGGTGAGCGGCATCACTCAGGATTCGCGCCGCGTCCTCCCCGGCGACTTGTTCGTGGCGCGGGAAGGGCTACGCCAGAGCGGCCTCGCTCACGTGGCCGACGCCGCCGCGAGAGGAGCCGCGGGCGTCCTGACCGACGCGCGGGGCGCGCTCTCGCTCCCGCTCCCGGTGCTGCAGGTGAGCCACGCGCGGCTCGCGCTCGGTCGCGTCGCGGAGCAGCTCCTGGGCTGGCCCAGTCGCCAGCTGCCGCTCGTCGGCATCACCGGCACCAACGGCAAAACGACCACCGCCTGGCTGTGTCAGCGCGCGTTCGAGGAGGCTGGGGTGCGCACCGCGCGGCTCGGTACGCTCGGCTTCAGCCTGGGTGATGAGCTCACCCCGTCACCGCTCACCACGCCCGAGGGCGATCAAGTGAGCCACTACCTCGCGCGCGCCCTGAAGAGCGGCGCGCGCGCCTTCGTGATGGAGGCCTCGAGCCACGCGCTCGAGCAGCGAAGGATCGATGCACTGACCTTCCGCGTCGGCGTGTTCACCAACCTCTCCCAAGATCACCTCGACTACCACCCCACGCTCGCGGCCTACGCCGAGGCCAAGGAGCGCCTGTTCTTCGAGCTCTCGCCGGAGCTCGGCGTGATCCACGTGGGGGATGCTCACGGAGCGGGGCTCGCCGCGCGCCTCAGGAGCGCAGGTCGTCAGGTGCTCACGGTGGGGCGCGCCGAGGGCGCGGACATCCGCCTCGTGAGCTCGCGCGTCACCGCGCGCGGGACGGAGGGGGTGCTCACGGTGCTCGGCGAGTCGCACCCGCTCGTGACGCCGCTCGTGGGGGAGCACAACCTGGAGAACCTCCTGTGTACCTTGGGGGTCTCCGTGGGGCTCGCGCGGTGCGTGCGCCCGGGAGAGCTCGCGCCGGAGCTCGCGCAGCTGCTCGAGGCGCTCCGCCTTGTCGGCTCGGCGCCAGGGCGCCTCGAGCGCTGCGACGGTCCGGAGGACGACGTCACGGTGTTGGTCGACTACGCCCACACCCCCGACGCGCTCCGTCGCGTGCTCGTGGCGGCGCGCGGCTTGCTGAACGAGGCGGGCGGCAGCGGGCAGCTCACCTGCGTGTTCGGCTGCGGCGGCGACCGGGATCCGATGAAGCGCCCGCTGATGGGGGAGGTGGTGGCGCGGGCTGCGGACCGCGCGATCGTCACCAACGACAACCCGCGCTCCGAGTCGCCGCAGGCGATCGCTGACATGATTTTGCCCGGATTCGAGGCGCATGCCATGAGGCCTGAGGTGATCCTCGATCGCGCTCTCGCCATCACCACCGCGCTCCGTGAGGCGGCGCCTGGGGACGTGGTGCTCATCGCGGGGAAGGGTCACGAGCCGTATCAGCTGATCGGCGATCAGGTGCTCTCCTTCGACGATCGCGCGGAGGCTCGCGCTGCCTTGGCGGAGCGCCGGGCGCGCCGGCAGGCGTCGTCCAAGGACGCCCCGTGAGCACCCCGATCCCGCCCAACGAGGCGAGCTTCAGTCTCCAGGAGCTGCTCCAGGCGACATCAGGTAAACTGATAGTCATGGGTCCTGGTTCTTCTACGAACCAGGTGGTGATCGACTCGCGGCGCGTGAGCCCAGGGTCGCTGTTCGTGGCGCTCCGCGGGGAGCGCTTCGACGCGCACCAGTTCCTGCCTCAGGTGGCGGAGCTGGGCGCCGCGGTGGCGCTGGTGGAGGCGCCGCGGCCGGAGCTCGGCGCGCTCACCCAAATCCAGGTGCCGTGCACCCTCACGGCCCTGGGGGACGTCGCGCGCGCGCACCGCCTGCGCTGGGGAGGCCTCGTGCTCACGGTGGCCGGTTCCGCGGGGAAAACGACGACCAAGGCCTGCGTCGCGGCGGCGCTCGAGGCGCTGCTGCCTGGCGCGGTCCACGGCGAGCGCGGGAACCTGAACAACCGCGTGGGCGCGCCGATGGTGCTGCTCCGCTGCCAGCCTCACCATCAGATCGCGGTGGTGGAGGTGGGGACCAATCAACCGGGGGAGGTCGCGGAGCTCACGCGCATCGCGGCGCCCGACCTCGCGGTGTTGACCCGCATCGACTACGAGCACAGCGAGGGCCTGGGCGAGCTGGACGCGATCGAAGCGGAGGAGGGCGCGGCCCTGCTCGGCCTTCGCCCGGGTGGGGTGGCGATAGGCAATGAAGATGACCACCGCGTGCGCCGGCAGTTGGATCGGGGGGTTGGGGTGCGCCGGGTGAGCTACGGCGAGTCGCCGTCTTCCGACTACCGGCTCCTGAGCCGCACTCCACTGGGGCACAGCGGCGCTCGCCTCGAGGTTTCGTGCGCCGTAGAACAGTCAGGCAGCCCCACCCAAAGCACCATCACCCTCGAGACCCCGCTGCTCGGCGCGCCCGGCGCCCTCGCCACCCTGGCCGCGCTCGCCGCGACGGACGCCGTGGCGGCGCGCTTGGAGCGGCCCCGCGTGAGCCCCGAGGCGCTGAGCGCCGCGCTCCAGGTGCCGCAGGTGATCGAGCCCGGCCGCCTCGCAGCCCAAACCCTGAGCGACGGCAGCTTACTCCTCGACGACAGCTACAACTCGAACCCAGGCAGCGTGCTGTCGTCGCTCGCCGCCGCTCACGAGCTGGCCACGGCGCGCGGCGCGCGGCTCCAGGTGGTGCTGGGTGAGATGCTCGAGCTGGGCGAGCTGAGCGCGCGGGAGCACGCGCGGGTGGGCGCCGAGCTCGCGGCGTTCGCGCCGAGTGGTGTGATCGCGGTCCAGGGGGAGGCGGCGCGCTTCTCGGAGGCGGCCGCGGCGCAGGGGATCCCGTCGGTGTTCGTGGCGGACGCGGACGCCGCGCTCCGGCGCCTGATCGACACCCATCGCGCCGGGGACGTGCTGCTCATCAAGGGATCGCGAGGGGTGAGGTTGGACCGCGTGGTGAGCGCGCTCGCCTCGGG
>JAHBWA010000058.1 GCA_019637195.1 Labilithrix sp. | reverse complement strand
ACGCGCTCGCCGGCTTCGTGCATCGCGCGATGACGCGGCTCTCGGGGACGCAGCAGGAGATCGCCGTCCACGGCGCGCTCAACGCGGGCACGCTCGTCTTCGATCAGCTCCAGTACACCCGGCGGAGCTGGTGGCTCCCGATGATGAAGTTCCACGCCGACAAGCTCGCGCCGATCGTCGCGCGCTATCCGCGGACCGAGCTCGGGTTTTACGCGCTCGACTGGTCCCGCAACACGCTCTCGCGCGGCGTCGATCCCGTCGCCATGAGCGCGTCGATGCGCGACATGGCGAACTACGGCGACGGCACGTGCTCGATGCTGGACCTCTCGCGCGCGGGCTTCAAGTGCAACGGCTGGGTGGGCAAGGGCGGTATGGGCGGCGGCAGCAAAGGCGGCAGCGGCGGCGGGGCCCCCGGCGGCCTCCCGAGCATCCCCAGCGGAGGCTCGAGCGTCGCGTGCATCGCGAGCGCGGCGGCGTCGACGGGCGCACGCGGGCAGCTCGGCTGCGCCGCGAAGGCCATCGCGGGCATGACCTTCGACCCGAGGACGACCACCCCGCAGACGCTCCTCGCGCAGGGCATCGCCGGCGGTCAACCGGGCGTCCGCGACCCGAAGTGCGCGCTCTCGGAGGACGCAGGCAACAAGGGGGGCCAGACCGATCCCGAAGCGGCGAAGAAGGAGCCGACGACGTGGGAGAAGATCAAGGACACCGCGAGCAAGGCCGCCGGCATCGCGGTCGACGTCGTCGTGGCGGTCTTCGACAAGACGCCGCCGGTCGTGAGTGACCTGAAGCCGCTCGCGAGCCCGGAGGGTGCCGACGCCGCGCGCGGCGCCCTGCAGATGCTGCAAGCCGGCGCCGCGCGGGACGCGCTGCTCTCCGACGACGCCGCGGAGAAATACAACGAGGCGCGCGAAGGCCGCGTCGTGACGGATCCGAAGGCCAACCAGCGCACGGTGGACGGCGCGGGCGGTCCGCTCGGCGGAGGCCCCTCCCCCGGAGCGTGCGGCCGCGGCTCGAACGCAGCGCGCCGCGCCCGTGCGCTCTTCGACTGCATCAGCGGCGACAGCCCGAAGCCGACGACGCGCGGGCCGAACAACCCGCTCATCTCGCGCGTCGATCCCGATCAGGTCCAGACGCCCCCGACCGGCGCGATGGCGTGCATGATGAACGGCGGAGACATGCCCCGCGACGGCTTCAACGACACCAAGTGCGCGAACGCGCGCTGCGTCCAGGGCGCCCTCTCGTGCCCGTGTGACAAGGCCGGGGGCAACAAGGTCGTGAACGGCGGCACGCTCACGCCGCGCGTCTCCGCGTCGACGTCGCCGAACTGCGCGACGCCGCCGTGCGGCCCGATTCAGGGTGGCGGCTCCGGAGGGGGCACGCCCAACCCGCCGGGCGGCGGACCGACCGGCCCCGGTGGCGGGCCGGGCGGACCGGGCGGCGGACCGGGCGGACCGGTGCCCCCCGGACCGCTCGGCGGACCGGGCCCGCGCCTCCCGCGCTGAACGCGAAGGGGGAAGCCGCGCGGGACCGCCCATGGCCACGCGCGGCTTCGGTCACTTCGTCGACGGAGAGAGCCCTTTCGAAGTCGATGCAGATCACCGGGCGGCGCCGCCTTCCGATGAGCGTCGCGCTGCACCGTGGCCGCGCCCGGCTCGGCGACAGGCACCGGCGGAGACGCAGCGCTCGCGGTCCTCGTCCGCCGTCTCGGCGCTCGTCACCGTGCGATCGAGCATGACGCTCGCGACGGCGCAGTGACCCCTGCCAGCCGTGTCCTGTTCCTCCACGAGAAGCTGTGGACCGCGATTCATGGGCGGAGCGAGGACCCCTTCGACGCCCCCCGGATGTCCGCGGATACACGGCGCATTCGCACGAACGCATCCCCCCGGCGCGTGCGCTCGTCACGCGGCCCGCTTGTTGCTCATCGGGCAGCCGATGCGCCTCGCTCTCACGGGACTCCTCTTCCTTGGCCTCCTCTCCGCGGCGTGCAGCGTCTCCGAAGTCGTGACCGAGCCGCCGCCGGACGACGAGCCGACGCTGCTCGAGCCGCCGTCGCCCTCGCGGCGGCCGCCGCCCCCGTCCGAGCCGCCGAAGCCGCTCGCGCCCCCACCCGCCGTGGACGACGGGAGCTTCGCCGAGGTCGTCTATGTCCTCATGCGCGATCGCAAGTTCGATCTCTGGTTCTGCACCGGGACGCTCGTGGCGAAAGATCGCGTCGTGACGGCGGCGCACTGCCTCGATCCGAGGATGTTCATCGCCTACGAGATCGTCGCTCCGCTCGCGCCGTCGCGTCCGAGCGTGAGCGCCTCGAACCCGACGCTCTTCGGCGGCGACTTCGAGCTCGTCGAGAACCCCGACATCGGCTTCCTCACGCTCGACACGCCGATCACGCTCCCGCGGTACGCTCAGCTCACCGACGTCGTCGCGCGCGTGGAGTCGGGCGAAGCGCTCACGGCCGCCGCGATGGTGCGGACCAAGGAGGAGCCGGAGGCGCCGCTCGCGATGTCGCAGCACCTCCCGCTGACGTCGACCGTGCAGCTCGGGTACGTCTACGGCTTCGGTACGCCGTACTTCTCGAAGGGCGGCGACTCGGGCGCCGGCCTCTTCCTCGTCGAGGACGGCGAGCCCACGCACAAGCTGGTCGGCGTCGCGCGGCAGCCCGAGCCGGATCGCGATCTCGATCACTTCACGCGCATCGGGGCGCCGTTCCTCGACTGGTACGACGCGGTGTCCCCGAACCTCTGACCGGTCCGGTGGTCGGTCACGCCGGGGTCGTCTCGCGCGAGCACGTGCGCGCGAGCCACTCCGGATAGCTCTCGGAGCGCGCGATACCGAGCTGGAGGCCCGCGGCGTACGCGAGCGCGATCGGGCTCGCGCGGAGGAGCACCTCGAGCAGCATCGACTCGGGCCCGAAGGCGTCCAGCCCGACCGTGATCGCGCGGCGCGCGACGCCGCCGAGCTCGAAATCGAGCTCGGTCACCTCGACGATGCAGCCGGCCTCGGGGTTCTGCGAGACGTCGACGCGGCGCACGACGCCGTCCTCGCACGCGAGCTTGCGCATGCGCCGCGTCTTCGTGAGCCGGAGCCACTCTCCCTTCGCTTCGAGCTCGGGATCGGTGACCGTGAGCGAGAGCTTGCGCCAGCGCTCGATGCGCCCGACGAAGCCGTCGTGCAGCTGCGCGGGTCCGAGCGAGCCGAGCAAGAGCTTCGTCTCGAGCTTCGCCGGCTGCCCTTCCTCGACACGCGCCTTGAAGCCGACGTCGTCGCGCCCGGTCAGCAGATAGCGGTCGTCACGCTTGCCCTGCGGGGGCTCGTCTCGGAGCCACGCCGCGGCGGCCTTCGCCTCCGCGCTGCCGGCGTCGTCGACGAACCAGCGCACCTCGATGCTGCTCCGGATGTCCATGGGCGTCCCTGCCCACGAGGAGACACGAAGGACGCCGCGCCGTCATCCCTCGCCACGCCGAGGCTCAGGGACGCATCGGCGCGGCCGCGAGCGGCGCGCGATGTCTCGCCGTGGCGAAGCACGCCGGCGTCGCCGATCCGGCGCGGACGCGCGTCACCAGATGCGGACGCGTTTCTCCGGCGCGAGGTAGAGCGCGTCGCCCTCCTTCACGTCGAACGCGGTGTACCAGGCGTCCAGGTTCCGGACGACGCCGTTGACGCGGTACATCGCGGGCGAGTGCGGGTCCGTCATGACCTGGTTGCGGAGCGCGGGATCGCGGATGAGCGAGCGCCAGACCTGCGCCCAGCCGAGGAAGAAGCGCTGGTCGCCGGTGTAGCCGTCGATCACCGTCGCGGGCTTCCCGCCGAGCGAGAGCTGGTAGGCGCGATGCGCGACGGTGAGGCCGCCGACGTCGCCGATGTTCTCGCCGAGCGTGAGGCGCCCGTTGACCTTGATACCGGGGAGCGGCTCGAACGCCGAGTACTGATCGGCGAGGACGTCGGTCCGCTTCTTGAATGCCTCGACGTCGGCGTCCTTCCACCAGGTCCGGAGCACGCCCTTCGCGTCGGACTTCGCCCCCTGATCATCGAAGCCGTGCCCCATCTCGTGGCCGATGACGCCGCCGATGCCGCCGTAGTTGACCGCCGGATCGGCGTCGGCGTCGAAGAAGGGCGGCTGGAGGATCGCGGCCGGGAAGACGATCTCGTTGAAGACCGGGTTGTAGTACGCGTTCACCGTCTGGGGAGACATGAACCACTCGTCGCGATCGGTCGGCGTCCCGAGCTTCGCCCGCATGTACTCGTGGTGCCACGCGGCGGCGCGCTGCGCGTTGCCGAAGGCGTCGCCGGCGGCGACGTCGAGGGTCGCGTAGCTCTTCCACTTCGCCGGGTAGCCGATCTTCGGCCGGAACGAGGCGAGCTTCTCGAGCGCGACCTTCTTCGTGTCCGGCGTCATCCAGTCCACCGCGTCGATGCGCGCCGCGTAGCCCTTGCGGAGGTTTTCGACGAGCGCGTCCATCGCGGCCTTCGCGCGCGGCTGGAAGTGCTTCGCGACGTAGAGCTCGCCGACGGCCTCGCCGAGCGCGCCGTTGACGGCCGACACGCCGCGCTTCCAGCGCTCGCGCTGCTCCGGCTGCCCGTTGAGCGTCCGGCCGGCGAAGTCGAAGACCTCGGCGTCGAGCGCCGTCGGCAGGACGTCCGCCGACGCGCGGAGGAAGTGGTACGTGAGGTACGCTTTCCAGGTCGCCACCGGCGTCGCCGCGTAGAGCTTGGCGAGCTTCGGGATCGCGGAGGCCTCGGTCACGACGAACTTCGACTCGCCGGCGTAGCCCTGCCCGCCGAGGAACGTCTTCCACGGGAACGCGGGCGACTCCTTCTCGAGCTCGGCGAGCGTGCGCGGGTTGTACGTCTTGTCGCGCTCGCGGCGGTCGGCGATCGGCCAGTGGTGCTCGGCGATCTTCGTCTCGAGCGCGAGGATCGCGCGTGCGCTCGCGGCTGCGTTCTTGTCGCCGCCGAGCGTGAGGAGCTTGGTGACGTGCGCGACGTACTTCGCCCGGATCTCGTCGAACTGCTTGTCCTTGTTTTGATAGAACTCGCGCTCGGGCAGGCCGAGCCCGCCGTGGCTGACGACCACGACGTAGCGATCGGGATCCTTCTCGTCGAGGTCGACGTCGGCGTGGATCGGGCCGTTGGTCGGGAGGTCGGGCCGAGCCATGAGCTTCGCCACGTCGTCGAGCGTCTTCGCCGCGGCGATCGCGTCGAGGGCCGCCTTCGCCGGCTCGAGGCCCTTTTTGTCGATCGCGGCGGTGTCCAGGTACGCGCCGTAGAAATCGCTGATCTTCTGCGCGTTGGTCCCCTTCGCCGGCTTCGTCTTCGCCGTGTCCTCGAGGATGACGCGCACGTTCGCGTCGGACTCCTCGCGAAGCATGTCGAACATCCCCCAGCGCGATCGATCGGCGGGGATCTTCTGCTCCTTCATCCAGCGACCGCCGGCGAAGGCGTTGAAGTCGTTGCCCGCCTTCACGGAGGCGTCGAGCCCCGCGAGATCGACGCCGAAGGTCCCGAGCTTCGCCTTCCCACCCGTCGCGGCCGCGCCCGCCTGCGCGTTCGCCGTCGTCGGCTGCGAGACCGGCTGGTTCGGAGGCGCGCCGTCCGCGCCCGGAGAGCAGGCGGTCAGCGCGACGAGGGCAACGAGCGGAAGAGCGTGAGAGCGTCGACGAGGCATGGGTCTCAGCTAGCGAGCGCAGCGCTGCGATGCAACCTCCACGGTGACGAGGCCCACGGGCCCGCGACCGGAAGCCCGCGGCCGCAGGCTCGGAGGCGGGCCGACTCGAGCTCCGCGGTCGCACCTTCCCGGCGCCGCGATCCGACTCCGCCAGGCATCGCGGCCGGCGCGCCAGGAAGCGCGCCGCGTCGCACGCCTCCGTGACCGAGGTCCCGCGGTCGAGGAGCGCGCGCTCGATCCGCTCGCCTCGTTCAGCGTCGCCTTTCGTCAGCGCTTCGGGCAGTCGCACGCCACGATCTTCGTCCTCGACCTCGACCGCGCGAAGGCGTGTGTGTTCCAGACGAGCGACTGCCGGAAGACGTACGAGCAGCCGAGAGCCAGGGGCGTCACCTTCCGATCCGAGCCCACGGAGCGCCCCTACGGGATCGAGACGATCTTCCAGGACGACTCGGGCAACGGGCTCAGCTCGACGCAACGTCGCGGCGGAGCCCGAGCGCGCGCGGGTGAGCTCCCGACTGACCCGCCAGCGAGGTCGCCGGCGCAGCGCGGTCCGGCGGGCTCGCACAGAGTCGCGTCAGGGCCGGTGGCGGAGGACGAGGTCGGAGCGCTCCGCAGCAGCGCAGCTCGCTAGGACGCCGTGACGACCGCGACCTCTACGCACGGCGGCGGCTCCTCCCCGAAGGGCCGGACGAGCATCGGTATCGACCACTCCGTCCGCGGGACCTCCGGCCCGGTCACGACGATCGCGTTCCGATCGACGCCCTGCTTCACGAGCGCTCCAACGACGGCTGCGGCGCGCTCGGCCCGGACCTTCGACGCCGTCACCTGCGTGTCCCGAGACACGATCATGGGCTCGACCGTGATCCGCCTCTGCCCGTTCTCCTCGTTCTTTTCGCTTCGAAACGCCTTCGCCACGACGCCGAGCTTCGCCGATGTGTCCGCCGGGAGCTTCGAGGAGCTCGGCGCGAAGCAGATCGTCTCGATGGTGTCCTTGGAGAGGCCTCGGCCGACGCTCGCGGTCATGGCCACCTGCGGCATTGCACCGCTCAGATCGACGGTCCCGGACACCTGGAGCCCGTCCTCGGAAGCGTCGACGTCGAACGTGTTTCCCGCCTTGGCCTCCACCGTGCCGTCCGACCCCACGTCTGGGGACGGTGGCGGTCCCTGTCGCTTCGCCGGAGCGCACCCGGGGGCCACGGTGGCCGCGACGATGAACATGAGGGCGCAGCTGCCTAGCCTGCCCGAGCGAGCTCCAGACGTGTGCATGGGATCCCTCCGTCCTGGCCACCGTTGTGATGCCGCGAGCCGTGCGTGTGTAGCTCGACTTCGACGAGCGACGGCACGGCGTGATTCACGCCCTCCGCTCACGGTCGTGCCCCCACGGTCATCGCTGGCTCACCGCGCCCCCGCGGCGTGGCGAGCCGCGAGATGTCACGGCGACGCCCGGCGAGCCGGGCCGCGCGACGTCACCGCGACGACCCCTCGGCGAACCGAGCCGCGCGCGAGCTCAGCGCGCCCGCATCCGCGGTGAGTCGTCCGGAGCGCCGACCTCGGCGAGCGCCGCGGAGGCCACGTCGTCCGAGTCTCCGGCGGCCGCGTCGAGCGCGACGCGGAGCTTCGGCGACGCCGTCGCGTCGGCGGCGACGCGCACGCGCGCTTTGCCCTCGGCGTCGAGCGACTTTCGGAGGAGGAAGGCCGCGCCGGCGCGCGCGTCCTCCGTGGCGCGAGGGTCCTCGACGAGGCGCCACAGGTCCTCGTCGCGGAGCGCGGCCTGGCGATATCCCCCGTCGCCCTGGGCGATCGCCTCGAGCGCGCGCTTCCACGCCGTGACCGAGCGAGCGCCGCGCGCCACGAGGAGCGCGACCTCGGCGGCGCCGCGGTTCTGGCGGTGCGCGTTCACCGCCTCGACGATCCGCGCGTAGACGGCGTCCCGGTGCTGGCGATGGTGCTCCGACAGGTGCCGCCGCGTGTTCGTCGTGTGGATCGTCACGGTCTTGCCCGACGTGAGGCGGAGCAAGATCTCACGGAAGTCACCGACCGACAGCGAGGCGATGTCGGCGAGCGGGATGAAGCGCTCGCGCCAGAACCAGCGCACGAGGACGCCGTCGACGCCGACGACGATCTTCGACGGCGCCATGGCCGCGAGGAAGATGGGCACCATCGCGAGCATCGTGAAGAGCGGGCTCGACGGGATGCCGAGCGCGAGGAGCACGTCGTAGGCGAGCGCGCCGATGACGAAGAGCGCGAAGACGAACGCGACGTTGAGCGCGGTCGATGCCCCGATCGGCGAGGCGCCGCGAAACTCCGCCCGCCGGCTCGCCGCGTCGAGGCCGAGCACCCGGAGGAGGGTGGCCGCCCTCTGGTCGGACACCTCGGCCTCGAAGACGACCCGGCGACGCCGATCGACCAGACACACCGACGAGCCGCCCTCCCGTCGCGGCTGGAAGAAGCCGTCCTCGACGCCGGCCCGCGGGACGGCGAGGACGCCGTCGACGTGGACCCCCGCGGGCGTCACCCGCACCGCGCGCTCCCGCCGCTGCGACGCCCAGTTGCGTCGGCCGACGACGAAGCGCAGCACGACGCCGATCCCGAAGAGATGGACGCCGAGAAGGCCCGGCGCGAAGCCGAACACCATCATGGCCGCGAAGAGCGCGGCGCCGGCGACGATCGCGGCGAGCGCCAGGCGGCCGACGAGCACGTTGCGCTCGAGGACGACGACTCGCGCGGCGAAAGCTCGGTGTTCATGTCCGTCCGACGCCATCGCGAGCGATGGTATCCGCGGAGCTAGTTCGCGAGCGTGCCGTACTCGACCGTGATCACACCGGCGCTGAGCGGCGCGATCGCCGCGAACGCGCCGCGGGCCAGATCGAGGCAGCGGCGGCTGCTGCCGAACGGGCCGCGATCGTTGATGCGAACGTCGACCGACTTGCCGTTCGCCTTGTTCGTCACGCGCAGCCTCGTGTTGAACGCGAGCGTCCGGTGCGCCGCGGTCATGCCGTTCGGATCGAAGCTCTCGCCGTTCGCGGTCTTCGAGCCCGACTGGTAGTACGACGCCTGGCAGGTCTGGAGCTCGCCGACGATGGGCGGCTCGTCGTCGCCGCCGGCTTCGACGCCGGCATCCCCCGCGGGCGCGTCGACCTCGTCGTCGGCGGCGTCCGCAGCGCCGTCCGGGCTCGCGCGGCGCGCTCCGGCGTCCTCGGCGTCAGCGCCCTCGTCGATCGGCTCGGTCTCGACGCCGTCGCTGCATGCGACGAGGAGCGAAGAGAGGAGGAGGAAGGCGCCGGCGAGGCGAGCCAAGGAGTACACGACCCTACATATCGCAACGTCGATGCCACCACCCGCGCGCCGGAGAAGCCCGGTAGATCGAGGCCGCCCTCGAGCCGCAGACGCGCCGAGGTGGTCGAACGATCCAGCTGCGCGCTCGGCCCCCCGCGACCACTCAGGGCGCCGACCAGCGGTCCTTCGTCACGAGCAAGCCGCTCCGGCCGACGACGACGACGTAGCCCGGCGCGAGCGCGACGCCCTCGACCCAGTCCGCGACCGGGACCGACTCGACGAGCGCGCCGTCCGACTCGAGCACGAGGAGGGCGCCGCCGTGATCGGCGGCGAACAGGCGCCCCCCTCGCTCGTCGACCCCGACCATGTGCTCGCGCCCTTCGTCACGCAAGGTGATCGGCGCGCTCGACGACGACGCCACGCGCCTGAGACCGTAGCCGCCGGCGGCGTACGTGATGCCGCTCGGTCCGCTCGAGAACGACTTGATCGTGTTGCGCGCCGCCCCGTCTCCGACGGCGACGCGCGTGGCGCCCGGGATCTCGCGGAAATCGTGGCGCGCGTCCTCGGTGGGCAGCGGAAACGTGACGATCTCGTCGGCGAGCTTCGGGTGCGAGAAGCTCACGGCGATGGTCCCGACCGCTGCGTCGAGCCGGCAGCTCATCGAGGGCAGATCGACGAGGCCGTCGGAGGACGTCGCGAGGTAGCGCTGGAGTCCGAGCGCGACCTCGAACTTTCGCGCGCCCGACCGCGCGTCGAGGATCGTGATCACGTAGTTGCGATCCGAGGTGCCGTAGGCCGCCTCCCAGCCGAGCGGCTGGTCATCGCGATCGCCGCACGCGGCGACGAGCTCGCCCGACGCGGAGAGCGAGCCCGAAGGCACGCGTCCTTCGACCGTGAGCGCTCGATTCATCGTCGCGAGATCGAACACGTCGATCGCCGCGCGGTTGTCGCCGACGAACACCCGACCTCCGGCGACCGCGGCGGAGACGTAGACGCCGCCACGCGGGTTGTCGAGCGCCGTGTAGCCTTCGCGCGCCGTCAGATCCGAGTCCTGCGCGGTGATCGTCCCGGCGTCCTCCGACGAGCAGCCAGCGGTGAGCGCGGACGCGGTGATGAGGGCGGTAGCCATTGCGCGAGGGGTAAGGTTCATGGTCGCTCTGACGGAGACACGGGCGCTCGGGGAGCGCGTGTGGTGGACCGGCTCCCGCACGCGGCATACCCGGTGGTCGAAGGTGGGCCCGTCGCCATTCCAGGTACTTGGCGGGGTGATCCGGAGCGCCGCCGATCGACGCCTGGATCCTTCCCTCACCCGAGCCAGCGCCCCGATCGACGGACCCTCGAGCAAGCTCACGCGCCCCATCTCCGAGGAAGCACGTCGCGCTACTCCGTCGCGTCGTTCGCTCCGTGATCGCGCGCTCCGGTTCGGCGACCGCTCCGACTCGTTCCTCGCTCGACCCTCGCGGGGGCGCCGCCGCGAGGGTCGCTCGCCCTCGGGGCACACGACACCGGCGGGCCGCTCCTCGTCTCGTCGTCGGCCCGCAGGCGCGCGGCGCGGCGCGGCGCGCACGTCGGCGCTCCTCGACGACCGCCACGATGACGACCGCCACGATCGAACGCTCGGCGAGGCGCTCCTCGTCCACGACGCCGCGCGCCTCGCGCAGCCCCGACAGACACCCGAGCGCTCCCACGATCGGCCGCGCGACGCGCCCCGAGAGCCTTCGACGCGCGGCGCGCGGCCGTGAGAACAAATGACGCTTCCCCTCGAACGATGGTAGCGTCGCGAGAGCAAATGCGCGGGTGGACAAGGCGGGTCACCGGAGCACGGCTCGAGGGCGCGAGGCGCGTTCTCCTTCGATGGTCGGCTGCCCTCGGCGCAGCGCTGGCGCTGACCGCGTCGCCCGCCGCCGCGGACGAGCCCGTCGCGGCGAAGGAGCCTCGCCTCCTCCGCGAGGCCGGCGAGAACACGACGGTCATCGACGCGTTCGACGAAGACGACCCGTTCGACGCGAACCTGCTCCTCACGTTCAGGCAGTCGTGGAAGAGCGCGAACATCCGCCGCGAGTCGACGCTCGCGCAGCCGGGCCTCGCGAGCGGAGGCTTCACCGCGTCGAACGAGAACGTCGCCTCGTACTCGCAGTCGCTGACGGTGCTCGAGGTCGGCGGCGACATCGGCATCTACAAGGATCTCGCCCTCTCGCTGCGCCTCCCGCTCATCCTCGCCGACGCGCGCGAGCTGTCGGACCTCGACGGCTCCTCGCGCAACCCGCAGCGCCTCCAGGACCCCTCGGGCGACCAGCTCTTCAGCGTCCCGTTCAGGAGCCCGACCCGCAGCGGCGTCGACTGGTTCAGCGCCGCGCTCAACTACGCGATCTTCAACCAGACACGCGACGCGTCGAAGCCCAACTGGGTCATCGGCGCCGAAGCCCGCTTCGCGGTCGGCGATCGCCTGCACGCGTGCAACGACAACGCGGCGATCAAGTGCCCCGATCCGGTGAACCCGACGCGAAGCCGCGAGCCCGGCATCTCGCGCGGGATGCACGCGATCATCGCGAACACCGTCTTCTCGCGGCGCTACGGCTACATCGAGCCGTACACCGGCTTCCGCATGCACGTCGACATCCCGCAGTCGAACAGCGACTTCGGCGCTACCAAGGACCTCAAGGGCACGCTCCTCAACCGACCGCCGATCATCGGCACCTTCACCGTCGGTATGGAGGTCTACCCCTGGGAGAACCGCGACGCCTTCCAGCGCGTCGTCCTCGATTTCAAGCTGCGCGGGAGCTACCACTCGCCCGGGCGCGACTACTCCGAGCTCTTCGACGCGCTCGGCTCGTCGTCGGCCGCCTCGCTGCGGAACCCGAACCCGAGCGCGTACCGCGCTGGGCCCGACGGCTTCACGAGCGTCGCCGATCCGAACGCCTCGAAGGTCTTCTTCACCGGCATCACCGACCAGCAAGCGTTCGGCTCGTTCGGCGCCTCGGGCGGCGTCACGTGGCAAGCCGGCGAGTACGTGAAGTTCAACGCCGGGCTCGGCCTCACCTACGTGCAGAGCCACCTCATCACGGCGGCCGACGCGTGCAACCCCGACTTCAAGAGTGACGCCGGCGCGTCGGGCCCCTGCCGCACCGGCGCGCAGACGGCCGGAGGCGGCAGCGCCACGGGCATCCCGAACCCCAACCACCGGCAGGTCATCGACCTGCCCGGACGCCGCTTCTCGGTCGACGACACCATGATCGTGGACCTCTGGCTCAGCGGCGTCGTCATGTTCTGAGCCATGCGCGCGCGCGCCGTCGCCCTCGCGTGCGCGTTCGCGTGGCTCACGCTCCCGAGCTCGCGCGCGTGGGCAGACGACGCGCCCGACGCGTCCGCGGCGGCGCCGGAGGCGACGACGACCGAGCGTCCGTCCTCCGCCACGACGCCGCCAGCCCCCGAACCTCCGTCATCCGGCGCGGAGCCGACCGCCCCCGAGGTGCCGCCGGCGCCTGCGACGCCGCCCGCCTCCGCTCCCGCAGCGCCACCGCCGACCGGACCGGCACCGCCGACGCCCGCCCCCGCCGCGAGCACCGCGGGGGCGAGGCCGCGCGAGACCAACACACCGATCGTCGTCTGGCCCACGCTCACGCCGGCAGGCGACGAGGCCGCGGTGCACAAGCCGGCGCCCGGAGACGGCGCGATCTACGCGCGCGCGACGGAGCTCGACGCCACGCTCCGCGACGCCGTGCAGGACCTCGGCTTCGCGCTCGACGTCGCCGACGCCGGCCCCGCGGCGGGTCACGCGCGCGATCTCGACATGCTCGAGCGCGCCCAGCACGCCGGCGCGCAATCGCCGCGGCCCGCCGACGCGGGGACGTGGCTCGTCAGCCCGCGTCTCGAGCCCGCGTCCGGCGACTCGTTCATCCTCCGCATCGTGGTCGTCGCGCCTCGGAGCCGGCAGCTCCGCGTGCGCGTCGAGCGCGTGTCCGGCGCGGACGTCTCGGTGCGCGGGCTCGTCCTCCTCCGCGATCTGCTCTCGACGTCCCCGGGCGCGCCGGCCGAGGCCGCTCCGCGCCCCGACGAGTCGGCGAGCACCGGCATCATGGCGCCGTCGCGCTCGCCGGGCCGCGCCGTGCTCGCCGCGAACGCCGCGCTCTTCGGCGCGTTCATGGCGTTCAGCGTCCAGCGCGCGAGCGGCTCGGAGGACCCGCGGCTCCTCTACCCGCTGCTGACCTTGGGCACGGGCCTCGGGCTCGGCAGCGCGCTCCTCGTCGCCGAGGAGTGGAACGTCTCGACCGGCGACGCCTGGACGCTCGCGGGCGGCGCGTGGTGGGGGACCGCCGCGGGGATCCTCATCGCGAACGGACGCAGGCAGCCCCTCACGGATCGCTACGCCTGGGGCGTCGGCGGCGGGCTCGTCGGGCTCGGGCTCGCCACGTTCTCGCTCACGCGCGGGAAGGCCGACGAGGGCGACGCGGTCCTCGTCCACTCCGGCGCCGGACTCGGCCTCGGGCTCGGCGCGCTCACCGACTACTTCTACCGCGGCGATCTCAACCAGACCCCGCACACGGGAGCCGGCTACGGCGCCGCGATCGGCCTCGTCGCGGGCGGGACGCTCTCGAAGATCGCCAAGCTGCCGGCGTCGCGGATCCTCCTCGTCGATCTCGGCGCCGGCCTCGGCGCCGCCGCCGGAGCGGCGATCGGCAGCCCGCTCGTCTTCGAGCAGGTCACGCCGGAGAAGACGCGCGGCTTCGTCGCGATCACGCTCGGCGGAACGCTCCTCGGCGGCGCGGCCGCGTGGTGGTTCACCCGCGACCGCGCGCGACCGACCGATCCGCCCCCGCCGCGCGCCCTGCGCGTCGTGCCGTACGGCGGCACGATCGGCGCCTCGCAGACGCGCGACGGCGCGGTGCCGGCCTACGGCCTCGGCGTCAACGGGACGTGGTGATCGCCGGCGCGGCGACCGCGCTGGCCCACGCTCACAGGCACTCGACCTTGAAGCGCTTCACGCCCTTGTCGTCGATGTAATACGGGACCCGGCAGTCGCGCTTCCCGGAGCTCCCCCGCGGCGCCACGCGGCGCTTCTTCGCCCGCGCCCCGACCGGCGTCGCCGTCGGCGGCGGCTCGTCCGGGGCCACCGCCGCCGGCAGCGGGTCCGGCACGCTCGCGCCGAGCACGACGCCCGCCGCGGGTGGCGCGGTCGGCGGAGGCGCGACCAGAGGGCTCGACGGAGCCGCCTCCGTCGCGAGCGCCGCAGCTGGCGTATCCTCGCGCGGCGCGCTCGACGACGCGCGCGTGACGAGGACGACGGTGAGCGCCAAGGCGAGCGACACCCCGCCGGCGATGCCGATGAGCAGCGAGGCGCGCGACACGCGACGCGCGGGGGTGGCGGAGACGGCCGACGCGCTGCGAACGGTCGCATGGACCGTCGGCTCGTCGTTGTACGGCACGACGGGCGGCGCGGTCGGACCGCGCGGCGCGCGCGCGCTGTCGTCGACGCGCGTGTTGGCCGCCATCGCCCACTGGGTCGGCACGTCGCCGGAGCTCGGCGCGGGCCGGCCGACGCTCGTTGGGAGATCCGCCATCTGCCGGCGGCGCTCCGCTTCCTCCATCGCCGCGCGGAGCTCCGGATCGGTGCTCGGCGCGGCCTCGATCCGATTCGATTCACGCTCGACGGAGCGCACGAGCTCGGCGCGCGCGGCGATCGACTCCGACGCCACGCGCGCGACCCAGGCCCCGACCTCCTTCGCGCGCGGCAGGGCGATCGCGTCTTCGATCGCGAGCGCCATCTCCTCGGCGCTGGCGAAGCGCGCGTCGAGCTCACGCTCGAGGCCGCGCAGCGCGATGAGCCCGAGCTCCTGCGGCACGTCGGGCGCCCACCGTTGGGGCGCGTCGATCGGCTCCACGAGGATGCGCCCCATCGTCTCCGCCGGCGAGTCGCCGAGGAAGAGCCGACGTCCGGCGAGCAGCTCCCAGAGGACGATCGCCGCGGCGAAGACGTCGGTCCGCCGATCGACGGCGCCGTGCTGCAGCTGCTCCGGCGCCATGTAGGCGGCCTTCCCCTTGAGCTGACCTCCCTCGGTCGACGCCGAGCGCGACGCCGCCTTGGCGATGCCGAAGTCGAGCACGCGCGCGACGCCGTCGGTCCCGACGAGCACGTTCTGCGGGGAGACGTCGCGGTGCACGATCCCGAGGGGCGCGCCGTTCTTGTCGCGCGCTTCGTGCGCGGCGTGGAGCCCGTGGAGCGTCTGCGCGACGATCGACGCCGCGAGCTCGACGGGCACGCGCTCGCGGGACTCGCGCGCGCGCGCGACCAGGCTCGCGAGCGAGTCGCCCTCGACGTAGTCCATGACGACGAGCAGCTCGTCTTCCTCGGCGACGACGTCGAGCGTCTGGACGACGTTGGGGTGACGGATCGTCGAGGTGAGGCGCGCCTCGTCGAGCAGCATGGCGACGAACTCGGGATCGCGCGCGTAGCCGTCGTGGAGGCGCTTGATCGCGACCATGCGCGAGAAGCCCCCGGCGCCGATGAGGCGACCGAGATGGACCGTGGCCATGCCGCCCGCCGCGATGCGGCGATGCACCATGTACCGGCCCACGCGCCGGCCAACCTCCAAGTCCCGCTGCATCGAAGTCGAACGCCGCTCCGCGAGACGTCGTGTGACCTCACGAACGCCGCGAGGGCGATCGTATCACAGCGCGCGCGCCGTCCTCGTGCCGGTCAGGCCCTCTGCCCGCCGCCGCGAGGGCGTGGGAGGTTGTACTCCCCGAGACGCGAGACCAGCGTGCGGCGGGAGATCCCGAGGAGCTGAGCGGCCTTGGTCTGGTTGCCGGCGCACTTCTCGAGCGCCTCGACGATACGCTGGCGCTCGAAGGCGGCCAGGTCGTTGCGCAGCCGCGCGCCCGCCGCGTCGTCGCCCGGATCGCCCGCGGGGAGCGCCATCGGGTCGAGCACGTCGCCCTGGGAGAGGAGGACGGCCCGCTCGATCGCGTTCTTGAGCTCGCGGACGTTGCCCGGCCAGTCGTAGCTCTCGAGCCGCGCCAGCGCCTCCTTCGTGAGCGCCATCGGCGCGCGCCGCGCGTCGGCGCACGCGGAGACGAGCAGCTCGCCGGCGATGAGGGAGATCTGCTCGCGGCGCTCGCGGAGCGGCGGCACCTCGATCGTGATGCCGTTGAGGCGGAAGTAGAGGTCCTCGCGGAACGTGCCCTCGGTGACCATCGCGCGAAGATCGTGCTGGTCGCTGCGATGAAGCGGACGTCGACCTTGCGCGCCCCGACGGTGTCGACGCGGATCACCCGCTGCGCTCGAGCACGGAGGAGCTTCGCCTGCGTCCCGAGCGGCGCTCGGAGACCTCGTCGACGAGCACGGTCCCGCCGTTCGCGGACCGAAGAGGCCGGCCCTCTCGCCCTCGCCGAAGAGCTCGGCGATCGAGGAGGTTCGGCGAGCGCCAGCCCGACGCGGTAGAAGCCCGCGGCGGCGCGCGCGAGGCGCGATGGATGCGCTTCGGCGATGACCCTTGCCGGTGCCCGTCTCGCCGGTGATGAGGACGGATGTTAAGCCGGCGGCGACGAGCTTCACGAGGCGCTCGAGGCGCTGCATCGGCGTCTCGTTGGCGCGCGGCGCCCGGCGGGGCGGCCGTCGACGACGCGGAGGGCGGAGCCGGAACGAGCGCGGGGCGTGAGCTTGACGGGGATCCGCTCGGCCGCGGTCGGATCGCCGCCCTGGATGACGACGACGACGTTGCCGATCCGATGATCTCGCCCGGCGCGCGACCGGGAGCGGTATCCCGGACACCGGGCGGCCGGCGATGCGCGTACCGTTGGCGCTGCCCGCGTCCTCGATCTTGTGGGTCGGCCCCAGGTGAAGCACGGCGCTTTCGCGAGACGGAGGTGGATCGATTCGGACGTCGCAGCCCGAGTGAGTGCCGATCGTGAGCGAGCCGGACGCCGGGAGGGCGCGCCGACAGAGCCTCCGGGTCCCAGATGGCGGTCAGCCGCGGTGCCTCGAGGTGGGTGTCGCCGTCCTTCGTGTTGGCGGTCAGTCTGCTCCGCCTGTCGCGGCTGGTTCCTTCCGAGTCCCTCGAAGACATCCTCCCGTAAGTACTGCGAATGTCATGATGGCGCTACCCTCCGCTTCTGGAAGGCATTGCAGCCCGCGTAACCCGCCCGCGCGGACCGCAGATGGCGGAGGGTTGCGCAAATCGCGCATGTTGCTACCCAGACAACACCCCTGCCGGGGGACCGATTGGGATGTTCTGCCCTGGGCGACCCTGTGGATCAAACCCTCCCTCTTGATCCCCCGTTTCCCTACATCCAGATCCGTCAATTTTCGAAAATTCCGGCTGGACCGACGTGGCACATGTAGCACCTACACCATCGCATGGGAGCCAGGTGGTTGTTCGGGGTTGCTGATGGTGGTCGCGACGACGCTCGCTGCGCGCTCCAGCGCGCCGGAGGAGGAAGTCGGCGGTGACCGCGCGAGCGTGAAGCAGGCGGAGTTCGACAAGAACTCTCGGTCCTCACGGACGTCGCCCTCCGCGACACGAAGGCGATGAGCGCCGTGACATCCAGGCCTTCCTCGACAAGACGCCCTGGGGCCACGCCTCCGTCCTCGCGACGTACGAGGAGAACGGCAAGAGCGCCGCCGAGATCATGCACGACGCCTCCGGAGAAGCAATGGATCAACCCTCGAGCCTCTCGTCCGCGCCTCCAGATGGAGCAGAGCCTCATCTACAAGAAGAACGCGCTCCGCGGAGCCGATCTCGATCTTCCGGCTGCGGACGCCCCCACAGCCCGGTGTGCTCGTCCAAGTACGAGGGCTTCGCCAACCAGGCCGAGCGCGCCGCGGGCACCCTGGAGCCGCTCGATGGACCGCGCGCTTACGTCCAACGGAACGGCCAGCGGCTGGAAGATGGGCGAGGAGAAGCTCACGCAGGACAAGGTCGAGATCGTCCCCGTGAACGCCGCGACGGCTGCACTCTACACGTACACGCCGGGTCGGCGAGGCCGGCGGCGGCAGGAAGGGCGTCAGCGCGCCAGCCTCCACTATCAGGTGTGGGGTCGCTTCGCCGACGCGACGGCTACGGCGTGGTCGGTAACGACGTCCCCGGCGAAGGTCAGGGCGACGTGCTCGAGGCCGAGCAGCCCGACCCGCCGACGAGGATCCGAACAACGGCGGCAACGACGGAAACCAGGGCGGCGAGGACGATTATAGCCCGCGGCGGATCCCGCCTGCGCCGAACGCCACGCGGGCGCGCCCCAGGCCGATCCCTGAGCCTGATCCGGCACGGCGACGAAGCACCGAAGGGTGACTCGGCCGCCGACGACAAGGCGGGCGCGGACGACGACGACATCCCTCGCAGGGCAACGCGCCTCCGGCCACGAACGCCCGCCGCCGCGCGAGCGGCTCGCGCTCGAAGGGCAGCAGCAGCGCCGACAGGGATCTCACTGAGGCGACCGACGAGTGGTCTCGCCGGCAAGAAGAAGGCGACCGTTGTTGCTCGAGCACCGGCGGCAGCACCAGCGACGCCTCGCTCGTCGGCTCGTGACAGTCGCTGCGTCCCTCGTCGCGAGAAGCGCGCCGCCGCCAGGCCTGAGTTCCACTCTCGATGACCGAGCATGATCCGGGAATCATGCTCGGCCCACGGACGGTCCTGGCGCACGGTCCGTCTGCGCCACGAACGCGCGAAGGACGCTCTCGATCGGCCGTGCCCGCACCGCGCGCGCCTTCGGGCTCCTCCCACGCGACGGTGCCGCGCGCGATCCTCGTACATCTCCCGGAAGAGGCCGCGACCGAGGCCGACGCGCCGAAGCTCGTGAACGTGGGGACGACCGCGTCGAGCGGCCTCTCCGCCCGACGCTCCGGCCGACGAGCCGCCCGGAAGATCGCGGCCGTCTCGGGGAGAGGTCCTTCGCACCCGACAGCTCGATGACGTCGATCTCGAAGCGGCGGCCTGTCGAGCAGCGCCTTCGCCGCGACCGCGCCGATGTCGCGCGTGGCGACCATCGGGATGACGAGATCCGCCGGGAGGAACGTCGGGAGCTTGCCGCCCTTCGCCGCCGCGGCGACGGCGGCCCAGTTCTCGAGGAAGTAGGCCGCGCGCACGAAGGTGAGCTTCGCGCCCGTCTCCGCGAGGCGCCGCTCGCCATAGTGAACGGTGCGATCGGCCCCGTCGCGCTCGTCTGCTGACCGCCGACCGACGATGAGGAAGACGACGTGCGGCACGCGGCCCGCCTGATCGCCGCGAGCGCGCCGACGGTCGCGCGCGATGCCCGGGCGAGGAAGTCCGCTGCGCCCATGCTCGGCGGCGAGAAGGCAGGTACGCGCCTCGCCCCCTCGAGCGCTCCTCCGCGAGCGCGGCCGAGTCGTCGACAGCGACGCGAGGACGCGGACCTTCCGCTCCCGCGCCTGCCACGGCGCGCCCTTCGCGGCGTCGCGCACGAGCACGCGGACGCTCTTGCCGGCGGCGAGGAGCGTCTCGTGACGATGGAACCCGTATTCCCAGTGACCCCGGCGACGACGAACATGACTGACCTCTTCTCGAGGCGAGCGCCCTGCCCGCCACGAGGAGAAGGAATAAGCGTGACACGTCATTCGCCCAATCGATGTTCCTCGTCATAGTTAACATGCACATCATGCATTCAGCGCCTGGCCCACGCGTCGCAGCGAGGCAACGCTCGCCCCGCTCCACCCGGAAGCGCCGTCCGTGCGTTTCCTGACCTCGGGGATGCCCTGTGTCGCGAGCGCGCGGCGCGCGGAACCGGCGCCGCCGCGTGACGGAAGCCGGGGCCGCCGGACATTGCCGGATGCCCTCCAGACCCAGCCAGGTGAGCCAGTGCCCGCTGCCGCGCGATTGTCCCGCTCCTTCGTCCTCGCCGCCGTCATCGCTCGCGTGCGACTCGTCACCGCCAGCGTCGCCGTCGTACGAGCCCGACCCGTCGCAGGGGTTCTCGACCGAAACCGGAGCCCCGCTCCTCCCTGAGCCCCTCCGCCGAGTGGAGGCCCAGCTTGTTCCAACCGAGCTTCGGGGCCACGGTCTCCCGGACGCATCGCGCCGCCGGCGCTCGGAGTGAGCGAGCCCGTGCTCTCGGGCGGCAACATCGCCTACGCGACGGATCCCGACCGGGACCGCGTCGTCATCGTCGATCCCGTGACCAAGAAAGCTCGCTCCGTCGTTTCCGCGCGGGTGACGAGCCGGGGTGATCGTCACCGACGGTCCGGAATCGCGCACGTCGTGCTCGATCGCAGAGGAGCGATCGCGACGATCGACACGGTGGCCTCGGCGACCGTCGTGGCGCGCCGCGCCGTGTCCGGCTCCGCTCGGCACGCACGCGAGCACGCCTTCTACGTCGCGTGCACCGGCGGCGAGATCGTCTCGATGCCGACCCAACCCGCAGGCGCGCCCAGCGTGCTCGCGCGTCGACCGTGATCTGCGACGTGATCGCCGGCGACAGCCTCCTCGTCAGCCGGCTGCGCAGCGCCGGAGGTCCTGCGCATTCGCAAAGTCCACGGCGCGTTCGTCTCTCGCGCGGTGAGGCCGCTGCCGGGCCGCTCAGCGAGCGCACCGAGCCGTTCGTGGCGTGGCGGATGGTGCCGTCGGGATCCGGCGGCGCCGTCGTCGTCCACCAGATGGCGCGAGCCTCGGAGGTCAACGTCAATGCCCGAGCGGCTACGCGGCCGTCGGCCCGTGCGGAGGGACCGTCGAGACGACGCTCACTGATTCGGAGCCGAACGGCTCGACGGGCGACCCGGACGCCGTACGCCTCATCGGTGCCGCGGTCGCCCTCTCGTCGACGTCGTGACGTCGCCGACCGGCCGCTACTGGGCGGTGGTCGCCGCCGGCAACGGTCACACCGCTGCGCTGCCGCAGGTCCAGATCGTCGCGCTCGGCCCGCCGAAGGCTGCGTGTTCCAGGGCCTGAGGTTCCACCCCAAGGGCAAGGCGCCAGGACAGGCCGTCGCCGTCGCGTTCCGACCGGACGACTCCGTCGTGGTCTTGAGTCGCGAGCCGGCCGAGCTGCACCTGCAGACCATCGGCGAGCTCGAACCCGGACGGCGACTGGGAGACCATCCCGCTGGCGGCGAGACGCGGGAAGACACCGGCCACGCGATCTTCCACAGCAACACCGGAGGAAACATCGCCTGCGTGTCCCGCCATCCCGGCGGCGCCGACGACGGACGCGTCTGGTGCTTCAGCGGCGCTCGCCGGACCCAGACGCTTCATGAACGCCCAGGGGACCGCGCCGTACCACTGGAGCGGCGACGTGCCGGCGATCGCGACCTTCGCGACCGACGTTCGCTAAGAGGATGGCTGGGCCGAACTCGACGAGACGCAGACGAAGGCCCTCGATCACTGGTCAGGTAGCATTCCGGCGCCCCGTCGTCTTCCGCCCACCGACACCGCCGCGCGATCCCGCGGCGACGCTTCCTCAGAGCGCGGCGGTCGGCTGCAGCGGGTGCCACCTGGCGCGAAGCTGACGAACAACGAGAGCGTCGACGTGGGACCGGCGGAACATTCCAGGTCCCCGCTCCTTCGGCCTCGCGCTGCGCGCGCGCCGTACCTCCACGATTTGCCGGGCAGCGACGCTCCTCGATCGCTTTTTCCTCGGCGGTGGGCGGCGGCGAGGAGCACGGGCACACCAGCGATCTCACGACGGCGCAGCTGAACGATCTCGTCACATACCCGAATCGCTCTGACCGTGTCTTCCGTCTGTCTCGTTCGTCTGCCCTTGTCTCGTCTCGTCTCGTCTCGTCTCGTCTCGTCTCGTCTCGTCTCGTCCGCCCTCCGCGTGCTCCGTGCCCGTGCCTGTGCCCGTGCCCGGATCTCCCCCGACCAGTCGACAGCACTGGGGACGCCCCCTTACGCTCCCATGCAGAGGTGCATCTCGAGCGCCTCGACCTCAACTCCCGTATTCGCGCGCTCCTCGCCGAGCGCCACGTCACGCGCGCGGCGCGCGCGTCGGTCTCACGCAGCCCGCGATGAGCCACGCCGCGCAGCGGCTCCGCGCCGTCCTCGGCGATCCGCTCCTCGTCCACGCGCGCGGGCATGACGCTGACCGCAAGGCGCCGCCGAGCTGGCTGAGCCACGCTCGAGCGCGTGCTGGGTGAGCCTTCGAGGCCCTCGCCCCCGGAGCGCGTTCGATCCCGCGCGCGCTCGAGCCGGACCTTCCGCGTGGCGACGACCGACTACGTCGAGCCGTGCTGATGCCCGCCGTGCTCGCGCGCGTGTGGCGCGAGGCGCCGAACGTCGTCGTGAAGCTCCGCCCGATCGTCGGGCGCGGGGTGGAGGACCCGACGAGGCCGGGTCGACGTCGCCCGGCCCGCCTGGGAGACACCGAGCGGGGAGCGCTCGCGCAGCCTCCTCAGCGAGCGCTTCGTCTGCGTGGTGCGCACGACCACCCGGCGGTGGGCCGGCGGCTCTCGCTCGAGCGCTTTCCTCTCACTTCCACACGCGCTGATCACGCCGCGCGGCGAACGCGGCAGCATCGTCGACACCGCGCCCGCGAAGCTCGGTGAGCGCCGGCGCATCGCGGTCGAGGTCCCCCACTTCCTCGTGGCTCCCTTCCTCGTCGAGAAGACGGACGTGGTCCTCACGCCGCGGAGCGGCAAGCCGCGCGGCGCTCGCGCCTCCGTCCGCTTCGCGTCCTCGCCCCCGCGCGAGCTCGATCTCCCAGGGTTCGACATCTCGCTCGTGTGGCACGAGCGCGATCGTGCGGATCCTGCGCACGTGGTTCCGCGGAGCCATCGCCGGCGTCGCACGGACACTGATCGACGTCAGCGCGATCGGTCGATGCAGCGCCGGACGAACGGGACGAGGTGCGCGTTGACCGCGTCGGATTCGAGCGCGGACATGTGCCTGACGCCGTCGATTCAGCGCGAGCTTCGCGCCGGGGATCGCTCAGGGCGATCACCTTCGCTCCGCTCGGGCGGCGCCGACTGATCCTCGCGCCCGCAGACGACGAGCGTAGGCACGCCGGACGCGCGGGAAGCCTGGGGAGCACGTTCTGCGGTGGACGACGACGGCGACGTTGCGCGCGAGAGGCCGCCGCGCTCGAAGCCCATCGTCCGGCGGTAGGTCGCGGCGAGCAGCTCGGGGTTCTCCGGTGCGTGGGCGCCGTCATCAGCGGCGCGAAAGCCTCTTTGTCGAAGAGCGCGTACGGAACCCGACGCGGCGGTGCATCGCGATGAACGCGCGGTACTTCTCACGCGCTTCGCAAGCGCGTCGACCTCGGCGCTGGTAAAAGTCGAGGAGCGTTGAGCCCGGCGACCCTCGCCGGGTGCTGGAGGGCGAGGCGCATCGCGACCATGCCGCCCCACGACAGGCCGACGACGATCGCGCGGCGGATGCCGATCCCGCTGAAGGCGCCGTAGAGCGCGTCGGCGTGCCCTCGAGCACAGCGCGGCGGGCTCGCTCTGGCCGTGGCCGGGGGCCGCCGAGGACGACGACGCGCTCGAGCGCCGCGAGCGGCTCGACCTGCCCGCGCCACATCCCCCGTCGAAGAACGCAGGCCGTGGAGACGAGATCGCCGGATCGCGCCGGCGCCCCGCCGCCCGCCGCGCGCTCCTCGTAGAAAGGCGGCCGAGCCGCGTCCGCGTAGGGCATGCGTAGATCCCACCTCGTCTCTCCCCGCCGATACAGGCGGATGGCCGAGAAGCCGTGCGCGAGGCGCGCGGGCGCGAACGACGCGGAGCGCGGACGCGATCGCAGCTCCCCGGTCGTCAATCGACGAGGAGCACGAAGCCCTGCCGAGGAAGACCAGCGCCGCGACCGCGAGGGCGATGAGGACGAGCGCGACCCGCGAGGTCCGCTGCGCCGGCACGGCGCGCGCGGGGGCGTTCGACGGAAGTGACGGCGACGGAGACGCGCGCCGACGGCCACGGCCGCACGTGCGGGCGCGGGAGCGAGAGCGAGCGGGAGCGGAGCGGAGCGGGCGCGGGCGCGGGCGCGGGCGCGGCGCGGGCGCGGGCTCGGGCTCGGGAGTAGGAGCAGTGAGCAGGAGCAGGTGCAGGCAGGAGCGGCGCGCGGAGCGCGATCGCCTGGCGCGCCTTCGCGCCAGCGCCGCGCGGACGGCTCGGCTGCCCGCGGAACGGCTCGACGGCCATGATCCGCGCGCTCCGGCGACGCGCTCCTCAGCTGGCGCGTGGGGAAGCGCCTTCGGGGAGCCTTGCGCAGGCAGCGGAGGATCACGCTGACGAGGACCGCCGGAACGTCGGGCCGATGTCTGTGATCGGCGTCGGCGGGCGCCGAGGATCGCCTCGATGAGGGCGGGCTCGGGGCTCGCGACGAACGGACGTTGCCGCTGACGAGGCGGTAGGAGACACGCCCCGAGCGCCAGACGTTTGGCGCGCCGATCGACCGAGCTCGAATTTTTGATTTGTCATGCCATGTACGAGAGCGTCCTGACGACGTCGCCTACGCGCGTGAGCGTCTGAGCTTGCCCATCGGCCCGCCGATCGCGCGGGCGATCCCCGAAGTCGAGCACGCGCACGAGGGGTGGACCGTCGTAACGCGCGCGAGGAAGAGGTTCTGGGGCTTGAGGTCGCGATGGATGGCCCCGGCCTCGTGCGCTTCGTCGACGGCCTGCACGCCTGCTCGACGTAGGCGCACGCCTCGTCGAACGGCAACGGACCGCGCTCGGCCAGACCGCGCCGAGGTCGCTCCCGTCGAGGAGCTCCATCACCATGAACGGCAGCTCCCGTCGCGAGCGCGCCGACGTCGTGGACGCGCACGGTGTGCTTACCGACAGCGCCGCCATCGCGCGCTTCCCGCGCGAAGCGCGCTCGCGCCGGCGTCGGCCTCTGAACGCGGGCTCGAGCACCTTGAGCGCGACGGCGTGGCCGAGCTCAACGACGCGCCGCGAGCACGTGCGCCATCCCGCCGGAGGCCGACGACGCGCTTCCACGTAGCGTCCTGCGACGATTTCCCCGATCCGGCGGCAGCCCCGGCGGCGGAGCGCGCAGCGTTTCCGGCGAGGCCTCGTCGTGGCTCCGCCGACCGCTCTTTCCGGGTCGGAGGCATCGACGCGGGCCCGCTCATCGCGCCATTCTACGACGCGCAGGCGCGGCGCGCGCGCGCGCAGCGCGCGCCCCCGCGACGAAACGTCCTTACGGGAAGATCTCGCGCTCCTTGTAGACCGCCTCGATGCGCTGGAGCGCCAGGCCGTACGCGCCGATGCGACGGTCGACCTTGTGCTGGCGCGCGAAGTCGGCGACCTCACGGTAGGCGCGGGTCATCGCCTTCTCGAGCTTGGCGTCGACCTCTTCCTCGGTCCAGCTCTCGGAGCGCTTGTTCTGGACCCACTCGTAGTAGCTGACGGTGACGCCGCCGGAGTTGGCGAGGACGTCGGGGATGATCTCGATGCCGCGCTCGAGGAGGATGCGCTCTCCGGCCGGGTTGGTCGGGCCGTTCGCGCCCTCGACGATGACCTTGCAGTCGAGGTTCTTCGCCTCGGTCTCGCCGATCTGGTTCTCCAGCGCGCACGGCGCGAAGATGTCGGCCTTCGTCTTGAAGAACTCCTCGCGCGTGATCGCCTTGCCGCCGGGGTAGCCCGCGATCGATCCGTGGGTCTCGACCCAGTCCTGCAGCTTGTGCGCGTTGAAGCCCTCCGGGTTCAGGAGGTAGCCGGTGTGATCGCCGACGGCGATCGTCGAGACGCCGAGGCGCGAGAGGATGACAGCGAGGTGCGAGCCGACGTTGCCGAAGCCCTGCACGCTCATCGTCGAGCCTTCGAGCTCGAAGCCCTTCTCCTTCGCCCACTCGATCACGCAGAAGACGGCGCCCTGCCCGGTGGCCTTCGCGCGGCCGAGCGTGCCGCCGGACGCGACCGGCTTGCCGGTGACCACGCCCTTGACGCTCTGCTTGTTCGCGGCGCCGACCATGTTCGAGTACGTGTCCATCATCCACGCCATCGTCTGGCTGTTCGTGCCGACGTCGGGCGCGGGGATGTCGTACTCGGGTCCGATGTTCTCGCCGAGCGCGTGCGTGAAGCGACGCGTGATCTTCTGCAGCTCGTTCTTCGTGACCGAGTGCGGGTCGAACTTGATGCCGCCCTTGCCGCCGCCGAACGGGACGCGCATGAGCGCGCACTTCCAGGTCATCATCGCCGCGAGCGCCTTGACGTCGTCGAGCGTGACCGACGGGTGGTAGCGCATGCCGCCCTTGAACGGCCCGAGCAGGTTGTTGTGCTGGACGCGGTAGCCCTTGAAGAGGCGGACCTCACCGCTATCCATCTTCACGGGGAAGTTGATGATCAGCTCGTTCTTCGGCTGGCTCAGGATCGCGCGGACGAAGTCGGCGAGATCGAGCGTGCGCGACGCGCGCTCGAGGTAGTCCTGGACGACCTTGAAGAAGTCGTACTCCTTGACGATGATCGTGCGCGACGATCCGGGCGCAGGTGGAACCACTTTCGACGGGACGCTCGGTGAATCAGCGGGTGGTGTCATCGGGGCTTTTCTTAGCTCATTTGCTCTAGCGGCAAAGGCGAAATTCTTGCCGCATGACCTCGCCGCAACGCGTCGTCAGGCTCGGCCGTAGGGGCCCCATCTCCGTCACTCCGAGACGCGTCACGGCTTCGCCGCCGGGGCGTCGCGCGAGTGCTGCGCGGATCCCTCAGCCAACCACGAACGACCCCGCAACCAACCGCGAACGAGCCCTCAGGCGGCCGCGAACCAGAGCGTATAGAGATAGGTGACGGCGCTCGTCAGCATCAGCGCGTCGACGCGATCGAGGATGCCGCCGTGGCC
The DNA here is from genome assembly GCA_019637195.1 of Labilithrix sp. Classification (GTDB taxonomy): domain Bacteria; phylum Myxococcota_A; class Polyangia; order Polyangiales; family Polyangiaceae; genus Labilithrix. The sequence continues at coordinate 26,121 of JAHBWA010000058.1, read as the reverse complement.
CGGGACGATCGCGCCCGAGTCCTTCACCCCGAACGATCGCTTCAGGACCGACTCGCCGAGATCGCCGGCCTGCCCGAGCGCGCCGGCCACGACGGCGAGCGGGAGGCCGTGCGCGAGCGAGAGGCTCGGGAGGAACCAGAAGTGGGCGAGCAGCGCGCCGACCACGCTCCCGGCGAGACCGCCGATCGCACCCTCGATCGTCTTCTTCGGCGAAACGGCCTCGTAAAGCTTCCGCCGGCCGAGGAAGCGCCCGGCGAAGTAGCCGCCCGTGTCGCCGAACCACGCGAACATGATCGCGAGCACCACGTACCCGGCGCCGGCGTCGCCGAGGTCACGGCGCATCATGGCGAGGAGCGTCACCGGGACGCCGACGAAGAGCGGCCCGAAGCCCATCGCGCACGCGCGGAGCGCGGCGGTCTTCATGTCGCCGAGGCGCGCGAGCGTGACCAGCGGCCCGGCGAGCGGCGCGCAGACGATCACCGTGACGAGGACGCGCGCGTCGCCGTCCGCGAAGTACGTCGCCGCGGACACCGCCGCCGAGAGCGCCACGCCCGTGAGCTGCGATGCGCGATCGCCGGGGTGGGTCATGTTGAAGAGCTCCCACGCCGCGACCAGCGAGGCCGGCAGGACCAGCAGGTAGAAGCCCCACGGCGCGCCCTTGTAGAGCAACAGCAGGATGAGCGGCGCGCCGACCGCGGCGGTGGCGATACGAACAGCGAGGTTGCTGTTGGCCTTCTTCGCCTGTTCTTTGGCCTCGTCGGGCGCGCTGCCCTCCGAGCTCGCGTTCGCCTCGGCCATGTAGGGGTACGGCCATAGCACGCCCGCCGCCGGCCGTCCTCGACCTGCGGCCGGGACGCATGAGGTCGGCGCCCGTGGCTCGGGCGCGCGGCGCCGGGCGCCGTTCGTCGTCGGCGCGTCGCGCGCACCCGATCCGCCGACCCCGATCAGCCGACGAGGCGGAGCAGCGTGGCGCTCGCCTCCGATCGCGGCGGCTCGCCGAGCGTCGGCTCCCCCTCGCCCCCGGCGAGGACCGGCGAGGCGGCCTTGCCGACGAGGCCGAAGCGGCGCTCGCGGCCCTGGAAGCTCGCGATCGCCTCGTAGAGATCGCGCTCGGCGAAGTCCGGCCAGAGCGCGTCGGAGAAGTGGAGCTCCGCGTAGGCGAGCCCGTAGAGCAAGAAGTTCGAGATGCGTCGCTCGCCGCCGGTGCGGATGACGAGGTCCGGATCGCCGACGGTGAGGCTCGGCATCCGCGCGTGCAGGTCCTGCTCGGTGACGTCCTCGGCGCTCCGCGTCCCTGCCGCGACCTCGCGGGCGAGCTCGCGCGCCGCGTTCGCGATCTCCTCGCGGCCGCCGTAGCTGAGCGCGAGGGTGAGCGTCATCTCCTCGTGCCCGGCGCTCTCCTTCCGGAGCGGGTCGAGGACGGTGCGCACGACCGCGGGGAGGCGACCGAGGTTGCCGATCGCGTTCAGGCGGATCCCGTTGTCGAGGATGTCGTCGCGCTCGGAGAGGAGGAACTCGCGGAGGAGCTGCATCAGCGCGTCGACCTCGAGATCGGGGCGCGCCCAGTTCTGCTCGCTGAACGCGTACAGCGTGAGCGCTCGGATCCCGAGGCGGCGCGCGGCGCGGACGATGCGGCGGACCGCCTTGGAGCCCTCGCGGTGCCCCTCGACGCGCTCGCGGCCACGGAGCTGCGCCCAGCGCCCGTTGCCGTCCATGATGATCCCGATGTGGGAAGGGAGGTTCTGAGCTTCGACGTAAACCATGGGCAGCGCAGGAAAAACGGTGGGGTTCGGTACCATGAAACGTTTCTGCAAGCTACGGAGTACGCCGCGCCGGGCCCGGCGTCGACGGCCGGGCCGGCGCGCGGCCGCGCGCGGAGGTGGAGCGGTCGCGCCCGGGCCTCGAACGGTCGCCGGCGGGGCTCGCCATCGTGAATCCGCGGTACTAGCCTGCCTGAGGTCATGGTCGGCAGGCTCAGCGAAGGGCTCCTCCCGAGGTCGTCGTGAAGGTCGCCACGCGAACGATCGTCGCCGACGCCCTCACGCCGGTCGGGGCCTACGCGGCCCTGCGCGAGGCCGATCCCGACGGCGCGTCGTTCCTCCTCGAGAGCGTCGTCGGCGGCGAGCGCTGGGGCCGCTGGTCGATCCTCGGCTACCGCCCACGGTACGAGGCGGTCCTCGACCGCGCGGGGTGGAGGCTCCGGCCGGGCAGCGGCGATCCGACGGGCGCGCGCCTGCCGCCGCTCGCGGCCGCCGGCGGCGATCCGATCGCCGCTTCGGGTCCTCTCTTTCAGCGAGGCCGGCCGGAGGAGGGCGAGCCGCCCGCGTCGATGGCCGCGCGCTTCGCCGCCGCGCACGTCGGCTACCTCGCGTGGGACATCGTCCACCTCATCGACAAGGTCCCGCCCGGCAGCGACGCGACGTGGAACGAGCACTTCGTCCCGCTCGCGCGCTTCCTCGGCGGCGCCACGGTCGTCGTCTTCGACGCGCTCGCGCAGACGGTGACGATCGCCGCCGAGGACGAGGCCGACGTGGAGCGGGCGCTCGCGGACCTCCAGCGGGCTCCGCACCTCGGCGCCGTCGGCCTGCCGGATCGCGCGCGCGTGCCGGCGAACGTCACCACCGACCTCGACGACGACGGCTACATGGCGCGCGTGCTCCGGGCGAAGGAGTACATCGCCGCGGGCGACGCCTTCCAGATCGTCCTCGCGCGGACGTTCTCGGTGCCGCGCGAGGGGCGCGATCCGTTCGACGTCTACCGCGCGATGCGGCTCGTCAACCCGTCGCCGTACATGTACTTCCTCGATCTGCCGCCGGACGCGGACGGCCCGGGCGGCGAGCGCCTCCGCATCGCCGGCGCGAGCCCCGAGACCATGGTGCGGCTCGAGGACGGCGCGATGACGGTGCGCCCGCTCGCCGGGACGCGGCCGCGCGGCAAGACGCCCGACGAGGACGCGCGGCTCGAGGCCGAGCTCCTCGCCGATCCGAAGGAGCGCGCCGAGCACGTCATGCTGATCGACCTCGGACGCAACGACGTCGGACGCGTCGCGCGCATCGGCTCGGTGGAGCTCGTCCGCAAGATGGAGATCGAGCGCTACTCGCACGTCATGCACATCGTCAGCGAGGTGCGCGGTCAGGTCCCGCCCGAGGTGCCGCCGCTCGAGGTCGCGCGCGCGGCGTTCCCCGCCGGGACGCTGAGCGGCGCCCCGAAGGTCCGCGCGATGCAGATCATCCGCGAGCTCGAGGCGCGCCCGCGCGGCATCTACGGCGGAGCGATCGGCTACGTCGGCGCGACCGGCGATCTCGATCTCGCCATCGCGATCCGCACGCTCGTCTGCAAGGGCGACACGTTCGAGGTGACCGCCGGCGCCGGCATCGTCGAGGCGAGCGATCCTCAGAGCGAAGCGGACGAGACGCGCAACAAGGCGCGCGGCGTCCTCTGCGCGATCGAAGCGGCGCCGAAGCGCTGAGCCGCTCGGCGCGCCCGACCACGGCCGTCGATCCACCGGAAGCGCGCGATCCACGGGCGCTATCCTCTGTTCGCGCACCTCCACCGCACGAATGAATCCGTGGAGTTGCTCCTGGCCGGAGCGGATCGGCCCCGCGCGCGAGCGCACGGCCCCATCGACCCATCGCGCAGATCCTCGCGCATGCCCCTTGCAGAACCGAGGCTCGAGGGAGAGGGGCGCGATGAAGAACCGCACGCAGAGGACACGCTCAGGGCCGCCGCTCGCGGCCCTCGCGCTGGCCTCGACCCTCTTCGGCTGCGCCCAGATCGCCGGCGTCGAGATGCCCGAGCTGTCGGCCCGCGCGAGCCGCTCCGAGACCAGGGGCGCAGACGCCAGCGAGCCCGCGGGCGGTGCGGTCGGCGACGAGGACAAGCAGAACACCGACAGCCACGCGGAGGGCATCGAGGTCACCGACGTCCTCGACTTCGGGACCGTCGGCTGCGCGAGCGAGCGCATCGAGAGGCTCCTCGTCGCCAACAAGACCGACAAGCCGCGGACGTACAAGGTGCTGATGCCCTCGGACGCGCCGTTCGCGACCGACTTCCCGCTCGAAGGGATGATCCCCCCGAACGATCACGTCGCGATCCCGATCGTCGCGCGCCCCACGTGGTCGGGCGAGGCGAAGGCGAACGTCGTCGTGACCTCGGGCTCGTCGTTCGCGACGGTGCCGGTCGGCGTCATCGGCGCCGGCGCTACCCTCGAGTGGATGTCGACCTCCGCGGACATCGGCGAGACCCCGCTCGACACCGAGGGGACGACGCGCGTGCGCCTGCGCAACACCGGGCTGCGCCCCGCCGCGATCACCGCCTTCGCCGGCGTGACCAGCGACTTCGTCGCGACGCCCGGACAGCTCACGATCGCGCCGGACTCGGACGCGGAGATCGAGGTCAAGCTCACCAAGGGCAACGCGCCGACCGCCACGCTGTCGACGACGCTCGCCCCCGTCGCCGACGGCCTCTGCGCGCCGGCGCCGCCGGTGACCGTGACCGGCCAGCGCGTCAACACGACGGTGACCGTGAGCGGCGCCGGCTGGGGCAAGCGCGACTGCAACAGCGAGCCGCTCGACACGCGCGCCGTCGTCGTCAGGAACTACTCGAACCGCAACGTCCTCTGGTCGCTGCTGACCTCGCCGAGCCGCTTCGCGCTCCAGGGCGGGACGATGGCCGGCACGACCCCCGCGTCGAGCAACGGGACCACGCCCGGGACGACGAACATCACCTTCCGCGCGCCCCCGCTCGGCGCCGATCCGGTGCCGATCACCGAGACCATCCGGATCGCGATCGACCCGCTGAGCGGCGGCGATCGGCTCGTCCACGAGGCCACGCTGAGCGTCGACGTGCGCGGCGCCGTGGTCGCCATCGCGCCGACCGCGCTGACGTTCCGGGCGCGGAAGGGCGAGTCGTCGAAGAGCGAGTCGTTCACGATCACGAACACCGGCAACGAGACCGCCTCGCTCGCCTGGGCCTTCCTCCGCACCGCGGGCGGCCCCGCGTGGCTCGGCAACCCGCAGCGCACATCCACGAGCGCGGGCAGGACCACGACGGTCGCGCTCCGTTATCAGCCGAGCACCGACCCGCCGAACACGGCCCAGCTCACGCCGGCGCGCTCCGGCGGCGGACGGATCTGCAACCCCGCCGCCCTCGACGTCGTGAGGATGACCGGCGCCGAGCCCTGACCCCGCGCGGCGCGAAGCGAGGCAGGGCTCAGCCGATGTACGCCTTGACCGACCCGTCGACGAGCGTGCGGAACGAGCGCGCCTGCATCCAGACGCCGACCGCCGCGTAGGCCGCGCTGGCGAGGACGCCGAGCTGCCACGTCTGCACGAACATCCACGCCGCCTTGCCGACGCCGAGCGCGCCGAGGATCGCGAGGAGCCCGCTGACGAACAAGAGGACGAGCCGCGTCAGCGACGACTTCTTGATGAGGGCGCGCCCGATGAGGAACGTGATGAACCAGCTGAAGAACATCCCACCGACTGCGCTCGCGATCGACAGCACGCCGATGCCGTTCATCAGCAACGCGTAGAGCGCCGAGAAGACGGCGAAGCCGTACCAGGAGTTCGTGAGCCCTTCGATCTTCGCCTTGCCCGTCATCGTCCTGCCTCTCGTTCCGTCGTGGTGCCGCGCGTCCCGTGGTCCTGCGCTCGATCCGCCCTCGAACCGTAGCGTACGCCCCCGCGCCGCCGTGCTTCCCTCGCCTCGCCGACCTTGGACGATCGACCCCGCATGATCCTTCCAAGGATCGGCCGCGAGTCCTTCGTACGCGCCTCGGCGCGGTTCGATCTGATGCGTATACTCAATGGATATCGCTAACCAAACGGCGTTTCACGCCCCGAATGGGGTCCGCTCGGCGCGCGCCTCGCGACGCGTAGTCACAGCGACCACCTCGACGCTCACGACGAGAGCGTCGGCCGGCTGGCGCGCGCCCGGATCGACGCGCGGTCGTTCTTCACCGGGAGCCAGACGCGGAAGACCATCCCGCCGTGATCGGTGTTGTCGACCTCGATCGATCCGCCGTGGATCTCGACGATCGATCGCGCGAGCTGGAGCCCGAGGCCGAGGCCGCCCTGCCGGCGCGCGCTCTCGGCGCTCTTGAAGGCGTCGAAGATCTTCTCGCGCTCGGCGACGGGGAGGCCCTCTCCGCTGGTCTCGACCTCGATCCTGAGGCGCGCGCCCTGATCGGCGGGGAGCGTCGCGCGGACCGGGACGATGCCCTTGTCGCTGAAGCGCGCGGCGGTCATCACGACCGCCGTGAGCGCCTGGACGATGCGCGTGCCGTCGATGAGCAGGGTCGGGATGCCGGGCTGGATCTCGCCCATGATCTGCACCTCCGAGCCGACGGCGAGATCGCGCGCCTCGAGCACCGACGACATGACGACGTCGCCGACGTGCGTGGCCTCCGGCGAGACCTCGAGCTCGCCGGCCTCGACGCGGGCGCTGTCGAGGATCGTGTCGATGAGCACGAGGAGCTCGCGCCCGCGCTGCTCGATGATCGCGAGGCTCTCGTGCTGCTCCTTCGTCAGCGGGTTGCGCCGGACGAGCTCCGTGAAGCCGAGCACGGCGTTGAGCGGCGCCTTGAGGTCGTGGCTCATCGACGCGAGCAAGAGCCCGCGCATCCTCTCGGTGGCCTCGCGCGCGTCGATCGCGCGGCGCTGCGCCGACGCGAACTCGCGGAAGATGCCGCCCAGCGCGTCGATCGCCTCGAGCAGCTCGCTCACGGTCGAGAAGCGCGCCTCATGGAGGATGATCGTCCCGCGCATGACCTCGGCCACGCCGGCGCGGCGGACCTCGCGCGTCGCGAGCGCGACGTCGGCGTCGAAGAACGCCGCGGCCCGCGTGCCGAGGATCGCGACGAGCCCCACCGCCGCCATCGCGAGCAGGAGGTAAGCCGCGAACGCCGCCGAGAGGCGCGTCGTCCCGAAGCGCACGAGCGCAGCGCCGGGCTGGAGCGGCACGGTGACCTGGGTCTCGCCCTCGTCGCCCTGCCTCAGCGTCTCGACGCCGTCGTGCGCCGGGACGACCTGCACGTGGAAGCCGAGCGCGGCGGCGGCCTCGATCGCCTCGGCCCGACCGGCGACGTCGTCGGGACCGCCGGTGCCGAGCGACTCGAACGCCGCGTGCGCGATGTCGACCGCGTCCTTCGCGCGCGCCTCCTTGTCGAACGCGCGCGCGTGCGCGTCCGCCAGGAGCGACGCGCCGAGCGCGACGAGCGCGACGGGCAGCGCCACGGCGGCGACGTAGCGCTTGCGCAGGCGCCCGAGCACCTCGCCGCCCAGCCTCCGGAGCCCCTCCTCCGCGACGGCCGGCGCGACGAGCTCGAGGGTGCGCGCCACCTGCGCGCGCATGAGGACGTAGGCGGGGAGCGTCGCGGTGCTCACCAGCGTGAGGACCAAGAGGACGAGCGCGAGCTGCGTGTACGTGTCGATCGCCTGCGGGCGGAGCGCCGGGATCAACGTGGCGAGCGAGACGACGCCGGCGAAGGCCACGTTGGCGAGCGAGAGGATCGAGGGCGCGTCGTAGAGCGCGAGGACGTGCTCCGGATCGCCGGACGCCGAGCCGACCTCGAGCGCGCCGAGCAGCGGCCGCACGCGCTTGAGCACGATCACGGTGAGCCCCGCGGAGAGCGCCGCCGCGAACAGGCCCATCGTCAGGATGACCGACAGGGACGCGTCCGCGGACTGCGGCTCGAGGAGGAGGACCCGCGGCGCGAAGACGGCGCCGAGCAGGAACGCCACCACGTGCGTCGCGGCCTGGATCGCGAGCATCCGCCAGAGGAGCTGGCCGGCGATCGGGCGATCGAGCCGCTCCGCGGACTGGACGAAGGGGCTCATCGCGGCCTCACGGGCCGCGACGGCCTCACGGCCGCCGGTCCCGGCACGAGGTGCGCTCCCGGCGGACGCGACAGCTTGCGCGACGGCGGCGCGTCGATGTTGCCGATCGGCAGGAGCACCTTGAACGTGGAGCCTCGACCGAGCTCGCTCTCGACCGAGATCGTGCCGTGGTGCAGCGTCACGAGGCGCCGGGTGATCGCGAGCCCGAGGCCCGTCCCGCGACGCCGGAACTGCTCGCTCCGCGCTTGCTTGTACTCCTCGAAGATGACCGCGCGCTCTTGCGGCGAGATGCCGGGCCCGGTGTCTCGAACGAGGAAGGCGGCCATCATCCCCTCGCGCCGGACACCGACCACGACCTCGCCGCGCTGGGTGAACTTGATGGCGTTGTTGACGAGGTTGCCGAGGATCTGACGGACGCGGCGACCGTCGACGCGCGCGATGAGCGGCTCGCCCTCGACGCGCACCGAGAGGGGCTTCTGTCCGACGAGGCCGCGCGCCTCGCGCATGACCTCGTTGGCGAGCGCGAAGACGTCGACGCGCCCGCGCGTGAGGCGGAGCTGACCGCTCTCGAGCGCGGAGAACTCGAGGATGTCGTTGATGAGCGAGAGCAGGTGCGCGCCCGAGCCGCGGATCTGCTCCACCTCCTCCTTCGCCGAAGCCGACAAGGGACCGTCGACCTCCTCCATGAGGATGTCGGCGAAGCCGAGGATGGCGTTGAGCGGGCTCCGGAGCTCGTGGCTGACGGCGGCGAGGAACGCGGCGCGCTCGCGGTCCGCCGCGCTCGCCCGCGCGAGATCGCCGCGGTACGCGCCGGACGCGATGCCGAAGCGGCCGACCAATTTGTTGAACGTCGCCGTGAGCAGGCCGACCTCGTCCATCGTGCGCGCCGGGATGAGCTCGCCCGTCGGCTCGGTGCGGACCTGCGCCATCGCGCGGACGCGGCGGGTCACGAAGTCGACGTCGCGCATGACGTCGCGCGAGACGGCGTAGGCGACGCCGGCGGCGACGCCGAGGAGGAGCACGGCCAGCGCCGCGAGGGCGCTCGCGAGCGCGCTCACGCCCACCGCGGCACGCGGCTCGGGCACGAGCACGACGAGGCGCGGCGCGTCCGGCCCCGCGCCGATCGGGCGCACGGCGTAGCGAGCGCGGCCCATGCGCGTCTCGGCGACGCCACGCCCCGTCGCGATCATCGTGCCGAGCGCGGCGCGATCGGGCGCGCCGAGCGTCTGGTCGTGGATGACGTCCCCGCGCGCGGTCACGACGAGCAGCTCGGCGGCGCTCCGGCGCGCGGCGAGCTGCGCGGCGTCGAAGCGGCGCGACTCCGGGAGCGCGCCGAGCCGGGCGGCCACCGTCGCGGCGACGAGCTCGGCGCGCGAGCCCGCGTGCTCGTCGCCGGCGCGCGAGAGCTGATCGAGGCCGACGAGGCCGATCCCGAGCGCGACGGCGAGGCCGACCACGACCACGAGGAGCGGCGCGAGCGGGAGAAACGGCCAGCCCGACCGCAGGCGCGGTGCGCGCGCGCGGAACGGCTCCGCCGCGGGCGGGACGTCCGACGGACGGAGCCCGTCCGGTCCCGGCGGCATGGATCCGAAGGCGTCCGCGCCGTGGCCGAGGTCGGCTCCGAGCCCGTCGGCGCCGGAGACACGAGCGTCACGGACGTCGGCTCCAGCGATGCCGGCTGCGGCGAAGGCCACCTCGTCCGTGTCGCCGAGCGGAGCGGACGCGACCGGCTGGAGCGGCGGCAGCGCGAACGGCGCGGGTGGGGGAACACCGAACGGGGGTGGAGGGAGAGACGGCCCGCCCAGAGGAGCGTTCGAGGCAGGCGGGTACACGCTCGCGGGAGGTGGATACACGCCCGGGGCAGGCGGGTGCCCGCTCGGGGTAACCGGGGACCCGCTCGCGGCAGGCGGGTACACGCTCGCGGCAGGCGGGTACGCGCTCGCGGCAGGCGGGTACCCGCTCGCGGGCGGGTACCCGCTCGCGGCAGGCGGGTACGCGCTCGCGGGCGGGTACCCGCTCGCAGCAGGCGGGTACGCGCTCGCGGGTGGGTGCGCGACGGTACCGGGGGCCTGCGGGGCTCCGAGCCGCGGGGGTCCGGGAGGAAACGAGGCCGCAGCAGGAGGGCGCGGCGCTCCGGAAGGACGCGGTCCGGCGGGTGGATGCGGCGCTCCGGGCGGCGCTCCGGAAGGACGCGGTCCGGCAGACGGGCGCGGCGCTCCGGGCGGCGCTCCGGAGGGACGCGGTCCAGCAGGCGGGCGCGGCGCTCCGGGAGGCGCGCCGGAAGGTCGTGCTCCAGCGGAAGCTGCGCCAGACGCGGGCGAGAACGCCGGCTGTGGCGTATGGGGCGTGACGAGATCCGCCGCCGCACGGGCCGTGAGCAGCGAGCCCGGCTGCGTCGCGTCCGGCAGGTCCTCGATGGGATCGAGGCGCGTGTCGCGCTCCCCCGGATCGCTGTAGCCGCCGCGCGGCGAGCGCGGATCATCGTTCTTCATCGGAAGATCCGTCCCAGGACGGTTCGGGAGAGCACGCGGGCTGCCTGGCCGTCGCTCAATGTAGCGCGGGGACCGGATGGGCGCGGACTTGTCCACACCCCGCCCAGGCCGCGCTCGGGGCTCGGGCCTCGAGCCGAGCCGCACCGGATCGTCTGCTCGAGCCGACGCGCGTGCTCGATAGACGCCGCGCATGCGGTGCAGAACGCATCGATCGCGGAGCAGCGCAGCGCGCCCGCTCGCGACATCGCGCGAATCGAGCGGTCGACGCCGCGCGCGAGCCGCTCACGACACGCGCGAGCGCTCACCGCGCGGCGCATCGACCGAACAAATCGTAGGAGCACCAACGGTCTACGACGCGCCGCGCAATACGATTTCGTCGATTGGCCCTTGTCGCGGCGGGAAACCCATCGCAAAAGGAAATGAGGATGCGCCTCTTCCGGCGAGCACGAGACACGAAGACGTCGGTCATCCGACGCGAGGCCGTTTCGGCTACCGCCGAAGCTACGTCTCAAGTCTCGCCCGTGAAGCACGCTCCCGCGTCCCGCCCCTCCCCCGTCGCTCCCGTCGTCGAGCAACCCGTCTCGACCGACTCGCTCCCCGTCCTCGGCGTGCCTCCGTCTCCTCCCTCCTACGACGGCCTCGACGACTCCGACGTGTTCGTCTGCAAGCCCGATCCGGCCGCCGCCGCCGCGGCGACGCGCGCCGCCCGCGAGGTCACGCTCTTCGTCCACGGCTGGCACAACGTCGAGCCGGGGCTGCTCTCGTGGACCTTCCCGAGCCTCCGCGCCGCCCTCGACGCCGTGCAGCGGATGAAGAACGCCATCGGCTGGTGCGTCGTCTCCGGCACCGGCTGGAGCGACCTCGACAGCGCGCGCGCGAACGGCGCCGTCCTCGTCGAGCAGCTCTCGTAGCTCGGCGCCACGACGGCTCGCTCACGGCCAGCGTCCATCACGGGCGAGCGTCCATCACGGCGAGCGTCCACACGGCGGACGCTCGCCGCACGTCTTCGGATCGGGGCGGACGCGGCGGCGGACACGTGGCGCCGAGGCGCGGCGCCGGACAGGCGGCCCATCACTGCGCGCCGAGGCGCGGCGTCGGACAGATGGCCCGACGCCTGCGCCGCGAAGCCGAGGTCAGACCTTCTCGAGGACGACCGCGAGGCCCTGACCGCCGCCGATGCACGCGCTGCCGATGGCGTAGCGACCACCACGACGCGCGAGCTCGTAGACGAGGTGCGCGGTGATGCGCGCGCCGCTCGCGCCGAGCGGATGACCGAGCGCGATCGCGCCGCCGTTCACGTTGGTCCGGTCGCGCGGGAGCCCGAGCTCCTTCTCGACGGCGAGGTACTGCGGGGCGAACGCCTCGTTCACCTCGAACACGTCGACGTCGCTCTGCTTCAAGTCGGCGCGAGCGAGGGCGCTCTGGATCGCGGGCGCCGGCCCGATGCCCATGATGCTCGGATCGACACCGGCGACGCCCCACTGGACGAGGCGCGCGAGCGGCTTGAGCCCCTTGGCCTTGGCGAACTCCTCGGTCGTGAGGACGAGGCACGCGGCGCCGTCGCTGATGCCCGAGGCGTTGCCGGCGGTGACGACGCCGTCCTTCTTGAAGACCGGCGCGAGCTTCGCGAGGGCCTCGAGCGTCGTCTGCGGGCGGGCGTGCTCGTCGACGGCGAACTGCACCGTCGCCTTGCGCTGCTGGATCTCGAGCGGGGCGATCTCGTCCTTGAAGACGCCCTTCTCGTTCGCCGCCGCCCAGCGCTGCTGGCTGGTGAGCGCGTACGCGTCGCAGTCCGCGCGGCTGAGGCCGTACTTGGTCGCGAGGTTCTCGGCGGTGACCGCCATCGGCGTGTTCACGTAGCTGTCGGTGAGCGCGCTCCAGAGCGAGTCCTCGACCTGCGGCGCCTTCCCGAAGGGCCAGCCGTCGCGGCTGCCGCGGAGGATGTGCGGCGCCTGCGTCATGTTCTCGGTCCCGCCGACGAGCACGGCCTCGGTCTCGCCGAGGAGGAGCTGCTCTGCGCCGTTGATGACCGCCTGGAAACCCGAGCCGCAGAGGCGGTTGACGGTGAGCGCGGGCGTCGTGATCGGGAGGCCAGCCTTGAGGCCGACGTGACGGGCGCAGTAGATCGCGTCCGGGCTCGTCTGCATGACGTTGCCGATGATGACGTGACCGATCGCGTCCACGGCGATCCCGGCCTGCGCGATCGCGGCCTTCGCGGCGTGGACCGCGAGGTCGTTGGCGCCCACCCCCTTGAGCGTTCCCTGCATGGTCCCGAACGCGGTGCGCTTGGCCCCCACGACGACGATCGACTTCGACAGCTTGGCCATGGCAATTCTCCAGCGAGGTGAGTGAAATCCCGGCGCGAACTTAGGCGTTTTCCCCGGGCGACGCTACCCCTCGTCCGCGCGCGCGGAAAACCGATATCGTTGGGCGATGAACGCTGGCGCTCCGACGTGCCCGACATGCGGCGGCGTGATTACGAACCCGCAAGCGACCGAGTGCCACTTCTGCGGCCACGCGCTCGCGCCGCGAGGCCACGGCGCACCGCAGGGCTTCGGCGCACCGCAGGGCTACGGGACGCCGCAAGCCTATGGAGCACCGCAAGCCTACGGAGCGCCGCAAGCCTACGGAGCGCCGCAAGCCTACGGAGCGCCGCAAGCCTACGGGACGCCGCAAGCCTACGGAGCGCCGCAAGCCTACGGGACGCCGCAAGCCTACGGAGCGCCGCAAGGCCACGGCGCACCGGGCTACGGCGCGCAGGGCTACGGCGCGCAAGGCTACGGCGGACCGCAGCCGAACCCCTACGGCGCGCCCGTCACGGGCTTCGGCGGCGCACGACCCTACGCGGGCTACCCCCACGCGACCCCGAGCGGATGGACGAGCGGCTGGAGCACGTTCTTCTGGGTTCGCCTCGCCATCGCGGCGGTCTTCATCGGCCTCTCGCTCCTCGGCGCCTGCCTCAGCGCGATCAGCCAGTAGAGCCACGGGGATCCCGCCTCTACGTGCGCGCTCGGGGCGCGCGAGCACGGCATCGACGACCGCGCGACCGACGCCGCACCCGCGCGGGACCTTAACGAGACCGATCCGCCGGCCGTTGTGGGAGTGTGCCCCCGTCGCGTCCGCTCCCCGACGTCCTCGCCGCGCTGGACCAGCTGCGAGCCGAGATCGAGCAGAAGAACGAGGAGCTGGCGAAGAGCCTGGCGATGACGCGAGCCGTCCTCGCGGCGGTGGCGGAGGCGATCGTCGTCGTCGACACGACGGGCGCGATCGCGAGCATCAACCGCGGCTACTTCGAGATGTGGCATGTCCCCGAGGCGTTGCGGCGCGACGCGGAGATCGTCACCGCCGGCGAGGCCCTGCTCGCGCACATGGCGAAGCTCGTGGCGCGACCCGAGGCGTTCATCGAGCGCGCGCGCCAGCTCCACGACGACGCGGAGGCCGTCGCGACCGACGAGATCGAGCTCGCCGACGGTCGCACGATCAGCCGCTACACCGCCCCCGTCCACTCGAGCGACGGCGAGGTGCGCGCGCGGGTGTGGTGCTTCCGCGACGTCACCGAGGCGCGCGCGCTCGCCGCGCGCCGCGCGGTCGTGGCGGAGCGGATGACCTCGGTGGGCCAGCTCGTCGGCAGCGTGGCCCACGAGATCAACAACCCGCTGGCGTACATCGCGGGCAACCTCGACGTCGTCGTCGAGGCGCTCGGCTCCGGCGCCGCGATGCGGCCCGACGAGATGATCGAAGCGCTCGAGGACGCGCGGACCGGCGTCGAACGTATCAAGGTCATCGTCCGCGATCTCCGCACCCTATCGCGCACCGACGACGACAGGCGCGAGCCGATGGACGTCCGCACCGTCCTCGAGACCGCGCTGCAGATGGCCAACAACGAGCTCCGGCACCGCGCCCGGATCGTGCGAAACCTCCAGGTGGTGCCCGCCGTCTCGGCCAACGCCGTGCGCCTCACGCAGGTCTTCTTGAACCTGCTCTTGAACGCCGCCTACGCGATCCCCGACGGACGCGCGAGCGACAACACCGTCACGATCACGACCTCGACGAGCTTGCTCGGCGGAGCCGTGATCGAGGTCCGCGACACCGGCTGCGGGATCGCCGCGGAGCACGTGGAGCGCGTCTTCGATCCCTTCTTCACGACGAAGCCCCTCGGCGCGGGGACCGGCCTCGGCCTCACGATCTGCAAAGGGATCGTCGAGAAGCTCGGCGGCTCGATCTCGGTCGAGAGCCGGCCCGGGCTCGGGACCGCGTTCACGGTCGAGCTCCCCCCGAGCACGCCCGTCGAGGTCCACCCGTCGCGCGCTCCAGCGGCGCCGGCCTCTTCGCCGCGGAGGTGCTCCGTCCTCGTGATCGACGACGACTCGCGGATCCGTCGCTGGTTCCAGCGCGTCCTCGCGCACCACGATCTCACCGTGGTGGCGAGCGTCGAAGCCGCCGAGGAGGCGATCAAGTCCTCGACGTTCGACGTCATCTTCTGCGACGTGATGATGCCCGACCGCACCGGCATGGACATGCACGAGGCCATCGCGAGCCGGCGTCCCGATCTCCTGCGCCGCCTCGTCTTCATGTCCGGCGGCGCCTTCACGCCCGCGCTCTCGAGCTTCCTCGAGACCGTGCCGAACCTCTGCCTGAAGAAGCCGTTCGGGCGCGACGCGATCACGCGCGCGATAGACAGCGTGGTGGAGAAGCGCTGACGCGGCGGCGCGCGCTCAGCCCCGCGTGAGCGCCCAGGACGCGGTGCACACCGCCTCGTCGCGCTCCTTCACCTTCACCTGGAGCGCGATCTTCCCGGGCGCGACGCGGAAGCCCTCGGTGACGAGGGTATCGCCCGGCCAGACCGGCTTCGAGAACTTCGTCTCGAACGCGGTGAGGCGTGACGGATCGCCGTCGCACGCCGCCTTGGCGACGTGACGAACCATGTGGCCGAACGTGCAGAGGCCGTGGAGGATCGGGCCCTGCTCGAAGCCGACGCGCGCCGCGAACTCGGGATCGGCGTGGAGCGGGTTCCAGTCGCCGGAGAGCCGGTAGAGCAGCGCTTGCTCGGGCGTGGTCTTCTCCTCGAAGCGGAAGTCGGGCTCCTGCCCCTTCGGCACCTCGGCGACCTTCTCCTCCTTCGGCGGCGTCTCGCCTCCGAAGTTGCCGGCGCCGCGGATGATGATCTGCGAAGAGGTCTCGGCGAGGAGCTTCGCGGCGGCGTCCTTGATCTCGCAGTCGATGACGACGATCGCGAACTTTCGCATGTCGTAGAGGCCGCGCACTCGCGCCACGGTCGAGACCGTCGCCTCGGGCGGCAGCTCGGCGTGCAGGCGCACGCTCTGCTTGCCGTGCACGACCATCGAGAGATCTCCGCCCGTCTTGACGACGCAGTCGAGCATCGGCTTGAACATCGGGACGACGGCGAAGCTCGGGAGCACCTTCGGGCCGCGCCCCTCGTAGAGCCAGTCGAGCTCGTCCTTCTTCGCGCCGACGCCGAGCGCGTAGAGGACGGCGTCCTTCCACGAGTAAGAGAAGGTCTGCGGCTCGAGCGGCTTGTCGACGACGGATAGATCGAGGGCCATGGCGAGCCCCGATTCCCACGGCCCCCGAGCCGTGTCAATCTGCGGACCGTGGGTGGGCCGCTCTCCGATCTCCAGGGCCTCGGGCTCGCCTGGGCGCGCTTCGCTCCCACGCTCGCCATCGTGCCGGCGTTCGGGCTGAAGGCGCTGCCCGTGCCGGCGCGCGGCGTGCTCGGCGTCGCGCTGGCCGCGGGGATCTACCCGGCCCTCGCGCCGATCGTGATCGAGCGCGACACGACGCCCTGGTTCGTGCTCGCGCTCGAGCAGATCGTGCTGGGGATCCCGGTCGCGCTCGCCGCGGCGATCCCGCTGTGGGCCGCGACGATGGCGGGCGGGCTCGTCGACTCGCTCCGCGGCGCGCAGGACGGCGCCGGGCTCGCGGTCGTCGAGGGCTCGCGCGCGACGCCGCTCGCGATCCTCCTCTCGCTCCTCGCGAGCATCGTCTTCCTCGCCACCGGCGGCCCGGCGCGGGTCGCGGAGACGCTCGCGACGACGACGCTCGGCGCCCACCCGCTGCTCGCCGCGGCGAACGCGCTCGTCGCGGGGATCGGCCTCGCCGTGGCGATCGGCGCGCCGCTCCTCGCGGCGGCGGTCGTCCTCGAGATCGCGTTCGCGCTCATCGCGCGGGCAGCGTCGCCCTCGCAGGTGCACGCGCTGCTCGCCCCGCTGCGCGCGCTCGGCCTGCTCGCGGTCGTCGCCGTCGTGCTCGAGCGCCTCGCGAACGTGCTCGCGCTCGCCGTCCGCGCCGGTTGAGCGCCGACGCTCCCGGGATCGCGGCCCGCGCCGCAGGAGGACTTCCCTCGCCCCGCAGCCGCGCGTCAGAGCGGCAAGCGATAGCCGATCGTGAGCCCCAGCTCCATGACGAGGACCGAGCCGCCGAGCGTCGCGCAGTCACCGATCACCGAGCAGCTCCTCGTGTCCGGCAGGATCCAGTGGTAACCGCGGAGGTTCGCTCCGGCGAGCCAGTTCTCGCTCAGGTAGTAGGTCCCGCCGCCCTGCACGCCGAGCGCGAAGCCCTCGGTGCGGATCGTCACGTCGCGCGTGCCGAGGATGGCAGGGACCTCGGAACCTGCTTCGGTGGTGAAGCGGTCGGCGATGATGACGCCGCCCGCCGACACGCCCACCCAGGCCTCGAAGTACTTGTAGTGGAAGGGGACGTACCGGCCCTCCATCCCGAGGAAGAAGTACGAGCGCGCGTGGGTGCGGCGGAGCGCGGCGAGGCCGCCGTATTGCTCGTCCGAGGTCGGGCTCGGCGCGAAGACGGCCCCGGCCCCGATCGCGTAGTGACGGCTCCAGCGATAAAGGACGTGGATGCCCGTCTGCAAGGTGGCGTCACCCCGACCGATCCTGCCGACGATCGGCGTGTCGCCGCCGCGCTGGCCGGGAGAGATCGGAGCGTTCGGGAGCGCGATGATCCCCGCCTCGAGCTCGGCGACCGTGTGCGGACGGTCGATGATGCGCGCGAGGGCGTCGTTCGCGACGCCCTCGCTCGGCTCCGACGCCGGCGCAGAGGACGTGACGCCTTCGCGCGACGACGCCATGCTCGACGAGGACGTCGCGCCCTTGCCCGGCGCGGCGCGGCGCGACGAGGACGTCGCGCCCTCGCCCGGCGCGGCTTCGTTGGCCGCGGGAGCCATCCCCTCGCCTGGCGCGGCCGAGGCCATACCCGCGGCGGCGCCGTAGGAGAGGACGATCGCGAGGCGCATGCAGACCGCACGCGCTACATCCACTTCACGTTCTCCGTCGGCTTCGGGGGCGGCGTCGTGGGGGTCGGCGGCGTCGTGGGCGTGGGCGTCGGGCTCGGCGCGGGCGCGCCCGCGGTGAGCGAGCGCTT
Organism: Labilithrix sp.; assembly: GCA_019637195.1. Taxonomy (GTDB): domain Bacteria; phylum Myxococcota_A; class Polyangia; order Polyangiales; family Polyangiaceae; genus Labilithrix. The sequence goes on along the minus strand of JAHBWA010000058.1, from coordinate 8,396 downwards.
GGCGGAGATCGGACGTCCGCTCTCTTGCGTGGAGAACTGGACCTCGAAGCGGCCGGGCTCGAGGAAGGCATAGCTCGCCTTGAAGACCCCCGGCTGGACGGTCTGCGCGGGGACGCGCACGCCGCCGGGCACGCCGGGACCGACGATGGTGAACCCCGGCGCGTCGAACTCCCCCTTGTTCGGCGCGATGCGCGCGGAGAGCTCGACGGTCTGCCCGAGGCGCGGCGTCGCGACCGAGACGTCGACGAGCGCTTTGTAGTCGACGCGAGGCTGCGGAGGCGGGGTCGGGGCCGGGGCGCTGCTCCCGGGGGGCTTCGGCGCCGTCGCCGGCGGCGGCGGACGCTCGGGCGGCTTGGCGAGCGTGGGCGCCGCCGACGGGCTGAAGGTGGCGAGCTCGGACTCGTACTGCTCGACGAGGCGCTTCGCCGACGCGTCGTGGGGGTCGAGCTCATGGGCGACCTTGGCGAGCCGCAGCGCCTCGAGGACGTCGCCGGCCGAGCGCTGCGCGATCGCCTGCGAGGTGAGCTCGCTCGCCGCGCGGACGCGGATGTCGAGGAGCCGGCGATCGTTAGGCCAGCGGCGGAGCCCCTCGTCGGTGATGTCCTTCACGTTCTCGCCGGGCGGCTCGTGGAAGCGATTCTTGAACATCGCGTCCGTGGCGCGGGCGACGAAACGCTCCTCCTCCGCACCTTCGCCGCCGAGCTTGCCGACCTTCCACGCCCAGCCGAGCGCGATCGCGGCGCCGAGGACGAAGCACAGGACGACGAGGAGCCAGCCGCGCGAGCGCTTCTCCTCGTGCGCCGGCGCGGGCGGGTGGCTCGACGGGCGCACGAGCTCCGGGCTCGAAGCGTGCGGACGCGCGACCGTCGGCGGGACGGTCGTCACGTCGGCGATCGGCGGCGTGTAGTGCGTCCGCACGGGCCCCTCGACGTCGCCGGGGACGGTTCGCGGGACCTCCGGCGCCGAGCCTTCCCGCGCGGGGACCACCGTGGGCGGCGTGGTCGGCGTCGGGAAATACGCCGGCGACGAGCCGTGTTGCTGGGCGTCGAACGCCATGTCGTCGATGGTCTCGTCCACGCTCGACGGCACGCGCGCGCGCGGCGCGGCGTCGATCACGCCCGACGGACGGTCGCCGGAGATGGCCGGTGACGACGCGGGCCGTCCGGTCGCCTCGGCGAGGCGCGCCTGGAACTCCGAGGGGGGCTCCCACTTCACCGTGGCGGCCGTGGGCGGACGCGAGGGCTCGCCCGCTCCGGACGACGTCATGCGCGCGGCGATGTCGGGCGCGAGCTCGAGCTGCTTCGTCCGCTCGACGGGCGGAAGCTTCATCGCCGAGGGCGGGCGCCGGTGCAGCGGCCGCGCGAACTCGTCGGGGGAGAGGCCCGAGAGCTTCGCGGCCTCGAAGATCGCCTGACCGAGCGCGCGCGCGTCGGGCTCGCGCTTGGCCGGATCCTTCACGAGCGTCGCCATCACGACCTCGGCGATCGGCTCGGGCACGTACGCGGCGCGCGGGATGGAGCGCAGCTGCGGGGCCGGATCATGGATCTGCTGGACGAGCAGGCCGACGGCCTGATCGCCGTCGAAGGGCGTCCGGCCCGAGAGCATCTGGAAGAGGAGCGTGCCGATCGCGTAGACGTCGCTCGCCGGGCCGACCGCGTTGCCCTGCGCGCCCTCGGGCGAGATGTAGCGCGCCGTGCCGAAGATGAGGCCCGCCGCGGTCGCGACGGACTGCTCACCCCAGTTGATGCGCGCGATCCCGAAATCGAGCACCTTCACGTAGTCCGGATCCGCGCCGCGGCGGACGAGCATCACGTTCTCCGGCTTGAGGTCGCGGTGCACGATGCCCTGCGCGTGCGCCTCGCCGGCGGCCTCGCAGAGCTGGAGGGCGATGTGCAGCGCGCGGTTCAACTGCAGCGCCCCGCCCGCGGCCGCGAGCGCGCTCTGGAGCGACAGGCCGTCGAGGTACTCCATCACCATGTAGAGCGCGCGGTCGGGGAGCTGCCCGGCGAGCAGGACCTGGACCACGTTCGGGTGCTGGAGGCGCGAGGCGACCTTCGCCTCGCGCGTGAAGCGCGAGACCAGCTGCGCGTTCGCGGAGAGCTCGCGGTGGAGGATCTTCACCGCGACGTCGCGGTCGATGCCTCGCTGGAACGCGCGGTACACGCGGCCCATCGCGCCGACCCCGACGAGCTGGCGGATCTCGATGTGCCCGGAGATCTCCTGACCGAGGTACGGGTCGGTGACCTCGCGCTCGGCGGCGGCGGCGCTCTGGAGCGGAGCGCCGTCCGTCGGGCAGAACAACGCGTCGCCGGGGTAGCGCCCGCCGCACGCTGCGCACACCTTCGACGGCACCGCCGACACATCCATCGCCACGCTCACATCCTACCTTTTCTTCCGTCCGAAGGCTCCTCCCCCAGCCGGAGCGGCCGCGCGCGGCGTCCGCGATCGAACCTCGCCCACGCGGGACGCCTCGGCCCGGCACGGCCCCCTCGAGGCCCGCAAAGGCCGCGCTCTCGGCTTCGCTTCCACTCGGTGACAGTCGAGCCTGCGACGAGTCCGTCCGGGCGCCGCGGAGGCGCCGGTCACGAGCTGAGCGCCGCGGTCCTGACGACCCGAGCGCCGCGGTCGCGACGACCGAGCGCCGCGGTCCCGACGACCCGAGCGCCGCGGTCCTGACGACCCGAGCGCCGCGGTCCCGACGACCAGAGCGCCGCGGTCCCGACGACCAGAGCGCCGCGGTCCCGCCCCCCTCCTGTGCCGCGGTCCGGACGAGCAGAGGCCGCGCAACGCATGGGGGCGACACCGGAGCCTGCTCCCCCCTGAAGAGCCGTGTGGAGGTACTGTGGATAAGTGCTCTTGAGCCTATTTTTCAGGGCTCTCGCGCGTGGCGGCGGAAGCGCGGCGCACGCCCCCTGCGTCTTGCGGCCGGCGCGACTCTCCTCTAAGTCTCGCGAATCGTGTCGGAAGTCGAGCTGAACGAGGCGCCGGCGGGCGGCTACTCCGTGACGTTGCCCACGTTCGAGGGGCCGCTCGACCTGCTCTTGCACCTCTGCCAGAAGCACGAGCTCGACATCCTCGACATCCCGATCGCCTTCGTCACCGAGAAGTACCTCGAGTACCTCTCCGTGCTGCAGCTCATGAACCTCGACGTCGCGAGCGAGTACCTCGTGATGGCGGCGACGCTCGCGCACATCAAGTCGAAGATGCTGCTCCCGGCTCCGCCGCCGGGCCAGGAAGACGAGATCGCGGCCGAGGAGCAGGACCCGCGCGAGGCGCTCATCCGCCGCTTGCTCGAGTACCAGAAGTACAAGCACGCGGGCGCGGAGCTCGCGGGGCGCGGCGTGGCCGGCCGCGACGTCTTCCTGCGAGGGATGCCGATCGAAGAGGCCGTGCACACCGGCCTGCCGCCGCTCGCTCAGGTGCCGCTGTTCTCGCTCGTCGAGGCGTTCCAGGGGGTCCTCGCGAAGAGCAACGTGAAGCTCTCGCACGACATCGTGCACGAGCGCGTCACGCTCGCCGACCGCATCAACGAGCTCGTCGACATCCTCCGCGCGCGGCGCCGCGTCACGTTCGAGGAGCTCTTCGCCGACCTCGAGACGCGGTTCGACCTGGTCATCACGTTCCTCGCGCTCCTCGAGATGACGCGCCTGCGCATGACGCGCCTCTTCCAGGCCGACTTCGACTCGCACATCTACATCGAGTTCACCGCGCAGGTGACGGCCGACGCCGAGGACGGCAGCGCAGAGACCGCCAGCGCGGAGGATGGCAGCGCGGACACCGCCGACGCCGCCCCGGTCGACGACGAGAGCGCGGACGACGCCCGCGACGCGAACGGCGACGCGCTCGACGTGGACGCAACGGACGTCCGAGTCGCCGACGCGAGCAGCGACGCGCTCGACGCAGACGAGACGAATGACCGAGACGCCGACGCGAGCAGCGACGCGCTCGACGCAGACGCAACGAATGACCGAGACGCGAGCAGCGACGCGCTCGACGCAGACGAGACGAATGACCGAGACGCCGACGCGAGCAGCGACGCGCTCGACGCAGACGCAACGAATGACCGAGACGCCGACGCGAGCAGCGACGCGCTCGACGCAGACGCAACGAATGACCGAGACGCGGACGCGATGAGCGACGTGCTCGACGTCGCGGCGGAGCCGGCTCCGGCGAACGCCGAGGGGGCCGCGGAGAAAGACGCAGGGGGCGTCAGCGAAGACGCCGAGGACGACAACACGTGAGCAAGCGGAAGAAGCCGGCCGCCCGCCCGGCCGAGACGACGGGGGACGGCACGGCAACGACCACGGACGACGCGCCGTCCGAAGCGACGCCGCCGATCGACCCGAGCGAGGTCTTCGAGCCGCTCGACGACGCGAGCACGACGCCGAAGACTGCGCTGCCGTCGGACATCCTCGCGCACGCGATGGGTACGGCGATGGAGAGCGAGCGCGCGCCCCTCGCGGAGATCTCCGTCACGGAGGTCGAGGACGTCGAGACCACGGTGAACCTCAGCGGGGACATGCTTCCGCTCCCTGGGCGCGACGATCTCGACGACCCGACGGTCGCGCTCGGAAACGAGGCTCTGGCGGAGGTCGACGGCCTCCTCGCGCAGCGCAAGCACCTCCGCGGGCTCCTCGAGGCGCTCATCTTCGCGAGCGACGCGCCGATCAAACCCAAGGACCTCGCCCGGCTGGCGTCCGCGCAGGTGAAGCACGTCGTCGAGGTCCTCGGTGAGCTCGCGCAGGACTTCTCGACGCGCGGCATCCACCTCGAGGAGGTCGCCGGAGGTTGGCTCTTCCGCACGAGCCCGCAGTACGCGCCGTTCATCCGTGACCTCACCAAGCAGCGCCCCGTCCGCCTGACGCGCTCGCAGGTCGAGACGCTCGCGATCATCGCCTACCGCCAACCGGTCACGCGGCCGGAGATCGACGACGTGCGCGGCGTCGACAGCGGCCCCGTCCTGAAGCTCCTGCTCGAGCGCGACCTCGTCCGCATCCTCGGAAAGCGCGACGAGCCCGGACGCCCGCTCATCTACGGCACGACCAACGAGTTTCTCGAGTTCTTCGGCCTCAAGTCGCTCAAGGATCTCCCCACGCTCCGCGAGTTCACCGAGCTCACGGACGAGTCGCGCGAGGCCTACGAGGAGGAGATGGGCGAGCCGCCGAACAACGCGCCCCCGCTCGACGAGGACGATCCCTCGCGGCCGACGTCCCTCGATCCGGACGGCACCAGCGAGGACCGCGGCCGCCGCGAGAGCATGGCCGTCCCGGCGCAGGGCCACGAAGACGACAGCGAAGCCGGCGACGACGGCCCGACCATCGCCTCGAGCGCACCGACCATGAACGACGACGACGCGGACGACGACGACGCGGACGACGACGACGACGCGGACGACGACGACGACGACGACGACGACGCGGACGACGACGACGCGGACGACGACGACGCGGACGACGACGACGCGGACGACGACGACGCGGACGACGACGACGACGACGACGACGCGGACGACGACGACGACGACGCGGACGACGACGACGACGACGCGGACAACGACGACGACGCGGACAACGACGACGACGCGGACAAGTGACCTCGCCGCGACCTCGCCGCGAGGGCGGGTGGGTGCATATCCAGGTTGGGCAAGCCGGGCTCGGGTTCCGAGCGCTCGATCGATTTCCGCCCGCGGTGGACCTGCACCCAGGGCGGGTCACGTGCAACGGGCCGGCGCGCGGGTACACGTGCGCCGGCGACGGCGCCTCCGCCGGCCGGCCGCCGATGACGCCCGGCGCGAGGCCCGCTCACTTCACGCTGCCTTCACGCTTGCACGTCGACGAGCACCCGTCGTTGCTCGCCGTGTTGCCGTCGTCGCACGACGATCTCGTAGAGCTGGCCGTTCTCGAGCCCGAGGCTCCCGGCCACGCTCGCGTCGATCGTCACGCTGCGACCGATCTTGCCGTGGATGCCGCCGATGTCGACGGCGAGGCGACCGTTGATGAACACGAAGACGTCGTCGTCCCCCGTGAACTCGAGGACGGGCGGCGTCGCCGCGCTCTGGTACGTGAACCAGTACTTCACCTCGCTGGTGAAGTGGAAGTTGTGGTTGGGCGTCGCGTTCTGGTTCCCGAAGAGCTCGCCGTCGATCGGGAAGAAGCCACCCGGCGTGACGTAGGGAGCGCGCGCGTCGCTGTCGAAGACGTAGCTGTCGTCCGGCTGACGCAACTGGCGCAGCGACTTCACGACCGTCGCGTTGACGTTCGGCGTATCGCGGTACCACTGGGCGAAGCCGGTCACACCGCCGCGGACGCAGTCGGCGCCGTTCACGCCATTCCCCACGTAGACAGGCTTTCCGGCCGCGTCGAGCCGCGCCGTGAAGAGCGGTCCGAGCATCCCGGTCGCGAGCCCCGCCTCGAACCCCGTCGGAGACGGGCATGTCGGGCTAATCGTGCTCTTCTCGAAGTCCGGATGGCGATCGCCGCCCGCGTCGGTGTACCCGCGGAAATCGCGGATGATGAGCGGAAGCTCGAGCACCTCCGGCGGATCGGTGGCGACGTCGGTACAGTCGAAGCCCGGCTCCTTCGTGCAGGTGCTGCTGCAGCCGTCGCCGTCTCGCTTGTCCCCGTCGTCGCAGGCCTCGCCGGGGAACACCAGCCCGTCGCCGCAGACCCCCTGACAGGCGCCGACGACGATCCCGCCGTCGGCCGCCGAGGTGCACGTCGGCTCGCGCTTGCACGTCGTCGAGCAGCCGTCGTACAGCCGGAGTCAGCTGTCGTCCTTGGGATCCGTGTAGGCGCTCGCGAGCTTCGTGACCTCGTCGCGCAGCTTCTTGTGCGCGACGATCTTTCGAACGAGCTCCCACAGCGCAGGATCGGCGAGGACCTTCATCGGGGCCTCGCCGCGCGCCTTCTTCGGGATGGCCGCCGGGCCGCGCGCGCGGAGCTGATTCATCTTCTCGATGTACTGCTTCGTCGGGAAGAGCTCGCCCTTCTCCCACTGGAGCACCGTGCTCTGCTCGATGCCGATCGCCTGGGCCAGCTCTTTCGCCGTGCAAGCGAGCTCTTTCCGCAGCGCCTTGATCTCGTCGGGGCTCACGGCGCCAGACCTTAGTACAGCTCCCGAGGAGAGAGTACCGGCCTCGGATGAGGTCCGGCCCGTCCTCGCCGCCTCGGCGGAGCGCGATGCGCTACCATGGAGCGACTTCCTTGCGGTTCACGTTCCGTTTCGCCTTCGTGCTCGCCGTCGCCTTCGCCGCGCAGACCTCGTGCGGCGACGACGGCGCCTCGCGCGACGCCGACCCTGCCGCCGGCCGGGGCGCTCCGGTCCCGCAAGACGCCCAGGCAGGAGACTCCCAGGCCGCCACGGCGATGTCCACCATGCGCATCGCGCACCTCGCGCCCGGAGTCGGACCGATCGACTTTTGCTACCAGCGCGTGAGGAAGGGCACCTTCGTCGGACCGGTCCTGGGCGGACCTGCCGCGGCCCCGAACGACGCCGGGGATGCCGGCGCGGACGACCTCGCCGACGACGCCGAGGCGCCAATCGTCGACGCGTCGACGGGCTCCAACGCCGACGCGGGCGAGGCGGGCCCGCCGCGCTCCGCATCCTATCGCACGGTGACCAACTACCTCGTCCTCCAGGCCGCCGGTCCAATCACCCTCGCCGTCCTCCCGGCCGGCGCGACGTCGTGCGCGAACGCGCTCGTGACCGCAGACGTCACGCTCGATCCCGGCAAGCTCTTCACCGTGGCGCTCTTCGGACGGCACGCCGACGGCGGCGTCTCGCTCGAGGTCGGCGCGTTCACCGACGACCGCAGCACCGAGCCGGACAAGCTGCGGGCCCGCGTCATTCACGCGGCGCTCGGCACCGCCGACGTCCCGAGCGCAGGACCGATCGCGGTGCGCGCCGTGGCCTCGAAGACGACGGTGCTCGCGGATCGCGTCGCGCCGCGTCGGGCCGCGACCGCGTCACAGGCCGTGATGGTCGACGGCCTCGGTTACGTCACCGCCGCGCCCATCCCCCCTCCCGCGTCGATCGCGATCGGCCCTGCGTCGAGCGACGGCGTCGACGCCGGCTTCGAGCCCTGGCAGAGCCAGGGAGCGGACCTCGGGCTGCGGGGCGACTCGCTCCACACCGCGTTCGTCCTCACCGGAGCCACCGAGTCGACGTTCGAGGTCCTCTGGTGCGCAGACAGGACCACCTCCGGCGACCAGACGACCTGCACGCTCGTCCGCTGACGCGCGCTCGTCCGCTGACGCGGGCGGCACGCGCACAGCCGCAGAGCGAGCGGCGCGCCCTCAGCCCGAGCCGGCGACGGTCATCTGGCTCACACGGATCGTCGGCGCGGCGGTCGCGGTGCGGAGATCGAGGTCGGAGCCGACCGCGTCGATCCGCTTGTA
>JAHBWA010000057.1 GCA_019637195.1 Labilithrix sp. | reverse complement strand
TCATGACAAACGGCCCGTCGTTGCGCTCGGCGGTACTTCCGAGGCGCTCCGAGCTGGCGGGACGGCCGTAGGGAGTTTCGAGGCGCGAGACGGAAGCTTCACCGTCGTTGGTACGCTCGATCTCGCTCTGCCTCCGGCCGGTCACCACGCCCGGCTGCGAAGCGTCTCAACGAGGAGGTCCGCCGCGAGCCGCTCGACGGGCACCTCTTCGTCCTCGGCGAGCTCGGCGAGGAGCGACGCCTCGAACTCGGGCAGTGCGACGCGGAGCGTCCCGGGATCTCGTGGGCCTTGTGCTTCACGATTGCCGACACGGAGCTCTTAGCGATACCGAACCGGTCGGCGAGGTTCGCGAGGGGCACGCCGCGGGCGCGGAGCCGGCGGACCTCCTCAGCCTGGTCGAGCGAAAGCTTGCCTGCGAAGGGATGCGTGCGTGAATCCATCGCCGAAGACGGCGGAGAAAAGGGCGAAGCCTCGGTGGACCCGATCCTTGCACTTGAGGAGACCGAGACGCCCGATCATAAGAGAGTGCGGGGAAACGCCTTCTCGCACGGCCCGCAACGACGAAGCAGCGGCTCCGTCGTCAAGATGTCCGACGGGGATCGCTACCGGCTGCACACATCCCACATCCCGCGGCGTTACGGCGGGACCGGTGCTCGCCCCGCCTGACTCGGCGGTCCGGACCCATCACTGACGACGGTGGCCCAGCAGATGAGAAGGATCTCATCCTCGGTGATTTCCGGGAGTGCCTTCGGAGCGGCGTAAGGTTCGAGGCCAAGCTCGATCACTTTTTCTACCAGCGCAACGGAGACAGAGACCTGCCCATCGGAAGTTCGGCGATCCAGGATCTCGCGGATCGCTCGCTCGACGCGCCCGCGCCGGGGCGCTTCAAGTGCCTCGATAGTATGCCGCAACTTGTCGGCGCTGACTTCCGGTGGTGCGTGCTGCTCCAGGTGTCGCGCTGCCTCTCTTAGAGCTGCGGGGATCTTTGGCTGGATGTTCTTTGGGTCGGTTGCCCATGTCCAATCCTCGTGAATGCTGTTCCGTGCGCGACGCCATGCTTCGTACGCCCGATCGAATGCGGGGCCGGTCGGCGCGTAGGGCGTGTCTCGCCGACAGACGATGCGTCGCAAGGCACCGAGAGTGTCCCTCTCGATTGGTCTAGACGCATCGTCGTGAACGAAACGCAGGAAGACTCGCTCGCCTATGCGCGCGCAGAAAAAGTGTCCAGAGGCTCCTCCCTGGATCAATGCCGTGCCGGCTGAACCGGGTAACGAGAGCACGGCTTCCTTCGTTCCCGCACGCTCGAAGGCTTTGAGAAGCTCATGCCGAAACTCTTCTCCGCTGTGAGCATTGGGCTTCTCGCCCGAGCGCTCGAAGAGGTCCGGGTCGCCATGTCGAAGGCGATCAATCTGCTCCCTTGTCTCGCCGAATGTCTTATCCGCCACGGCGCTGCCCGGCAGCACTTCCGCGCCGAGCCCAATCGTAGCTGCGGCCTGTGCTAGCTTGTGACGAAGTCGCGCTTCAAGTTCGAGTAGCGCGTCCAGCTGCCGATCGGGGAGAAAACAACGTAGATAGATGGTGTCGTGAGGGCTTCCGATGCGGTCTACGCGGCCGTGGCGCTGCACCAGACGCATCGGATTCCACGGTAGATCAAAGTTGATGATGTGGCGGCACTGCTGAAGATTCATTCCTTCCGCCAGAACATCCGTCGTGATGAGCAAGTCGAACCGGTCTGCGTCACGACCGGGCGGCGCCTCGGTGGACTTCGGTGCAAAACCGAAAACAGCTTCGTCGCGTGACGCCCCTTCCGACCAATCGCCAGATACGGCGACGATCCGGCCGCGGTAGTCCGCGAGGCTCTTCCTCTTGGACGTGAAGTCCACGAGCGCGTCGTAAAGCCAGCGCGCCGTGTCCTCAAAGAACGTGAAGACGATTACTTTCCGCCGATCGCGATCGTCGGCTCCGCCTTCTCGCCTGGCTTGCTTCGCGATCTCCGAGAGTGCCACCTCCAGGGCAAGCAGCTTGGGGTTGTCTAGTGGTTCAAGGCGCTCGACCTCGCGGAGCAACTCAGTGAACAGGTCGCGATCGCCCTCGACGGCCTTCCGGAGCTTCGACACATGATACTCGGCCGCGGGTCTCCACTCGCCGTCCTCAAGAAGTGCGTTCCACTCGTCGAGGTCGCTCAGGTCCTCGACCTCGGAGAGCCCTCGGCCGTGCAGGACCTTCCCCTCGTCGAGGCCCTTCAAGAACGCGCTACATCCGAGCGCGAGCTTTCGCAATGTTGCCGCGAAAGCATGTGCCGATGACTCGAATCGCTTCAGAATACCGGAGCGAAGGAGACCTATCAGTGCTGCTGTCTGCGCATCGACGCCAGCGCCTCTCTTCCGATACTCGTCGGGGGCGTAGCGCGCGAGAGTCAAGCGGTGCTCGCCATCCGCAGGGTCGAGTGCGTCTCTTATGCGCTCGAAGAGCCCAGGCATCGCTGCGTCGAGGTCGTAGGTCACAGGCAGGACGCACGGTCTTGGAAACTTGATAGAGATCTCGTTGCCCTTCGAGTCCTTGATGCGCTCGTTCGGGTAGTAGCGCTTGATGAAGTGTCTCGTGCGTCGGACGGTCGTCGCGTCGAGGACGTCAAACAGAGCGTCGGGTTGTAGATCTTCAGGATCTGCTGCAGCGATTCGATGAAAATGCTTCGAGAGTGATGGAATCCCGTGATCGGCAAAGATCCCGTCGTTCTCCACGAAGTATGTCAGAAGCGTGTAGAGGTCCCACACGGAGTTGTTGACCGGTGTTGCCGACATGAGAAGGAGCTTCTTCCGCGGCGCACCGCGGAGAAGTGCCCGAAGTGCTCGTGAACGGAGGGCGTCGGGATTCCTTACGGCTTGGGCCTCGTCCACCACGACGAGGGCATAGTCGTTCGGATCGTGGTCGAGCGTCGTATCGCTGCCGCCAGCACCCAGGCGATGATCGCGCTGCACCTCTTCGAAGCTTCGTACCTCGGCGTCGCGTAACTGGAACCGCTTCAGGAAGGCACTCCACGGACCGTCGCGGAGCGCGGCGGGCGCGATCACGAGGACGCGCGTCCTCCGCTTGCGGAGATATTCCTCGATGATATCGCCGGCCATGAAGCTCTTCCCAAGACCGACCTCGTCCGCGACGAGCACGCCGCCTCTCTCTTCAAGCAGACGACGGACTCGCCAAACGCCGTCCCGTTGAAAGGACGTCAGGTTCAGGTTGTCCCTCACCGCCTCCGGACGCAGATCTCCCCGAAACAGCTCCCAGAGCGTTCGCAGGTAGATGAGGTACGGCGGGTACGGCTGGAATCGAGCCTCATACAGTGCGGCGAGATCGAACTCCGCGGCTTCCTCCCAAAGCCGATCGAACCACTCGGTTACGCGCGTCACGACACTCGGTTGATACGAGCCGAGATTTAGCTCTAGGTTCTTGTGCAAACCGGCGTACGTGAAGTTGGACGAACCGACGAGCGCGCCCTCCTGGTCGCCGAAGACATATGCCTTACCGTGGAGGAACGCCTTCTCGTAGCGCTTGACCTTGATCGTGCCCGACCGCAGCACCTCGACGAGTTTTCGAATCGCGCCGTCGTGTTGCGGCTCGAACGGCACGCGATCACGATCCGATGTCAGGCCTCGGGAATGTTCCGAGAGAGCGTTGGCGACTACTTCGCGCGCCCACCGCGCACCGCGCGGTGCTCCGGGTAGTCGGACGGGGAGCGCGGGTGGAGGTACTGGCTCGGCGCCGAGTAGCAAGCGCACTTCCTTGAGGCGAGCGAGGCGATCTGCAATGGTCGCGAAACCCTCCGGATTGAAGTAACCCGACGCGATTCGAAGCGTCGTCGGCTCCTTTAGCTTCGCGTGCAGTTCGTCGAGGTACGCACGAAGAGCGGCTGCGAGCGTGTTGCCGTCGAGGTTGTCGACGAACTCAGGCTTCAATCTGCGCCCCGCTTCTTCCAGGCCATGAAATGTCTGAGCGTACCGCGAAGCTCGTCTTCATAGTCCCACCCTTCGTGGAACGTCTCGAAGACGTGCCGGAGTTGCACGGAATCGAGCCCGTATAGCCGCGCGACGACCGCATCCAGCTCCCAGACCATCTCCTGCTTCTCGTCCGCCTTCAGCGGGCCATGCGTCACACTTACGGCTTTCGCAAACGACGCGAAGCGCGCGTCGGGACACGCGAGCCGTCCGGCGAGTTGAACCACACGCTCGCGAAGGCGCGAGTTGCGGGCGGGGCGCGGCACCGGAAACGGGTTGATAATGTGGTAATTGACATGCGTTTCAACGAAGCGGCGTGCATACCAGTCAAGCGGTCGGCTCGCTAGGACGCCAAGCAAGTATGCCTGGTCGTATTCATCGCCTCGCGGCCACAAGAAAAACGGTGCGGCATTGGTTAGGAAAACGCTCGGCGGAATCAGCGCTGCGATGACCGTGCGGGTGTTCGTGCGATTCGTGACATCGCGAAACGCGATACGAGGGCGTTTGCATTCGAGTGTTCCTAATGCATCCGCGCGTACAAATTCACCGAACGCGGACTCCTTCCGCCTCACGCCGACGAGACGTCGCTGGTCGAGCTTCGGAACGGCTACGGCGGGGTTGGCCCACCCGTAGTACGTGCCGGTGTCCGGGTTCCAGAGGTCGAAGGACTCCCCTTTGTAAACAGGCCAGGAGCCCTTCGGACGCGAAGCGCTCGATACATCGATAACGTTGCCTTTGTTCCCAATCTTGTCATCCGTCGCGTGAAACTCGCGGTACGGACGTGCGCGCCACTGCCCAGGGACGTTCAGGTCGAGGCGCGGCGACTGCCGCAGCTGTGCGAACAGGGAGGTAGAGCCCTCATTTGGAAGGAGCGGCAAGGCGGCGGTGTCCGTCCAGCTTAGGAGGTCATCTTTTTGGAAGTGCGCGCCGTCGCCGCGAGTGCGCGCCTGGAAGCGCTTGAGGGAGGAATACGGCCCACGAATGGGCACGGTCGTTCCCGGACTCATCGTGCGCTTCAACGAGGTAAGGGCGATCGTGTACCGAGGCTCGGCGTCATCGAACACCCACCCTCCGCTGTTGAGGACGAACGTGATGTCGCCGAAGTCCCCCTTCGCGAACAGTTCTCGCCGAAACTCGGCACTGCCTTTGGCCTGCCACGCAGTTCGCGGCATCACAACGCCGATTCGCCCGCCATCGCGTGCAGCTAAGTGCCAGAAGCGCCAGGCGAACGCCTTGTACAGATCTGGATCTCCCGTCGTCATCCCCGGGTATCCGGCGGCGATGATATTGCGAAGGGCGGCTTTGGCGACGGAACACTCCGCATCGTACTCGCGAACGAGGTCGTCGCGGTTCGTGGTCATCTGCGAAATGAGTCGCTCGCGTTCCCGCTGCGGCATCCCCTGCAGTCCGGGAATATGGCGCGTCCAGAAGTCGTCACGTTCGACGCGGAGTTCCTCCCACGGCGGGTTTCCCAGGATGACATCGAATCCCGCGCGCGCACGGAGGAACACCTCTGCGAACGTGATGGGGAAGTGCGTCGGCGGACTGTCATCGAGCACCGCACTCACACGAGCCTGAATCTGCGGAGACTTGAGCGCGGAAAATACCTTTGTCGGCATCATCTCTGTCGGATCTAGTTCTGCCCGAAGCGCGGGCTCGATACGCATCGCAGTGACGTAGTCGAAGATGGCCTTCAATGGAGCGATCTTCTTGCGGGCGGCGGTGTCGGCGGCGCGTGCGGCGTTGATCTCGCCGCGATTGGCGTCGGCAATGTCTGCAAGCTCCTCCAAATTTGCACGACCGGCTTCGAGCATCGCTCTCACGCCAGCGCCGAAGAGTGGCTTCGTCTTCCCTTCGGGGGCGTCGGCACCCAGGGCCTCGGCGGCCTCGTCGACCGTCGCTACCCCGACAAGCGAGTTACCACGAACGAGATTGTGTCCGAGGTAGCTGAGTGGAAGTCCGGGAACAAACGTGTGCACCCAGAGTGAGAGCCGCGCAAGTTCGACCGCCATTCGATTGAAGTCCACGCCGTAGATGCAGCGGCGTGCGATCTGGCGACGAAGTAGCTGCGCGTCTTCCACGTCGGCCGTCACCCTTACGCGGGCGGAATGCTCTTTTGCGCTCTCCCGTAGATGGGCGAGTTGGTTCAGAACGGCTGGAAGGTGGCGCCGAGCCAGGTAGCCGGAGAACGCGCTTTCGATCTCGTCGACCGCGGCCACCAAGAAATGACCGGAGCCCATTGCAAGGTCGACCACGCGAAAATCGAAGAGCTGTTTTGCGGCCTCGGCATCGTCGAGGCTGTCAAGCCGAGCGAGGTGCTCGTTCAACGCAGGACCGAGCGTCTCTTCCAGCAGGTGGTCGACGATGAAGGACTTCGTGAAGAAGGAGCCACTGGACTTGCGCGCGCCAGACCGGTTGCGGAGGTAGGGCCTTCCCTTCGCGACGATGATCGCCTCAGACTTCCTTCGGACTGGGCGGTACGCGCCATCTCGGTCGACGGCCAGGTCCGTTTCGGCAATTGCCAGGTCGCTTTCGAGCAGCCCTTCGTAGACCGTGCCGAATTCGCGAACGCCGAGCGAGCGGAAGTCGACCGGTCCGGGCGGCTCGCGCGGGTCTGGCGTAGCGTCGACGAGTAGATTTCGGAGGAGCGGGCCGATGACACGGTCGGGAAGGTCGATCTCGTGGATGCTCGCGCCGATGCTGGACACGGCGCGATCAGAAGAGAAGAGCCCGCCGTTGTACGCAGGCACACCCCACGCAGCCTTGCCGTGGTCGACAGCCTCAAAGAGGGCGAGGAGTTCGCGCCAGAGCGTGGGTTGCTCATCCCATTCCTCGGTGGGTGCGAGACGAGCTTGCTCGGCGAGTTGCCGAGCCTTCGTCTTCAGCGATCGGGTTCGATACTGCTCGTTCGCGTCGTACGGCAGGTGAAGACGGTCTTCTGCATACGCAATGAAGAGAAGTCGGAAGAGAATCGTCAGCGCGATCTCATACGTCTCCCGTAGTTGCTCGGCGTCGTTCCGAACCTGCATGGCCTCGGCCAGGCCGGCTGCGAGGCGCGGGACCACGTCGGAGTAGATGCGGTCGCGAAGACGCGTCCCGAGGTCGGTCGCGTAGTCAGATGACTCGCGGAGTAGTTTCTCCAGGGTCCCCCCGCGGCGGAGGGCCTCTGCACTGAAGAGAAGCCAGAGATAGCCCGCACGATCAGTGCCGAGCATGTCGAGGCGCGCTTCAATAAAGGTCTCCGTCCCGCCGCGCCGTCCGACGCCAGCAGCTGGGTCGGTGGCGTAAAGACGGACCGTGGGTCCTTCCGTCACGAGCAGATACGGAAGGTTCTCCTGTCGCGCCCGTGTAAGTCCGTACGAAACGGGGGAGAGGCCGTTGAACTTGGGGTCGGACGCGTCGACGTCGGTTCCGCGGGTGACGAGTAGGGCGAGTGCAACCTTCGTTCCGGTATCGCGAAGAACCAAGCCGCTCTGGGAGGTGTGCTCGACTTCGAAACCGAGAGCATCGAGGAGTGCCTCCTCCCGTTTTGCGATCACCGGGATCGCACGGCGAATTGATGCCTCCCAGTCGGGCCGCTGCGGGACGTTGCGAGCAACGTGATGCGTTGCGAGGAGGCCTTCGTTGCGGAGCCCTGCGAACGGACCGTCAATGGTCCGGAGCGTTGCGATGAGGAATTTTCGCGCACTGTGATGATCGGGTTCGACGAGCGCGGCGCGACAGAGCGCTTCGACGACGTCGAGCGAAACGTCGTAGTGAAGCCGCCCGTCGGTCTCGTTCGGGCCGCACAGCGCGGCGCGCGTCGCGTATGTCACGACGACGAAGACGGGCGCTGCGCGTCCGTCCCAGCGCTTTCGCCAGACGCTCCGGATGTCTTCCGCACGAGGTCGGATTGGGCTGCTGAGAAGCGCGATTTCAAGCGCGTTGCCTCTCGCATCGGAACCGAGTGCGAGTCCGACAGGTCGCAGGCCGGTCGGGAGCCCGGGGACGCTGAGAGACCGCATCTCGACATCGGCAAGAAAGCTCTGGAAGCTTCGTAGGGCAGCCTCTGCGGCAACAGCCTTGGCGCCGGAGGGCGTGCCGGGTGCCGCCGGTTCTTCCGCTTCGCGCGTGGCGTTGGAACGACGCGCACCCGGGATTCCCGGGATCACGCTCTTTCGATCAGTCGAGGGCTCGGACGTCGGGCGGGGGCGCTTGGATGCGGGCATGGTGGACTCGGGCTTGCGATCGTCTCCTCCGCAACCGCACGAGGTGAACTAAACGGCGATCCAGCAGAGGCTGACGCATCGCATCCATGCCGTGAGGCGGACGCGTCAAGTGCTCAACTTGATCGAAAAGTTGCCGCTATTCAGCGATGCGAGCCATCGCATCCACAGTCGTTCACTGCGTCTTGAGCGGCGCGGTTCCGCGATGCCGCTGGAACGCGGAACGGAGCGGAAGGCTGGTCGACATCCGGGCAGTATCAACGGTGAGGTTCGAGGACCTCGCAGACGACCGCCCATCGCGAAGGGTGCCGGTTCGCAGCCTCATGGGGCCACCTGAAGGCATTTTTCGCAGGGTCATGGGGCCACCCTTTCGCAGCATGAAGGGGCCACCGGCGAGGGAGGCATGAGGGATTTTTCGCAGCCTCATGGGGCCACCCCAGCCCCGCTTTTCGCAGGGTCATGGGGCCACCCGGAACGAGCGACCTGAAGTGATCGAGATTCCTCCGCGACGACGGCGCCGGTCGCCGTCGAGGAGGAATCGATGGCCTTCAGGGAGCTAACAATGATCGATGTGAAGGAAGTGCTCCGCCGGTGGTCGGCGGGGCAGAGTGACAGGAAGATCGCCCGCGAGGTAGGCGTCGACCGGAAGACGGCGGCGCGGTACACGGCGGTAGCGAAGGGGCTCTTCGAGGCAGGGCACGAGCTCACGGACGACGAGGTTCACGAGGTCGCGCAGCGCGTGCAGGCGCGCCCGCTCTCGCCACCGAGCGACGAGTGGAACGAGGTCGCGCGCCTTCGTCCTCTCATCGAGCGCTGGCTCGCGGGGGACGCCGAGACACGCCCGCTTCGGCTCAGCAAGATCCACACGCTGCTCGAGCGCGACCACGGTCTGCGCGCGAGCTACGATACGCTCTGGCGCTTCGCCCACGACGAGCTCGCGTGGCGGGAGAAGCCGTCGACGGTGCGCGTCGACGACGCGCCGCCCGGCCAGGAGGCCCAGGTCGACTTCGGCAAGATGGGTCTCATCGTCGACGACGAGACGGGGAAAAAGCGCGTGCTCTGGGCGCTGATCATCACGCTGGTCTACAGCCGCTACCAGTTCGTCTGGCCCACGTTCCGACAGACAACAGAGACCGTCTGCGAGGGACTCGATCGTGCGTGGATGTTCTTCGGCGGGATCATCAAGACGCTGATCCCGGACAACACGAAGGCGATGATCCTCGAGCCCGAGGCGCTCGCGCCGACGCTCGTGCCCGCGTTCCTCGACTACGCGCAGGGACGAGGGATCTTCGTCGACCCGGCGCGCGTTCGCTCGCCCAAAGACAAGCCGCGCGTCGAGAATCAAGTCACCTACGTCCGTGAGAGCTGGTTCGACGGCGAGCAGTTCACCGGCCTCGCGCACGTGCGATCAAGCGCCGAGGAGTGGTGCCGCGAGGTCGCTGGCGCACGCATTCACGGCACGACGCGGAGGGTCCCGCGTGAAGTCTTCGAAGCAACGGAGAGAGCCACGATGTTGCCGCCGCCCGACGGCCTCTATGACGTCCCGGCGTGGCTCGAGAAGGTGAAGGTTCACCCCGACCATCACATCCAGGTACTGCAGGCGCTCTACTCCGTGCCGACGCGCTACCTACGGCAGCACGTCCGCGTTCGCGCGGATCACAACGTCGTGAAGATCTACTTCGGGACCGAGCTGATCAAGATGCACGAGCGACGGCCGCCCGGCGGTCGCTCCACGGATCCCGCGGATTATCCGAAAGACAAGAGCATCTACGCGCTGCGCGACGTCGATGCACTTCGCGCGAAGGCCAAGGAGAAGGGCACGCACGTCGGCATCTATGCCGAGCGCCTTCTCGGAGGCCCCTTGCCGTGGACCAAGATGCGTCAGGCATACGCGCTCCTGTCGCTCTGCGAGAAGTACGGCCTGGGCCGTGTCGAGGCGATGTGTCAGAGCGCGCTCGCCTTCGACGTCGTCAACGTGTCGAAGGTCGCCGCGATGCTGAAGTCCGCAGCGAAGGCGCCACGGCCGGCATCGGGCAAAGTCGTGCAGCTCCCGCTACCTCGCTTCGCACGTCCGAGTGAGCACTTCGAGACGCTCTCCCCCGAGTCGAAGAGCACGAAGGAGAGCCTCTGATGGCCACCGCATCTCGCGCAATCAACCCCGATCTCGTCGACGCGCTCAAGCGCCTTCGGCTCGGTCGCATCGCGGCGACGCTGCCCGAGCGACTGACGCTCGCCGATAAGCAGGACATGCCGCTCGATGAGCTCCTCCTCATGATCCTCACGGACGAGATCGCTCGACGTGACAACGCCGCCGCCGACAACCGCGCGACGGAGGCGGAACTTGATCCATCGATGCGGCTCGAGCTTTGGGACAAGACCGCGAAGGTCTCGTTCGACAAGAAGGTACTCAGCGAGCTCGTCAGCCTTCGCTTCCTGGAGGCTCATCGTCACGTATGCGTCCTCGGTCCGGTTGGCGTGGGCAAGACGTTCCTCGCGAGCGCGCTCGGTCACATCGCGTGCAGGCACGGCTACCGCGTGAAGTTCGCACGCGCTGACGAGACGCTCAAGCGCCTGCGACAGAGTCGCTTCGACAACTCGCGTGACGCGGAGATGATTGCGCTCACCACGGTGGACCTCCTCATCCTCGACGACTTCGCGCTCGAACCGATGACGAAGGAGGAGAGCAAGGACGTCTACCAACTCTTCCTCGAACGCACCGGCCGCGGCTCGATGGTCGTGACCTCCAACCGCGACACCGCCGAGTGGCTCGCGATGTTCGACGATGTTCTGCTCGCGCAGAGCGCCGTCGATCGCTTCCGCAACTCCGCCTACGACTTCGTCGTCGAGGGCGAGTCGTATCGACCGCGGCTCAAGCCGACGATCGAGGACGCCGACCCGCCGCCCGCGAGCCCCGCGATGAAGCCGCCCGCGCTCAAGCGACGAACGAAGCGTCGACGCTGATCGCACCTCGCCACCCGACGGACCGCCTTCGCCGGTTCGTCCGGGTGGCCCCATGACCCTGCGAAAATCTCGCCGGATGCCCCGCTCGAACACGCGATCACGACCTGTGGACGCGAGAGCCGATCCGAGGCAATCTCAACGCCGGTCGTTCGCTCCGTCTCCCTGGCCCCATGACCCTGCGAAAGGGTGGCCCCATGACCCTGCGAACCGGCACGCAGGCGGCAACGGGGAGGATGGCTCGTGAGGACGGCCGAGGTTTTGGCGAGAGCCCGACGAGAAGCCCCGCGCATGGGCGAGCGCACGTTTTCAATATGCCAAGGTGAGCGCGCGGTCGATGTTGCGCGGCGAAAGCTGGCCTGGCGATCGGCACGCTTTCGTCGTGCGGACCTGACCTCGATGCGCCTGCTTGATCCACAACCCGAATTACTGCGACCCGCTCACGCCGAGCGAAGTCGTCGAACGAGACCAACCACGGGCCCGACGACGTGATCCCCCTCTACGCTCGGCGAGATGTTGGCGAAGTCGGGGTTGGCTGGTTCAAGGAACCAGCCCGTTCCTCGCAGTCGCAGTCGCTTTATGGTCTGCTCGCCCCCGATCGCCGCGAGCACTACGTCTCCGTTGGACGCTTGCCTGTCGGGATCGACGACAACCAAATCGCCGTCCACGATCGCGGCGTCGTGCATACTGTTCCCGATAACGCGGATAGCAAAGGCGCGCGCGCCGGCAGCCCAGGGCAGCGGGACCGTTCCCTCTGAGTACTCCAGTTGCTCGGTCGGGACGCCCGCCGGGGCGCGGCCAAGGATTGGGACCGCAGAAGCGGGGCGCTCTATGCGTGGTCGGTAGGCGCGCTTGAGCCCTGGGCGATGCACAAGGTGCCCACACTTCGCGAGCGCCTTCAGCTGTAGCTCTGCACCCCGTGGCGACTTCAGCCCGCAGTGCACCATCACCTCGCGGACGGTCGGGGGAGCACCCGTCTCCCGCACCGTCTCGTTGACGAACGAGAGCACCAGCTGCTGCCGCGCGGTGAGAGATCTGGACCGCCCCATCCCTTGAACGGCTGAGTATACGTATGTATACTTCCGGCAGACAAGATGCCGTGGCCCCGCGAATGCCCTCGGAGCGGCGGAGACGAGCGATCGCAGCGACATGCTCATCTGTGCAAAATGTGTGAGAAAATCATGCCTGGAACGGGCCCGCTCGGATGCGTAGGCTCGATCCGGATCGCTAGGGAGGCAGCCATGGAGACCACGGTTTTTTTCCGCGGATTGCTGTTCGCTCTTCGTGCGGAGCGGGGCAGATTTCTCGCAGAGGGTCAGCGGTTCCACGCAGCGTTCCGCTCGATGCTCGAACTCGCCCGTACCGAGCCGTCCATGGCACTTACCGCAGCGCGCATGCTCGAGAATTTCGATCCAGTCTTCGGCGTCTGCCCGGAAGCGACGGAGATGCTCTTGGAGGGTGAGCGCGACTTGATCGTCTCGCTCGAGAATCCCAGCCTGCGCTACGCGACCTTCAAGCTGAGCGAGGACGATGCGCGAACCGAGCTGGACCAACTCCCCTCCGCCGACACTTTTCGGAAGCTCGCGCATCGCCTGAATGAGGCGCTCGCGGAGGCGAACTAGTTGGTGACGGCGGGGGGGCCTGAGACGACGGGGGCCGATGCTCCTCGTGAGGCGGTCGACCGTCTGGAGCGGGAGTTAGAGGAGATTTGCGCCGACTGGCTTCGTCCGCACATCGAGCGGATTCGGAGCGGAGCCGTGCAGCCGCGACCAAAGGTCATCAACGATGGGCTTTGGGGATCGCTTCGGCTGTTCCCGTGGGAAGTTGCCGTTCTCGACAGCTACCTGCTGCAGCGTCTCCGCTTCATCCGGCAGCTTGGCGTTGCGCACTGGGTCTATCCAACGGCTGGTCATTCCCGTTTCGAACATTCGTTGGGCGCTCTACATCAGATGACGGCGCTCATTGACGGACTCGAGCGCAACTCGGGTCGCGCGGGAGATCGGGCGGTCGCAGACGTTGATGCGAAGCTATTGCGGCTAGCGGCGCTCGTTCATGACTGCGGCCACTGTCTGCTGAGTCACGTGCCGGAAACCGTCATTGACAAGTTGCCGGGGGTCGAGGACCTGCGCAGCAGAATGTGGAAGCGGTACAAGAGCAAGAAGCGTCCATCGACAAGCGAGTCGTTCGCAGCAGTGTTCGTTCGGTCATCCGCCTTTCAAGAGCTGTTGGGACTGCCACAGGTAGGAGCCGACTTCCTGCGAGACGTCGGAGTCGCCACCACGAGAATTGCTTCTTTGATCGTCGGTGGTCCGGCACTGCCAAAGCGAGCCTTTCTGAGCTTGCTGCTGAGTGGACCGTTCGATGCCGACAAGCTGGACTACATGCCACGTGACTGCATGATGGCGGGTGTCCCCTGCGCAGTTGACGTGCGACGCATTATTGAGAAAGTGCATGCACTTGACGTCTCGGTTGCCCTCCTGAGAGAGCAAGGCCTCGAGGAGCTAGCCAATTGGGCCGGTGCGGGTACAGACGAACGCGTTCGCATAATCTCCATCAGCGCGCCGGGAGCGCGCGCGCTGAAAGAGCTCGCGATGACGCGCGGGATTCTTTTCGAGAAGGTCTACTACCACCACAAGGTTCGTGCCCTTGAGGCGATGGCGCGTCGTGCGCTGGAACCTATGGCAGCCTCCGCGGTGCGGGATTGGCTCGAGCTCGTTGACGACGACGTCCTGCGCGCGACCACCCTCCCGCGGTTCAAAGCCCTTCGTGAACGACAACTCCTAAAGCGAGCGCTCACTGTGTCGGTGACACAGAGCTACGAGGCCAAGGAAATGGCCGCATGGCGAAAGCTCACGGGATCCGTCGCTCGGTTCAGGGACCTCATCCACGACCAAGCACTCCGCATCGCCACCAGCTTGGCTGTCGGTGAACAAAGCCTCAAAGAACAGAAGGTCGAGGTGGACCTTCCCGACGTGAAGAAGATGGGCTTGGACACGCATGCCTTCGTCGGAGACAGCGTGGAGGAGTTCGCGCAGGCAACGCCCGCGCTAGCGGGGCAACGGAGCGAGGCTGGCACACGCGCGGCACTCCAGCAGCTTTACGTATTCGCTCCAGAGGATGCGGTCCTTCCGACATTCATCGCCACCAAGAACGTTCTCAAGATCGAGTACGGGCTCTCTGTTGAGCCGGCAGCATATCGGGCAACAAGGCTCGATCCAGAGTTGATTCTAGAGGCTGAGAAGAAGCTCATAGACGGCGACTTCTACCGCGGTCAGCCCAAGCCAGAGGCCGTGTCTGAAACGCGCGTCGTCTCACATCGAGAGGGCGCTCTGGAGGCCTTCCTGAGGACTGCCTGGCCCCGGATCGAGGAGCTGGGGGTGACGTTCGGTCGCTACCAGACAGAATCGGGCGAACCTGTGTCGCCAGCGCGAATTGCGTCCTTTCTTCGGCAATTTCGAACCGAAGCTCGTGCACGTGCCGCGTTGCGCATGCTGGAGAGCATCGAGTTCAAGAATCGTGACTTTTTCGTAGAAGCGCTTGAATCGAGGTTGAGCGCTGCACGTGAGGGCGGTTTTGATGTTCACGCCGTCTGTCCACTCGGCGGCACGGGGGACAGCAGCGCGCTCCTTGGCTACCTCATGAACGACGTCGAGGTTGACCTTCGAAGGCCGGTGGCTCAGCTCGAGCTTGCACTCGAGAACCATGACGGCGACCTCCTGCTCTGGGACGATTTCTGCGGCGCAGCTGGCCACGCCGTGACCACGCTCTGCCAGTGGCTTGGCATCACGGATGAACGACGGATGCTGGATGAGCATTTGGCTGATCCGCTTTCGCCGGAAAGACTTGAGAGCTTCAACCAGCGACGTGTGATTGTTGGCTTCGCCGCGGCGCGCGCTTCGGGCATCGCCAACCTGCGCTCCTTCTTGTCCGAACGACGCATCGAGAACGTCGAGGTGTTGGAGCCTCACGAGGAAGTGGCCGAGACTGGAGAGCTCTTTCCCTCCGCGAGCATCATCTCGGACACCGCTGCGCGGGAAGACCTGCGTGCCTTTCTAGCGTACGCCGCGGACAAGGCGTTCGAGCCGCGTCGTCGTCGAGAACACCGTCCATGGGACGCGAAGAAATGTAGCGAGAGGTTGCTGGGCTACGGCAACGGCGGTCACCTTCTGGTCTTCTTCTACAACGTGCCGTCAATCACACTGACGCCGCTCTGGGTAAAGGGCGAGAACCAGGGAGACTGGATGCCCCTCTTCCCTCGCCGCGAGAAGCCAGACCTCGCGACAGCGACATCTCGCGCGCTACCAGGTGCAGGCGAGAGCGGCGACTCTCCGGGCGCCTAGCGGGACCGGTCTTATTCGTGCCGAAACCGTGCCGAGATCGGGGTCTCAACGGGTCCTCTCGAGACCCCTCGGGTCCACCCCGTCAGCGCCTCCGAAACGGGCGGAACGCCGCGAAAGCAGCGGGGAACTACTGGCGGAGGAGGAGAGATTCGAACTCCCGGTGGGTTGCCCCACGGCGGTTTTCAAACTAGGGCATAGGTTGTGCATGCGATACCAATCGATGGCTCGATGAGGTAAATATAGGCCTTTCGTTCGATGGTTCGGAGTACGAGGGGCCATGCCAAACTTGGCATATGGGCCATAAACCAAGGATTCGATACCAAGGTTGATACCACATGGTATATCGCTGCACCTCCTCCGGTCGTCGTTGGAGCGGTCGCACGAGACGTCGCCGTTGAGGTCCATTTGGTAGGTTTGGGGCCTGGTCTCGTTCGATGGTGACGACGATGGACGTCCTCTCTCGTTCGTCGGTGAGGTCGAGGGGGCCGTCTTCGCCAAGGACGAGTGAAAGGGCACATCGCAACGACCTACCTTGCTCCTCGGAACGATGGGAGACCGGAAGGCCGTCAGCCTCAGCGATGAGCTGTACCACCTGATTCGAACGATCGACGCCGTACGCCAGCTTTCGGAACGGCTTGGAGAGGCGTCCTTTGAGGAGGGAGCGCTTCTGCTCTCGATCGCCTCGACGCTGCTCGTCGTCAAGGAGCGCATGAAGCTCCTCGATCGGGCAGTTCGTGGGAGCGTCGATCCGTTCATCCTCTGGTGCGCCGAGAATGACGGCACAGAGCCGCTCGAGGGCGACAAGGACGAGGGAGGTGGTGACGTCCTCCTCTGGTCCTGGTCGGATGGAGCGACGGTGCGTCGGCTTCGAAAGCAGCTCAAGTCAGCGAAGCGCCGGTTGCAGAAGTCGAGGACGACATGATCGACCTCGTTCGTCGCTACCGGATCACCGTCGGCTACGCAGCGTCGATCGGCTTGAACCGGACGGAACGTCGGGAGTGGTCCTTCGTCGCTGAGGAGATCTGCGAAGACGATGCGATCTGGTCGGCGCTGAGTGCCTTCCGACGAGAAGAGGTCCAGACGTGGAACGGATGGCCGAGGGACGTCCTCTCCGTCGTCGTCGAACGAGAGGCGGACGCTTGAGGGCCTCATCGTTTGGGCCTCTTCGCTTTTGGTGCGGAGGCGTCGGCGAAGAGCGTCGCCATCGGCTCCCGGAAGCCTACGGCCAGGCGGACCAAGGTGACGAGGGTGACGTTGAGCTGACCGCTCTCGATCTTCTGCAGGTGCTTCAGGTCGAGGTCGCATCGCTCGGCGGTCTGCTCCAGCGTCCACTCGTGCTCCTCTCGAAGGCGACGGAGACGAAGCCCCAACGCCTTCGCCTCACGAAGGTACCGGGCGCTCTGCTTGTGCACCCGGGAGGGTCGTTCGTCCGTCGCAGCCTTCGGCATATGTGCCGAAGAAGGTCAAGGACTTGGCTTGATCCGAGTACCTCACATGTGACGAAACGAGTTGACGGCATCAGCGCAGCCGAAGACGATTCAACCTCGACGAAATCCGCCATGAGGACCACTGAGCCACGATGGGGAGGAGCCCATGACCGCACAACGCCGAGGAGCGCTCTCGCTCGCATTCTTCGTTCCGATCGTTTCTGCATGTGGTGGGGCCGAGCCCCTTCCCCAGCCGCCACCGCCACCGGCGCCACCGCCACCGGCTGTCTCGATGCAGCCCATGGCCGCAACATCGGTCACTGCTCCCGATGCGGGTGGCGACAATGCGGATGCGGACAAGAAGGCGGCCGTCGCAACCGAGGGCATCGAGAAGGAACTGAAAGAGCGCGAGAGCAAGGATCGGTGGCAACGTCTCGTCGTTCCGCCGCTCGAGAAGTGCGGATCGCCTCATCCAGTCCTCATCGCCAAACGATCGGCGGTCTCCGACGAAGCGAAGAAGTTCGCGGCAGCCACGTGCACCTCAAGCGAGTTGAACGACGACGAACGTGCGCAGTGCCTCCAGCGCTGCGAGGCGGTGGCGTTGTTGGCACGGACCGAGAAGGACTCGAGCGCAACGACGACGCAAGGACCTCGAGCGTCCGGCTCCGGTGATGCCGAACAGCGTCGTCGGGATGCTGCGGCGTACATGGCGCATCCGCACTGCACGACGGGGAATAGCGGGACTCTGTGTTGCGCGAAGAAAGGAGGCCCTCAGTGCATCGCCAACCTCATGGCGACCAAGATCGCTCTCCGACGGGCAGCCGAACTGTGCAACTGCGAGATTCGATGAGGCTGTTGTTCACGAGCCCTCGTTGACCCTCGAGCCCTCCGGACCTCGAGAATGGTGGATACCTCACGGACCGGAGCACGGGCCCTTCTCGGGTCAAATCGTGGGCCGAGGAAGACGAACCGAGGGAACCTGACCGGGTTCAGACCACGGACTCAACGACGAGAGATCGCCATCCACAAGACACCTCACATGTGACGAACGAAAGGGTATGCGATGATTCATCTGCGAACGATCTTGGCAACGTCGGCGATCTCGGTGCTGTGCACCATCGTCGTCAACTGCGGCGGCGACGAGAGCAACGACGATAACTCGAACACGAGTGCGACGGACTCGGGTACCGACTCTCTCTCCGTCATCGACGACGGCTCGACGAGCTCGAACGACTCCTCGGCGGACAGCTCCATCGTCGACGGCGCTCTCGACGCATCGAACGACGCCGACGCCGGACCGGTGTTCTCGGCCGACTGCGGAGGGCAGGTTGCGTTCGGGCCGGGACAGGTGGATTGGACCTACTCGGTGACAGACGACGGGATGTCGTCGTATGCGAAGGTGACGGTCAAGGGCGTCGGCTTCGCACTCGATTGCAGCAAGGATGGGACCTTCGCAGATCCGTCCCAACCGGCCACCGGTCCACGAGACGTCCTCGCCTTCGTGTGCTCGAGTGCGAATTGGACGGCCGGTCTCGATCGCAACACCATGGTCGTCTACCTCGGCGCCGACAACGGAGCCGGCCCCAGCAGCGCACTCTCGTGGACTCCGAATTGCCACTGAAGGTTCCCCCATCGACGCCGTTCGAGATTCTCGTGGGTCACTCGGTGGGCTTCGCCTCAGACTCAGGAATCCACGGAAGCGTCTCGGGGATCGGGAGGTGCAGGATGACGGCGTAGAAGCGGTCGATGTTCTTGGCGATGTAGTGACGATCGGCGACGCTCTTGCCTGAGTGGCCGGCCAACGCCGAGATCAGGTCTCGGGCGACGCCCTCGCCGTCGAGCAGCGACATGAACGTTCGTCGCAGTGCATGGAACGTGATCGGGTACTTGCCGTCGAAGAGGACGGGGACCTTCGCAACGGCGAGGTCGGCCTTCAAGAGCGGCGACCATCGGGCCAACGTGTACTCGCCATGCGGCGTCGGGAAGACGGGATCGCTCGGCCTCGGGCTGACGCCGACGTACTCCTTCCAGCCCTTCTCCTTCCACCACCGGAGGGCTGACGCTGCTGCCGGATGGAGCGGAAGGATGCGGTGGCTTCGTCGTTTCGGGTCCTTGAAGACGGGCGATCCCTTCAGCCCGGTGAACTGCACCTGTCGGAAGATCGTCGCCGTCGGCACCTGCGCTTCGAGGTCAAGGTCCTCCCAGCGGAGGGCACCGATCTCCCCGGCCCTCGCACCGGTGGCGATCGCAACGAGGTTGCGGACCTTGCGGATCGACGGAACGTGCTCCGACTCGCAGAGCACGAGGCGCTGTGCCTCCTCCTTCTTCAGGTGGATGATGGTGTTCTTGCCGGCGATCGTGTCAGCGGTCCCGAGCACCTTGCGGATGTACGGATCGAGGAGCGGGTTCTCTCGGAGCTTCACCCATCCCTTGCCTCGGACGTCGACGAGAAAACCTCGGAGCCCTTGGACGATGTTCCTTGTCGTGTACGGTGCCCTTCCGGCCTTCTTCACCCACTCGACCCAGTCGGTGCAGATGCCGATGTCGAGATCGTTCTCGAGGTCGACGTCGGCGATCGGGTGGGGGTAGACCCACTTGCGAAGGAGCCGACCGGCGTCTCGATGGGCCTTGAGCTCGGTGGTGCATCCCTGCTTCTTCCAGAGCAGCCACCGGTCGCCGAGGTTCCGGATCGTCTTTCGTTCGTCGACGACGATCAGGTCGTTGACCGGTTCGACATGGTCTGCCTCGAGCTTCTCGAGCCAGAGCGTGAACCACTTGGTGGCCTTCTCCTCGGTGTCGATGCAGACGGGGACGACCTTGTTCTTCCAGCGTCCGTGAAGCTTGTACTTGCCGAAGAAGACCCGGTGTCGCTTGTTCCAGTAGACCTTCGGCTCTCCACCGATCGTCTGCAGGAACGGGCTCGATACGGCGACCTCCTCGGTCGAGGGCCTCTTCGAGTACGTGCTCCTCATCGCTCCACGAGTTCGACGTCGGAGATGAGCAGGTAGGCCGGAGCGTCGACCTCGGGCACTGCGACGAAGCACCGGCTCTTGCGGACGACGACGGCGGTGCCGACCTTGCCGACGTACTTGGGGCGCCCTCGCAGGATGCGGACCTTGGAGCCGACCTTGGGACGGGAGGCCTCTCGTTCGTTCTCTCGACGGCGGACCTCGGTGCGCAGGACCTTGAGCATCGCTTGGAGGTCGGCGTCGGAGATCGAGGCGACGTTGGGCAGGGGCTCTGCCTTCGGAGCGTCGGCCTTCGGGGACTCAGCGGCGATCGTCGTCGACGTCGGTTCGTTCGTTGCGGCGATCGTCGGCTCCTCGGCCCTCTCGTTCTTCATCGTCGTCGGCTTCTGCGGCGGCTTCACCATGGTCGTTCCTCTTCGGATCTGAGAGCGACGTTGCTCCAGGATCTCGAGTACCAACCCGAGCGATCGACCTTCACTGTCGACCGTTGTTCGTGCTCCTCTTGGACCGGGTGCTCTTTCGAGATCGGTCTGCACCACCGGCTTCGAGCCAACGATCGGCCTTCTCGATGACGATCCTCCTCGTCTGTCCGATCCGGAAGCTGGGGAGGCCGAGGCGAACCCAGTTGAAGACGGTCCCCTTGCTCACCCTCAGGCGTTCGGCGTACTCGTCGACGGTGGCGTAGATGTTCGGTTCGGAAACGGGGTCGTTCGTCACATGTGAGGTAGTCGTGATCGTCAACGGTGAGTCGACGACGGCGGTCAGATCGGCCATCGGTTGTTCCTCCTTGGTCGACCTTAACCTAGGAGGTGTACGTGTATACCTTCACTCACCCACATGTATGTCGACAACCTCTCAGGTGGGGGTCGTGCTCCCTCTCGTCAACTCACCAAGGCTCGAGAATGACCCAGAAAAATGTTTCGTGGGCACGATGGGGAGAAACCAAGGTCAGGCGAAGCCATTGTTGCGCAGCCTTTTAGGGGCTTTGGCAAACTTTTTTCGGGCCAAGGATAACGATCACCAACACTTAGGCCCTCTTTTGAACAGACAATGGAAAGGGGTGAGGGGACTGGGGTTTGCTCTTTCAGATCCAGATCCAGAGAGAGACCAGATCGCCTTCCGATCTGATCTTGAGCCTGAGATGACGATCGAGATCCCGCACACCGTGTAGAGAGCCGATGCCCCACAGAGACACCGTCGTTTCCAAGGGCTTCCGCTCCACCGTCCTGAGCACCTTCCCGCTCCTCGCTCAGCACCCCGATCCCGATCGACGTCGCCGTTGGCTGTGCTTCCTCGACCTCCTGTGCTTCTCGACGTTCCTCGAGTCGTCCATGAAGCGACCGAGGCCGGTGATCTCGAGAGATGAGATCCTGAAGGCGATCGGCCTCCCCACGAGCACCCCCTCGAAGGACTTCAACGCCGAGAGCTTCCTCGACGAGATCGTCGCCGACGGCGTCCTCGGCAACTTCCGCTACGAGGGACACGTACCTGACTCACCTCGGACCTCAGGTCGGGCGAGGATCGCCATCCCGAACTTCAGCAAGGAGTTCCGAGAGTCCCTCGAACGAGAGATCGCCTCCCTGCACCTCGTTCCTGAAAAAGATCGCATCCACCTCGTCACCGGTGAGCCCTGGAGGGCGACGACGCCGGCACAGATCAGGAACGACGATCGCTCCACAGCCACCGTCACCCGCCCCAGCATCCGAGAGGCACAGAGGATCGTCGACTACCTGAACGACCTCCCGAGCAACGTCTTCGCCGCCAAGGTGAAGGCCAACGTCGCCAGAGCCATCGAGGTCGCCTCCAAGCTCGAGGAGAGGCAACGCCATGGGGAGCTCGCAAAGCTGCACCGGATCGTCAGCCAACCCCAGCCCTTCTACGGCCCCTCGAAGGGAGAGAGGACCGTCCGAGTCTTCGCCCAGAACGTCGCCATCCAGAACCTGAAGAACGAGGTCAAGTACGCCCTGATCGACGGATGGGTGACGTTCGACCTCCGATCGTCGCAGCTTGCGATCGTCTCGAAGGACTGGGGCATCGACGACCTCCGTACGTGGCTCTCCGACTTCGACAACAACAACGTGTGGAGCCGACTCACCGCCCTGTTCCCCGGCATCCCGACGTCGACCTCGAAGCCGGCCCTGAAGACCGCCGTCTACTCGGTGTGCTACGGCGCCGGGAAGAAGAGGATCCGCCGTGAACTGGCCAAGGGGCTCGAGGTCACCGAGGACGCCGTCGAGCCCTTCTTCCACGATCCGTTCATCTCGAAGGTGCTCCGCCAACGTCGGCTCATGACGAAGGGGATCATCGAGGCCAAACAGGTTCGAGACTGCTTCGGTCAGACCCTCACCTGCGCCGGGAAGGAAGACGTCCGCAGCGTGATGGCCCAGCTCTCGCAGGCCCAAGAGATGGCCCTCCTGCTCCCTGCGATCGACCTCGCCAAGAAGAGGGAGGGAGAGTTTAAGATCGTCCTCTGGGAACACGATGGCTTCTCTGTCCACTTCACACGCAAGGACCGGATCGAGTCCGAGTCGCAGAGGATCATGGACGCCGTCAACGAGCGTTGCTCGAAGCTCGGATATCCCACTAGGTTGGAGAGGAAGGCCCCACTACCAACTTCCAAGCCCACCGTTTGACCCAAGAGGGACTTTCACGTCCTGAATGGGGATACCTCCATTACCGAGGATCGAATTCACGAGTATGGTCACCAAGGGCGACCCGATGAAGAGCCGGTGGGGCCGCTGATCGGTGCCAGGGGCCTGGGGCCGTTCCTCGGCAACCTTTGTGGGGCCTCGAGGGAGCTGGCCTGCGCTTGGCGGCCCTTCGAAAATCACGAGCTCTTTTTGGCTCCACTTTGGGCCTTCACGATGGCTGGCAAGACCTGTGACTGGATCTGTTGGATCACCAGATCGCGCTTCTCGCTTATGAAGATCGACCGATCCACTCGCCCCTGATTTGGCCTGTACTTCGTGTTGAACTGGTTGGGAAAGGTGATGCTCGGCGATTTGCCCTTCTTACAGATGATGCGCACCAAGGACTCGCTCAGCCACGGTACTCGAAGGAGGTCTTGAGGACGTTGTCCATCCTCGACCAACTGGCTGCGACGAATGGAGAAGAGCAGCGTCCACGTCGGTTGCGCATCGTGGATTGTGGCCGCAAGACGGAGGACCCTTTCGCGAGCCTTCATGTAACCCGTCGCCGGAATCACGAGCGGCACTTGGTATTTGCCATTCACGAGACATTCCCCGAGGAAGTTCTTCGTCGTCTGGGGCCGTGGCTTCGGTGCCTTCTTCGGCTCAGGGATGAACTCACTGACGCCAGCGTTGCTCGTGACGATCCTACCGACGCAGACGTCCTTCTTGCTCAGGGGCTCGACGAAGGCACTCACGTTGGTCGCAGCAATGAGCTCGTGCGGCTTCCTCTGTAAGTAGATCGCCACCACGCCCGGCCTTGGGACACGACGAGTCGCCAGCTTCGTCTCGACCTTCTTCTTTACCTTCGCGAAGGAAGTCTCCTTCTCGTAGAAGAGCTTGTGGGTCAGCTTACCATCCTTCGGCCTCGCCCAGAGCAAATAGCCGATGAAGACGTGCTCGGGGTAGGGCGACGAGGGCGGCATCGCTTCCGAGCATCGCCGATGTCTTCGACGATGGGAACACGCATCCTCGAGCCATTAAGGGCTCCCTCGGTCGGCGAGATCAGCTCACCGCTCGGGCATCCAGCTTGGCGTCGTAGCGTAGCGCCACCTTGAGGAACTTGGCTCGGCGTTCACGACGATTGGGGCCATTGTGCGTGTACTGCGCAACGATGCGTCGACGTCCCCCCGAATAGCGGAGGAGATCGACGCTGATCAACCGACCGGTGTCGTCCCGATCCACTCGAGCCGTGACGAGCACGATGTCGGGATGGCGCTTCGTGAGTTCGATGAGCGTCCGGCGGCGTCGCTCGGTGAGATCGCCCTCGTCTCCACGGAGCACCGGACCCTCGTTCTCGTCGACCTCGAACCGCCATGGGTAGCTCGCATCCTTCAAACGTCTCTCCTCGACTTCACGAACAAGGACCGCAACCGCACCATCCGAGCCCACTACGTTGAACGACATCGTTCCGCCTCCTGATCAAGTAGGCGCTCGAGGATCGTTCGATGCTTCGGTCAGTCGTCCTCGACGTCGTGTTCGTCCGCTCCCTTCGGTGACACCAACCCAGCGTAAAGGAGCCGATCGTTGCAGAGGACCAGGTACCACTCGCTCCCGACGATCGGCTGGTACAGCTTGAGGGGGTCGAGCGGTCCGTCCTCGTAGTCATGGAACTTTTCCATCCAACGGTCGTACCGATGGACGGACTGCCATGGTACCTGCTGGACCACCAATGCTCGATGACCGGCGAAGTCCCGAGGGTCCGCCGTCTTCACCCGGACGATGCCCGGAGAAGCGGGAGGCGCATCGACGTCCTCGACGAACGCCCAGAAGTCTCCCGGCTCACGATCGAAGATGATCTCGTCTCCGGGCAAGAGCATGGATGTGCCCTCCTCTCTCTCGTTTCCTCACCGGTTCCGTTTCATTGCGTCATGCACTTGATGAAACATCTCCGGTCGCTTGAATCGATGCCAGGTCATCAGGTTCGCTTGACCGGGGATCACGTGTTGGTCGGTCTTCGTCTTCCGTGGAGCGGTGTTCGCCTCCACGAGCGATGCCGCAAGTTCAGGATCGAGGTCTCCGTTCTTCTTCTTCGGGAAGGAGCAGTTGAGGTCGCACACCAGCTTGTCGGTTCTTCCTTCGGGGCCGATGCCGTTCCCCGCCCGCTCCCATGCGTTCGTCGGAGGATCCCTCCGCACGGTGCCGTCCTTTGCGATGAGAGACGATCCACGCAGCACCCTCTGCTTGACCTTGCCTCGTTGCTTCGTTGCGTTGACGAGAACGGCAAGGAGCTTGTCCTGGGGAACAGCGCTGATCACCTGCTGCTCCGGAGTCCCCGTTCGTTCGAGCGAGTGGATGCACGACTCCGAGAGCTTCGACTTCCCGTCGAAGGCCGTCGTTCGCATCTCGTCGACCAAGGTGCGACTGAGCAGGGTTCCCGCACCTCCGTGCCAGAACGTCGTGAAACCCGAGGTCCTCGTAACCTTGTCCCACCATCGAGATGCCTTCGCGAAGGCGGCCTCACCGAAGACGTCGCCGTAGCCGCCCTTGTCGAGGGCCGTCCTCATGCATCCGTAGCCGAGGATCGTCGGCGTCTCCGGATCGAGCTGAGCGCAGACACGCTCTACAACCGGAGCGTTGACCCAGGTGTCATCGTCGACCAGCATCGTCCACGGAGTGTCGAACGGCTCCTTGAGCCACCGCAGGAGCTTGATCCCGAGCGAGTGCATCTTGAGCGTTGCGTCCCTCTGGTCGACGTCGTTCAAGAGCCGGATCGGTTGACCTTGCAGACAGGTCTCGAGCGACGCCTTGGCCAGGTCCATGTGCTTGAAGCATGTGAACATCGCGTAGGAGACGGAGACGCCCATTCTCACGAGGGTCGACGCTCTCGTCTCCGGAGGCAAGGGCGATCCGTGCCCTCGAGCTGATCTCGAACGAACCGATAGAGTGGAACCAATCAACGACGCCCCGAATTGTCGAGCGACCTCTCGTGGGCCATCGTCATCGGTTCGTCGAGCACGATCGTTCTCGTCCTCGTCGACCTCGTCTGATGTTCTTGTTGTGGGCGAAGTGGCCGAGCGATCCGGTGAGTTCGAGCGAGATGCATCGAAGTAGAAGCGAGGTGTGCACTACGGAGGGGGCGGATTCAAAGGGGGCGACGGAGCTCCTGGCGGTGGCTTTGCAACCAAGTACGCCTTATTCGCGATTGCTTGCGAGATGGCTTGCACAAGACCGTCAATCACCAAGGCGACCGCTTGCTCCAGGGCAGAGTAGTCCTTCTCATCGAGGCCCCCCTTTGCAGTCCCATGAGCGACATCATTGCGTCGACGAAGAAGATGGTCGATCGTGCCCTCCCAAGGCTCCGCTAGCTTCGGGTCCAATCCGAGCTGGTAGAGGATCTTCCGAAGCACGACAGGCTTGAGGTTCGACTCGGTGTTCACGACCTCGTCAGCATCGATCTGGACGGGCCGGGTCGCGATCTGCCATGCGACCTCAACGAACTCGCGCTCGCGAGCGAAGCGATGCAACTGAGTGTCATCGGGGAGAGCCCTAGCAAACACCTTGCACTTCTTGTTCGGATCGCGCAGTGCCTTGAAGACCTCATAGAGTGAGGCGGCGGCAATGGCCGGTTCTACCCCATCGACCGTCAGGCCGAGCGCATTGAGCTTGATCACATAGGTCGAAAGCAAGGTTTTGCAGACGCCTTCAAAGTGAGCATAGAGCATCACGACGAGCATCTTTCGTGCAATCTTCCGCTCGTCTTCGTTTGCGAGAGACGCCACTTGATTACGAAATAATCGCATCTCGCGCTCTCGCCACTCGCGCTCGGCCTCCAGTTCAGCCCGAAGGGAGTTCAGGTCTACTGCAGGCATTCAGCGACCCGCTTGGAAACAAAATCGATTCGCGCCTCGAGCGCCGCCGCATAGTTCTTTCCGCCGCCTTTCGTTAGCTTTTGGAACTCAGCGTCCTTCTTCACCTCGAGGATCTTCTCCTTGAAACGTCCCTTGAGAGCCGCATCGGCCGATGCGAGTTTGTCGAGAGACGTCTGAACGCCCATGGCGAGGGCCTCGAAGTGCAGGGCCGAGAAATAGCCCTGAAAGTTGCCCTGCTTGTTGACTCCCGAAAATGCTCCGGCCCCCAACGCTTCGTTCAACACGCGAAACGTATTCGCGAACACCTTTGTCTCCTGTTCGTAGTTGAACGGGACGTCCTTCCGTTCAGGGTCTGAGACAGCCTCCATGTATTCGGTGAGAAACTCGCCGACGTTCTTCTCGTACTCCTTACGATTGTTCTTCATGCCGAAAAATCGCAACACATACTCGTCCATCCCGAGCTGCTCTCGTTTTTCGTCGGTGAGCTCCGTCATGCACGCGACGTAGTCAGCGTTCTCGGTCATCTTCTTGAGAAAAGCATTGAACGTGTTGTCGAGGAGGCGAATGGTGCAGTTTCGAATCTCCTGCTCGCTCAGTCGCTCACCACCAGTGTTCAGTCGCTTGAACATGTAGTATCGAAGTCGCTTGTCGCTTTCTCTTCGCAGTACCTCCGTCCGAACGCTCTGTCGCTTCAATCGAATCTGCACGGAGCTGGGGAGCTCGTCGTATACGAGGCCATTGAGGTCGCGAAGAATGTCGCAACCTTCGAGCCGAAGATGGCGCACTTCGTTTTCGAAGCTCGGATGCGTTCCCCGAAAGTGAAAGTACGAGGACAGTCGCTGCAGTCCGTCGATCAGTTCGTACTTCCCGTCTTCGATCTCGATGACGTAGATGGGCGGAATGGGAAGTTCGAGAATCAATGACTCAATAAACTGCGACTGCCGAATTTCCTTCCATCGAAATAGGCGCTGAAATTCGGGTTCGATAATGAGCTCTTTCGACTTGTACATGTCGAACAACTCGTTGAACGAGAAATCAAGCGCCTTGGTGCGAACCCGTGTGACCGCACCGTCGATTGCCTGGAGAAGGGCGGTGGGGTCAGTCTTGGTCGTGCTGGTGTTGGTCATGAGACTTTCTCAAGTGTCAAAACGGACTCGCGGTAAGACGTCGTTTCTCGGTGCTGCATAGACCTGGTGTTGATCTGGGCGAGAGCTCGGCGAACTTCGACCTCGCCGACGATATCGCCACCAAGCCCGATCGCTTTCCCCATGTCGAGGTAGAGACTTGGGAGGTCAACGCAGACGTCCTTGTAGTAAGATGTCTGCACAACAAGAACGCCCGCCCGTCCAACGCGAAGACATCGGTGGAGTTCTCGAAGAGAACGTTCGCAATCGCTGAAGTACTGCCAATACGTCTTGTAGTAGTACGACGCCGACGACTTGCTCGAGTGTGTGCGAATTGCTTCGAGAACAGACCGAACAGAGCTAGGCCAGGAGGGTTCTGGATCTCGAGTCGACCCCTTGCGGGCAAGTGGAGTGCCCATGGCCGAACGACGAAGGCTTGCAAAGGTCGCAGAATCTCGATCAAGTCCGAGAGCGGCAAGTTCGAACGAAGTGCTCACCACGTAATCGATGCGAGTGCAGTAGGGAGGTGACGTTAGAACAAAGTCCACGCTAGAATCTGCGAGAGGCAGACTGCGAGAGTCGGCGATGCTTGCTTCCGAACCGGTGCTCTTCTGCTTCTGCTCGGTCGATAGCTCCTCAGCCATCTCGCCGACGCACTCGAGCCAACGCTTCGTGAGTTCGTGTCTTGAGCCGCTCCGGTCGCCGCCGGGGACGACCCAGGTGGGGTTCGTCGACGGCCGCACGCCTGCGAGAGTCCTCGCAGAGCGCATGAGTGCCAGAAGTAGAAATGCGGCTAACGGGGGCGTGGCGCCACTGCTTGGTACGACAGGCTTCCCGGTGCGTCCGGTCGCTAGGTCCGCGAGAACGGCTGATTCGATCGTCCTGTATTGCGTGACAACCGAAGGGCGCAGCCAGGGGCTCAGCGGATCCTTGCTGGCGCTCACATCCCTTGAGCGCTCGAGCGCTTCGGTGGAGATCCGACGAGCAAGTCCGAGAACGTGCTCCGCATCACGGGGCCGAGCGAGCTTCGCGTTCGCGACGAGCGCTGCGATCGGGTTAAGGTCGAAGCCGATCGCTGTGTGACCGAGGTGGTCGGCTACGTGGGTGGTCGTTCCCGAGCCATTCCACGGGTCGAGGACGGTCGCCTTTTGCGGCAGCTCGATGCTCTCGAGGATCAGCCGGGCGAAGCGATCCGAGAAGCCAGCGTAGTAGGGGTACCAGCTCTCGACGCCTTCGTTCCGCCACGTGACCCGCTTGGCGTCCAGAGGCAGCTTCGAGGCGATCCGCTGCAGCGCTCGAGTAGTGTGCAGCGACGTCATCACGCTCCACTTGCCGCAACGGGTGGAAACAACGCAAGGCTCATTGAGCGCCGGATGTTACTCGACTCCGACACGAAACGGTCGCCGCATCAAGGAGGCGCTCCGCAGAAAGCTTGCACCGACTGTGAAGGGCGGCGCAAGCCGACCAACCGTCGCCCCTCGCGCAGCGCCCCCCAGCTTTTCGTCGCCTCCTCAGTTTGGCGCCAGCGCACTCGGGTACGCACGGCGCCCGTCGTAGGTGGCATTGAAGGGAGCGCCGTGCCCTCGAGAATTCTTCGAGCGACCCGTTGGAGTGGGAACCAATCCTCGGCGGTCGAATTGATCGAACGACCTCCGGTGGGTCGTTGTTGCGAGTCAGAAGAAGGGGGCGAGCTTCTTGAGACGCTCGTCAGTCCACGCTTCCTTCGCCTTTTCAGCTTCGGCACGAGTGTCGTACGGAACGCTGAAGGCCACCTTGCGCTTCCACACGGTCGGACGCTGCTGCTCGTCGATCTCGAACGTGAGCCAGAAGCTGCCGTCACGCTCTTCGATGGTTCTCCGATTGAAGCGGTAGTCGTCCATGGCCCCTCATTCGCTATGGTTGCATGGTACACGTTCGAACGCTGTGCCTTCGTCGTGAACCGTGACGATCACGATCGGACACAGCCGTTGGGCCATCCCGAGCCACCCCCTTGGTATCTCGAAAATACCAAACCGGTACCCCTGGCACCTCGCAGACCTCGACCCTCGGGCTCCTCAACCTGTTGATCTCGATCGGCTTTTCCTGGCGGAGGAGGAGAGATTCGAACTCCCGGTAGGTTGCCCTACGGCGGTTTTCAAAGAGGTTCGCTTCTCCTCCGCTGGCGTCCGGCGAGTCCGCGTCGACGCTCGATCCATCGAGATTCCCGTGACGGTTGACGCTCGCGCTGGACGATGACGGACTCGAGATCGGAGTGCAGCGTGTTCGCGCACGGGGGTTTTGCGGCGCGACCGCCGCAGAATGCCCGCCGCAAAAAGCGGGCGATCGCCTCGCCGTGACACCCAGTCCAGGGACCGGCATCATCGAACCCGTGGACGACATCTACACGGGGCGGTCCATCGTCACGCCGAGCGACGAACACGTCCTTCTGAACGCCCTCGGCGGCCGTCTCGTAGGTCGCGACCTCATCGACAAGACGACGAACGACAAGTTCGGCGACTCGATCGACGCCGCCCTCGCGAACGACCTTCTTCCGCTTCGCGTGCTCCTCAACGTTCGCTCGGGGGATGGCACGCCTCCGCCGAAGCTTCGCGGCGCCGTCGGCCCGGACGGCGCGACGTACAACCTCCTTCCCGGTGGCGAGCCGGAGATGGGGAAGCCCTCCGTTCGATTCAGCGAGCGCGACGGAATGACCTATGCCGAAGCAAGCGCTCGCAGCTTGAAGGAGCTGAAGTCGCTTCTCGGTCGAAGCCTCGAGAAGGCAGGCGTGCCGGTGGCAACGCTGGAGGAATCGATTCGGACGACCCTGACCCCCGCTCCGAGGATGAAGACCGACCTTTCCGTCGGTGAAGATGGGCTGCGCGCGGTCGCAAAGATGGCGGCGAACCTGTTGGCGCTATCGAGCCGCGACGTCTTCGACGAGAGCGGGTTCGATGCGCTGAGAAGCTACGTGCTTCGCGGCGACGGGGCGAGCAATCTCATTCGATTCAATACCCGTCCAGTCGACATCCTCTCCAACGGCCAAGCGATGGGCGCGCTCGACCACCTGATCGTCGTGCGACGGCACACGAACGGCGACGTCTGCGCGCTCGTCGCGATCTACTCGCACATGCAGTGGCTGGTCCGTCTCGGAAATAGCAAGCGTCCAGTGGCTCGGAGGTCGTACCGCATCGACCAGCTTCGAGGCGTGGGCCGCAGGGACTCTCCTCTCGACGCTCGGGTGCGGGTCCCGATGTTCTCGAGGTTCGCTGGAGACTCTCGGGGACGCGTCTTCCACGAGCAAGAGGTCGCGATGCGTCGGCTGATGACCAAGGTGATGAAGATCCAGAAGG
This sequence comes from Labilithrix sp., assembly GCA_019637195.1. Lineage (GTDB taxonomy): Bacteria > Myxococcota_A > Polyangia > Polyangiales > Polyangiaceae > Labilithrix. The sequence continues at coordinate 22,301 of JAHBWA010000057.1, read as the reverse complement.
AGAACTTCGAGCGTCGGATCATTCGCCAGGCGATGCAGGAGGTGATCGGCGATTGGAGCAAGCTGACGCACGACAACGTCCGAGCTGTATCGCGCGCGATCGGAGAGCGCTACGTGAAGTATGCCGTCGACTTCGGGCTCCTGAAGCCGGAGCTACAGCCGGACTGGGGACTCCGAATCAAGAGCTAGTTCAGCCGCAGCGGCGAGTCGAGCGAGCTTGTGTCGTCGGGCGGGCTGTACGCGTTTCGCCCGGCGGCATCTGTCTTCTCGAGGGCGCGTTTGCACCGATGCGAAGCGCGCTGTACGCCGAAGAGAGAACGACGATGTCTGCAACGTGCACTCACACCGGGCGCGGGCCCGGCGACCCCCGCGGAGGGACGAGTGCTTCAGCCGTGCGAACGGCAGGAAGCCTGGTCCACCGTGTCATCACCGAATCCCGAAACCCTCGACGTCCGTGACCTGGTGCCTGGAGGCAAGCGCGCCTCGTGGGCACGCGCCGCCGGCCTGTCCGTCGACCTCCTCAACTCCATCGCCTCCGAGCGCAGGACGCTCACCGCGCGCACCACGAAGGCGCTGGCGAGCGCCGCGCACGTCCCCGAGAGCTGGGTGCCGGCGATGCTCGCGGCCACGAAGCGGAGGTTCGCATGAGCACCCTCGGCGAGTCCCTGGTGGAGATCGTGGTGTCGGAGCTGGAGCAGAACCCGGCGTTCCGCGAACGCCTGAAGAAGGCGCTCGCGGTGGAGCCTGCTCCGGAACCGAAGCCGGAGTTCATCTACCTGCCGATCGTCGCGTGGGCGAAGCACGTTCAAATCGGACGCAGCAAGGCGTTCGAGCTCGCCAAGGACCCCACGTTCCCGACCGTGATGAGCGGTCGTGCTCGTCGCGTCGACGTGCGCGCGGCCGAGCAGTGGATGCGCGAGAGGTTTGCCCAGGCAAACGCGCGGAGGTCGGCATGAGGCGCCGCGTAGAACAGCCCGCTCCCGCGGAACCGTCGGTCTCCGAGCCGAGCCGCTACGTCGACCTTTTCAAGGCGCTCGAACAGGTCGGCCGCGAGCGCGATTGGCTCGTGGAGGGTGCCATCGAGGGGACGCCCATCGTTGTCTTCTCCGGCCCGGAGAAGAGGGGCAAGAGCTGGGTGAACATCGACCTGACGGTCTCGATCGCCTCCGCGACGGCGTGGCTTGGGTGCTTCCGCGTACCGAAGCCTGGGACGGTCGTGGTCGTCGACGGCGAATACGGAGCGAGGGAATGGGCGCGCAGGGCCAACAGGATTTGCGCCGCCCGCGGGCTCGACTCCGCGGACGTGTTCCCGAGCATCCGCTACTTCGACGGACAGTGGGGGTTCCTCCTCGATCCGATGAACGGGGACTACTGCCGGCTCCTCCACGACGTTCGAGAGAACCCGCCGAGCCTCATCGTGATCGACCCGCTGAGGAACTTCCTCGACGGCGACGAGAACAGCGCGAAGGACGTGTTGCTCGCCATGCGCATGCTCGTCGGGCTCCGGACCGCGGCGGAGTGCCCGGTGCTCGCCGTGCACCACCTCAACAAGGGCGGCGGGGTGAGCGGATCGCGCGCGCTCAAGACGCGGGCGGACGTGTTGGTCGACGGCACCGATCAGGAGGTTCCCGTCTACTCGGCAAGGGGGCGCAGCATCCGGTCGGGCGACGCGATCGCGAACCGCTTCTCCGTCAGGATCGAGCACGAGGACGACCACGACGACACGATCGCCAAGACGCGCCTCGCGTTGGAGTGGTTCAAGGGCCGCGAACACGCGGAGGCGAAGGACTCGGCGGAGAAGGTCCTCGTGGCGCTGAAGGCGGCGGGCGCCGAGGGGCTATCCATCAACGGGATCCACGAGGCGACGAACCTGAAGGTACAGACGGTGAAGCGCCTCGTGGCGAACCACCTGAAGGAGGACCGCGTCCGCCGGAAGGACAAGATCATCCGCGGGAAGCTTCGCGACGTGTACGTCCACGAGCCCGACTGGCCGGAGCAGGGCGAGGACGCTTGAGCGATCCCCTACCCGAGGTAGTGGTTCCCTCCTCGCGGCGAAGCCCTACCCCGGGGAGATCGGGTAGTGCTTCGCGCACGATCGCTCGGAAAACATGCTCTCGTTCTCGCCCTACCCAGGGTAGGGCTTCCAAGAGAAAGACACCTTTCCCCTACCGTTGGTGTCTGAAAGACACCACGGGGTAGGGAGTCCAGATCAGAACAAGGTGCGGAGCGAAGCGAAGCACTCGCGTGCTCCGAAGGAGCACGTCACCCGGTAGATCGGGATCGAAGGAGAAGGGGCACGCACGCTCCGCGTGCTGTGCGGGACGCTCCGCTTCGCTACGCGTCGGCAATCGTCGGGTCATCATCGAGCGGAGCCGCGTGGCGGACCTTCCCCCGAAGCGGCAAGAGATCGAAGGAGGCAGCACGGACATGATCACCCCCGAGATCGACCGGATGATGCGGGAGCTCACCGGAGAGGCGTCCCTTCGACCGCGACGCTCGAAACTCGTCCCCGAGTCGGCCAGGAAGTTCATGTCCAGCCCGTCCACGCGCGTCCAGGATGGCTCCCGAGTGGTCGTGGGGCTGAAGGGCGGCGGCAGGGTCGAAGGCACGCTCGCACGGAGGCTGGGCCGCGGCGTCGTCATCGAGAACGAGGAAGGCGCGGACGTGGTGGTCCTCGACTCCGCCGGATGTGCAACACGCGTCCTGCAAACCGACTAGCGACCGTTGACGAGCGCGGCGTCCCCGTCGACGCTGCGACGATGAACGTCGCCCGTCCCCCGGATCCGAGCGCCCCCGCCGTGGACCTCTACTCCCGCGCGGCGGCCCGGGCATGCGTGTTCGAGCTCAAGTCCCGGCTCTTCGCGGACGTCGTGCCCGCGCTGCGCTGCTTCTCGAGAGGGAACTTCTCGCAGTTGGTGACGGCGATCGCGGCGTGGATGGAGGCGAAGTCTAGGGGCACGCCCGAGGAGCGCCAGCACCTCCGCACCTGCGTCACGCTCCGCAACAAGCTCCTTCACGCCGACCTGAGCCGAGCGGCCGTCCATGCGAAGGCGCTGGGGGCCACGCTGTCCGAAGGGAGCGTGAAGCAGGTCACCGTGCCCGGGAAGTTCACCGCGGAGTCATTCCTCGCGGCGGTCGCCGATACTGCCTCCCACGTCGAGGTGGCGAGCACGAAGTCCGAGCACGCCCCGATCTTCGGGTGGCTCATGGAGTCGTGGGGGAGCGGGGTGTTCGTCGAGGCGGAGCGGCTCTTCGACCAGGCCATCGGCGTGCTCGAACGCGAGGCGTGGGCCCTGACGGACGAGGACACGAGCGCGTCGACGTAGGCAGCGAATCGCCCCCGGCGGCGCGCGTCGTCCCGCGCCTGCGCCGCCGACGGATTCCCGAGGAACCGTTGCTCGAACCACACGGAGCAACGTTTCCCTAAACCTCTGCGTTAGCGCGCGGTCGAGCCTGTTATCCAATGCCGTGTCGGTCTCTCGTTCAACGGCGCCGCATGAACGGGCAGCTCCTGACGCGACTGCTTCGGGCAAAGCCGGCTCCAAACCATTGCGCTCGGGCCCCGCGCGCACGCCTGTTGGTTCGCCAGCGCTCCCGCGCCTTAGGATGGCCGCGAGCAGGACAGCGGCTCTACACGCATCCTGCAGCGCTTAGTCAGGGCTCGAAGTGGGCCTCGCCGTCGGGCTCGATCACCTCGACGACGCCCTCGCCCGGAGCGAACTTCGGCGGCATGCGATCGAACTCCTCCTGCTCCTCACGCATCGCCTTCTCGATCGCTTCTGCGAATTGCTCTGCGAACCCCTTTTTGGTGACGCCTTCCGATCCCATCGTCGCTGTCCTCCTGCCTCCAGAGTAGGAGGCGTAGTGAGAAGCGACGTCAGCAGTGAGGGACCTTCGCTGACGTTCGCGAACGAAGAACCGAATCGTGGACAGCCGACCGAAGCCACCGACGCGGTTGGCCATGCGAGGAAGGATCGATCGCGGTACGACGCTTGAAGTGGCGAAATCGTCCGAGCACTACGCGTGAGCCTGGTCAAGCAGTGGGCGAGCTGGAAGGAATCTTCCGATGCTCCGTCGTTCCTGAAGGGGCAGGAAGCCAACGACGATCCGGACGACGAGGACGCCAAGCGGGTTCGCGAGAAGTACCTGGCGAGCCGCGCTCGTCTCCAGCCCCGAGGGTGACCAGGATGCTCGCGCCGCTGTTCAGGGCTACTGCTTCGAGTCGATGCGATGGAGAACGATCGTGGTCGGCTCGGCCACGGTGAACGGAAGACGTATCGTGCCATCCTTCTGGACCGTGAAGGTGCGGTCCTTAAGCTCGGCGAACGGTTGGCTGTAGGCGCACGCGATTGCCGCGCCCCTCTCCTCCGTCGGATCCGCGCCGTTGCCGATCCTCTGGCACCCATCGGAGGCGAGGCTTGTCTTCATGTCCGTCCGAATTTTCCTCCCGCCCGGACAGCTCCAGATGTGAAAGCGGGTCGGCGTTCCGCCCGAGTACTTGCGCAGGATCGAGCCCTTGAGACGGAACCCCTTCCCCTCGTTCACGATCGTGGCTTCGCCCTCGTTGATGCACGTCGACGAAACCTTCTCGATGTTCCGTTCGACGTCCCCTTGCATTGCAATGTCGCCGCCCTCGAAGCCGCGCCACGTCGCGCACCCGTTGGCGTCGACCGTGATCTGAAGCGACATCCACTCAAAGACGGTCCCGCCCTTGGCCTTGACGGTTTGCGCAGCTTGCCCGGCGTACGTACCAGCCTCGAGTCCGGAGATCGGAGCAGGGTTCGAGGCGAGGCACTGACGCGCCTTGAGTGTGCGCTCTTCCTTCCGGCGAGCCTCCTCCTCTGCAGTAGCCTGCTTTCTGGCCTCGAGTTCCTCTTGACGTGCGCGCTCCTCCTCGGCGCGCATCGTGTTCGCCTCGGCGATCCGAGCATCTTCGGATGCTCGTGCTTCGGCAGAGGCGCGCTCCTGAGCGTCCCGACGAAGCTGCTTCAGTGCCGAGGCTACCTCGCGCCGCCGTTCCCGGGCACGCGAGCAGCGCTCCTGACTCGGCCCCGCCCCCTTGTTGCAGGACATGACGTCGCTCGCGAGTCGTGCCTCCAGCCGCTCGCATTCTTGGATGGTGTCGACGCTCGAACAACTCCTTTCGACCGCGGCATTGAAGTTCCCCTCCCCCTTCGCCTTCGAGGTCGCGCCCCCGCACGAAACGAGAGCTGCTGCCGATCCGATCAACGTCGCCCAACCCACGGTCAATCGCATACGTCCTCCTTGGTTCGTCCGGACGAACTAGCTACGCCGTCTGCCTGTCTATGGTCAACGGCCGATGCCTCGACGCCGGAAGCCGCACCCTCTTGCGCGCGCCGTCGGGGCACGAATCAAGGAGCTCCGGAAGGAGAAGGGGCTCACGCTCGAGAAGCTTGCCTACGAAGGAAGTCTCGGTTCGAAAGGGCATCTCTCTGACCTGGAGAAGGGGCTCGCAGTCCCCAACATCCAGACGCTTGCGGCCCTGGCGGAGCGACTCGACGTGCTGGCGGCTGATCTGCTCGTGCTCCCGCAAGACGATGAACGCCAGCGCCTGATCGACCTCACCCGTTTCTTGACGCCCAGGCAGCTCGCTCGCGTGGCGCGCGACGTCGAGGAACTCGTGGCGCGTGCCAAGAGGTCCTGACGTCCCGCACTCGATCGGACGCCCGAGGTGTCCGGCTCGTCGCCTACTCTCGTTCTTCGGCTCCCTCTCCCTACTCCGCTCGGACTCCGCCCGTTTCCAATCCGCGAGCCCGCGGAGCGCTTCGATCAGGCCGAGGCGCGACGCGGTCGAGAGCGTCGATGTTGCCGCCTACGATGATGGGTCGTTCCATGGTCCCCTCCGCGTCCAGGTAGATCCGGGCTTGCTCCGATGAGAAGGGAGAACGGATGTCGTGCCAAGCCCGCCGAAGGTCTTGAGGGCGCCAGGACGAATTGACGCAACTGCTTTGGGGGCGGGCCGAGATACCCCGCATGGAACGCCAAGTCGGGCTAGCCCTATCGCGGCGCGTGGGGTTCTGGGCAGACATCGGCCTTCGCTGCGCCCGCTGGCTGGCAAAGTTGAGCGCGCGGGTCCTCGGGCGGTACGCTCTCCGATGGATGACCGCCGCGCTCAAGTACGAGGCCCAGCACAAGGAACACGCGATCGCAGACTGTCCGCCCGGCGGATGTCGCGAGGCGAGCGGCGTCGTCTTTCGGTTTGTCCACAATCCTCTTTCTGCGAACGACTTCCTGCCGACCGCCCCGGACATCCCCGCTCGCCTGAATCAGTGCAAGGCGTGGGGCCTCTCGCTGTATGCCAGCGCGGCGCAGGCCCGGGCGGCGTACAAGGCGAACATCGCGAGCCGCCCCAAGCTCGTAACCAGGATCGGCGACCACCTGGCGGTAGGAACGCTTCAGCCGGCCCACGGGCTCATGCACGGCCCCGCACGAGACGGGCACATCACGTTCCACGAACACGCTACGGTGCGCCTCGAGACGATCTTCACCCTGTTCGAGCCCGTATGAGCATGACCCCCATCATCGGCCTGGTGCTCCAAGCGCTTCCCGTCGAGCTGACGTGGGAAAAGGACTTGGAGTATTTCGAGGGGCCGGTCATGGCGCTCCACCGCACGGCGCAGCGGGAGCCGTACGTGGAGACGTGGATCGACGCCGACGGGCCGGTCTCGCGGTGGATGCTCTTCCGGGTCACCGAGCTGGACCTCATTCGCTACCTGTTTCGGAAGGTCACGCTCCGCGAGCTAATTCTCGGAGCGCGTGACGGCTTCGTGTTCGTTCGCGACCGGGGACCCGAGATCCAAGAGCGGGTGCTGTTCGTGCGACTCGAGCACATCCCCGAAGCCGTCCTCCCCACGGAGGAGTCCTTCCACCTGCCAACGGGGGAAGAACTCGCGTCGAGCGAGCAGGCGATCCTGCTGGGGGCCCAGCACTACGAGCCAGCCGACCTCGCGAACCTCAAGCGCGTCTACGCGCAGGTGTACTCCTTCGCGTCTGCGATGAGCCCTGATGCCGAGCTGACCGCTCCGCTGAAGGGCACCTTCAAGCACTACCGATTCAGCAGCGGCTACGTCTACAAGAACGCGCTCGACAAGATCGAGCGTCGGCTGGCCGTGAAGGACCGGCCGAAGATGCTCGAGTTGAAGGTCGCGTCCCCGGGCTTCATGCGCCTCCGCGTGAACCCCACGCTGGCCGAGCTGACCAAGAGCGCGCTGGCTCGCTTCGTCGAGAACCACGACGCGATCGCGAGGGCCTACGGCGTCATCGACGAGATGGTGAAGGAGCACGCGCGCGCGGTGAAGGAGCACGGCCGAACGTGGGACGGGCTCGAGTCGGTCGAGGCGCCCATGCCCGAAGCGATCGACGCCCTGATAGAGCAGCTAGGCTTCTTGGACGGCGAGAAGATATGGGCCGCGGGGGACACCAGCGTGAACACGGGGCGCCTCGTGACGACCTACTACCGCCGGCTGGCGAAGCTCCGCGCTGACAGCGAGAGCGGCCGCGCCGAGATCCTGTAGTCGTTCGTCCCCAAGGTCCCGATCACGGAGACCGACGGGGCACGAAAGCGCGCCACGAGCGTCGTCCCGAAAAAAGGTGGGATACGAGCCAAGTCGGCGTTGTCGCAAGGTAAAGTCCTGTTCGCGTCTGCGGTGCCAGCTCGATCAGCCGAAGAAAAGCGTCGGGGCGCTTTTCGCCGGCGGCATCAAGCGACTTGTACACGCCGCGGAGTCGCGGCGTCGACAAGGAGGCGCGACGATGGCCAGGAAGAAGCCGGGAGCGGGAGCGAACGAGGTCGTGATCGCGACCCCGAGTAGTTCGACCGCGATGGTGCTCGCGCGCGCGCCTGCCGTGCCCGAGGTTCACCGGGCAGAGATCGTGGAGGCTTTGCCCGAGAAAACCCTCTCGCCCTGCGAACGTCTCAAGGCGTCGGTGGCGATCTGCAATCACCTCCTGTCCGAGACGGGAGAGGCGAATTGGCGCCTCGGTAAGGAGCTGAAGAAGATCCGCGACGAGCGCCTGTTCACCGCGGCAGGATGCTTCGACCTCGACAGCTTCGTGAAGCTTACGTTCGGCTTCATGACCGCGGACAAGGCCCGGTCCTGCATCAAGTTCCACGAGCGGGTCACCCTCGAGCGCGCAAAGCAGCACGGTCTCTGGAAGAGCCTCAGCATCGTCTCGGCGCCGGACGAGGATCAGGAGTCGATCTGGGAGAAGGCGGACGCGGGGGCGACGAAGAACCAAATCCGGAAGCTCGTGATGGACGCGAAGCGCCGCGCGCACGAGAAGAAGGTCAGGGAAGCAAAGGCGAAGGGCGAAGACGCGCCGAAGCAGAACGGACGCCCGCCGAAGAAGCCCAACCCGTTCGAGCACACCCCCTTCGTCTTTCCGTGCAGGAGCGTGGCGTTCTACTCCGAGCTGAGTGAGATGGCCGAGCGCCGCGACATCTTCGCGGCACGCGTGATGAACTGCGAAAAGGATCTCGAGGCTTCGATCATGATCTTCGTCGACGAGGCCACCGGCAAGCCGGTGCGCATCACGGTCATGGTGCGCCCCTCGCACGAGGCTGCCGCCACCACCGATGCCGCTCGCGATCTCTCCGCGGCCGCCGAGTAGCAGCCGCGTTCGTCTCGATCGCGCCACGGGGCTTCGGTGGCGCGATCGTGGCGTGACCCGGCCCCGCCGCAGAACACGATCGAGGTTCACCTCGATCGCATCGGGCACCCGCGCCCGTCCCTCGAGATGCCGCGCACGAAAGGACCCAGACATGCCCCGCAAGAATGAAACAGGCTTCTCTGTCCACCAGCGCAAGAGCGACGGGCAGTGGTGCGCCCGCGTGAGGGACGACCACGGCGACTGGCTCGATCGCCGCGTCCCCAAGCACCTCGGGATCCCCACGACGATCCCGGGCTCGCCCGAGTATTGTCGGGCGAAGGCGCGCGCCGAGAAGTGGGTCAAGGCGAACCTCGCCCGCCTGAAGCACGGCGACACCTCGATCGCGAAGGAGCCCGCGTCCGAGGACCACCGGATCAAGAGCCTCATCGAGCCATACCTCGAGATCCGGAAGACGTCGGGCGTGAGCCCCGCGACGCTCCACCAAGACAAGACGGCCCTCGGCGCCTACGTGAAGAAGCACCTGGGCGAGTACGTGCCCGCGGAGCTCGACACCAAGATCCTCCTCGGCTTCGTCGACAAGCTGAAGGTCGGCTTGGCCCCAAGCACGGTGCGGAACGCGATCTTCACGCTGCGGGTGTTCCTCGACGTCGTGAAGGCGCGCGGACTCGCCCCGCTCGACTCGAACCCGACGCGCGATCGCGACTTCGAGAAGCAGGGATTCCCTGCTCTGCCGAAGCGCCGTATCAAGCTGGTGCTGCCGAAGAACTCCGTCGAAGCCCTCGTGACGTGCCCCGACGTCGACGAAGCGTGGAGGGTCCGGTACCTCTTCGCGTGCACGAGCGGGCTCCGCGACGGCGAGATCGCCGGGCTCACGTGGGCGGACCTCGACCTCAACGCGAAGGTCCCGGTCTTCCACGTCACGAAGGCGTCGCGCCTCCGCGGCAAGTTCAAGAAGGGCGAGATCGGGCCGACGAAGAACGAAGGCAGCGTGAAGGAGAACATCCCTCTGCACCCCGACGCCGCGAAGGCGTTCAGGCGCTGGAAGGCGTCGGGCTGGGCGAAGTACGTCGGATGGCAGCCCCGGCCCACGGACCCTGTGTTCCCCGATCGAAAGGGTAAGACGTGGCGCCCGCGCTCGTCGGACCGCATCCGCGCCGACCTCGAGAAGGCGGGGCAGCCGAAGGACGTCGCCGGCAAGCCGCTCGACTTCCACTCCACGCGTCGCTTCTTCGCCACGGCCCTCGCGCGCGCGGGCGTCGAGCCCGAGATCCGCAAGGTGCTCATGAGGCACTCGACCGGCGACGTCACCGAGGACTGTTACACGGACCGCGAGGTCGAGCAGCTCCACGAAGCCGTCTGCCGCATCAAGCTGGACCTCCAGAAGGCGGATGTCCTGGTACTCCCTCTCAAGTCCGCTTCCTGAGCCTTCGTGGGCGCCTCAAACAGGCTCATCCGCGCGGACGTTCATGCGACGAAAACCCGATCTGCTGCCAGAGGAGATCCTGCTCCGCCTCGATCCAATCCAGGAATGGGTCGCCGGGTTCTCCGCGGCGGGCGCGGTAGCGATGGTATGCGGCCACCGCGACTTCCTCGTGGGACAGACGCGGAAGGCTCGCGAAGCGCGGAGCCGCAAGGCGCAACTCGTGGCGCATTCCGCGGTAGATAGCCTTTCCCTCCGCCGTGATCCGCGTTCCGTTCGCGGGCGGTGCGACGAACGGTAGCGTCCACGATTCGTCGGGAAGGTGAACGATGACAGCACTTCTCCCGAGGGACAGTCGAACATCTAGGATCGGAGAACGCCAGGGAGCATCCTCAACTGGCTTCAGGACTTCGAGAACAGGTGCCACGAGGATGCCTTCAAGGTCGAGATCGCAGAGCCAGATCGTGGGAAACGCCCACGCCTCAGAGCCGATGATCCATCGCCTGATGTGTCGCGCGCGCGCCCGCTCCTCCTCCGGCAGGACGAACCACGCCATTCGCGCCAGCGCCTTCGCGACATTGATCGGACGAAACGGCGGCAGGTCAACGGACACGTCGAAGCCCAGCGACGTCCGTCGGACGCGAACGCTCCGGTCGACGAGATCCGGCACGACGAAGTCCAGCTTGCGGGCACCGGGCTCGACCGCAACGTGGGACGCCTGCTTGCCCCGACCTTTCACCTTGAACGTTCGCTCACGGGGGCGAATCATCGCGATGGCCCGCGCCATCGCGAACACGCTTACGAGATCGCCCTCGGCTACTGAGCCAGCTTCGTTGCAAGTATCGCATTCGTCAGCGCAAAGGAGGGAGCGATTCCCGAGGGCACGCGGGACGGCATGCGCCTCCTTCCGGAAGGTCGTCTGCGACTCCGAGTGCTCACAGAATCGACATTTTCGCGGGCTCGCACTCGAACCGAGGAACTCCCGTTCGGTGACTTCTGGATCGACGATGCGACGCACTATGCGTTGCCAGAGGTCGTTCCCTGCGCGGGCGATGGTGGCGCGTCCCTCAGCCTCGTCCATCCGGCAAGGATACGACCGGCGCGAGCGCAAAGGGGAGCACGAGCTCCACGATGTGGAAGCCCGCAACGCTGCATTCTGCGGCGTGTTTTGCGGCGTAGCGCGGACGCCCCGCCGCAAAACGATCGCGTAAGTGTTGGCGGAGGAGGAGAGATTCGAACTCCCGGTAGGTTGCCCCACGGCGGTTTTCAAAACCGCTGCCTTAGACCACTCGGCCACTCCTCCAAGTACGGGTGACTACTCTACTTCCTCCTGGTCGAACCTCCAGAGGTTTCGGCGCGCGCGGGCTGCCGCGGGCATGTCGCGATCATCGTTCGGGCTTTCGGACGAGTCAGGGACCACCGCCAAGGGCCGGCGACCTTCCGGTCCAGCCGCGAGACCGCTGCCGCGAGCCCCTCTCCGCGCGGGCTTCCAGCAGCCAGCGATGAACCCGTGACGGCACGGCGACAGCGTCGGCGACACCGACAGCGACAGCGACGGCAACCGCGATACTTGCCAGGTCGCCGCGCTTCGCTCTTGGCGGCGCGCGGCGCGCGCCCCGCGAAACGCGTCACGCCACCGCGCGCGCGTCCCCCCGCTCCATCTCTCCGAGCAACGCGGCTGCCGGCGAAGCCAATTGTCTCGTCCAACGCCACGCACCTACCATTCTCTCGTACGCGCCGCTCCGACGCTTCTCATGGCCTCACCGAGACGCCGGACGCTCGGCGGTCAGGCGCACATCCAGACCCCGTCACGTCTCTCGCGCCTCGACGCTGCGCTCGTCCTCCTCGCCGCGGCCACGCTGACGGGGTTCCCGTTCGCGCGGTTCCTCGGCGTGGAGGGAGCCCTGCTTTTGCTGGTCCTCTCCGTCGTGGGGTGGCGCCGTCGGGTGCGTGCGCTCATGAACCTCGGACTGTTCGGGGCGCTCCTCGTCGGAAGCGCGTCGTTCGATCGTTTCATGAACCTTTGGCCGCTGCCGGCGTTCGTCGCGGCCCTCGGGCTGTTGCTCGCGAACCGCCAATCGATCTCCGGCGACCTCTCCTTCCTCCGGCCGGGCATCGTCGACCGGAAGGCCCACTTCCTCATCGTGGCGAGCGCGGTCGTCGCCGGGCTCGCTCTGATCGCGTGGTTCGCGCTCGCGAAGCCCGACTACGCCGCCGTGCGCGCGACGCTCTTTCCCCCGGTACCGACGTACGCGCTCTTGCTCGGGGTCGTGGCCTTCTCCGCCGTCAACGGCGCGCTCGAAGAGCTGGCTTATCGCGGAGTCCTCCTCGACGCCCTCGACGCGGCGCTCGGAGCCGGCGTCGCGCCGGTCGTCATTCAGGCGCTCGCGTTCGGCGCCCTGCACGTCGGCGGCTTCCCCCGCGGAGCGGCAGGCGTCGGGCTGGCCGCCGTCTACGGGATCATGATGGGCATCGTGCGACGCCAGACGCGCGGGCTGCTCGTCCCGTGGCTGGCGCATATCCTCGTGGACGTCGTCATCGGAACCATCTTGATCGCGTCGCGCTAGCAGCGTCGAGGCACCAGGCCCGCGACGAGCGTCGTGAATCGGTGGAGCGCGCGACCCCGACCGACGCGCGCGATCTGCCAGGGAAGACGCCCTCGCCGGCGCGAACGACGCAACCGCCGGCCATTCGCGACACGGCGGCGAGCCATCCGCTATCCTTCCACGCACAGGAGCCCCTCGCCGCGATGAAGGACGCCGCGCCCATCCTCGACTGCCTCGCGACGAGCTACCGGCTGGATCTCGACGGCGACGAGTACGTTCGGCTCCTCGCCGAGCAGGCCGCTCCGGTGCTCGACCGCGGGCTCGGCGTCATGACGTACACGTACGACGCGCGCGATCGGCAGCGCCCCGTCATCGACCACTTCGCGGTCTCGGGGGCCTTCGATCCGAGCTGGCTGCCGGCGTTCTACGGAGCCGTCGACGCCGCGGCGATCGACGTCGGGAGCCCCGCCCACCCGACGGGCTTTCACGCCTGGGGTCACCTCGTCTGCGCTCAGGTGAGCAGCGTCCCGGCGATGCGCCCCTTCCTCCCGCTCTTCGCCCAGCTCGGCGGCGCGCGCGACGTCTTCGCCGTGAACGCGCTCGACGCGAGCGGGCGAGGTCTCTGGCTCGGAGCGCCTCTACCGTCCGTCGATCGCGAGCCCGAGGAGCGCGTCACGCTCTTCACGAGGCTCGCCGCGCACCTCACGTCGGCGATACGCCTCCGCAGGACGGTGGGCGCATCGAAGCCCCGCCCGGCGGCGATCCTCTCGCCGAACGGCGCGCTGCTGCACGCCGAGAAAGGTGAAGGCGTGGTCGACGCGCGCGAGGACCTCCGGCAGGCGACCGTCGCGTTCGACCAGGCGCGCACGAGGACCATGCGCGAGGATGTCGAGCTCGCGACGCGACGCTGGCGACCGCTCGTCCTCTCGCGCTGGTCGCTGCTCGACGACTTCGACTCGGACGGGCGGCGCTTCGTCGTCGCCGTGGACAACGGGCCGCCGACGCGACCGCCGCGCCGGGACCTCAGCGAGCGCGAGCACCAGGTCCTCACCCAGGCGCACATGGGCCATAGCATCAAGGTGATCGCGTACGAGCTCGGCCTCTCGGCCTCCACGGTGCGCGTGCTCCTCCATCGCGCCGCGAAGAAGCTCGGAGCGTCCAGCCGGCGCGAGGCGATCGCGCGCTTCGACGCGCTCACGAGGCAACGCGCCGAAGAGGAGCGCGGGCGCTGATCTCCCGTCGGAGGGACGACCGCGGCGCTCCTCGGTGAGCCCGTGCGGGCTCTAGCGGAGGCGCAAGGCGCTCACGGGTTCGGGCCGGAGCGCACCGGGTACCCGCGCTCGCGCCAGACGTCGAAGCCCTCGTCGAGGATGGTCACCTTGGTGAAGCCGTTGGCCAGGAGCGCGTTGACGAGCGCGCCGGACGCCGCGTGCGGACACCCGCAGTACGCGATGAGCCACTTGTCCTTCGGCAGCGCGAAGAGATAGTCGCCGGCCTCGTAGAACGGGACGCTCGCGGCGCCCGCGATGTGCTCCGCGACGTAGTCGGAGGGCGCGCGCGCGTCGAGGAAGCCCATGGCGGCGCCGCGGTCGAGCTCCGCCTTCACCACGTCGACGGGCGTGAAGCGCTTGCCGACCTCGAAGGCGGGCTCGGGGCCGTCGGGGTTCTGGACGATCGGACCGAGCGTGCCGGGGACGGGCACGCTCCCGGGCGCGACCGGCTTCGCCCAGCTCCGGAGGAGCGACACGACGTCGGCGATCTGGTCGGCCGACAGCTCGGCGCCGTAGCCGCGCATCGCGGTGCCGGGGCGGCCGTTGACGATGGCGTAGCGGAGGAACTCGTCGCTGGCGACGTCGAGGAGCTCGGCGTTCGCGAGGCGGACGTTCGGGCCCTCCGAGCCCGTCGCGCCGTGACACGACGCGCACGCGGTCGCGTAGGTCGCCGCGCCGCGTGTCGGGTCCCCCGCGATCGGCGCGCTGCCGAGCGTGACGCTGGGCCCCGTTTGCCACGTGCGCAAATGCGCGACGATCCCCGTGATCGCCGCGTCGTCGTAGGGGCCTCCGCGCGCCTTGCCCCACGAGGACATCGTCGTGCCGGGGCGGCCGCGGCTGATGCTCCGGGCGAGGAATTCGTCCGTCGCGGTGGCGAGGAAGGTCGGGCTGCGAAGCGCCGTCGCGTTGTCCGCGGCGTAACCTTCGCCGTCCTTTCCGTGGCACAGGGTGCACGTCTTCTCGTAGCTCTGCGCCCCAGCCACGCTGGAGGTCGGAGCGGGAGGCGTCTCCTCCGAGCTGCACCCCTGCTGGAGCGCGAGCGCTGCGGCCACGAGCACGGTGAGCGTCTTCGCGTTCACGGTCCCTCCTCATGCCACGGCGTCGTCCGGGACGCCACGAGCGCGTCGTCCGGCGGGTCACCGCCAACGTCCGCGCCTACGCCGCACGCCACCGGCGGTACCCCTCTGCGCACGCCGCTCGCCGCTCGCCGCTCGCCGCTCGCCGCTCGCCGCGCGCGCCGCACGCTGCTCGCCGCACGTGGCTCGTCGCACGCCGCGCGTGGCTCGCGCGCCTCACCCCCGCGTGGTCGCTGCGCGAAACTTCTCGATGAGCTCCGCGCGGGTCTTCGCGCCGAGCTTCGCGCGGGCGCGCGCCACGAGGACGCGGACGGTCGAGTGCGAGAGGCCGAGCTCGTAGGCGACGAGCTTGTCCGTGTGGCCGAGCACGAGCTGCTCGAGCACCTGGCGCTCCCGGGTGCTGAGGAGGGTCGGGCCCCGCGCGGCGGGGCCGTTGGCGCGGGCGACGAGGTAGCGGCTGCCCTCACGCTCGAAGTCGTCGACGAGCGTCCAGCGCCCGCGCACGAGCGCGCGCCACGCGGAGAGCACGCGGCGGGGCCTCGAGCGGAGCGCACGCCGCGCGCGATCCATGCCGAGCACGGCCTCGCGGAGCGCCTCGCGCGCGCCGATGGCGACGTCCTCGGCGTGCTCGAGCGCGCCGTCCCGGCGGAGCACGGCCTCGACCGCGCCCGACGTGCCGTCGCTGAGCGACGCCGCGGCTGACTCGGGCCGGCGACCCTCGAGCGACGCGAGGCGGAGGCGCAGCCGAAGCGCGGAGCGAAGATGCGAGGCGACGCGATCCCAGAGATCGCGCTCGTCGTCGCGGAGCGTGCGTAGCGTCGGCAGCGGCGCGCCGATGAGACAACCGACGCCCACCGGATCGAGCGCGTTCACGACCAGGACGTCGCGGATGCCGAGCGGCCAGAAGACGTCGCGGACGCCGGGGTGATCCGCATACCCCGGCGTCTCGCTGGCGGTGGCGGCCGCGCGCGAGAGCCACGCGCCGCGCACGTAGCTCTCGTCCGACTGCGCGAAGAGCCGACCCAGGCCCTCCGCGTCGAGCGGACAGTCGAGGATCGGCTCGCGCACGACGAACGGGCGCGTCGAGGCGTCGTAGACGTAGGCCGCCATGCCGAGGCCTCCCTCGAGCGCCGGTCGGAGCGCCTCGACGATACCGAAGAGCCAGGGCCGCTCGGCGCGGTCGACGGCGTACGCCGCGTCGAGCACACGCACGAGATCGGGGAGCTTCGCCATGCGTCGCCAATCGTGCCCCCGACGAGACGTCGCCGTAAAGTCCAGACGCGGGGACGGCGTCCCCTCGCCCGGACGCACGCGGAATCCCCACGACGCGACGCGCAGCGCCTCGCCCGGACGCACGCGGAATCCCCACGACGCCACGCGCAGCGCCTCGCCGCCCGCGCTCGGGGTCCCCGCGACGCCACGCGCAGGTCTCGGCCCCGCGTACCCGACGCGCGCCCGCACCACGCCTCGCCCGCCCGCGAGGGCCGGGAAAATTGCTTACGCGCTCGCCGTAAACAACCGCGACGGCACCTCGGAAAACGCGGCCCGCCGCGCTCGAACGTGCTCGAGCCGCGAGAGCGTCGCGCGCCGCTCGTCGCTTGTTGTCCGGCGCGACGTCGATAGGTTCGTCGCATGCGTCTCTCCACCCTGCGTCTTGCTTCGCTCCGCGCCGCGACGCTGTTCGCGATCGCGTCGTCTCTGTCGCTCGGCACGGTCATGTGCTCGAGCTCGTCTTCGCCCGGCGGAGCCGAGCCGGCCAATCTCGCGGACGGCACGTTTCGCGGTGTGTTCACGGGGACGAACGATCTCGCGGGCACCGCCGAGCTCGTCGTGGCCGCGGGCGGCGGCGCGGGATCGACCGCTTCGCTCCGGCCGCGCGCGGGCGGCGCGGGCCCGTACACGGTGAGCGGGCGGCTGGCGCTCAACGTCGCAGGGCTCGGTCCGATCGACGTGACGGGCACGCTCGATCTCGCGACCGGCGCGGTCGCGTTCTCGGGCACCGTCCTCGGCGCGCCCGTCTCCTTCTCGGGTCGCTACGAGGGCGGCGTCATCCGCGGCGAGCTCGTGACCCCGCTGGGACGCGGACCGCTCGCGCTGACGAACGAAGAGCTCGGGGGAGTGCGGGTGCACTGCGGCACGTTCGAGGGGAGCGCGCGGGGTCGCGTCGGCGCGATCGTCACGGGGACGCGCGCAGCCGCCGTGTTCGCGTCGGCGGACGGGCGCGTCGCGGGCGGAGAGGGAACGATCGACGGACCGCTCGTGACGTTCACGCTCGAGCCCGAAGGGTCGGCCACCGGCACGCTCGGCGCGGGCCAGCTCACGGGGAGCTGGTCGTTCGCCGGAGGCAGCGGTGCCTTCGCGGCGACGGAGTCGGCGTGCTCGGCCCTCACGCCGCCCGCCGTCGACGCGGACGCCGGCGCGGACGCGGACGCGGGCGCGGACGCCGGACCGACGCCCGGCGACGCGGGGCCGCCCGGGGCGCCCGAGACCGTCTACACGCTCCCGAGCGGCGTCGACGTCGGCCACCTGACCGTCGCCGGTGGACGCGTCGTCTACTCGGTCGGTCACCCGTACTTCACGCAGAAGCGTGAGCTCGCGGCGGTCGGCGTCGACGGCACGGCGCCCGCGACGATCGTCCCCGTCAACGATCCGCAGACGACGCCCCTCCGCGCCGTCGCGGGCGTCACGGTGCTCGGCGCGCGCGTCTACTGGCTCGCCGCCGGCGGCGGCTCCGAGCTGAGCTTGTGGTCGGCGCCGGACGCAGGCGGCGCGCCGAGCGATCACGGCGTGGTCCACGGAGGGCTGGCCGACGACTACATCGCCGGCGTCCCCCTCCTCGTCAACGACGGCGCGAGCTTGTTCGTTTCGGCCTACGGATCGAGCGGCTCGGCGATTCGGTCGTTCGACGGCAGCGGGGCGTCGATCGCCACGTTCAGCGACGAAGACGAGCTCGTCGGGCCACACGGCATCCTCCTCGACGGCGCGAACCTGCTCTTCGGCGACTTCACGGGGCTCCGCCAGATCGCGAAGACTCTGGCCGGCGGGACGACCACGCTCGTCCCGAAGGCGAGCTACGGTCAGTTCGACACGGTCACCAACATCGTGGCCGACGCCGACGCGATCTATTTCGCGAGCCGCGAGACCTCCGCGGCGAAGCTCTGGCGGCGCCCGCGGTCGGGCGGCGCGATCGAGCCCGTGATCGCGGCCTACCCCGGTCTCCTGCGCGGCCTCACCCTCGTCGGACAACACCTCTACTTCGTGCTCCGGCCGGCCGGCGGCGGGCAGCAGGGCCCCGCGGCGTCGAACCTCGTGCGCGTCGCGAAGAGCGCGACGAACGCGACGCCGACCACCGTGGGGCCGGCGAACCTCCACGACGTCGCCACGGACGGCACCTGGGTCTACTACGGCGCCGGCGCGCAGATCCGCCGCGTGCGCGACGGCTCGTAGCGCGGACGACGCCGCGCCCACGACGCCTCGGAGCGGAGCCCCCCCGAAGGTTGACGGCGCGAGAGCGCGAGGGCTGGCCCATCACACGAAGTTTCTGCATACTTCGGGCTGCGCCCTTGTCTGCTCCCGCGCTCGCAACCTCGGAGATCGCTCCACTCGACGTGCTCCTCCTCGAGGACGACCGTGGCCTCGCGCAGTCGGTCGCGAGCGTGCTGGCCGAGCGAGGACACCGCGTCGAGAGCGCCCACTCGCTCCGCGATGGAGCCGAGGCGCTGAAGCGCGCGACGTACGCGGTGGCGATCCTCGACATCCACCTGCCGGACGGCTCCGGGATCGATCTGGTGGAGCCGGCGCGCGCGGCGGGGGCGGCCGTGCTGATGTGGACCGTCGACGCGCAGAGCGCCTCCGTGACCCACGCGCTCAGCGCAGGCGCCGCCGGGTACGCGCTCAAGGACGCCTCGCCCGAGGAGCTCGAGTGGGCCATGCGCACGGCCCTCCGCGGAGCGCGCTTCCTGAGCGAGCGAGCGTGCCAGGCGCTCGTCACGCCGGCCGATCCTTCGCCTCGCCTCACCCCGCGGGAACGCGAGCTCGTCGTCGCGCTCGCGCGAGGGCTCACGTACGCCGAGGTCGCGACGAGCCTCTCCATCGGCGTCGGCACCGTGCAGCGCTACGTGAAGCACGTCTACGCCAAGCTCAACGTCAACTCGAAGACCGAGCTCGCCGCGCTCGCCGCGCGATCGGGCTGGATCGACGGTGCGACCTGACCCCCCTCCACACGACGCCTTAGAAGACGCGCGGGCGCGGGTCGAACGCGAAGTCGTCGAGGAGTCCTTCCGCGCCTACGCCGCGGGAGCGCGGCGCGTCGTGCAGTTCGTCCCGGTGGTCCTCGCCGGGATCTCCTTCCCCTACATCGCGCTGACCTCCTGGGGGAGGCGTTGGCTCACGCTCCCCGTCGCGGTGTACTTCGTGACGTGCGGGCTCTTCGTCGCGGCGGCCGTCTACGCGATGGTCTGCTTCCGGCGCCATGACGCGCTGTCGCGACGCGCTCTCTGGGCGGAGCGGCTCGAGACGTGGGCGGCGCTGGCGCTCGAGGCGTCCATCGTCCTCGGTCCGCCGCACGTGCTGCACTGGGGCTGGCTCGTCTATCTCGTCCACATAAGCGCGCTGGTGCCCATCCGCCGAGTGCAACCCGACACGTTCCCCTCTCTCCTCACGTCGCTCGGCGCCGTGTGCCTGGCGTTCCTGGTGCGCGACGGCTGGTCGTCGTTCGGCATCGCCCTGTTCCTCTCTTTCGCGTGCCTCTTCCCGATCCACATCCTCATCGCGATGGACGAGCGCAGCTTCCGGCTCGAGGTCGACCGGAAGCTGGCGGTCGAAGCGCTCGCGAACGCCGAGGTCGAGCTGGAACGAAGCCGCATCGCCCGGACGCTGCACGACGGCGTCTCGGGGCGGATGAACGCGCTGCTCTGGCGCGTCCGGGCGCTCAAGGTCGCGCTGCCGGAGGGGCAGGGCACCGAGATCGAGCAGCGGCTCCGCGAGTGTCTGGCCGAGCTCCGCGGCGCGGTGTGGAACGTCGAGGGCGCGGCCCGCTCGCGCCGCGAGCTCGCGCAGCGCGTCCGCGATCTGCTCGCCGGGATGGCCGAGCCGCGGCTCGCCTGCGAGATCGCCGACGTCGCCGGCGACGTCGACGTGCCGTCGAACGTCGCGTCGTGCCTGTACTCCGCGGTCGCCGAGCTGACGCACAACGCGCTCCTCCACGCGGAGGCGAGCGCCGTCGGCGTGCGCTTGACCGAGGCGCTGGAGCTCGTCGTGTGGGACGACGGCTCCGGGATGCCCGCGGAGCGGCGGCCCGGCGGCGGGCTCGTGCGACTCGAGGAGGCCATCCGACGCGCCGGAGGCACCCTCGAGTCTCGTCCTCGCACGCCGCGCGGGACCGAGGTCCGCGTGACGTTCCCCGCTCAGAAGCGACCGGCCTGAAAGTCGCGGACCGCCTGCTCGACCTCCTCGGGCGTCGTCATCACGAACGGGCCGTACTGCACGACCGGCTCCCCGAGCGGCTTGCCGGCGACGACGAGCGCGCGCGCCGACCCGTCCTTCGCGCGGAGCCGCACGCCGTCGCCGGGCGTGAGGACGCCGAGCTCACCGCGGGCGAGCGTGCGCTCGTGGCCCGGCCGGCCGACGACCACGTCTCCGGCGAACGGGTAGACGAAGCCCTCGTGGCCCGCGGGGACGGGCAGGTCCGCGGCGTCGCCTCGGGCGAGCTCGACGTCGAGGTAGACGGGCTCGGTCGCGCGGCCGGAGATCGGCCCCGTGACGTCACCGACCGCGCCGCCGAGCACGCGCACGACGCTCCCGCCCGGGAGCGTGACCCGCGGAATGTCCTCCGACTGGAGGTCGCGGTAGCTCGGCTCGCACATCTTGTCCTTGCGCGGGAGGTTCAGCCACAGCTGAAAGCCGTGCACGAGGCCCTCCTCTTGCTCGGGCATCTCCGAGTGGACGATGCCGCGCCCGGCGGTCATCCACTGCGCGCCGCCGGCGGCGAGGATCCCCTCGTGCCCCTTGTTGTCGCGGTGCCGGAAGCGGCCCGCGATCATGTACGTGATCGTCTCGAAGCCGCGGTGCGGATGGTCCGGGAAGCCCGCGAGGTAGTCCTGCGGCTCGTCCGAGCGGAACTCGTCGAGCATCAGGAAGGGGTCGATCCGGCGGAGCAGCGGCGTACCGACGACGCGCGTGAGCTTCACGCCCGCGCCGTCGCTCGTCTGCATCCCGCGCACGCTCTGACGAATCGAGCGATCGAAGGTGAGCGTGGTGCTGGGGTTCGAGAGCGTTGCCTGAGCCATGACTTTCCTTCCTTCCCTGACGACCTCCTACCGTAAGGCGCGCGGACGCGCGTCCAAGAGCGGGCCCCGGCAACGCGTCGTTGTCGAGGGAGGAACAATCGAACGAGGCCGCCCTTCGAGGGCGGCGCCGCTCAAGGGCAGCGCTGGTCGATCTTGCAGTCGGCGGCCGTCGGGACGCAGAGCCCGGCGTCGCAGCACAGGCGCAGGTCGCTCTGCTCGCAGTGCGCCGCGCAGCGACCGCCGTCGCAGCCGACGCCGTCCTTGCACGCGTTCTGCCCGAGGCAGCGCACGCCGCTGTCGCCCGCGGAGGCGAAGACCTTGCTCTCGCAGCTGTTCATCCCGCTGCACGTGACGTCGACGGTGTCCGAGGCGACCGCCACGACCGGATTGTTCTTGCAGCTGTTGTCCGCGAGACAGCGAATGTCACAGCTCGTGCTCGCGCGGCACTCCACGCCGGCCTGGCAAGCGTTGTTGCCGTCCTTTGCCATCAACCCGCACTCGACGCTGCAGCGGTCGGCGTTGCAGACGACCCGCTCGTTCTTGCACGCGTCGTTGCCGAGGCACCGCAGCGCGCACGCGCCGGCGTCGCAGTCGATGCCGCGGATGCACGCGTCCTTCTGCGTGCAGGCGACGCGGCAAGCGGTCCCCGCGCAGGTCACCTTGCTGTTCGAGCACGACGCGTGGCCGTCGCACGTCACGTCGCACGCGGTAGCGTCCCCGCAGGCGACGCCGCCCTTGCAAGCGTCCCGGCCGGTGCACTGCACGCGGCACGGGACCCCCGGCGGACACGTCACGCTCTCCTGGCACCCGGGGCCGCCGTCGCAGCCGATCACGCACCAGCCGCCGATGCAGGTCCCCGCGTCGGCGCACGCGACGGCGCAGTTCTCGGGCGAGGCGTCGATCCCGCCGTCGAACGGATCGAGCACCGGCGGCGGCAGCTCCGGCGGAGGCGGCGCGGTGTCCGGCTCGAGCGGATCCGCGTCGACGCGATCGACACCGCGCTCCGTCTCGGCGTCGCGCGTCTCCTCGAGCTCCTCGGGCTCGGCGCCGAGGATGGAGAGGCCGCAGGCG
>JAHBWA010000056.1 GCA_019637195.1 Labilithrix sp. | reverse complement strand
GGAACATGCCCGAGATGGACGGACTCCAGCTCGTCAAGGCGATCCGCGCGGACCATCGGCTGGACGCGATGCGCGTGATGATGGTGACCACGGAGACCGAGATGGGTCAGGTCCTCCGGGCCATCGAGGCGGGAGCGAGCGAGTACCTGATGAAGCCGTTCAACGAGGCCGCGGTCATAGAGAAGCTCGCCATCCTCGGTCTCCTGGAGACAGGGTGATCGCCGCGTCGCGCCCCCCCGAACCGCGCTCGACGCGCGGCAAGCGCATCCGCGCGCTCGTCATCGACGACTCGATCCTCGACCGCCGGACCCTCAGCGAGATCCTGAGCGCCGACGACGTCATCGAGGTCGCCGCGGTCGCCGCGACGGGAGCCATCGGCCTGCAGAGGATCGCGCAGGACGCTCCGGACATCGTCCTGCTCGACGCGACGATGCACGACCAGAGCACCGTGGAGACGGTCCGCGCGATCCGCGCGTCTTGGCCGCGGCTCCCCATCCTGATCGCCTGCGCGCGCTCCGATCGCGACGCCGCGCGGCTGGCGCTCCAGAGCGGCGCGAGCGACTACGTCGCCAAGCCGGAGCGACGCTCGGTCGCGATCGACCGCGCGAGGTGCGCCGCCGACATCGTCTCGAAGGTGCGCGCCCTGGCGGCCCCGCCCACGTCGGCCCCGCCCGTGGCCCTGGCGCGACGAACGCCGGGGCAGGTCAGCACGGTCCCGCTGGCGCTCGGCCCGGTCACCGCGCTCGCCATAGGAGCCTCGACCGGAGGACCGAACGCGCTCTCTCGGGTCTTCGCTTCCCTGCCCCACGACCTGCCCGTGCCCGTCTTCATCGTCCAGCACATGCCGCCGATGTTCACGAAGAGCCTCGCCGCGAGGCTCACGGCGAGCAGCGGGTTCGACGTCGTCGAGGCCGCCGACGGAGACGTCGTCACCGCCGGTCGCGCGTACATCGCCCCGGGCGACTTCCACATGACGGTGGCGCGGGAGGCTTCGGCGATGGGTGAGGTGAGGATCGCGCTCAACCAGGAGCCCCCCGAGCGCTCGTGCCGCCCGGCGGTCGACGTGCTCTTCCGCTCGGTGGCCGCGGTCTACGGCGCCGGGGCGCTCGCGGCGGTGCTCACCGGGATGGGCCACGACGGCACGCTGGGCGCGCGGCAGATCGCCGAGGTCGGCGGCACGGTCATCGTCCAGGACTCGGCCACGTCGGTCGTCGCGACCATGCCCGCCTCCGTGGCGGCCGCCGTCGGCGTGGACGGCGTCTATCCCATCGACGCCATCGCGTCCGAGCTGGTCGCCCGCGTGCGCCGGCGCGCCGCGCTGCTCCGACAACGCGGCCCGGGGACGCCATGAGCGTCAGCCGCGAGAGCTTCGCTCACGTCTGCGACCTCGTGCGCCGGCGCTCGGCGATCGTCCTGGAGGCGGGGAAGGAGTACCTCGTCGACGCGCGGCTCGGCCCCGTCGCGAAGGCGGCCGGGCTCGCGTCGGTCGACGACCTCGTCGCGCACCTCCGCCGGTGCGAGGCGCGCCCCGAGCACGAGGAGCTCGCGCGGGCGATCGTCGAGGCGATGACGACGAACGAGACGTCCTTCTTCCGCGACGTCCATCCGTTCACGACCCTGGAGACGGTGGTCCTCCCCGAGCTCATTCGAGCGCGGGCGCGGCACCGCATGCTCCGGATCTGGTGCGCGGCGGCGTCGACCGGACAGGAGCCCTTCAGCGTCGCGATGCTCCTCTGCGAGCACTTTCCGCAGCTCGCGAGCTGGGACGTCCGGATCTTCGCGACCGACATCAACCGCAGCGTCCTCGACCGAGCGCGCAGCGGCGTCTTCCGGCAGCTCGAGGTCAACCGCGGGCTCCCGGTGAAGATGCTCGTGAAGTATTTCGACAAGCGCGGGCTCGACTGGCAGATCAAGCCGGAGATCCGGGAGCTGGTCTCCTTCCAGGAGCTGAACTTGCTCGCGCGGTGGCCCCTGTTCGGTCAGCAGGACATCGTCCTCATGCGAAACGTCCTCATCTACTTCGACGTCCCCACGAAGAAGCAGATCCTCGGGCGCGTGCGGCAGGTCATGGCGAACGACGGCGTGCTGTTCCTCGGCGGCTCGGAGACGACGATGAACCTCGAGGACTCGCTGGTGGGCGAGCGACTCACGGGCCCGGGCATGATCTTCCGCGCGAGGAAGACCGCGCCGCGCGCCGGCGGGACGAAGGCGGGTTAGTGCCCGGCGCCACGCTGCGCGCGACGGGAGGGGGTCGCCGGTCGCTGAACGACCGGGACGCCCGCCCCCGCCTTTGGGTGACAGCCGGGACGCACTCGCGGAGCTATCGTGGAGGCCTCTCCCGAAGAGGCTCATGTTTCGACACACCGCCGTCGCCGGATTTGCGCCGCACCCCAACGTCAACATCCGCCGGTTCCTCGGCGTGCGCCTCGGCGCCCATCGCGTCCCCGAGACGGGGAACGGTCGCCTCATGTGCCACAACTACAACGTGGCCAACTGCCAGGCCACGGCGAACGCGCTTCAGGCCGGGACGGGCGTGTGGGTCGATGACGCGCCCCTCGCGGCGGCAGGCGAGTTCGTCTGCGTCAGCGGCCTGACGGCGT
Source organism: Labilithrix sp. (assembly GCA_019637195.1). Classification (GTDB taxonomy): domain Bacteria; phylum Myxococcota_A; class Polyangia; order Polyangiales; family Polyangiaceae; genus Labilithrix. The sequence goes on along the minus strand of JAHBWA010000056.1, from coordinate 51,009 downwards.
GCATCGGCGTCATCGTGCTCGTCCGGCACGGCAACCAGTACGGCCACGCGGTGGTGGCGCACTTCAACGGCAACTACCACGACGCGGCGGCGTGGGCCGACCTGGCGAACGGCGCAGCGGCCGGCGGCGCGGGCGCGCGCTTCGCGGTCGTGATCTCGACGAGCGACACGTCGGCTCACTGGCAGGGCGTCGTCGAGGCGGCCTTCGGCCCGCACCTCACGAACCTGGTCGGCGTCGACCCGGGGCGGATCCTCTTCTATCACTCGTCGACTTCGGGGGTGCGCTTCCTCGTGCGACGCGACGGCTTGATGGGAGAGCCCTCCAACATGGCGCACTATCCGTACTGAACGCCCGCGCGCTCCGGCGGACGGCGCTCGGGCTCGGGCTCGGGCACCGAGGGGCGCTCTCCCCGCAGACGCGCAGCCCGCCCGCCGAGCCCGGCACCGTCGGCCTCGCCCGCGACGCGGGCGCTGCGCTACCCTAGCGTCGTGAGGCTTCGCTCCGGTCTCGTCGTCCTGGCCTGCGCCAGCGTGGCCGGCTGCTCGATCCTCATCGACTCGAGCGGCTTCACGAGTCCTCCCGCGCCCCCGCCCGATCCGCTCCCCACGGCCGACGCAGCGGATGACGCCGCGCTGATCGATGCCGCTCCGGACGACGGGGACGCGGACGACGACGACGACGGCGCTCCGCGTGTCCATCCCTACGTCCAGGCCGTCCTCGCCGACGGTCCGTCGCTCTACTACCGCCTCGAGGAGACCAGCGACGGCCCGGTGCGGGACGAGATGGAGACCTACCCAGGCACCTACCTCAGCGGCGGCATCCACTCCGCGCCCGGCGCCTTCGCGGGGAGCTCCGGCCTTCGCCTGGCGGGCCCCGGCGGGATCGACGCCGGCGACGTCCTCGATTTCGAGAGCTCGAGCCCGTTCACGCTCGAGGCGTGGTACCGGCCGGGGGAGTACGACACGCAGTACCGCTTCCTCTTCCACAACAACGACGAGCGGACCGTGCGCCAGAACTACGGCCTCTACTTCCAGTCGGAGAGCGGCCTCGGGTTCGAGCGCTACGTCGACGGCCAGGGCCGCGCGGCGCACACGTCGCTCCCGGCGCTCGGCGCGTGGTACCACTTCGCCTGCGTCTACGACGGATCGGTCCTCCGGCTCTTCATCGACGGGCAGCTCGTCGCGTCGAACGCCGACACCCGCGCGGCCAAGGACAAGAAGAGCCCGTTGATGATCGGGTACGGCTACAACGGCGGGGGCGTCGTCATCGGCGTCATCGACGAGATCGCCATCTACGAGAAGGCCCTCGACGCCGCGCGCATCCGCGCGCACATCGCTGCGGCGAAGTAGGCGCGGCGCTCGAAGGCGGCGCAGCGGCCTATCCCCGCCGCGGCGGCGCCCCCCGTCAGCTTCGCGACGACGCTCGCCCCGCGAGGTCGGCGACGTCGCGACCGCGGTCGCCGAGCTCGACGAGCCCGAGATCGCGACCGAGCACGTAGGTCTCGAGCGCGTAGCCGAAGATCGAGCTCACGTTCAGGCGCGGATCGATGCGATGCGCGACGCGCTCGTGTGCGCTCCGCAAGAGGCTCCAGTGCAAGCTCGCCCGCTCGTGGTGCACGGTGTGAAACCCGTTGTCGAACACGAGCGCGTTCATCCAGGACGAGACGAAGTTGCGCGAGTGGTTCCAGCGCGAGGTCGGGTCGCACCCGACGTGCTGCACCCAGTTCGTGAACATGATCCCCCAGAGCGCCCCGAACGCCGGGACGCCGAGCGCCGAGAGGTAGACGAGAAGCCCGCGCCCGAGCCCGAAGCGCGCGACCGCGAGCCAGGCCATCGCGGCGTGCGCGCCGTAGACGACCACGTACTGCCCCACGATCCCGAGCCACGCGGCCTTGGACCGCCGATAGAGCATCTGCCGGTAGCGCGCGAGCAGCGGGCCCTGGGTGGTCTTCGAGCGGAAGAAGTGCGTGAGCGCGACCCAGGCGCTGTCGGGCTTGCCCGGCTCCACGAAGACCGTCGCGTCGCCTTCACGCCCGGTGAAGCGGTGGTGGTTCAAGTTGTGCGTCGGGATCCAGCCGTAGGTCGGGAAGCCGTAGAAGATCGAGATCCACGACGAGAAGAGGCGATTCACGATCCGCCCGGTGAAGGTCGGGACGTGGTTGTGGTTGTGCGCGATGACGGCGGCGCAGTACGCCGCGTACATCGAGAGCGGCATCAGCCAGCCCGCGAGCGCGGGGCGCAGGTATTGCGCCGCGACGAGCCCGGGCATCAAGACGAACGCCCACGCGAGGGTGCGAACGTCGGCACGATAACGAAGTCTCATATCCACCTTGCCTGGCCGGCGGAGTGCGTTAGTGATGGCTCCGCGGCACGGCAGATTGTGGATCCGACCGTCGGCCTCGCCCATTCCAGGGGGTTTCAGGTTTTCCTCGATGAGCTCGCGACGAACGAAGAGCACTGAAAACAAGCCGCGGCAGGCCCGTGGCCAGGCCACGATCGACGCGATCCTCGAGGCCACGATTCGAATTCTCGAGCGAGAGAGCCTCGAGCACGCGACCACCACGCGCATCGCCGAGATCGCCGGAGTGAGCGTCGGCACGCTCTACCACCACTTCGAAGACCGCGACGCGATCCTGCACGCCCTCCAGGAGCGCGAGTTCGCGCGCGCGCTCGCGATGATGCAGGACGTCCTCTCGCAGGAGAACCTGGGGGCCGCGCCTCGCGAGACCGTCGAGCGCGTCGTCCGCGGGCTGGCGACGCTCTACGAGTCCTCGCCCGCGCTGCACCGCGTCCTCGCGATCGAGGGGCTCCGGGTGGCCAACGCCGAGCGCGTGCATGCGTTCGATCTCCGCGTGATCGACGTCGTCCGCGGCTTCCTCCTGCAGAGCCGCGAGCACCTGCGCGCCCCGGACGCCTCCGCGGCCGCGTTCGTCGCGTACCAGTCCGTCCGCGCGACGATGCTCGCGAGCCTGCTCGAGCGCCCGCCGGGGCTCGATCTCGACACGCTCGTCGGGCAGCTGGTCGATCTCGTCGTCCGCTACCTGATCCGCGACGACGCCGCGGGCGCGACCGAACAGCGCGGCGCGTGAGCCTGCGTCACCCGCAACCGCTGTCGTCGGCCCGCGCGTCGTCCGCGGCGAGCCCGACGAGCTCGCGCGCGTCCGCGCAATCGAGGCCCGCCTCGGCGTAGAGGACCCGAGCCGCCGACGTCAGGAGCTCGCGGCGGTTCTCCGGAGACGTCGCGAGCGCCGCGCGGAGCGCGCTGCGGGCCCCGTCGGGGACGTGGACGCTGTGAACGAGGAGCGGTGCCATCGTGAAGCTCATGTTCGTGCTCGTTTCCCTTCATCCCTCCGATGCACCAAGCCGGACGCCGTTGCTCGTCGCCGCGCGAGGGGCGCGCGAGGGGCGCGCGGCGCCCGCTCGACTCGAGCTGGTGCGAGCGCGCCGGCGGAGCCCGCCCGACTCGAGCGCCGCGCAGCCCCGGCAGAGGTCCTCTCTGCCAGAGCGCGACCGCCACGCCTCCCGGATCAGGAGGCCGAGCGGAGGATGTTCGCGATCTGCGTTTGCCTGAGCGGCGCGCCGGTTCGGCCCGAGACGCCACGCGCGGCGAGGTGGGCGACGATCGCGCGCTGCGAGAGGCCCTCGGACGCGAGGCGACGGACGCTGGACACGACCTCCTGCTCGGCGTCGTCCGGCTCCACGTGCACGCCGTCGGCCGCGAGGCGGTAGCCGTACGGCACGGTGCCGACGCGCTCGCCGCGAGCCTTCTTCTCGGCGAGGGCTGCGCGGACGCGCGAGCGCACGACGACCCGGTTGTAGGCGCGCGCGAGGTCGACGGCGCCGCGGGTGAAGCCCACGTCCGCCTCCGGCGACTCCGCCCGCGCGCGCGGCGTGGTGCGCGAACCGTCGGCGGTGTGGAGGGTCGCGCCCTCCGTAAGGGCCGCGCGCTCGATGAGCCAGCCGACGAGCTCGTCCTGGGAGAAGCGGTCCGCGTTGGCCGCGACCAGCATGCCGGCGCCGTGCTCGCGAATGGCCGCGTAGGCGGCGAGCAGACCGGGGCGCTCGGCGATCGGCGTGGCGCCGCCGACGCCGAGGTCGAGCTGCCACGCGCGGACCTCGACGCCCTCACGCTCGGCCCACGCTTCGATCGCCAGCCGCTGGTGTCCCGGCGCTTCACCGGAGCCCGCGACCAGCTCGGGCTTCGTCTCGGTCAGGCGAATGTACGCGATCGCTCGTCGCGCGCCGTCAGCGCCGCTCATCGAGCTCAGGTATGCCGAGCGCGATCTGTGTAGTCAACAACTATTCGCCGCGCGCGCGCGCGCGGCGAGCTGCGCGTCGTGTCGGGCGCCGGCGGTGGCCGTCGTTCTTGGCGAGCGCCGCCCGCGTGTTGACGAGCGCCGCCCGCGTGACCGACCGTGGCGAAACGACGCGCAACCGGCCCGCCCGGCCCGGCATCAAGGGTCCTGGTGCGCTCTCTCGGTCGCCTCGCCGTCGCGACGAGCCCGGCCGGACGGACGTGCGGGGCCGGGCTGGCAGCGTGCCTGCTCCTCGTCGTGCGCGGGGCTGCGGCGCAGGCGACCGAGGTCGGCCAGGCGTCTTCGGTGAAGCCGCGAGCCCCGGCGGCCACCACGCCGAGCCCGCCGAGCCCGGGCCCGCCGAGCGACGCGGCGGCGCGCGCGGGGGAGCCGGCCGGAGCCAGCTCCGCCGAGGCGGCCGCACGAGCCGATGGCGACGACGACGCGAACGACCTCGCAGGCGACGAGGACGACGACGACGACGACGACGAGCCGATCGGGAGCCCCACCCGCGACCACGCGGCGGATCCGGCGCAAGTGCCGCGCTGGGACGAGCCGGCCATCGGCGTGATGACGACGCCACACCCGGAAGACGAGGACCGCTCGGAGGTCGCCGCGCTGCCGATCGTCGCCGGCAACAGCGACATCGGCATCCAGTTCGGCGGCGCGGCCTTCATCACGAGCCTCGCGCGCGGCGCGAGGCCGTACGCGTGGAAAGCCGACGTGCTGCTCTCGCTGAGCCTCAAGCCGGGGCCGAACGGGGTCGACGTCGCGCAGCAAGCCCATGATCTCCGGCTCGACATCCCGCGCTTCCTGGGCTCCCGCGTACGCGTGATGCCGGGGCTCTTCGTCGAGCGACACGTCAACGCCGGCTACTTCGGCCTCGGCAACGCGAGCCAGGCCGTGCCGTTCCCGGACGGCTCGATCGGCCGTCGCTACCACTCCATCACCGAGGAGGCGCGGCTTCGCCTGAACGCGCGCGTCCCGCTGCGTGGATCGGTCGACGCGATGCTCGGCATCCAGCTCCGCTACACCGACGCCGACGCCTACCCGTACAGCAAGCTGGCGGCGGACGCGGCGGTCATCGAGGCCGACGGACGACCACGCATCTTCGGCATGGACCCGATCGCGAGCGCGATCCCCGCCGCCGGGATCGTCTACGACACGCGCGACAACGAGGTGACCCCTCGCTCGGGGGCGTTCGACATCGCCGGCATGCGCCTCGGGGTCGGCGTCCCAGCGGGCGGCGGCACCTCGAACCGCGGCATGGGCTACGTCGGCGGGAGCGTCGTCCTCCGCCGCTACGTCCCGCTCCCGGGCCCGTTCGTGTTCGCCGGCCGCGTGATCGCCGACGTCATGGCGGGGAGCGCGCCCTTCTACGATCTCGTCCAGGGCGTCACCTTCACGCCGATCGATCTCATCGGCGGCCACGGCGGGCTCCGGGGCGTGCCGAACGGCCGCTACATCGGGAAGATCAAGGCGCTGGCGAGCGCCGAGGTGCGCGCGCAGCTCGTCACGTTCGGCCTGCTCAAGCAGCGCTTCCGGGCCGGCGCCCAGGCCTTCGTCGACACGGGCCGCGTCTGGAACGACTTCCGCGTCGATCCCGACCGCGACGGGCGGGGCCTCGGCCTCAAGTACGGCGTCGGCGGTGGGATGTACTTCATCTGGGGCGCGGCCGCGGTCATCCGGATGGAGCTCGCGTACAGCCCCGACGCGGCCTCGGCGAACCCCGGCTTCCCCTTCGGCTTCTACGTCGCCGACGGCCACGCGTTCTAGGGGCGGACGGCCACCACGCGCGAGCTGCTAGAGTCGCGCGAGCGATGACGTCGAAGAAGGCGAAGAAGACGAGCGCGCGCCGACCGCGAGGGAGCGCGTCGCCGCAGCGCGCGGCGGCGGCGGCGACGACGGCCGAGGGCCCGTTCGCCCGCGTCTGGGCGATCGTGAAGCGCATTCCGCGCGGTCGCGTGGCGACCTACGGGCAGCTCTCGGAGATGATCGACCGCCGCCTCACTCCGGTGGGCATCGGCTGGGCGATCCGCGCCGCGGGCGAAGACGCGATCCCCTGGCATCGCGTCATCAACTCCAAGGGCACGATCTCGACCGACGGAGAGCACCCGGGCCTCCAGCGCGCGATGCTCGAGAGCGAAGGGGTGGAGTTCGACGCCGAAGGTCGCGTCGATCTCGCGACGGCGTGCTGGCGCCCGCGGCGATGACGACGACCGAAGCGGACGTCCCGCGTGGCCGGAGCTGGCTCTTCGCCACCGCGGAGATCCTCACGGTGGGTTTTCCGTTCTGCAGCTTCAAGGTGCTCACCGGGATCGTCCTCATGGACCTGCCGTCTCTCGGCGCGCTCGGCTGGGCGCTCGTCGCGCTGGGCGCGATCGACGTGGTCCTCAACGCGCTGAACCTCGCGGCTCTCCTGCTCTTGCGCCGCCACGTCGGCGGCGTCTGCCTGGTCGACGTGCTCGTGCGGCGCCTCGACCGGAGGCGCCCGCGCGGCGACCTCGGCGTCTCGCTCGACGTGTTGCTGTCGTTCGGGCTCGTCGCGCTCGTCATCGGCGCGGGCCTCATCGCGCGGCTGCCGAGCTGGGCGCTCCCGCTCTGGAACGTCTCGGTCGTCCTGAACGTCCTCGGCGCCGGGATCGGTCGCGTGATCGCGGCGCTGCACGCGCGCCGCGACGACCTCGCGCCGGCGCCCGCGAGCGGCGCCCGCTCGACGCGATGACCGCCCACGCGCGAGGCGTGACCACCGCCGCCGCCGATGTCGTCCCAAGGGCAGAACGGGGGGCGCTCCTCCCCCAAATCTTCGTGGTCGCGCTTTGCCGATACGGCTGACCCCCATAGGTTTCTGCGCGCCGATGACACAAAACACGTTTTTCTCGATTCCTGCTGTTCGCCCCCTCCTCTCGGCTGCCCTGATCGCCTCCCTCGCCGCCGCCGCGTGCACGGCCGAGCTGCCGGAGCTCCAGCTCGAGCGTCCGGCCGAGCCGCGCGCCGGCGAGCGACGGGACACGTTCGACGCGAAGCTCGACGGCGGGGCGCGGCCGGCGACCGAGCGCGGCGCGGGGATCTCCTCGGACGACAGCGACGCCGACGCGGACGCGGACGCGGACGCGAGCCCATCCGCGGAGGCGCTCCCGGACGCGCGGCGGGACGTCGCGGCCAAGCTCGGGGCGCCGAGCCGCTTCTTGATCGGCCTAGGCAACGACGTGACGGCGCAGGAGGGCTGGGACCCGAACCGCGCCCACGCGTACGAGCTCGGCCCCAAGCTCGACCTCCACTACATGTACCTCTCCGGGCTCGATTGGCCGTCGTGGAGCGGGCCCGACGGCGTGTACGTCTCGGACCACGCGCGCGCGGCGAAGGCGCGCGGCGTCGTCCCGATGTTCACGCTGTATCAGGCCGCCGCGTGGGGCGAGAACAACCTCGGCGCGTTCGACGACGCCACGTTCATGACCCGCTACTGGCGGAACGTGCGGATCATGTACACCCGCCTCGGCGCGTTCGGCGCCCCCTCGGTGGTCCACCTCGAGCCGGACCTCTGGGGCTACTTCCAGAAGCGGCACGCCTCGCCGAGCGGCGTGCGCGTGAAGGTCGCGGCGCTCGTCCCCGAGTGCGCCGATCTGCCCGACGACGTCGCGGGCTTCGGCAAGTGCCTCGTGCGGCTCGGCCGGAGCCTGGCGCCGAAGGCGCTGATCGGCCTCTCCGCTTCGTCGTTCGGCGCCTCGACCAACGGCAAATCGGACCCGCAAAAGATCGCGGCGTACCTGAGCACCGTCGGCGCCGACGCGTCGGATCTGATGATCGTCGAGACGCTCGATCGCGACGCCGGGTGCTTCGAGGCCGCGACCGATCCGCTGTGCCGGCGCGCGGGCTCCTTCTACTGGAACGACTCGGACTTCCGCGCGCACCTCGCGTGGGCGAAGACCATCCACGAGCAGACCGGCAAGGCGCTGCTCTGGTGGCAGATGCCGCTCGGCACCCCGAGCAGCAAGGCCGGCGGAGCGGCAGGGCGCTACCGCGACAACCGGGTGGCGTGGCTGTTCGCCCACCCCGAAGAGTTCGCCGCCGCCGGCGGCGTGGGCGCGGTCTTCGGCACCGGCGCGCCGAACCAGACGACCGTGAAGAGCGACGGGAACCAGTTCAAGAACGCCGTCACGCAGTACTACCAGCAGCCGCTCGCGTTCTGAGTCGATTCGTCGAACGCCCCCGACGGCGGCGCCTCGCGCGGACGAGCTCGGCCCGCGGCGCGCGCGTCACCTCCCCGCGCGCGTCCGCCCTCGCGCTACGGGAGCGGGCCGATCCCCTTGGACGGGAACGACGGGAGGCGCTCGACGACGAGATCGACGAACGCGCGCACCCGCGCGGCCAGGTGACGATGGCTCGGGTAGACGAGGTGAACCGAGATCTCGGCGGACGACCACGGAGCGAGGACCTGCACGAGCTTGTTCTCGGCCAGGTCGCGCGCGCAGAGGAACGCCGGCAAGACGGCGAGCCCGAGACCGGCGAGCGCCGCGCGGCGGACGAGCTCGAGCGAGGTCACCGCGTATCGCGCGAGGACGGGGATGGTCACGGACTCGCCGTCCCGCTCGAACGTCCAGCTCGCGCTGCGTGACGCGCCGTTGACGAGGCACGCGTGGTCTCCGATCGCGCGCGGCGTCGCCGGCGCGCCGTGACGTTCGAGGTACGCGGGGCTGGCGACGCAGACCCGGCCGCCGATGCCGAGCTTGCGCGCGACGAGCTGCGCGTCCAGCGGACCGACGACGTGGATCGCGACGTCGAGGTTCTCTTCGGAGACGTCGAACGGGCGATCGCCGACGACGAGTTCGACGAGCACGTCGGGGAAACGCTCGAGGTACTCGACGACGACGTCGGCGAGGAACACCCGCGCGATGAGGAGCGGAGAGCCGACGCGGAGCAGGCCGCGCGGGGTGTTGTGGGCCGCCGTCACGGCGGCCTCGGCGTCGTCGAGCTCCTCGAGGACGTGCGCGACGCGCCCGAGATACGCCGCGCCCGAGGCGGTCAGGCGGAGGCTGCGGGTCGTGCGCTCGAGCAGACGGACGCCCAGCCGCGCCTCGAGCCGCGCGACGCGCTCGCTCACGGTCGACTTCGGCATCCCGAGCGTCTGCGCCGCCTTCGTGAAGCTGCCGCCCTTGGCGACGGCCGCGAAGATGGCGATATCGTTCAAGTCCACCGTCATTGTCCGGCTGACCGAATAGACTATCCCATTCTGGCGCACTGTTCACCCAGCGGCGCGCGGCATCGGATGGGTCGATGAGCACTGCCGTGATGGAAAGCGAGACCGAGCTCGAGCGGGTCGAAGAGGCCGACGTACGCCGCGCCGGCGCGGCGCCCCCGAAGAAGCGACCGAAAGCGAAGCTCGTGCTGGGGGCGCTCGCGGTCACGTTCGCGACGATCGGCGCCGCCGCGTGGCTCGCCGGACGCGGCAAGCAGTCGACCGACGACGCGTTCGTCGAAGCGCACGTCGCGAGCGTCGCGGCGCGCATCCAGGGGCAGGTCGTCCGCGTCGACGTGAAGGACAACCAGCTCGTCGAGGTGGGAGACGCGCTGGTCGCGATCGACGACCGCGACGCGAAGGTCCGGCTCGCGACGGCCGAGGCGGACCTCCTGTCGGCGAAGGCGAACCTCGCGGCGTTCGAGACCCAGCTCGCGCTCACGGAGAAGAACATCGCCGCGACGCTCCGCCAGGCGAAGGGCGGCGTCGTCCAGGCGTCGGCGCTCGCCGGCTCGTCGCGCGCCACGATCGATCAGGCCAAGGCCGACGTCGACGCCGCGGACTCGAGGCGCGCGCTCGCGGAGCTCGACCTCCGGCGCACCGAGAAGCTCCACGGCGACGGCGCGGTGGCCCAGGCCGATCTCGACGCGAAGCGCGCCCTCTTCGATCAGGCGGTCGCGCAGGTCGCGCAGGCGCGCGCGCGGCAGGAGAGCGCGCTCGTCGGGCTGACCAACGCCGCGGGCTCGATCGAGACCGCGCAGGGCCGTCTCGCCGCGGCGAACGCGGGCCCCGAGCAGGTCGAGGCGGCGCGGGCGGCGGTCGCCGTCGCGGCGGCGCGCGTCGCTCAGGCGGAGGCCGTGGTCGAACAAGCGAAGCTCGCCCTCTCCTACACCGAGGTGAAGGCGCAGGTCCGCGGCGTGGTCTCGCGGAGGAGCGTCGAGGTCGGGCAGACCGTCGATCCGTCGCGCCCGCTGATGGCGATCACCGCGCTCGACGACGTCTGGATCGTCGCGAACTTCAAGGAAGATCAGATCGCGCAGATCGCCCCCGGGCAGACCGCCACGATCGAGGTCGACGCGTTCCACGGCCGCAAGCTGACCGGCCACGTCGACAGCCTCTCGGGCGGGTCCGGCGCGCGCTTCTCGCTCCTCCCGCCGGACAACGCGTCCGGCAATTTCACCAAGGTGGTGCAGCGGATCCCGGTGCTCGTCCGCTTCGACGAGCCGCCGAAGGACATCACGCTCCGCCCCGGCATGAGCACGTACATCACGGTCCACACCGCGCGCTGAGGACTTCAATGAGAGGCGGCGGCGTCATCACCGGCAGCAAGGCCGGGATCACCTTCGTCGTGATGTGCGCGGCGCTGATGGCGCTCGTCGACATCACGATCGTGAACGTGGCGCTGAACGACATCCGCGCCAGCTTCGGCACGCCGATCGATCAGATCGGCTGGGTGTCGACCGGATACATGATGGCGAACATCGTCATCATCCCGATGACCGGCTGGTTCCAGCGCCGCTTCGGCTTCCGGCGCTACTTCGCCGGCTCCGTCCTGCTCTTCACCGCGGCGAGCGCCCTCTGCGGCCTCGCGTGGAACCTGCCCTCGCTCGTCGTCTTCCGCGCGATCCAGGGGCTCGGCGGCGGCGCGATCATCCCGACGGCCCAGACGATCCTGTTCGCGCGTTACCCGAAGGAGCAGCACGGCATGGCCGGCGGGCTCTTCGGCCTCGGCGCCGTGACCGGCCCCTTGCTCGGCCCCACCATCGGCGGCTACCTCATCGACTGGTCGAGCTGGCACTGGTGCTTCCTCGTCAACGTGCCGCTCGGCGTCCTCGTCTCCGTGCTCGCGTTCCGGATGATCGAAGAGCCCGGCTTCGAGCCGTCGCGGCAGCCGGTCGATCGCTTCGGGATCGCCCTCTTGGCGATCGGCATGGCGTCGCTGCAGTTCGTCCTCGAGGAGGGCAACCGCGAGGGCTGGTTCGAGAACGCGACCATCGCCGTGCTCGCCGCCGTCGCCGTCTGCGCGCTCGTCACGTTCGTCGTCCACCAGCTCGAGACCGAGCACCCGATCGTCGATCTGCGGATCTTCCGGAACAAGACCTACGCCGCGGGCACGGGGATCAACCTGCTCATGGGCCTCGCGCTCTTCTCGGGCAACTTCCTCTTCGCCCTCTACTGCGGGACGATCCTCCGGTACTCGGCACTCGAGATCGGCAAGGTGTTCCTCTTCTCGGGCGCGTTCCAGATCGTCCTGATGCCGCTCGTCGGCCGCTTCGGCGGCAAGGTCGACCAACGGCTGCTGCTCGCGCTCGGCATCGTCGGCGTCGCCACCAGCCTGTGGATGAACGCGCACCTCACCGATCGCTCCGGGTTCGGCGACCTCGTCCAGTCGATGTTCGTGCGCTCGATCTCGCTGGCGTTCGTCTTCATCCCGATCAGCGTGATCGCCCTGTCGGACGTGTCGCCCGAGAGACGCGGCAACGCGACCGGCCTCTTCAACCTCACGCGCGAGCTCGGCGGCTCGATCGGCACGGCGTGGATGGGGCTGCTCGTCGACCGCGGCGCGAAGATCAACGGCGCATACCTCTCGGAGTCCGTCACGCCGTACAGCCCGATCGCCCAGGAGCAGTACCGCGCGATCCAGGGCACGCTCGGCGCGCAGGCCCCCGCCGGCCCCGCGCTCGTGCCGGAGACGGTCCTCGCGCTCAAGGTGAAGGTGCAGGCGCTGACGCTCGCCTTCCAGGACGGCTTCATCGAGGCGACGCTCGTCTTCGTCGCCGCCCTCGTGCTCGTCGCCTTCTTGAAGAAGCCGAGCCCCGCCGCCGGCGCGGCCCCGGGCGCGCACTGACGACGAACGCCGCACTATCTCGTTGACAGTGAGCGCTGCTGCGGGTGCAGTGCTTTTGTCGAATTCGATGAGTCGTCGAGGGCCCCCGTCCGGGGTCAGGGGGAGCTGCGATGAAGTCGGAGAAGAGGGCCAAGGCCCTTCGCGCGCTGGCGCACTGGACCTCGGATCTGTCGCCCGCCACGCGCGCCGACGATCTCGACGCGCTCCGGTTCTTGATCGCGCAGGAGCCCGTCGACGCCGACGGCGACGGGGAGCCGGACGAGCCCACGGCAGCCGCGTTCGCGCGCTTCTTCGCCGAGGAGCTCCCCGAGGCCGCGCGATCGCTGCTGCGCGGGGGGCCGGTGCACGTCGCGCCGCCTCGCTCGCCCGCGCTCCTGGCGCTGGCCCGGGGAGAGGCCCTCGTGCGCTCGGTGCTCGAGTCCGTGGCGCTCGGGCCGTTCCGGGATCGGTTCGGCCTGCCGCGGTGGTTCGACGTCTATAGGCCCGCCGCGCGGCTCCAGGTCTTCGAGCCGGGCGACAGCGTCCCCGTGCTCGTGATGACCGCCGCGCGCACGTCGCGCCTCGGGCTGCTCGCGATCGATCTCGAGCCCGGCACGGTCTGGCTCCGCGCGAAGAAGCTCGATCCCTCCGCGCCGGCCGGGTTGTTCGTGTCCGTGCGCGTCCGCGACGGCAAGCTGACGCTCAGCGGCGCGCCCGTCGTAGCAGGCGCGTCGATCACCCTGCCGGGACCGCTCGCGGGGCAGCTCGAGATGGACCTCGAGCCGCTGACCGCAGGGCCGGCGGCGTGCGGCGGACCGACCGTCGAGCTGCCCTCGCGCGTCGTCGTGCGTTGGTCGGGAGCCGGCGCCGCCGGTGAGCTCGTCGGGGGAGGTGTCGACGCCTTCGGCGTCCGCCATGACCTCTCCGGCGCCGCGCGCTACGCGTTCGACCCGCTGCTCGGGACGGTGGTGGCGGAGACCGCGGTGCGCCCCGACGCGATCGACGCCTCCGCGGTGCGCTCGCCGCTCGGCCAGCTCGACGGCACGGCGCGCGTGGGCTCCGGCGGCCTCGCGCTGCCAGGCTTCACGCCGCCCGATCCCGCCGCGCTCCCCGAGGCGATCGCCGGCGGCGCGTACGTCATGCGCTCGGCGTCGAAGCTCCATGCGACGCTGCGCGCGGCCGGCGCGCTCATCGTCGACGGGACGTTGTGGGCGTTCAGCGCCGCCGCGTTCTTCGTGCTCTCGGCGCAGGCGAGGCGCCCGCCGGGAGACGACGCGCTGCCCGCGCTGCGCACGCACCGCATCGAAGGCGGCCCCCACCGCGTCGCCCTGACGCTCGACACCACCGCGCCCGGCGCGTTCGGCCTGGGCTGGACCGACGACGGCGGCACCTGCGTCCACAGCGCGCTCTTCACCGCGCGAACCACCGTCTCGCTCGATCGCCCGGTCGACATCGTGGGCAGGCCGCTACGGCTCGACGCCACGCCCGTCACCGTGATGCTGCAAGAGCGCGCCGGCGTCACCTCCGCCGTGCTGATGGGCTCCAGCTGGACCTCGATGACGTCGCCCCAGGTCTCGCTGGCAGTCGAGAACGCGGTGCTCCGCCTCTCGCGCGCCCGCTTCCTCGGCCTGCGCGGCAACCTCGTCGGCGAGGACGATCTCGACGGCGGCGAGACCTACCTCGAGCTCGAGGTGAGCGGCTGGGTGCCGACCCAGCCCGATCCGTACGTCTCGAGCGTGCGCCCGGCGTTCAAGCGGCGCGAAGGCGGCGTGCGCGTCTACGGCACGCTCGGCTGGCGCGATCAGGGCCCGCCGACCTTGGGCTTCGAGGGCCTGCTCGACGCGCCTGCGGTGCAGGCGTCGCCCGAGACGCCTCGGCCGCCGCCGCGCGAGCCGAACGGCCCGAACAGCGTCCACGTCCGCCCCGGCTGGCATCTTCCTTCGCAGACCGCGGCCGGCGCCGTACCCCGTAGCACGAAGGAGCAGCAGGCGCGCGACACCGCCGTGGCCCAGGTGCAGGCCGAGCTCGCCAAGCGGGCCGGCCGCGCCCACGAGCGGAACCAGCAGCTCGCCAAGCAGGTGCGCGCCGTGCTCGACGAGGTGTCGCCGCCGGTCAGCGGACCGGCGTTCCTCGACGTCTCCACCCACCGGCACCAGATCGGCGTCCAGGTCGGGATGCACGCGCAGCCGCGCGAGCCCGGCGCCACGGGGCTCCGGCTGTCGCGCCTTCGTGTGCTCTCGCCGCTGCAGAACGTGCGCGTCTTCACCGTGCCCCAGGTGCAGTGGGAGCCGGTGCGCACGCTCGACAAGGACCAGAAGCTCGATCTCGGGCTCTTCCCCACGCCGCTCGCGTCGCGCGACGACGGCGGCGCCACGCTGATCGGCGCGCGGTCGAGCCGGCTCGCCCCGGTGATCCCCGATCTCGCGCTCACCGACATGGTCGAGGAGCACGGCCTCGGCCGCCCGATGGCGGTCGCGACGACGTTGCCTTTCGGGCTCGCCGCGGCCATCGCGCTGCGCGTCCCGGGCGACGCCGGCGCGCCCGATCGCGTCGGGCTCGTGCGCCCGACGTTCCCGGAGCGCGCGCTCGAGGGCGCGCACCAGCTCAGCCTCGTCGCGGGCGGCGTCACGATCCCCGGCGGCCCCTCGCCGTCGTTCAAGGGGCGCACCGCGCAGCTCCTCAACGGCGTGACGCTCGCCACCGGCTCGCCGCTCGGCATCAGCGTGCTCGGCTCGACCGCGCAGCCCGACAGCTCGGTCGAGTCGATGTTCAACCGCGAGTTCACGAGCGAGCGGCCGCGCGTACCGCTGACGCGCCTCGATCTCTCCGGCTACGGCGCCTCGACCTTCAGCGACTGGACGAACCCGCAAGGCGCGTTCGCCGAAGCCACCAAGGTGCAGTTCCAGCTCCTGGTCGGCCGCACCGCGCTCGAGATCGTCAAGTTCGCCAGCGTCATCTACCCCTGGGGGATCCGCGTGACCCGCGCGGTCACCATCGAGCGCACCGGCGGCGCCGGCGTCATCCGCCGCGACACCGGCTGGCAAGCCGCGAGCGGCGGCCTGTTCGACTTCCGCTGGCAGGAGGCGGTGGGCAGCCCGCCGACGTCGTACGTCGCGCGGTCCAACCCGTTCACGTTCCACCCCGGCCTCGTCCAGGGCCTGCACGACGTCACGCGCATCCGGCCCGCGCCCGGTCCGACGCGCACGCTCCCCGACGGCGCGCAGGTCGCGCCGGTGTACTTCGACGCCGACGTCTACCTCGACGGTCTCCCCGGCGGCGGCCCCGCGCGCTCCGAGGGGATGCTCGGCTTCCTCCACCTCGCGCCCGTCGGACGCATCATCTCCAACGCCGACCTCGCCGCGATGCTCGGGACCGAGGGCGCCGTCGGTGGTCCGGTCGACGTCCGCGTCGACGTCGGCGGCTCGGGCTTCAGCGTGCGCGCACTGCGGGTCGAGGCCGCCGCCAGCGCCGACGGCTCGGCCGTGGTCTGCGCCGTGCGCGGCGCGCCGCAGCTCCGCTCGAGCGGAGCGTGGTCGGCGGTGCGCATGCCGGGCCCGACCAACACCGCGGCTCCGCCCGAGGCGGTCCCGCTCGACGACGGCGTGCCGCTCATCCAGGCCGGCGCCGCGCTCGATCCCACGGGCGATCGGGTGCGCCGCAACGCGGCCTCGGTGGGTCCGTACCGCTTCGCCGAGCCAGTCGATCTCCTCCAGCCGACGACGCCGACCTTCGACGTCGCCTTCCTCCAGACCACGCCGACGCACTCGTTCGCGTTCCGCCGGCCGCACATCCATCCCGGCACGGGGCGCATCGAGTCGACGCTGCCGCCGGCGGTGGCCGACTTCTTCGCGCGCACCGCGTTCCGCTCGCTGTTCCCGCCGCCCGAGGCGGCGATCGTCCTCGGAGATCGCGCCTACTGGCTCCGGCTCGGCGCGGGCGGCGCCTTCCGACTCGAGCCGAGCGTCGCGCTGCCCGCGCCGCGCCCCACGCTCGTGCTGTCGTCGGGCCCGGACACGGGGCGCCGCATGCTCTACGACGAGACCACGCTCGAGCTGGCGATCGGCGAGACGTCGTGGAGCATCTCGATGCCGCGCCTGCGCATGTGGTCGGACCTGCCGGAGATGAGCGAGCTCATCGGCATGCGGATGAGCCTGGTCGGTGGCTCGGCGGTGAAATCGCAGCTCCGCGACGTCGAATCGCTCTGCCACCCGGCGCTCGAGACCGCGCTGACGTTCATGCCCGGCCTCGGCGCGCGCGCGCCGGCTGGCCCGGTCGATCTGGCGGCGACCAACCTCAAGTGGCAGTTCAAGATCCAAGCCGGGGTCTTCGGGAAGGTTCCGCCGGACATCCCGGGCCTCCCGCCGCCGAACGTCCAGGGGAAGTACTACGCCGGCTTCGACTTCACCGGCGTGCGGGGAGGTCTCGAGGAGCCGGCGACGCCGCCGCCCCCGCCCGCGCCCGGCGACCTCTCCGTCGGCGGAGGGGGCGGGTTCGACTACGGCACCTTCGGGCTCAAGGTCGCGTTCGAGCTCCGCGCGCGGACGACTCCGACGCCCTGGTTCTTCGTCTTCGGCATCCTCGTCGAGGTGGGCGGCAAGTTCTTCCTCGGCGACAAGAACAACGCCCTCATCCCGGAGAAGGACCGCAAAGACAAGGTCATCATGACCTTCAAGGTCTACGTCGGCGTCGGCTACGGCGCCGAGCTCGGACCGTTCGGGGCCAAGGTCTTCATCGCCGCCGGCCCGGTCTTCATCATCGAGGGCGGCACGTTCAAGCGCGGCGGCTTCCTCATGTTCGAGGCGAAGGCCGGCGTGTCCGGCATCGTCACGGTGAAGGTCTTCGGCGAGTTCCAGTGCGTGTTCTTCACCAAGTCGCTGCCGGCGGGCCCGAAGGACTACGTCCAGTTCGCCGGCGAGCTGGGCATCAACATCGAGATCGTCTTTTTCACCATCAAGCTGTCGGTGGCCGTCGTCGGCGACCAGGCGGTCTGACGGCAGCACGCGAGGGGACCCCATGACGACTCCGACCTCCAAGCTCACGCTCGCGCCGTACCTGCAGGCCTGGGACGAGGCCCGCAAGGTGCTCGTGGTCCGGGTGATGACCGTGCCCGTCGACGATCCGCGCGCCCCGCTGTCGACGGGGTGGGCGGTCCCGACGAGCGCGTCGTTCGACAGCGCGCGGCTCGTCGTGCGCGCTCACGTCGGCGTCGACGCCGGCCGCCTGCCGACGCTGGCGGACGTGGCGCCGGAGCCGTCGCCGCGGGCGCTCGACGCCCCGCCGCACGCGCGCTCGATCTTCGACGCGTTCGCCGCGCGCTTCCCGATCACCAAGCCCGCGGAGGCCCACGAGCGCAAGGCGTCGCTGACGCTGCGCAAGTACCTGCCGCGCTCGTACCGGGCGAGCCACGCCTTCGTCCAGCCCCGCACGCGGCTCGCGCTCACCGACGACACCTACCGCTGCGCGCTCAACTGCCCGCCTTCCTCGCCCCCCGACGTCACGCCGCCGCCGCCCGATCTGACCTGGGGAGAGATCTTCGCCGTCGGCATGCGCAAATCGCAGGTGGCGCGCGCGATGGGGTTCATCCACGAGCTCGAGCTCGACGTCGGCGATCGGCTGCGGGACGGCGGCTGGCTGTTCTTCACGCTCGACGCGACCAGCGATTTCGCCGCGCAGCAAGCGGCCGACGCGCGCTTCGTCAAGACGTTCGCGACGCGCGTGCCGCGGCTCCTGGGCGGCATGGCGCGCCCGGTCTTCACGCCCGTGCTCTTCCCGGTCGCCGCGACCGCCGCCGACGCCGCCGCGCTGGGCTCGTACGACGCGATCTTCCGCGAGGCCCTGCGCTTCGACGACGGCTTCGCGCGCATCGTCCACGCCCGCCAGCCGGCCACGGCCGACGTCAACGCCGAGTCGACCGCCGACGAGCTCCGCCCGCTGATCGAGAACGGCGTCCAGCTCGCCTGGGACGACGAGGACATCCTCATCTCGCAGAACCGCGGCGTCGGCACGGACTGGGACGGCACGCCTTTGCCCGAGGCCCCGCGCGGCGTCTTCGGCTACCGCGTCGACATCCGCGCCGCCGGCAGCTCGGCCTGGGCGTCGCTGTGCAAGGTGCGCTCGGACGGTCTTCGCGTCGGCGACGCGGTCGTGCCGGCGTACGTCGACGAGCTGCGCGTCGAGGTCCACCCGTCGACGGTCGACGGGCGCCTCTGGCTGCCGCCGTACTTCACGCGGCTGCGCACGCAGTCGCTCGTCGCGAGCACGCCCGATCAGCGCCTGCTCCTCGGACGCTTCGACGACGTCCCCGACGTCGACCAGCCCGACACCGACGAGGTGCCGCCGCTCCGCTACGGCCAGCGCTACGAGCTCCGCGTCCGCCTCGTCGATCCCACGGGCGGCGGGCCGGGCGCCTCGGACGCGATGCTGCACGAGGGCGAGGCGCCGGTGGCGTCCCTCCTGCTCCAGCGCTTCGTCCCGATGACCAAGGTTCGGGTCGAGGCCGTCGCGCCTTCGGCCGGCGCGCTGCCGACCGCGGTCCGCGTCACGCGACCGACCATCGGCTACCCCGCGGCGGTCTTCGCCGGCGTCCCCGACGCCGAGAGCCGCCTCGCTGCGCTCGCGCGCGCCGCGGTCGGCGGCGCGGCGGACGTCGACGTGGGCCTCCCCGATCCGGACGCGCGCTACGTCGAGCTCGAGGTGCTGGTGCGTCATCCGGCGTTCGACACGGGCAACGACGACGACGGCTACAGGCGCCTCTACACGATGCACCGCGCGTTCCCGAGCGATCCGGCGCAGCACGTCGAGGTCGCCATCGCCTGGCGCGACTGCAGCCGGCTCGACGACGTGACCTGGCCGGCGGACTCCGGGCACTGGGGCAGCGACAGCGGCCCGCTCGAGCTGCCCACGGGCCGCGAAGTGCTCGTCGTCGCTCGCGCGGCCGCGGAGAGCGATCTCGTGCGGCTGGGGGACGACGCCATCCGCTTCGGCGAGCCGGTGCGCCTGACCGAATCGCCGATGTACGCCGCGCCGACCACCGCGCCGCCGCTCGTCGCGATGGCCGCGGACGACGCGATCACGTCGGTGTTTCTCCGCGGCGAAGCGCCTTCCGCAGCCGACACGGCGACAGCGGCGCCGCAGGTGCGCGCGAGCGCCGAGCTCGTGCGCCGGCTCGCCCAGGCCGCGAACCTCTCGGTGGACGAGGTCACGCTCTTCGGCGCCGAGGGCCGGCGCACCGTGTTCGGCTGCCACGGCCTCCGGCACGGTTTCGCGCCGGACCGCTCGAGCCTCACGCTCACGTCGATCGACGAGCTGCCCGAGCAGTGGCTGAACGTGGTGCGCTTCCCGATCGAGCGCGATTGGAGCTTCCTCGGCCTCGAGACGGAGGTCGTGCGACTGACGCGCACGATCGAGCGCGTCGGCGCCGGGCTGCCGGCGCAGACCGAGACGCTGTCGCCGATCGCCCTCAGCCACGCGGTGAACCGTCAGGCGACCCTCGGCGCCGTCGATCGCGATCGCTTCGAGATCTGCTACGTCGACGCGTTCTCGCCGCCGCTGGCCGCGGGCCGGCCCCACGAGCTCCGGGTCCGCTACGACTTCACGCTGCGGCTCCGCGGCGGCGCCACGCAGACCTTCACGGTGCAGAACCACCTGCCGGTGACGACGCGCCCGACAGAGGTGCCGGTCGTCGTGTCGTGCGGGCACGCGTTCGGCGAGTACGCGATCGGCGAGGACTACGCCTCGACGGGCCTGCGCCAGCGCGCGCTCTGGATCGAGCTCGACGGGCCACCCGCGGATCCACGCGACGCGTACTTCGTGCGCGTCGTCGCCGGCGGCCCCGATCCGATGCTCCTGCCGGACTACGAGCCGGTGGCGGACCCGCCGCCACCGTCGCCGCCGGTCCTGCCGGAGCCCGTGCGCGTGGTGCGCCCGGGGCAGGCCGACGACTTCGCCGGCCTCGGCGGGATGCAGCGCCTCGTGCCGTCGGCGGGCTCGGACCGCCACTACCTCGTCCCGCTGCCGCCGAACCTCGCGCCGGACGCACCCGAGCTGTTCGGCTTCTTCACCTACGAGATCGCGGTCGGTCACGATCGCGGCACCCCCGAGCGCCCGTTCTGGAGCACCGGCGCCGCGCGCTACGGGACGGCCGTGGTCCTCGACGGCGTGCAGCACCCGCCGCCGCCGCTCCGCTGCGCGGTGACGCGGACGGACGGCGGCCTGCGTCTGTTCGCCGAGCACGCGAGCCCGGTGCTGGACGGCGCGGTGGTCACGCCGGCGCCGCCCCACACGGAGCTGTGGGGCGTGCTCTACGGCCGCGTCGTGCAAGCCGACGGCAGCATCAAGCGCAACGTCGAGCTGGGCGTGCGGCGCTTCACGCTGGCTCCGCGCCCGCGCGTCCCGTCGCCCAAGGCGGCCACGCCGGCGGACCGCGCCGCCCGCGCCTTCTGCGACGTCGCGCGCGTCGACCTCGAGGCGATGCTCGCGGCGTGGGGCCTGCCGCCGGACGCGCCGGTGAGCGCGCTCGCCGTCGAGCTGCTCCCCGAGCCCAACACGCCGTTCACCGAGCCGCTCTCACGCGAGCTCGGCAACGTCCGCATACTGCGGGTGTCGCCGCTCGTCAGCGGCGGCCACGACTGCTGTTGACGCGCGCGCGATCGCTCAGTCGGCGGTCGCGCGCATCCACGCGTTCACCAGCGACACGAGCGCCTCCTTCTTCGCGCGCACCTCGGCGAAGCTCGTCATCGTGACGACACCACGATCGACGGCGGCCCACTCGACGAGGCCGGAGGGATCGTCGAAGGTGAAGCCCTTGGGGGGCTTCGACTTCGCGCCTCGATGGAGGACGAGCTGCAGGCCTCCCTTCGGGGGGAACCGGAACGTGAC
This sequence comes from Labilithrix sp., assembly GCA_019637195.1. Classification (GTDB taxonomy): domain Bacteria; phylum Myxococcota_A; class Polyangia; order Polyangiales; family Polyangiaceae; genus Labilithrix. The sequence continues at coordinate 29,775 of JAHBWA010000056.1, read as the reverse complement.
GCGATCGTCGCCGCCGTAGCAGAAGCTCGGCGCGTTCCATTTGATCCGCTCCGTGATGGTCGCGTCCGACGCGAGGATGGCCGCGCGGAGCTCTTCGATCCCGGGCTTGAAGGGGTGGCTCAGGGCGGAGAGGAACGCCTCGACGCTCGCGGTCGGCTTGGCCATAGAGTGGCGATACTGCGACCCCTCCCGGTCCGTCAACGGGGTGGACGAGGCCGGAGGGACCGCACGACTCTCTGCGCCCGGCGCGCGGTAGCTCGGCCATGCCAAGCGGTCGAGCTCGAGCCGGCCCCAAAAAGCGTCGCCGGCCATGATCGATCCCGTCGCGTCGACCACACTGGAGGTCGTTCGCCGGCGAGCCGAGGCATCTCCCCATGCCTCGCCCTCGGTAGGTACCCGATGTTCCAAGCGAGGTCGAAAGCACGGTCCGCAGCTGCCTTCGCGGCGTTCACGCTCGCGCTCGTGGCGGCGTGCGCGAACGGCGGCGACGAGCTGCTCGGGACGATCGACGGGCCCTCCGAGCCCGATCCGCCGACGTTCGAGCCGCCGTTCTGCCCGACGCGCTGTACGGACGACAGGCGCGGTCTCGTCAGCGGCTGCGACAACGCCGCCATCGTCGCGTGCGCCCCGACCGAGGAGTGCCAGGACGACCGCTGCGTCGACGCGTGCAAGCAGGCCGAGGACCAGAAGTCGTCGGTCGGCTGCGACTACTACGCGGTGATGATGGACATCATCGCGCCGGACGGCCTCGGCTCGTGCTTCGTGTCGTTCGTCACGAACACGTTCACCGAACGCGCCCACATCACGGCGAGCCTGTACGACGCACCGCTCGACCTCGCGCGGTACGCCAAGCTGCCCGTCGGGCAGGGCCGGTCGCTCGAGTACAAGGACTACGATCCCGACCGCGGGCTCGCCCCGGGCGAGGTCGCCATCCTCTTCCTCGCGAACTCGGGCGGGGTCCAGTGCCCGGTGCCCGCGCCGCGCTCCACCGGCGCGTTCGTGCGCGGGTCGGGCATCGGTCAGGCCTTCCACATCCAGAGCGACGTCCCCGTCGTCGCGTTCCAGATGTTCCCCTACGGCGGCGGCGGCGCGGCGATGACCGGCGCGTCGCTCCTCTTGCCGACGAGCTCGTGGGGAAAGAACTACGTCGCCGTCAACGCATACCCGTCCTCGGGACCGGCGACATCGCCGTCGCTCGACATCGTCGCGTTCGAGGACCAGACGAACATCCAGATCACGCCGCAGAAGGACATCAAGGGCGTCTCCGGGCTCCTCCCGGGCGGGCCTGCGGGCGTCCCGATCACGTACACGCTCGACAAGGGTGAGGTGCTCCAGCTCACGCAGGTCGAGGAGCTCACGGGCAGCCCGATCATCTCCGACAAGAAGTTCGGCCTCTTCGGTGGGCATCAGTGCATGAACGTCCCGACCGACGTGGGCTACTGCGACCACGCCGAGCAGCAGATCGCTCCGGTGCAGGCGCTCGGCAGCGAGTACGTGGGCGCGCACCATCGCGCGCGGCTGACGACGAAGGCCGAGAAATACCTCTGGCGCGTCGTCGGCACGACCAACGGCACGACGCTCACCTACGATCCGCCGCAGCCGACCGCGCCGACGACGCTCGAGCTCGGAGCCTACGTCGAGTTCGAGACCGACGGGCCGTTCGTCGTGAAGAGCCAGGACCTGAAGCACCCATTCATGCTCTTCGGGTACATGACCGGCAGCGCCGTCTTCGACGACTACGGCGATCCCGACTTCGTCCGGATGGTCCCGCCGGCGCAGTGGCTCGACAAGTACCTCTTCTTCACCGATCCGACGTACCCGGAGACGAACCTCGTCGTCGTCCGCAAGCGGACCGAGGCCGGGACCTTCGAGGACGTCACGCTCGACTGCTACGGCACGCTCGAGGGCTGGATGCCGATCGGCCCGGACTACCAGATCGCCCACGCCGACCTCGTCCGCCACGACTTCCAGCCGCAAGGCAAGTGTGACAACGGCGTCCGGTCGATGGCGTCGCGCGCCCCGTTCGGCGTCACCGTGTGGGCGTGGGGGACGCCCGAGACGTCCAACGGATCCTGCATGGACATCAAGGATCCGGTCAGCTTCACCTGCAACGTCAGCTACGCCTTCCCCGCCGGCGAGCGCGTCGTCGACGTCAACGACGTCGTCGTCGGCCCGCCCATCGTCAAGTAGCGCTCTCGGTCTTCATCCCGCGTCGCGACTCCTCGCGCGTCGACCCTGTCTCCGGAGGTCATGGACCATGCGTCGTCATCTCATCCTTGCTCTTGCCTCGTCCGCCACGCTCGGCCTGTTCGCAGCTGCCTGCTCGTCGTCCGACGACGGCGGCGGCAACGCGGATCCCGACGCCAGCGTCACTCCGGACGCAGGGTCGCCCGGGGACGACGGCTCCGCGCCGGACGCCGGTCCGAAGCCCGACGCCGGACCGCACGAGCCCGGCTGGGACCCGAGCTTCTCGCTCCCGGGCGTCGGCGGGCGCGTCGTGCCCAAGGTAAACGCGATGGCGCGCGTGGCGAATCGGCAGATCGCGATCGCCGGCAACTTCGAGCAAGCGGGCTCGATCCCGACCGAGTTCGTGGCGCTGTGGAACGGGAGCAAGTGGCTCTCGATCGGCGCCGGCCTCACCGATCCGATCGACAAGATGGTCGCGACGCCCACGGGCGAGCTCTACGGCACGGTGGGCAGCGGCTTCGGCGCCGAGACCACGCTCTACAAGTGGAACAAGACCCAGTGGAGCGAGGTCGCGAAGTTCGACGACTACGTCACGTCGCTCGAGATGGCGCCCGACGGATCGCTGTACGCGGCCGGATGGTTCACGAAGATCGGGGCGAGCGACATCGCGCACGTGGCGAAGCTCTCGAACAACACGTGGACGCAGGTCGCGGGCGCCCCCGACACCGCGCGGCTCGTACGACTGGTCGGGACCAAGCTCTGCGTCGGAACGAGCTCGAACGCGAACGAGGTCGGCCTCCACTGCCTCGAGGGCGGCTCCTGGGTGGACAAGGGCTTCCCGGAGGTGTTCGGCGACATCAACGACCTCGGCGAGCAGGACGGCAACCTCGTCGTAGCCGGGCGCTTCAGCTTCTCCGACGAACCGGAGTCTCCGGGTTCGCTGGCGCGCTGGACCGGCAGCAAATGGGAGCTCGTCGGTGGCGGCATCCAAGGCAACGGCGACGCGATCGTCACGGACATGGAGATCGACGGCGACAAGATCTACGTCACCGGAAGCGTGACGTTCGCCGGCGGCCAGCAGGTCAGCCACGTCGCGATGTGGGACACGGCGAAATCGCGCTGGTCGTCGCTCAACGACGGCATCTTCGGCCAGTCCGGCGGCTTCAACATGGCGCCTCCTGGGCAGGCCCTCGTCCTCGACCAAGGCGGCGAGCTCTACGTCGGCGGGAGCTTCTCGATGATCGGCGGCCGCAACGCGCTCGGGATCGCGCGCTGGGACGGCAACCAGTGGAACCCGGTCGACGATCCGACGGCGAAGCGCCTCGGCGTCAACGGCAGCGTCATCACGGTCGCGAACGGCCCCGGCGACTCGCTGTACGTCGGCGGAGAGTTCCACCTCGTCGGGGGCGACGTCGCCGCCGTCAACATCGGTCACTTCGCCGGCGACGTCTGGTCGCCGCTCGGGGTCGGCCTCGACGGCCCGGTCCTGGCGATCGCCTCCAACAAGAACACGCTCTACGCGGGAGGGTGGTTCGTTCGGAGCGGCCCCAACGTCGCGCGGCACGTCGCGCAGTGGAACGGCACGACCTGGAGCGCCGTCGGCGCAGGCTTCGACGACATCGTCCGCACCTTCGCGATCGGCCCCGACGGCAACCTCTACGCCGGCGGCTCCTTCACCGAGACCGGCGACGTCGTCGTGAACCACGTCGCGAGGTGGAACGGCACGAGCTGGCAGGCGCTCGGCGATGGCTTCGACGGCGACGTCCACGCGCTCGCCTTCGACGGAGCGGGCAAGCTCTACGCCGGCGGGACGTTCGGGAAGTCGGGCACGAAGGACGTGCAGCGGATCGCTTCGTGGAACGGCACGACCTGGAGCGCCGTCGGCGACGGCGTCGGGGGCGAAGCCGAGTGGGACGGGATCGTCAGCGCGATCGCGATCTACGACGGCAAGGTCACGATCGGCGGGACGTTCGACCGCACCGGGACTTCGAAGACCCTCCGGAACCTCGCGTCCTGGAACGGGACTACGTGGGTCGACGTCGGCGGCGGCGTCCACCGTGAGTGGGGCGCGCAGATCTCGTCGCTCTCCGCGCGCGGCACGGAGCTCTACGTCACCGGCAATTTCGTCGAGGGCGGCAAGGCGGCAGACGGAGGCGCCGGGACGTCACTCGCGCTCCTCGGCGTCTGGAACGGCACGGCGTGGTCGGAGCTCGGCGGCGGGCTCGCCGACGTCGGCAACGTCGTCCACGTCCAGAAGGACCGCGTCTGGATCGGCGGCACGTTCACGTTCGCCGGTGAACAGAGCGCGTACCACCTCGCGCGCTACTGGCTGAAGGATTGAGCATCACGATGGGCCATCGCACGTATCGCCTCGCCGTCCTGCCGCTCGCGCTGCTCGCGGCGTGTGCGCTCGGCGACACCGCGGGCGACGCGTCGCCGACCCCGACGACGCCGCTCCCGAGCTTCGACGGCGATCTCGACGCCGATCCGACGAAGTGCCGCGAGCCGAACGACGTCGACGACGACGGCGACGGCTACACCGAAGCCGAAGGCGACTGCGACGATTGCCGGCGCGGGATCAACCCGGGCGCCTTCGACTTCCCCGGAAATGGCATCGACGAGGACTGCAGCGGCGTCGCCGACGACGAGCCGGCGGACTGCGACGTCGGCGCGGCGCTCGACGATCCGGACGCGCGCGCCGCGGTCCGGGCGCTCGGCCTCTGCAAGTGGGCCAGCGCCGACGGGCAGGGCAAGGAGCGCAAGTGGGGCGTGCTGTCGGCGAAGTACGTGAAGCCGGACGGCACCCCGCTCCCCGAGCCGCTCTCGCACGGGATCATGTCGTCGTTCGGCGTGAACGAGCCGCGCGAGGGAAAGTCCTTCCTCGCTCTCTCGAGCGGCTCGGCGCGCGCGCCCGACATGCCCGGCTACAAGGACCTCCTCGGCTTCCGCAAGGGCTACACGAGCAGCGTCCCCGCGGGCTATCCGAAGGAGTCGCCTGCCTGCCCGGGCATCGTCTCAGGCCGCGCCCACGACGGCGCGGCGCTCGAGCTCGAGCTCCGCGTCCCGACGAACGTGAAGTCGTTCCGCGTCGACCAGAACTTCTTCACCCTCGAGTTCCCCGGCTACGTCTGCAGCAAGTACAACGACTTCTACGTGCTCGACATGGAGCCGAAGGTCCCCGACTACCCCGACGGGAACGTCGCCTTCGACGGCGCCGGCAACCCGATCAGCGTCAACAACGCGCTCCTCCAGGTCTGCGAGCGGCGGACGATCGACGGCCGCGAGTACACCTGCCCGCTCGGCACGTCGTCGCTCGGCGGCACCGGCTTCGACACCGTGAGCGACGAATACTCGCCCGCGCCGCACGCCGCGACGGGGTGGCTCACGACGTACGCGCCCGCCCCGGCCGGCAAGGTCATCCGCCTGCGCTTCGCGATCTGGGACTCGTCCGACGGCAACCTCGACTCGACGGTCCTCGTCGATCGCTTCGAGTGGTCGGACTCCGGGCGCCGCGGGACGAACGCCGCCGACGGCCCGAACTGAGCGCGCGCGTCAGGGTCCACGAAATCGCCGACCACAGGCAGCGTGAGCGCGACCGGAGCGCGAACCGCGCGAACGCGAGAGGCGCGAGCGCGGACGGCGCGAGCGCCGGTCAGGGGCTCACGAGATCGCCGACCAGCGACAGCGTGAGCCCTGGCCGGAGCGCGAACGGCGCGAGCACGGGCTCGTCGCTGCCCTGCCGGCGGACGACGAACGCCCGGTTCTGGAGCGCGTGGTCGAGCACCCCCGCGACGACGACGTGGACCGAGCGCCCGACGCGCGCGTCGAGCGCCAGCGATCCGCGGAGCACGGGGGTCACGCGCGAGCGCTTCCCTTCGACCGTGATCGTCTGCCCGCTCGGCGCGCCTTCACCGAGCGCGCGCGGCTCGATCTCGACGACGTCCACGCCGGGGCCGAGCCCTGCCCGAACGGCGAGCTGCGGAGAGAGCTCCCGCTCGGCGTACCCGAGGAGTCGTACGGCCTTCATGTCGAGGCGCACGCCGATCGGCGCCCGATCGACGACGAGCGGCGCCCGCCACTGACCGGCGAGCTCGACGCCGAGGCGCCATCCCCCGAAGGGCAGCGCGCCGCGCAGCGACGCCGACGGACCGTGCGCGAGCGTCGAGCTCGCGTAGGCGAGCGCCTCGTAGCCGAGGCCGAGGTTCGCCGAGGGCCCGGGCGGCCGAGGCGCCGGCGAAGGCGGCCGCTCGCGGACCGGGCGCGACGCGCGAGGCGGAGGCTTCACGGCCGGCGCGAGCTCGGCGCGCGCCACGCCGATCGTCCCTCCGGCGAGCATCGCCTCGACGGCCGAGACGACGACCTGCGCGACCTGCTCGCGCGTGACGTCGTCGCTCCCCGGAGGCCTCGCCATCCGCCGCTGGTAGATCCGCTCCCATGACGCGTCGGCGATCGACACGAGGCACGTGTCCGAGCGCATGTCGATCCACACCCGCGCGAACGCGGGCGTCGGAGAGGCCGGCGGATCGGTGATGGATCCCGACGCGATCTCCGGCGACACCGTCACGTCGAGCGTGACCTCCGGGGTCGAGCTCGCGCCGGCGATCGGGAGGTGGGCGAAGAGATCACGGAGCGTCGCCTCCGTCGCGCGCGGGTCCGAGTCGCCGGCGATCGTGACGGTCACGGGCCGCACAAGCCCCGGCGGAGCGGGCTCGTCCGCGCGCGCGTCAGCGACGGCGAAGAGGACGCTCAAGACGCCGAGCGGCGCGAACCTACGCACCGCGCGAGCGTATCAGTTCCCGAGCGCGTCGATTCGCTGGCGAGCCCGCTCGGCCTGGACCGACGCAGGGTGCCTCTCGAGCAGCTCGAGCCAGGAGGCGCGCTCGGTCTGGCGATCGCCGAGCTGCATCGACGCGAGCGCGCGGCCCACGCGCGCCTCCTCGGCGAGCGGGCCCGAGGGATCGTGCTCGAGGTACGCCTCGAAGAGGGCGCGCGCGCGGGAGGGAGATCCCGCGCGGTCGAGGAGCAGGCGCCCGAGCGCGACGCGCGACGTGGAGGCCTCACGCGTGTCCGGAAACCTGGACTGGAGCTCCTCGTAGAGCGCGATGGCGCCGGTCGTCTCGTTCGCGCGACGCGCGGCGTTCGCCCGGGCGAAGAGCTCGGCGGGCCCGAGGGCCATCGTGTCGCTCGCGACCGCGCGCGCGGCCGAAGGAACGACACGGGCGCGCGGCGCGGGCGCGCTCGCCTCGGGCAAGGCCGCGGGGGTCGTCGCGCTCTCGACCGGCGGCTCCGGCGACGGCTCGGACGGGGGCGGCGGGGGATCCGCCGGAGCGGGGTGCGGGTCCACGAGCGGCGGGGGATCCGCCGGAGCGGGGTGCGGGTCCACGAGCGGCGGGGGGTCCGCCGGAGCGGGGTGCGGGTCCACGAGCGCGACCGCCCGCTCGTCCGGCGCCGTGACCCGATGGGTGCTCCGGCGCTCCGCTGCGTAGGCGAGCGCGCCGATCCCCAGGGCCGCGGCGAGGAGGTAGACGAGCGCGCGCGAGCGTCGCGCCGGCGGAGGAGGCCGCGTCCGCGCGGCGAGGAGCGTCCGCTCGATCGCCGCCGCGACGCGCTCGTCGTCGTCGCCGTGCGGGGCCAGCTCATCTCCGCGGGTGAAGGCGCGCCGGAGCGAGCGCTCGATCGCGTCGTCGAGGTTCGGTCGATCGCTCTTCACGGCTCGATCTCCAGGAGCTGCCGCAGGGCGGGGTCCGCCTCGATCTTCGCGCGGAGCGCCTCGCGGGCGAGCCGCACGCGGCTCCGGATCGTGTTGATGGGCGCGCCGGTCACCGTCGCGATCTCCTCGAGCGAACACTCGAAGACGACGCGGAGCGCGAGCGCCTCCGCCTGAGCCTCGGGGATCTCGTCGAGGAGCACGCGAAACGCCTCGCGCTGACGCGCCGCGAGCGCCTCTTCGGACGGCGTCGACGCAGGAGGCACGAGCGGCTCGCTCGCCTCGACGTGCCGCTCGAACAGCCCGCTCCGCGTCCGCTCGCGACGGCGGGCCGCGAGCGCCGTGCGGATCCCGATGCGAATCGCGTAGCGGCGCACGTTCGTCTCTCCGCGGTATGAGGGCAGCGCGTCGACGAAGGCGAGGAGCGACTCCTGGAGCGCGTCGTCGATGTCAGCCGTCCCGAGCATCGACCGTAGGCCCCGGAGCAGCGCCGGCGAGACGTGGCGCAGCAGATCGCCCAGCGCCGCGCGGTCGCCGCCGACCGCGCGCGCGATGGTCGCGGCGAGCGGGTCCGCGTCGCGCGCCTCGGCGCCGGCAACCTCGAGCGGACCTCTGACGACGGACATCGACATCTTCGTAGCGCTCTTCGCTCGACCTTGCGCGAGTGAAACCGACGCGGATAGCCGTGCGGGCCCAAGGCCAGCACGCGGTACGCCCGCGTCCTCTGGTGGGATCGACCGGCCCCGATCGATCACACCCGCACGCACGATCCTGCGTTTTCGACCCCGCGCCGAGCCCGGGCGCCGAGGCTGGGCTCGGCCGCTCCGCCGGCAGCCGGATCGCGGCGGCCGGCCTGCGGACGGAAGTGCAAGATTTCATGGCTAGATCGCCCATCGCGAGAGTGTGCTACGGGAAGCTCATGCACATCCGTCGCGCGCTCGCGCTCGGCCTCGCCCTCGTCGCCCTCGCAGGATGCAACCGCGTCAAGGAGAAGCTCGCGGAGAAGGCCGCCGAGAAAGCCGCCGAGAAGGTCGTCGAGAAGGCGACCGGCACCGAGATCGACATCGGGAGCTCGTCCGGGAGCGTCACCGTCCGTGATCCCAAGACGGGCGCCGTCGCGCACACCGGCACCAGCCTGCCCGACGGGTGGCCGTCGGCGGCGGCGCCGATCTACCCGGGCGGGAAGATCGTCGGATCGCTGAGCACGCCGACCGGCAAGCAGGTCACGTTCACGACCACGGCCTCCGCCGACCAGGTCCACGCGTTCTACAAGGCGAAGCTCCCCGGCAAGGAGGAGGCCGCGCTCGACCTGGGCGGAACCAAGGTGCTGACAAAGACGGACGGGACCACCTCCTACGCCGCGACGATCGGCAAGTCCCAGGACGGTGTGAGCGTTCAGCTCCTCGTCACGACGCAGTGAGCGAAGCCCTCGGCGCGCGTCCCGCCGCAGGGTACGCTGCTCCCGTCCGCGCGCTCGCGGGAGGAGATCGCCGCATGCAAGGGTTCGCCAGTCGCCTCGTCGGGGCAGCGCTCGCCACGTTCGTCCTGTCGATCGCCGCGCTCACCGCGTGCAGCGGCGGCTCGAGCCCGGGGATCGCGCCGTGCACGACGGAGCAGTGCGGGTGCTCCGGCGAGGCCCCCTGCGACCTCGACTGCGGAGGCGCCGCGGGCTGCGCCCCGTCCTGCACCAGCTTCAGCGCCGACTGCAACGCGCGCTGCGGGGATCGCTGCGCATACGAATGCGCGAGCGGACCGAACTGCAACGTCGCCTGCGGCGCCGACTGCTCGATCACGTGCAAGAGCACGAGCACCTGCGGCGCGACCTGCGGCGAGCGGTGCCGCTACGTGTGCGAGAGCGTGAACGACTGCGCGCCGAAGGTCGGCGCGGACAGCGAGGTCGAGTGCAGGTCGGTCGGCAACTGCAACGTGTCGTGCGCCGGCGCGTGCCGCGTGCGCTGCGTGTCGACCGGCCCGTGCAACGTCTCGTGCGCGGACGGCGCGCAGCCGACGAAGTGCGACGACGGGTGGGCCTGCGGCGGCGGCTGCTGACGCGTGCCCCCGCCGACGAAGCGCTACGGCTGGGCCTGCGGCGCTGCCCCCCGACCTACGGCCTCCTGATCTGCGGCGGCGCCTCCTGACGTGCGTCGGCGTGCGCGCTCTCGTCGACCCCACCGCGGAGCCGGTAGCATCCGAGCGAGGTGCGCCTCTCCGTCCTCGACCTCAGCCCCATCCCGTCCGGTGCGACGGCCGCAGAGGCGCTGCGGAACACCGTCGATCTCGCCCGACACGCCGAGGCGATCGGGCTGCATCGCGTCTGGCTCGCCGAGCACCACAACGCGGCGGCGCTCGCGAGCTCCTCGCCCGAGGTCCTCATCGCCGCGGTCGCCGCCGCGACGTCCCGCATTCGCGTCGGCTCCGGTGGGATCATGCTCCCGAACCACAGCCCGCTCAAGGTCGCCGAGACGTTCCGCGTCCTCGCGGCGCTCTACGGCGACCGCATCGATCTCGGGGTCGGGCGCGCCGCCGGGACGGACGCGAAGACGGCGCTCGCGCTCCGCCGCTCGCGCGACCTGCTCGGCGCGGAGGCCTTCCCCGCGCAGCTGGGCGAGCTGATGACGTTCCTCACGTACGATCCGGATCCCGCGACGCGCTTCGGCCCGATCAAGGCCGTGCCCGCCGGCGTCGCGCCGCCGCCGATTTTCCTCCTCGGCGCGAGCGTCGAGAGCGCCAGCCTCGCGGCGGAGCTCGGCGTCGGGTTCGCCTTCGCCCATCACATCGCGCCGGAGCACCACGTCGCGGCGATGCTCGCCTACCGCGAAGCGTTCCGGCCGTCGCGTTGGCCGCCGGCGCCGCACGCGATCCTCGCGACCTCGGTGCTCTGCGCGGCCGACGACGCGGCGGCCGAGGACCTCTCGCGCGCGGCCGACCTCTCGTGGCTGCGCTTCGGACAGGGCCTCCGCGACCTGCCGTTGCCGAGCGTCGCCGAGGCGCGCGCGTACCGCTTCGACGCCGACGAGGAGGTGCTCCGTCGAGCGCGCCGTCACGTCGCCGGCGGCCCTGCGCGCGTCGAAGCCGAGCTGGCGAAGCTGCTCACCGGCACCGCGGCCGACGAGCTCATGGTGACGAGCGCCATCCACGACCACGAGGAGCGAAAGCGCTCGTACAGCCGCCTCGCCGAGATCCTCGGCGTCGCGCCGCGGCCCCGCGTCTGAGCGACGACCGTCGCTGCTCCGCGGACGTCGCGACGCCCCGCCGGCGTCCGACGACGCGCTCGCCAGCGGCCGACGACGCGCTCGCCGGCGTCACCCGCAGGCGCCCGGTCGACCTCCGGACGCCTGCGCGGCCGAACGCCCCCGCGTCACTTCGACGAACCGTCCTCGTCCTTCGCGTGCGAGAGCTGGCGCGGCGTGATCGCGATCCGACGCGGCTTGGCCTTCGGCTGCTGCGCGACGCGCACGGTGAGCACGCCGTCCGCGAGCTCGGCCGAGAGGCGCTCCGGATCCGCCGTGTCGGGGAGCGTGAACGAGCGCGTGAACGCGCCGTAGCTTCGGCCGAGCCACACCTTGTCCTTGCCGTTGCCTTCGTAGCGCCGCTGACCCTTGATGGTGAGCGTTCCGTCGTCGAGCGTGATCTCGATGTCTTCTCGATTGAAGCCCGGGACGTCGGCGACGAACACGATCTCGTCCTCGTTCGCGCGGACGTCCATCGCGGGCGAGAAGCTCCGGACGGGGGACGCGGCCCCGAACGAGGTGCCGGCGACGCCGGTCATCACGTCGTCGAGCAGGCGATCGAGCATCGGGAAAGAGCTCCAGGCAGCGGTCATGATTCACTCCTCCTTGAGGGGGGTTGGGAACGACACGACGCTGAGCTCAGCGACGCGCCGGCCTCGCCGGGCGCCGCGTTCATCAGCCTCGTGCCAGGAGAATTAAGTTCGCGTGAAGGTCAGTCAAGGGCTCGGCGCCTCGCGCGATCGCGAGCCCCTCGCGACCGGCGCACGCCGAGATCTTCGGCCGAGCTCGGAGCGGCGACGCGCGGCCGGCCCCGGCGACGCGGGAGCTCGGGGCACGTTCGCATCGATCGCGACGCGCCGGCCCGACCTCGCCTCCCCCTCGCGTCCGAAGACGCCTTATTGAAAATGACTTTCATTATCATTCATTCGCTGCTAGCTTCCCTGGCGATGAGTCAGGTCGAACGACTGATCGCGTTGCTCGAGGAGATCGCGGTGCCGCTCGTGACGGTCGACAACGCGACGATCCATCTCGTCGCGGCGTCGCCGTCGCGGGTGCACATCCATCTCGGCGGCGCCTACGCGGGGTGTCCTGGGAACGGGTTCGTCGAGCGGTGCCTCCTCGCTCCGCTCGTGAACAGGACGCTCCCGAGCGCCACGCTCGAAGTCACCTCGGGCCTCCCGGTCCCCGCGGGCGCGCAGCGGCTCGGAGCGGACGACGCCCCCGGCGCCGGCGACGTCACGACCGACGACGACGCGGAGAGCGCCGGCGCCACGCCGCGGCTCCGCGCCGGCGGGGAGGGCTGACCCGTGGCCTCCGTCGCATTGCACACGTTCTCGGCGCTGCACACCTTCACGCTCGCGCGCGCTCCAGCGCCCTCGCCGACCGCGCGGCACGTCGAGCGCGGACGGCTCGCGAAGCATCCGCCGCTGTCGAGGCTCCTCCGGCGCGAGCCGCGGGTCGCGCAGCGGCTCGCCGGCAGCACGCGCATGGCGCGCGCGTTCTTCCAGGGGACGCTGACCGCGCAGACGTACGCCGAGGGCCTCGCGCGCCTCTACCCGGTCTACGCGACGATCGAGAGCGTGCTCGCGAGCGTCGGCCGCGACGATCGGCTGAACGCGTTCGATCTGCCGGACGTCTTCCGCGCCCGCGCGATCCTCGCGGACCTCCGCTACTTCGGCGTCGCGCCCGAGCCGATCCGGCCGGGCGCGAGCGTCGCCTACTTCGAGCACGTCCGGCGGCTGGCCGACGAGTCCCCCACCCTGCTCGTCGCCCACGCTTACGTCCGCTACATGGTCGACCTCACCGGCGCGCGGATCGCCCGCCGCCTCGCTCAGCGGGTGCTCCAGCTCCCGCCGCGCGAGGGGCTCGCGTACCTCTCGTTCCCAGCGATCGCCAAGCCGGACGGCTTTCGCGAAGACTTCCGCCGCCGGCTGGACGCGTTCCCGCGCGACCGCGCGGAGGCCCTCGGCATCGTCGGTGAGGCGACGATCGCCTGCGCGCTCGACCGCGAGCTCGCCAGCGAGCTCTGGGACGAACGCCGCTGATCCGTGGCCGAGGCCTCGGTCCTCGCGTAGACGCCGCTGATCCGTGGCCAAGGCCTCGTTTTCGCGCGCGGGCGTCGCGATCGTACCGCTCCGCCGATGCGCCGCCGGTCCGCGTTGAAGCCCGCCTGCGGATGGTCTAGAAATATTATGGAGTCCCAACTGTTTGCATCCTCGGGTGCGTGGGGGCTCCCGCCATGGCCGTCGAAACCCTGCTCCGCAAGAACTTCTGGGTCGTGCCGCTGCCGCTCGTGGCGATCGCCGCGCTGTTCGCCGCGCAGGGCGTGACCCAGCTCGTCGGCACCACGCTGGCCCCGGACGAGACACTCCTGGCGCAGGCTCCGCCGGGCGCGAAGCGCCTCCTCCCGACGACGACCGCCCCGCGAACGCCGAGCGCGAGGCCCATCCTCGAGCGCAACCCGTTCGACCACGTGACCGGCTCGCTCATGCCGCAAGCCTCCTCGGAAGAGGGCGGCGGCGAGTCCACCTCCGAGTCCGTCGACACCAGCGATCCCTGGAACGCCCCCGCGTGCGATGGCGTCAACGTCACCGCCATCGCGGCCAGCGGCGACGAGGACTGGTCGTTCGCGTCGATCTCCGGCTCCGACAACAAAGCCCGGCTCGTCCGTCGTGGCGTGGAGGTCTCGGACAAGACGGTGCATTTCATCGGCCGGGATCGCATCTGGCTCTCCGGCGGCGGCGCGCTCTGTCAGGCGCGCCTCTACGACCCGCCGCAGGCCGCGCCCCCCCCTGCTCCCGTCGCCTCCGCGGCGCCGCCGCCCTCCCGGTCCCGCGCCGGCGCGCTCGATCCGGAGCTGCGCAAGGGGATCCAGGCCGTCAGCGCGACGGAGTTCAACGTCGACCGCGGCGTCGTCGACAAGATCCTCGAGAACCAGGCCGACCTGATGCGCCAGGCCCGGGTCGTCCCGGTGCAAGAGAACGGACGCGTCGTCGGGATCACGCTCAACGGCATCCGTCCCGACGCCTTGCTCGGCGTGCTCGGGATGCAGAACGGCGACCAGCTCCGCACGATCAACGGCTTCGAGATGGGGAGCCCGGAGAAGGCGCTCGAGGCCTATGCCCGCCTCCGCACCGCGGACAAGCTGACGATCCAGCTGAACCGCGGCGGCAAGAACGTCAACCTCGACTACAACATCAAGTAGCGAGCGCCGCGCGCGTGAAGCGCGGTAGGATCCTCGCTCGTGGCGCGGTGGGGCGAACGCGGACAGTGGGGCGGCGCGCTCGCGTGGGCGCTCGCGGCCGTCGTGGTCGGCTCGGGCGCCAAGGGCTGCAGCGCGCGCGAAGGCTGCCTCTCGGGCGACGACGGCGTGTGCAGTCCGGCGGCGGCCTGCACGAAGCTCTCGTTTCCGACCTGCACCGGCGGCCACGTCGAGATCCGCCGCCTCGCGAGCGGCGCGGAGCGGAGCGCGGGCCTCGACGCCGCCGCGACGCGCGGCGACGTGCTCCTCGCGAACGATCGCGTTCGTCTCGTGCTCGACGCGATCGACGCGCCGCACGCGCTCGCGCCCACGGGCGGCAACGTGATCGATCTGACGCCGGCCTCGGCCAACAGCGGCGAGGACGGCTTGAACCTCCTCTACCAGGCCGTCGGCATCCTCCCGCGCGACGCCGTCGCGTACCGGTCGATCGAGCTCGAAGACAGGGCGCCCGACCACGTCGCCGCGATCCTGCGCGGGACGCTCGACGGGCGGGCCGAGGTCCACGTCGTCTCGCGCTACGAGCTCCGGGCCTGCGAGCCCGGCGTCCGCGTGCGCACGGAGCTCTTCCACGGCGGACGCGATCCCGACACGTTCCTCCTCTGCGACGCCGCCTTCTGGGGCGGCCGCGAGGCGAACCCGTTCACGCCGCTGCGCGGGCGCGGCTTCCTCCACCCGGACCTCGACCTCGAGAAGCTCGGCGACGCGATCGCCCGCGAGCCGTTCTTCGCGACGCAGCCGCAGTCCGACAGCGAGACGGCGTACGCCCTCGTCCCGTGCGACCGCGCGGAGGTCGAGGCGTTCCACAGCGACTTCGTGAGCGCCAGCGGAGCCGCGCGCGCGGTGGTGCTCCCGGGCGACGGCATCGCCTTCGAGCGGTTCATCGCCGCCGCCCCCGGTCCCGGGCTCGGCGGCGCCGTCGACATCGCGCTGACGGCGCGCGCGTCGATGTTCGGCGAGGCGAGCGTGCTCGTCCGCGGGCGCGTGGTCGCGAGCGACGGCCTGCCGATCGACGGCGGCCAGCGCCACGCCACGGTCCTCTTCTACGAGCCCGCGCCCGGCGCCGATCCCGACGCCGTCGCCGCGCGACGCCCGTGGAACGCGATCGTCCCCGCGGCCGACGGCACCTTCTCCGTCCGCTTGCCGGCGGGGCGCGCCTTCCGGACCGAGGTCCTCGTGCTCGGACGCCCGATCCCCGAGCACACCGCGCTCACCACGGGCGACGCTGACGCGTCGCTCCCCGACATCGTCTTGCCCCGCGCCGGCGTCGTCGAGGTCACGGTCAGGGACGGAGCCGGCGCGCCGGTCCTCGCGGAGATCGTCCTCACGCCCGTCGACGACGCCGATCCGCTCGCGACGCAGGGCTCGCTCTTCGGCGCCTCACGGATGGACCACTGCACACCCTGGCTCGGCCCGGCGCACGGCGGCTCGCCGGCGTGCAACCGCGTCCTCGTCGAGCCGGACGGGACCGCGGGCTTCGCGGCCCCGGTCGGGGCGTACTGGGCCTACGCGACGCGCGGTCCGTTCGCCACGCTCGCGCGCGCGCGCGTCGACGTGCGTCCGGGTGAGCGCGCCGAGCTCGCGCTCGTCGTCGACGCGCTCCCGGGGCTCCTCCCCGACGGGGCGCTCAGCGCCGACTTCCACGTCCACGGAGGCGCGAGCTTCGACAGCAGCCTGCCCGACCGCGACCGCGCGCGGACCTTCCTCGCCGAGAGCGTCGACGTGATCGCCGCCACCGACCACGACGTCGTCACGAGCTACGACCGCGCCCTGCGCGAGCTCGGGATCGCCGATCGCGTCGTCGTCATGCCGGGCGTCGAGACCACCGGCCAGATCCTGTTCTACGAGCCGCCCGGCGGCGGGATCATCCCGCGCGTCGTCGGTCACTACAACTTCTGGCCGCTGCGCTTCGATCCCGAGAGGCCGCGGAACGGCGCGCCGTGGGACGAGCGGCTCGAGCCGGGCGCTCTCTTCGATCGCGTCGAGGAGCTCATGCCGGAGCGCGGCGTCATCCAGATGAACCACCCGTTCGCGGCGAGCACCTTCGGGCGCGACGAGGGCTTCCTCTCGGCGATCGGCTACGATCCGCGCCGCGTGATCGGGAGCGCGCCGCCGCCGAACACGATCGAGGGGCAGCTGACCAAGCGACCGCTCGGCGGTCGCAGCGCGCTCGACTTCGACGCCCAGGAGGTGATGAACGGCACGAGCACGCTGCAGTTTCATCGCTACCGCGTCGCGTGGCACGGGTTCTTGTCGCAAGGCATCCTCCGCGCCGGCACCGCCAACAGCGACTCGCACACGCTCGCGACCGAGGTGCTCGGCTACCCGCGCAACGTCGTGCTCGGCGGCCACTCGGTCGCGTCGTTCGACCGCGAGCGCTTCAACGCCGACGTCCGCGCGGGGCGCATGCTCGGCACGAACGGCCCCGTGATCGTCGCGACGATCGACGGGCGGGGCACCTCGCTCGAGCCGTTCACCCCCGGGGCGACGGCCGAGCTCTCGCTCGAGGTGCGCGCCGCGCCGTGGATCCCGGTCGAGGAGATCCGCGTGATCGTGAACGGCGCGATCGCGCGGACGATCGGCGGCGCCGCGCTCTCCCGGCCGTCCGATCCGTTCGGGCGCGAGGGGCTCGTCCGCTACCGCGGCGCGCTCCGCCTGGCGGACCTCCTCGCGGCGGTCCCGGTCGACGAGGACGCGTGGATCGTCGTCGAGGCGGGCCTCCCGCTCTGGCTCGCCGCCGATCTCGACGACGACGGCCTGCCGGACACGACCGACAACGATCGCAACGGCGTCGTCGATCTGCGTGACCGCGACGGGATCGTCGAGGAGGACTGGTACGCCGAGCCGCCGCGCCCGCGCGACTCCGAGGCGCGGTTTCACGTTTGGGCCGTGGCCTACGGGCACTGGAGCGCGGCCTTCACCAACCCGTTCCTCGTCGATCGACGCGGCGACGGATGGATGGCACCGCGACGATGACGCGCTCGCGCCCCGCCCGCCGCGTGCTCGCCGTCCTCGCCGCGCAGGCGCTGTCGCTCGCCGCGACGGCGGCGCTCGCGTGCGACGCGCCTTCGGCGTCACGGCCCGCCGCCGGCGGGACGCCGGTCCGCGTCCCGCTCGGCCCCGGCGACGTCGGCGTCCTGCCCGAGGGCTGCGAGGCGACCGAGGCTTCGCTCGAGACGCGAGCCGCCGTCCTCGTCGCGACCTCCGACCTCTACGGCTCGCTCCAGGCCGGCGTCGGTCTCCGCGGACGCGCGGTGGTCGCCGAGCGCACGTGGATCTCGCTCTGGGCGCCGTCGCTCGAGTATCGCTTCGTCGCCAACGCGACCGTCGAGGCCGACCGAGCGAGCCTCGGCGGAGGCGTCGTCGGCGCGCACCATCGGATCGGCCTCGGTGAGCGCGCCTCGGTGGCGCCGTTCGCGCGCCTGCTCCTACCGACCGAGACGGGCTTCGCGCGCGCAGCGCGCTGGGGCGGTGAGCACGGCGTCGTCGCGACGGCGCGCGTCCGCGAGCGCCTCGAGGTGGTCGGCGGCTTCGCCTTCTCGCTCGTGTCCGTCGTCAACGGCGGGCGTACGCTCTCGGTCCTCGGCGAGACGCTCTCGGCCGACGTCGTCTACCGCCCCTGGCGCGCCTTCGGGATCGCGGGCGGGACCGCGCTGCGGCTCGCGCTCGCCGACGCGCGCCCGCTCGAGTCGTTCGATCCGCGCCTCGCGCTGCGCTTCTACCCGGTGCGCGGCCTGTTCGTGGTCCTCGGCGGGGCGGTGCCGCTCGGCGGACGCGACCGCACGAACCTCGGGCTCGCCCTCTCGATCGGCTGGCAAGGCTGACGCGTCGGCCGGCGACGCCGAGGAGCGCGCCGCGCGTCTGAACGGCGGCGTCACACCAACGTTCCACGTCCGCCATCCAAGTTTTCGCGCGTGCCTCGCGGTGGTCACACGGGTGCGTCAAAAAGCGGCACGTGCTCGGCTGGCGTCATGGTCTGCCTCTCGCCGTCGCGGCGCTCGCCGTCCTCGCCGTCCTCGCCGTCGCGGCGACCGGATGCGAGCCCGCGCCGGACGACGCGCGCGAGGCGCAGATCGTCGCGGTCCTGGCGGCGGCCGACGAGCCCTACGTCCGCGCGCGGCCTGCGCTGAGCGCCGGCAAGTACGCCCGGATGGCCAGCGGCGTCATCGACTTCTACCGCGGCACCGTCCCGCTGTTTCGCAGCGACATGCGGACCGGCTCGACCACGCTGGCCGTCTCGCGCTTCGATCTCGACGTCCCGCTCGTCCCCAGCATCGGCGATCCCCACCCCGAGAACTTCGGCGGGCTCCGCGCGCCGGACGGCACGCTCGCGATCGAGCCGAACGACTTCGACACCGCCGACCGCGCGCCCTACCTCTGGGACCTCCGCCGCCTCGCCGTCGGCCTGGCGCTGGCCGCGCTGGCGTCGAACCCCGACGACGCCGACGCGCACGGACGCGTCGTCGGCGCGCGCCGGGCGATCGTCCGCTCGGCGATCGCGGGCTACCGCGCAGGCATCGAGGCGGCCGCGCGCGGCGAGGCGCCGGCTCGCGTCACCGCCGCGACGGACCCGATCCTCGCCAGCGTCATCCGCCGCTCGGAGCGCGACCACGCCCGCCGCCGCGAGCTCACCGACCTGACCGTGCTCGACGGAGACCGCCGCGTGCTCCTGCGCGGCCCGATCGATCCCGAGGATCCCCAGAAGGTCTACGCCGATCTGCCGCCGTTCGCGCTCGCGGAGCTCCCCGGCGCGCTGGAGCGGTGGCGACGCACGCTGGTCGCGCCTCCGCCGGAGGAGCACGTCCGACTGCTCGACGCCGTCCGCGTCTTCGGCAGCGGCGTCGCGAGCTGGCCGCGCACGCGCGTCGTCCTCCTCGTGCGCGGGCCGACGGACGCACCCGACGACGATTGGATGCTCGAGCTGAAGGAGCTCGGCGACTCGATGATCGGCGGACTCTGGCCGCCGGGCGTCCACGCCGACAGCGTCGGCGAGCGCGTCGTCCGGTCCGCGCGCATGGCGTGGGCGCGCCCCGACGCGGAGCCGTTCTGGGGCTGGACCACGTGGCTCGGCCTCCCCTGCCAGATCCGGCTCGAGTCGGAGGGCCACAAGGGCGTGCGCGTCGCGCGGATGGTGGGCGAGGAGGGCACGCCCGAGGCGCTCACCGCGCTCGGCGCCGTCCTCGGGGACATCGTCGCGCGCGTCCACGCGTCCGGCCCCGGCGGGATCGAGAACGCGCGCGCCGTGTACGCGCGCATCGCGATCGATCCCGAGGGCTTCCTCGACGAGCAGGCCGACGCCTGCGTGGCATACGCCGAGCTCGTCGTCGCCGATCACCTCAGGTTCGCCCGCTCGCTCCACCGCCCCGACGGGCTCCGCCTCGGGATCCCGTTCGATCCGAGCGACGCCCCGCGCCCCGACATCGCCGCGGTGTTCGGCGTGCCGCCGCCCCTTCCACCGCTTCCGAGCTCCCCATGATGCGCCGCGCATTCGTCTGGCCCCTCGTGCTCGCCGCCCTCGCCGCCGGCGCTCCTGCGTCCGCCGACGACGCGCCCCCGGCCGCGTCCAGCGCCGAGACCGGCGTCCCCGCGCCGGCCGTCGCGGCCGAGGACGGCGCCGTCGTGGGTCGCGCCGCGCCGCCGACCGAGGCGGCCACGCACGGCGCGGGCCCCGTCCGCGCCGGGCTCGAGATATTTGCCCAATACAGCTATCGAAGCTTCGCCGGTCCCGGCGACAATCGGACGTGGTTCCACGCCTTCGACGTGCCGCGCGCGCACGCGGCGCTGGAGGGCGAGCTCGACGCGGCGCGCGGGCGGATCGTCCTCGAGGCGACGCGATCGGCGAGCGAGGGCTCGCTCCTCGGGGTCGCGGGAGACAGCCTCGTCCTCCGGCTCCGCGAAGCCTACGGCGCGTACCGCGTCGCCGAGCTGCTCGAGCTCTCGGCCGGCGTCGTCCCCACGCTGACCGTGCCGAACCTCGACGGCACCTGGATGCTCCGCCCGGTGGCGCCCTCAGCGCTCGAGGCGAGCGCGCTCATGTCGCCCGCCGACCTCGGCGCGAAGGCGCGCGTCGACCTGCCGCGCGGGTACGGCTGGCTGGCCGCGGCCGCCTACAATGGGGACGGCTACACCAGCCGCGAGCTCAACCGCGGCAAGTCGTTCGAGGGCGCCGCCGAGCTGCACCCGCTGCCGAACGGGGAGCTCCGGCCGCTCGGCGTGTTCGGGTCGTACGTCGCAGGCTCCACCGGGACCTCGCTGGCGCGCGCCGATCGGGTGACCGGCGGCCTCGTCTGGCAAGGCGCGCGCGTGCGCGGCGGCGCCTACTTCACGCACGCGTGGGGCGTCGCCCAGCTCGGCACGCAGCGCGCGATGCTCGCGAGCGCGTTCGTCCGCGTCGAGCCGCTCCCGCGCGTGCTCCTCGGCGCGCGCGTCGACCACGTGATCCGCGACGCGGCCGCCTCGCCGGACGACGCGCTCACCACCCTCTGGGGGAGCCTGGGCTACCGCGTCGCCCTCCCCGTCGAGTCGTTCCTCGCGCTCACGCGGTCCATTCCCACCACTCGCGCGCAGAGCGAGCTGCCCGGCTCGAACGGCTGGGAGCTCCGCGCGATCGGTCGTGTCGTTTTCTAATCCTACGGAGGCTCGGATGCGTCGTCTGTTCGTCTTGCTCACCCTCGCCTCGGTCGCCGTCTGGGCATGCTCGGAGTCGACCGAAGGGCTCATCCCTCCCACCTCGAGCGAGGGCGCGTCGCCCGACGGCGCCGACGCGGCCTCCGGCAGCTCCGGCAGCTCCGGCTCGTCGGGCAGCTCCCCGGAGCCGGACAGGGATTTCGACGCGACGACCGGGAGCTCTTCGTTCGTGTTGATCAACGAGCTGTCGGCGACCGACGACTGGATCGAGCTCGTCAACTCGAGCGCGACCGCGGTCGACCTCGGCGGCTGGAAGGTGGCCGACCGTGACAAGAAGACCGGCGAGCCGAAGCTCGGCGACGCGGTCACGTTCCCGTCGGGGACGACGCTGCCCGCGGGCGCCTACGGCCTCATCCGCGCCGGCGGGCTCGACTCGGGGGAGCCGTGCCCAGCCGGCGATCACGTCTTCTGCGTGCCGGCGGAGTTCGGCATCAGCAACAAGGACGGCGAGGCCATCTTCCTCATCGACGGCGCCGGCGAGATCGTCGGCACGGTCGTCTATCCGCCCCAGGCGGCCTCGGGCGGCGACACGTGGGGCCGCCTCCCCAACGGCGACGCGAACGGCGCCTTCGAGGTCACCGCCGCGACGCCGGGCGCGCCGAACAAGGCGAAGTAGCGGCCTCGCCCGCGCGCCGGCGTCGGTGATCGAGGACGCGCAGGTCAGCGCGGGCAGCGGCCGGAGTACGGGTAGCCGTTCTTCGTAGCCTGTCGAGGCGATACTCCCAGCCCGGCCCGGTGTCGCCGGCGCCCTTGGCATCGACGAGGTGCTGAACGTTGCGCATCTCGACAGGTCGCGGCGACGGCGGCGCGGCCCGGACGAGCGAGAGGCGCGCGAGCGTCAGGGCCGCGCGGCGAGCGGCTCGAGGCTCTGGAGCGTCGTCGGGACGAGCTCGCTCACCGTGGGGTGAGTGTGCACGGCGCGCGAGATCGTGGTGTACGGCGCGCGAGCGTACATGACGTCGGCGATCGCGTGCACCGCCTCGTCCCCGATGCCGAGATCGCCGCGCCGAGGGATCTCCTTGGTGTCGCCGTCGACCATCACCTTGATGAAGCCGTGCGTCTCCCCGCGCTCCCGGGCGCGGCCCACCCGTGTCATCGGGCGCTTGCCGACGAGGACGCGCCGGCCGCTCGCGCGCGCCTCCGCCTCGTTCATGCCGACGCGACCGAGCGGAGGATCGACGAAGAGTCCGTAGATCGGGATGCGGTCGGAGACGCGGCGCGCGTCGCCGTCGAGGAGGTTCGCCGCGACGATCTCGTAGTCGTTGTACGACGTGTGCGTGAACGCTCCGCGCCCGTTGCAGTCCCCGACCGCCCACACGTGCGGGAGGTTCGTGCGGAGCTCGTCGTCGACGCGGATGTAGCGACGCGCGTCGAGCTCGATCCCCGCGCGCTCGATCCCGAGGTCGTCGGTGTTGGGGACGCGCCCGACGGCGACGAGCAGGTGGCTCCCCTCGACGCGGCCGCCGTCGGTGACGACGACGACGCGCCCCGCCGCGTGCTCGACGCGCGAGACCTTCATATCGACGCGCACGTCGACGCCCTCGAGCTCGAGCACGCGGCGCACCTCGGCGGAGACGTCCTCGTCGTCGCGCGCGATGAGGCGCGGTCCGCGCTCGAGCACGGTGACGCGCGCTCCGAACCGGCGGTACATCTGCGCGAACTCGAGCGCGACGTAGCTTCCCCCGACGATCACCAGGTGCTCGGGCAGCTCGTCGACGTCCATCATCGACGTGTTCGTGAGGTACGGGCCGCTCGTCAGACCAGGGATGTCCGGGACGAACGCGCGAGCGCCCACGTTCACGAAGACCTGCTCGGCCTCGAAGAGGTCCTCGCCGACCCGCACCGTGCGCGCGTCCTCGAAGCGCGCGTGGCCGGAGACGAGCGTGAGGCCCTTCGTCGAGCCGATCCAGCTCGCGAGGCTCTCGCGCGACTCCTGGACGACGGCGTCCTTGCGGGCCTTCACGCGCTTCATGTCGATCGACACGCCACCGGAGACGTCGACCCCGTAAGAGGCCGCGCTCCGCGCCATCCACGCCGCGCGCGCGCTCGCGATCAGCGTCTTCGTCGGGATGCACCCGTCGTTCACGCACGTCCCGCCGAGCCCCCGCCGCTCGACGAGCGCCACGCGCTTGCCGGCCTGCGCGAGACGCACCGCCAGCGACGGGCCCGCCTGCCCCGCCCCGATGACCACCGCGTCGAGCTTCTGCTTCATCACGACGTCCTATCAGAGTCGCCGTGGACGTCACCTGGATCCGCCCGGCTCCGCCGCGCTCGACCAGCGGGTCGCGCGACGTTCGGACGCGCTCACCGGGCTGCGCCGTCCGGCGCCGCATCCTCCGCAGCGAGCCTCGGGCGGATCGGCTCGCGTGCCCACTCGCGTGCCCAGGAGAGCCGCGGCGACCAAGGCGCGCGATTCGACGGCGAAATCGCTCCGACACTTCCGGTGTTCACCGTGAATTGCTCATTTTCGGAGCATTCACCGTTCTCTGTGTATCATCGGGGCCTGCGTGCCGACCGCTCGCTCGAGACGAGCTCGTCGGCGCGCGGGGAGTATGTTTCGGTGGTCCACGTGTCGAGCCGCTGTCCGGCTCCATCCAGCGCTCGCGGCGACGAGCACATGGCGCCCAGGAGGCGCTGACCGATGACGGAATCGACGGTACGCGGGTACATGATCCTCGGCTGCTTCGACTACATCGACACGTTCGAGCCTGCGCTGCGCGAACGGGTCCACGCCACGCTTCCGGACGACGGGCGCCGGAGCCGAGAGAGCTACGACCAGATGCTCTGGTACCCCGTGGATCATTGCTCGGATCTCTACCGGGGGATCGTGAGCCTCCACGGCGACGACGAGGCGAAGGCCCGCGAGGCCCTGCTCGGCTGCGGGAAGTTCATCGCTCACGCGGCGACGAACACCTTCCTCCGCCTGCTGATGCGGATCATGACGCCGGCCGTCTTCGCGCGGAAGGCCCCGGACTTCTGGGCGCGCGACAGCCGTTGCGGACGGATGGAGACCGACACGAGCCAGCTCGGCGATCGGCGCCTCATCGTCCGCCTGCACGACGTCGGCGCCTACGCCCACACGGCGCCGGTGGCCGCGGGCTTCGGCGCGTTCGCGCTGACCGCGTGCGGAGTGAAGGATCTCTCGGTGAAGATCTCCGGCTGGTCGCTCGCGACGCCCGCGCCCTCGGACGTCAACATCGAGATGAGCTGGAGCTGACGCCGGCGGGGAGCGCGGCGCGCCCTCCCCGACCGGTGGGTGCCCCGCCTCGCCGGCGGGCGGCGGCTACTGCTCGAAGACGACCTGTGGTCTCGTGACGTCCTCGTAGAGGCCTCGCTCTTCGAACTGGATCGAGAGCCCCTCGATGCCTGTGGGATCGAGGCCCTTGAACCCGTGCGTGGAGCCGACCGGCACGAGCACGGCGTCGCCCGGCTCGATGATCCTGTCGGGGAGGTCGAGGACGATGCCGCGGCCTCCCATGCAGAGCAACAGGGACGGCGTCGGGTGGCGGTGGGGCGCGAGGATCTGGCCCGGCCCGAGGCGGACCCAGGCGATCGCCAGGCGCGCGCTCTCGGGGATGAACTTCGCCAGCAGCGGATGGCGCCGGAAGTCGCGCAGCTCTCCGAGCTGGTGCATCTCGCCGTCTTCCATGACCTCCGTGATCATCTCGATCTCGGATCGTCGAACGATTGCGATGGTCGGCTGCATAGGGATCCTTCCTCTCCGTGACCAGCTCAGTACCCGACCGCGCAGCCGTCGGCGCGCGACTCGCTGCCGGCGACGTACGTGCCGTCGCGACGCCGGCAGATGATCTGCGCCTTGCCGAAGTCGCCGTAGGCGACGTACTTGCCCTTCGGCGTGGGCCGCGGCACGGCGTTGGCGACGTCCCAGGGACCGCTCACGGTCAGGTCGTGCCCGCGCGCGGCGAGCGCCATCTTGACGTCGTCGGGGACGGAGCTCTCGAGGTCGACGTAAAGATCCTGGAGCCACTGCCACCGCGGCGCGTCCACGCTCGTCTGCGGGTTCATGCCGTAGTCGATTTGGTTGACCACCATCTGCACGTGGCCCTGCGGCTGCATCGGGCCGCCCATCACCCCGAACGGCCCGACGGCCGCGCCGTCGCGCGTGAGGAACCCGGGGATGATCGTGTGCGCCGGGCGCTTGCCGGGCGCGATGACGTTCGGGCTCGTCGGATCGAGCGAGAACGCGCACCCGCGGCTCTGGAGCGAGATCCCCGTCTCGGGCACGACCACCCCCGAGCCGAAGCCGAGGAGCGGGCCGGAGTAGTTCGACTGGATGAGCGAGACCATCATCCCGTCCGCGTCCGCCGCGCAGAGGTAGACCGTGCCGCCCTTCGGAGGAGCGCCCGGCTCCGGGACGGCGGCGCGCTCGCCGATCTGCGCGCGGCGGAGGCTCGCGTACGACGGGTCGAGGAGCCCCTGCACGGGGAGGTCGACGAACGCCGGATCCGCGACGTAGCGGCTGGCGTCCGCGAACGCCAGCTTGATGGCCTCGATCTGCAGGTGGTAGCTCTCGACGGACTCACGCGGGTGCTTCGCGAGGTCGATCCCGTCGAGGATGGCGAGCGCGCTCAGCGCCACGATGCCGTTGCCGTTCGGGGGGACCTCCCAGACGTCGTAGCCGCGGTAGCGGACGCGGATCGGATCGACCCAGGTGCTCGTGTGGGCGGCGAGATCCGCGAGCGTGAGGTGACCGTCCGTGCGCGCCGCGAACTCCGCGATGAGCTTCGCGACGTCGCCGCGGTAGAACGACTCGACTCCGGACTCGGCGAGGCGCCGGAGCGTGCGGCCCATGTCGGGGCACGACCACGTCTCGCCCGCGCCGGGGACGCGGCCGCCGCGGGTGAAGGTGTCGTACCAGCCCTTCGTGTCGGCGGCGTCGGCGAAGCTCGCGTAGCCGCGCGCGGACGCCGCCCAGCGAGCGGCCGTCAGCGGCGCCACGGGGAACCCCTGCTCGGCGTACTCGATGGCCGGCTCGAAAAGGACCTCGAACGGCAGCCGCCCGAAGCGCGCGTGGAGGTCACGCCAGGCCGCCGGCGCGCCCGGCACCGTGACCGAGCTCCAGCCCCGCATCGGGACGGCGGTGAGGCCGCGATCCGCGAAGAACCGCGGCGTGTGCGCGGCGCACGCGCGGCCGGATCCGTTGAGCGCGTGCAGGCGCTCGCCGTCCCAGACGAGCACGAAGGTGTCCGAGCCGATGCCGTTGGCGACCGGCTCCGTGACGGTGAGCGCGATCGCGGTCGCGATCGCCGCGTCGACCGCGTTGCCGCCGCGGAGCAGCATCCGCAGCCCGGCCTGCGCGGCGAGCGGCTCCTCGGTCGCGACGACCCCGCGCCGCGCGAAGAGCGGCATGCGCCGCGACGGGTACGGGTAGCGGTCGAGCCCGAGGTTCTCGGTGAAGTCCATGTCCGCTCGCGCTCAGCTCGCGGTCGGGTAGTAGGTCACGGCGTCGTCGCCGAGGACCAGCGTGGCCACCCGCTCCACCCACACGTCGAGG
Source organism: Labilithrix sp. (assembly GCA_019637195.1). Classification (GTDB taxonomy): domain Bacteria; phylum Myxococcota_A; class Polyangia; order Polyangiales; family Polyangiaceae; genus Labilithrix. The sequence continues at coordinate 3,190 of JAHBWA010000056.1, read as the reverse complement.
ACGCGCCACGCCTGCTCGACGGTGACCCGCACCCGCGCGAGCGTCTCCGGAGACTGGCGGCGCAGCGGCTCGATGACCATCGTGACGTGACTCTGGTCCACCTCGTCGTGGAGCTCGAAGTAGTCCGCGCTGCCGTAGCGGCGCATCGCGGGCCCGCAGACGCTCCCCATGTACGCCCCGCTCGACTCGAGGACGAGGTGCATGACCGCCGCCTTCTCGATGTTGTCGAGCACGCTCATCCGCGAGATGAACCAGGCGGCCGAGCCCTCCATGATCGGGTCCCAGACCTCGTCGCGACGGCCGCGGTCCTTGACGAGGACGTCGTCGTGCCCGACCTCCTCGCGGAGGTGCTTGAGGAAGATGCCGCGGTAGAAGTCGTCGGCGCAGTGCGCCTGACGCGTATGGAGCATCGTCTGGAAGTGGCGGGCGAACACCTGGACGCAGGCGAAGAGGAGCTCGCGCTTCGCCGGGTCCTCGAGGGTCCCGTCGCTGAACAGCTTGAAGACGCGGAGCCGCTTGTGACGCTCGAGGAGCGTCGCGTTGTAAGCCATCAACTCTTCGACGCTCACCTGCCGACCGGCCTCGATGCTGCTCATGGGCGCTCCCTTCCCCTCGGAGCAGGAACATACCGCCACGGCTCGAGCGCCGCGAGCACATTTGCCACCGTTTTCATCGAAGCACTGTATTCTTCGATTTCATCCAATTTGGGCGCGCCGCGGACGGGTAGGACGGCCGGCAGCGGGCCCCTGTCCGGCGACGGACGGTGCCTGGCGGCGCGCGCGCCGGCCGAGGCGCGCTCCAGCGAGACGCTTCGGCCGAGGCCGGCCCGCGAGGCCGGCCCTCAGCGGCTGTCGTCTTCCCCGCGCAAGCCGTGACGCTTGAGGAGGTCGCGCAGGCTCTGGCGCTCGATGCCGGCGAGGGACGCCGCGCGCGAGATGTTCGTCCCCGCCCGCGCGAGGAGCCGCGCGAGGTAGGCGCGCTCGAACTCGTCGATCACCGTGCGCTTGGCCTCCTTGAACGGCTCGAGCGGCGCGCTCGGATCGTCGGAGTCCGGGCCGTCGTCGTCGCCGAGCTCCCCGGCCGAGCGCGACGACTGCGCCGCGCGGTCCGACGCGATGAGAACTGCGAGACCGTCGCGTCGGTGAGCAGTACGTCGACGCCCCCCGCGCGACCGAAGAGGGCGTGGCCGTCCGCCGCGACTCCGGCCTTGCCCGCGTCGGCGCCGGAGACGACCCTCCACTCGAGCGTGACCGGCGCGGATTTGCCGTCGTCGACCGACGGCGGCCGCCCGGACGGCCTCAGGCCGCCTCGCGCCGCGCGCGCACCATGCGCCAGAGCATCCACGCCGTCGCGGCCATCGCCGTCGCCCAGAGCAGGAAGGCGACGCCCCTCGTAGCCGTCGCGATGCCGTCGCACGCGTTCAGCAGGTGCCACTGCGTGAGCAACGTCGACCAGTCGTGTTCGGCGTTCTCCCCCATCGACACCAGCGGGAGCTGCTCCTTGTTCGCGTCGGCGATGTACGTCGCGAGGTCCCACGTGCTGAAGGCGAGCCACGATTGCCCCACCGCGAGCCCGAACCAGTCGCGCTGCCGGAGGAGGAGGTAGGCGCCCGCGGCGAACGGGACGAGCAGCTGCGTGATGCTTCCCCCGAGCAGCATCATCGTGCGCCCGAAAGGCGCGAAGACGATGTGCCCCATCTCGTGGAAGACGAGCGTGATCCCGGCGAACCAGCTCCGGTAGAGCGGATCGGCGAGGTGACGCACGCCCGCGTAGACGAGGTAGACCGCGAGCGCGGCGCGCGGCCAGGGGCTGCGGTCGCGGCAGTAGTCGGCGACGTCGTCGCGGAGCTCCTCGACGGTGCTGCGCACCCGGTCCGCGAGGTCTTCGAGCGCCATCGCCGGGATCATAAGCCAGCGCGCCGGCGGGCGCCCGACGGCGCGCGCCCGGAGCGGGCCCCATCCCCGCCGCTCCGCGACGCAGACGCGCCCTCGAGCGCCATGCCGCTGGGGGCTCCCGCCGGGCCCCCTCGCGAGCGCCGCCCGCTCGCGTCGTCCCGCACGGGCACTGTGACGGTCGAGTCAGGGCGCCTCCAGCCGGAACTGCGCGCGGGAGCGGGCATTCAATCGGCAAAAACGACATGGTTGTCATAGGTTGCAAAATCGTCATGGGCTACCTTGACGATCCGGCGCTCGCGCGGTCCCCTGCCAAAATGCCGAATACACATGGAGTCGGGCCAAGTACCGCGACGGACAGTCCAGATCCTCGCGCGCCGCGTCTCCTCCTCGTCGAAGACGACAACGAGCTCCGGCGCGCGCTGACCCGCTCGCTCGCCGCCGAGTTCGATGTGTCGGCGATCTCCGACGGCGCGAGCGCCGCCGAGCTGCTGGTGAAGAGCGACTACGACGCGGTGCTCAGCGACATCGCGCTGCCCGGGATGTCGGGGATCGATCTGCTGCGTCTGGTGCGCGCCTACGACCTGGACGTCCCCGTGATCCTCATGACGGCCCAGCCCTCGGCCGACACGGTGCGCGACGCCCTCGAGCTCGGCGCCCTCACGTACCTCCACAAGCCGGTCCCGAACGAGGTCCTCACGACCACGCTCCGTCACGCGGTGAAGCTCTCGCGAATGGCGCGCCTGCGGCGCGAGGCGATCGCGGCGGGCGCCGGAGCGCCGCTGACTGGCGAGCGCGAGGAGCTGTCGACGACGTTCGACCGCGCGCTGGAGAGCCTCACGGTCCACTTTCAACCGATCGTCGAGCGGCGCAGCCGGCGCACCGCGGGCTTCGAGGTGCTGATGCGCCCGCAGGAGCCGTCCGTCCCCCACCCCGGCGCGATGCTCCAGCTCGCCGAGCGCGTCGGACGCCTCGACGACATGGGACGCCGCGTGCGCGAGCTCGCCGCCGCCGCGTTCGAGCCCGCCGACGACGACACGCTCCTCTTCGTCAACCTGCACCCCGCGGAGCTGCTCGACCCGACGCTGTTCGATCCGCGCTCCCCCCTCGGACGGATCTCGAAGCACGTCGTCCTCGAGGTCACCGAGAGGAGCGCCCTCCACGACGTCGCCGACACCCGCCAGCGGGTCGGCGAGCTCCGCAAGCTCGGGTTCCGGATCGCGGTCGACGATCTCGGCGCGGGCTACGCCGGCCTCACCTGCTTCGCCATCCTCGAGCCGGAGATCGTCAAGCTCGAC
>JAHBWA010000055.1 GCA_019637195.1 Labilithrix sp. | reverse complement strand
ATCAGCGCCCCGACGGTACGACGGCGGCTCGAGACGGGACTAGCGAGTCCGGCGTAGTTGCCGGCGGAAGGTCTGGGATCATGGTTTCGAAGGCGATCGCCCGCTTCGCGCGGCTGAGCCCCCGTAAGGCTCGTGTCATGGTCGATCTCGTGCGCGGCCGTCAGGCCGGTGAGGCGCTGCAGCTCCTCGAGTTCACGAAGAAGGCGGGCGCCCCCGTACTGAAGAAGCTCATCGAGAGCGCCGTGGCGAACGCGCGCACGACGAGCCCCGGCGTCGACCTCGACGCCCTCTTCGTCGAGACGGCCTTCGTCGACAAGGCCCCCAACAAGCACATGCGCCGCTGGCGCCCGCGCGCCATGGGCCGCGCGACGCGCATCCAGAAGGGCATGAGCCACATCACGATCCACCTCGGCCAGCGCTGAGGCGCGGTAGCCCCCTCAAGGACCAGAGAAACGATGGGACAGAAAGTTCATCCGTACGGCTTCCGCCTCGGCGTCATCAAGACGTGGAACAGCAAGTGGTTCGAGGACAAGAACTACGCGAAGTGGCTCCACGAGGACATGCGCATCAAGCGCGCCGTCAAGGAGTACCTGATGAACGCGAACATCGCGTCCGTCGAGGTCGAGCGCGCCGCGAACAAGGCCAAGGTCATCGTCTACACGGCGCGCCCGGGCATGGTCATCGGCAAGGGCGGCAAGGGGATCGAGATCCTCAAGATCGGCAACATGAAGACCGCCGCCAAGGGTGAGACCAAGTTCCCCGGCGTCCAGTCGTTCACGGAGAACGAGGTCTTCATCGACGTCCAGGAGATCCGCAAGGCGGAGACCTCCGCGCAGCTCGTCGCCGAGAACGTCGGCATGCAGCTCGAGCGCCGCGTCGCCTTCCGCCGCGCGATGAAGAAGGCCCTCTCGACGGCGATGAAGTTCGGCGCCAAGGGCATCCGCATCCGCTGCTCCGGCCGCCTCGGCGGGAGCGAGATGAGCCGCGTCGAGACCTACCGCGAGGGTCGGGTCCCGCTCCACACGCTCCGCGCCGACATCGAGTTCGGCCAGCACGAGGCCCGTACCAAGTACGGCATCATCGGCATCAAGTGCTGGGTCTTCAAGGGCGAGGTCCTCGCTCGCCGCCAGCGCCGCCCGCAGATCGCAGGCTGAGGCCCGAGGTAAGAGAGAACGACCATGCTTTCTCCGAAGCGAACCAAGTTCCGCAAGATGCAGAAGGGCAACAACCGGGGCACGGCCTACCGTGGCTCGGACGTCTCCTTCGGCGACTTCGCCATGCAGGCCGTCGAGCCGGGCCGCCTCACGGCGCGCCAGATCGAGGCCGCGCGTATGGCGATCACGCGCCACGTGAAGCGCGTCGGCAAGCTCTGGATCCGGATCTTCCCGCACCGCCCCGTCACGAAGAAGCCGCTCGAGGTCCGAATGGGCGGCGGCAAGGGCGGCGTGGAAGAGTGGGCGGCCGACATCCTGCCGGGCCGCGTCATGTACGAGATCTCGGGTGTCGACGAGAAGACGGCGCGCGAAGCGTTCCGTCTCGCGGGTCACAAGCTGCCCCTCGGTTACAAGTTCCTCATCCGCGGGAGCATTCAGTGATGAAAGCGAAGGACTTGCGTGAGCGCAGCGTGGAAGACCTCCGCGAGCTCGAGAAGAGCCTGACGAGGGACACGTTCCAGAACCGGTTCAAGAACTTCACGAACCGCCTCGACGACACGAGCGTGATCAACAAGACGAAGCGCGACCTCGCGCGCGTCAAGACGATCCTCGCTCAGCGCGCAGCCGGCGACTCCACCAAGAAGGACGAGGCGAAGTAGAAGCCATGGCGAACGAGAAAGCAGCCGCTGCGGTCCCCGCAGCCGAGAAGAGCACGAGGACGCTCGCGGTCGAGAAGGCCGCGCACGGCTTCCGCCGCAAGATGGTCGGGAAGGTCATCAAGGCGAAGATGGCGAAGACCGTCGTCGTCGAGTGCGTCACGTCTTCGCGCGATCGGCTCTACGGCAAGTACGTCCGCAGCCGCACCCGCTACAAGGCGCACGACGAGACCAACCAGTACAAGGTCGGCGATCAGGTCGAGATCCAGGAGCACCGCCCGATCTCGCGCGACAAGCGCTTCATCGTGGTGCGTCTCGTGAAGAAGTTCGTGGAGGAGTAGAGGTCGCCATGATCCAGATGCGTACAGTCCTGGAGGTCGCGGACAACTCCGGCGCGAAGCGTGTGCAGTGCGTGAAGGTCCTCGGCGGCTCGCGCCGCCGCTACGCGCGCCTCGGTGACGTGATCGTCGTCTCCATCAAGGAGGCGATGCCGAACACCAAGGTGAAGAAGGGCGACACCGCGAAGGCGGTCGTCGTTCGCGTGAAGGACGACACGTCCCGCCCCGACGGCAGCTCGATCCGCTTCGACGAGAACAGCGCCGTCCTCATCAACCCGCAGCTCGAGCCGATCGGCACCCGTATCTTCGGACCGGTCGCCCGCGAGCTCCGCGGCAAGAAGTTCATGAAGATCATCTCGCTCGCACCCGAGGTGCTGTGATGAGCCTCCAGCGACTCCAGAAGGGTGACGAGGTCATCGTCATCACGGGCAAGGACAAAGGCAAGAAGGGCAAGGTCATGCGTCTCTTCAAGGAGACCGACCGCGTCCTCGTCGAGGGTGTGAACCTCGTCAAGCGCCACATGAAGCCGAACCCGCGCATGCAGCAGGGCGGGATCCTCGAGCGCGAGCAGCCGTTCGCGGCGTCGAACGTGATGCTCGTCGATCCGAAGACGGGCAAGGGCACGCGCGTGCGCGTGAAGACCGACGACAAGGGCGTGAAGGTCCGCGTCGCCGTGAAGAGCGGCGAAGAGATCCCGTCGCCGCGCAAGGCGAGCGCCGCCGCGGCCTCCTGAGCCGCGCGAACGCCACAAGAGTCTAGCGAGCCGAGGAAGCCATGGCTGACGACAAGAAAGACAAGAAGCAGAAGAAGGGCAAGGGCGACGGAGGCGGCGGGAGCCGCGCTGCGATCGCGCCGACCGGAGCCTCCAACACCCAGGCCGTCCCGGCCCGGTTCGCGGAGAAGTACACGAAGGTGGCGGTGCCCGCTCTTCAGAAGCAGTTCTCGTACAAGAACCCGATGCAGGTTCCGAAGCTCGAGAAGATCGTCGTCAACATGGGCCTCGGGCAGGCCGTGACGAACCCGAAGATCATCGACTCCGCGGTCGACGAGCTCCGCGCGTTCACGGGCCAGAAGCCCGTCGTCACGCGCGCCAAGAAGGCGATCGCGAGCTTCAAGCTCCGCGAGGGCATCCCGATCGGCGCGATGGTCACGCTCCGCAGCGAGAAGATGTGGGAGTTCCTCGACCGCCTCGTGTCGGTCGCCCTCCCGCGGACCCGCGACTTCCGCGGCGTCTCCCGCCGCGCGTTCGACGGCAAGGGCAACTACACCCTCGGGTTGAAGGAGCAGATCATCTTCCCCGAGATCGACTACGACCGCATCGACGTCATCAAGGGGCTCAACATCTCCTTCGTGACGACGGCGCAGACCGACGAAGAGGGGCGCGCGCTCCTCCAGGCCATGGGAATGCCGTTCCGAGCGGCCTGAGCGATTAAGAAGGAAAACGAAGATGGCGCGTGCGTGTCAGTTTGCGAAGCTCAATCGCCCCCCGAAGTTCGAGGTGCGCCACCGCAACCGCTGCAAGGTCTGCGGTCGTGGTCGTGCCTACTACCGCAAGTTCGAGCTGTGCCGCGTTTGCCTGCGGCTGTTCGCGCTTCGCGGTGAAATCCCCGGTGTGATCAAGGCGAGCTGGTGAGAGAGCCCTCAGCGCTCGGGAAGCTACCAACATGATGACCGATCCCGTCTCCGACATGCTCGCCCGCATCCGTAACGGCGCTCTTGCCCGTCACGACCGCGTGGAGATGCCGCACTCGAACCTCAAGAAGCACATCGCCGACGTCCTCAAGTCCGAGGGCTTCGTCGACGACGTCCGCGAGAGCGACGGCGAGGGCAAGAGGACCCTCACCCTCGTGCTCCGCTACGGGCGCGGCAAGGACAGCGCGATCGACGGCGTTCGTCGCGTGTCCGCCCCCGGCCGTCGTGTCTACGTCCGCTACGACCGCATCCCGCGCGTCCGCAGCGGCATGGGCATCTCGATCCTGTCGACCTCCCGCGGCGTCATGACGGACCGTCAGGCGCGCGAGCAGAAGGTCGGCGGCGAGCTCCTCTGCGAGGTCTGGTGATCCGATGAGCAACACCGCACAAACCGAAGCCGCTCCGCTCCGCCAGTCGCGCGTCGGCAAGCGGCCGATCACGCTCCCCAAGGGCGTCACGGTCAACACCGCGAACGGCAAGTTCGAGGTCAAGGGCCCGAAGGGGCAGCTCTCGCGCCCGATCACCCCGAACGTCAAGGTGAAGACCGAGGGCAGCGACGTCTTCATCGTCCCGACCGTCGACGGTCGCGACGGCGCGCGCTTCCAGGGCCTCGCCCGGTCGATCCTCAACGGCATGGTCGACGGCGCGGCCAACGGCTACACGCGCACGCTCAAGCTGGTCGGCACGGGTTACCGCGCCGAGGTCAAGGGCAAGGTCCTGAACCTCGCGCTCGGCTTCTCCCACCCGATCAACTTCCCGATCCCCGACGGCATCACCGTCACCGTCCCCGCCGACTCCAAGGGCACCATCGTGATCCTCACGGGCGCCGACAAGGAGAAGATGGGCCAGACGGCGGCGAAGATCCGCGGCTTCCGTCCCCCGGAGCCGTACGGTGGCAAGGGCGTTCGTTACGACGGCGAGAAGGTCCGCGAGAAGGCCGGCAAGGCTGCCTCGAAGGGCGGAAAGTAAGGCACGTCATGTCGATGCAGATCCAGGGCCGCGAGCGCCGCAAGCTTCGCATCCGCCGCAAGATCAGCGGCACCGAGGAGCGTCCGCGCCTCTCCGTGTTCCGCAGCCTCAAGCACATCTACGCGCAGGTCGTCGACGACGTCGCGGGCAAGACGGTCGCGCACTGCTCGACGCTCGCCAAGGACGTCAAGGCGCAGGCGGACGACTCGAAGAAGACCGACGCTGCCACGCTCGTCGGCAAGACGATCGCCGCCCAGCTCAAGGCCAAGGGCATCACGAAGATCGTCTTCGACCGCAACGGCTACCTCTACCACGGCCGCATCAAGGCCCTCGCCGAGGGTGCGCGCGAGGGTGGCCTCGAGTTCTGAGGAGGCGCCTCGCGCCGTCTCAGGGCTGACACAGGCAGATTGATTCAGCAGATAGATTCAGAGAATCGAGCAAACGATGGCCATCGAGCAGATTGACGAAGAGAAGCTCAAGGAGCGCATCATCCACATCAACCGCGTCGCCAAGGTCGTCAAGGGCGGCCGGCGCTTCTCGTTCGCGGCGCTCGTCGTCGTCGGTGACGAGAGCGGTCACGTGGGTGTCGGCCTCGGCAAGGCGAACGAGGTCCCGGAGGCCATCCGCAAGGGCAACGATCAGGCTCGCAAGAACCTGTTCAAGGTCCCGCTCGAGGGCGTGACGATCCCGCACGAGGCGCACGGACACTTCGGCGCCGGCCGCGTGTTCCTCCGCCCCGCGTCGCAGGGAACGGGCGTCATCGCCGGCGGCGCGGTCCGCGCCGTCGTCGAGTCGGCCGGCATCCACGACATCCTCACGAAGTGCATCGGCAGCGCGAACCCGCACAACGTCGTCCGCGCGACGCTCCAGGCGCTCCGTCAGCTCAAGAGCCTCGACCAGGTCGCGAGCAAGCGCAGGAAGCAAACCGCCGACCTGATTGCTCCAAGCACCAAGAAGAAGTCGGCCACGGGCACGGCCAAGGCTGAGGCAGCGTCATGAAGCAGAAGCTCCGCATCAAGCAGGTCAAGAGCTGCATCGGCGTCGACTGGCGCTTTCGCCTGAACCTCCAGGGCCTCGGCCTCGGCCGCATCGGCAAGACGGTCGAAGTGGCGAACACGCCGTCGTTCCGCGGCGCGGTCAAGAAGGTCCTCCACCTCGTCACCGTCGAGGAGATCTGAGTCATGGCTGACACCCTCAGCAAGCTCGCGAAGCCGGAAGGCGCCACCGAGAAGAAGCTCCGTAAGGGCCGCGGCGTCGGCTCCGGGCTCGGTAAGACGGCCGGCCGCGGTCAGAAGGGCCAGTACGCCCGCCGCGCCACCTTCAAGCCCTCGTTCGAAGGCGGGCAGACCCCGCTCGCGCGCCGCCTCCCGAAGCGCGGCTTCACCAAGCACAACCAGGCGGTCGTCGCCGAGATCAACGTCGGTCAGCTGGAGTCGTTCGACGCCGGCGCGAACGTCGACGAGCGCGCGCTGCGCGACCGCGGCCTCGTGAAGGGCCAGATCGACCGCATCAAGATCCTCGGCAACGGCGAGCTGACCAAGAAGATCACGATCACGGCGCACTCCTTCTCCAAGTCTGCCCAGGAGAAGATCGCCAAGGCCGGCGGCAAGGCCGTCCTCGTCGCGACGGCGCAGGCCGCAGCGGCGTCCGAGTGATCGGCGCTTCGCCCAGGACCCACCACCGATGAGCGTCCTCGCCGGCTTCGCGAACATCAACAAGGTGCCGGAGCTCCGGCGCCGCGTGCTGTTCACGCTCGCGATGCTCGCGGTCTACCGCATCGGAGCCTTCGTCACGATCCCCGGCGTCGACCGGAACGTGATGAAGGCCGTCGTGAACAAGCAGGGAGGAGGCCTCCTCGGCTTCTTCAACATGTTCTCGGGCGGCGCGCTCTCGAACCTCTCGATCTTCGCGATCGGCATCATGCCGTACGTCAGCGCGAGCATCGTGCTCCAGCTGCTGACGATGGTCTTCAAGCCGCTCGACGAGCTCCGCAAGGAGGGCGAGCAGGGCCAGCGGAAGATCAACCAGTACACGCGCTACGGCACCATCGTGCTGGCGCTGTTCCAGAGCTTCGGCATCGCGATGAGCCTCGAAGCCCTGAACAACCAGGACACCGTCGGCGCCACGGGCGACGTCGTCACCCACGCGGGCTGGGGCTTCCGCCTCATGACGATGCTGACCCTCACGACGGGCACCTGCTTCATCATGTGGATCGGTGAGCAGATCACCGAGCGCGGCATCGGCAACGGCATCTCGCTCCTGATCTTCGCCGGTATCGTCACCGACATCCCCGGCGGCGTCATCGGCTACTTCCAGACCCACAAGGGCTCGATTCAGCCGCTGAACCTCTTCGCGGTCGGCGCGATCGTCCTCCTCACGGTGGCCACGATCGTCTTCTTCGAGCGCGGGCAGAGGCGCATCCCCATCTACTACGCACGAAGGACCGTCGGACGACGCGTCTACGGCGGGCAGACGGCGCACCTCCCGCTCAAGGTGAACACGGCCGGCACGATCCCCCCGATCTTCGCGAGCTCGCTCCTGATGTTCCCGGCGACGCTGGCGAACTTCAAGATCCCGGGGATGGCGCAGCTCCAGCAGAGCCTCGAGCGCGGCGACTGGCTCTTCAACGTCATCTACGTCGCGCTGATCATCTTCTTCTGCTTCTTCTACACCGCCGTCACGTTCCAGGCGGTCGACGTCGCGGACAACCTGAAGAAGCAGCAGGCGTTCATCCCGTCGATCCGCCAGGGCAAGCAGACCGCGGAGTACATCGACAAGGTGCTGACGCGGATCACCCTCGGCGGCGCGCTCTACGTCGCGGCGGTGTGCGTCGTCCCGACGGTGATCAGCGAGTACTTCAAGGTCCCGTTCCGCTGGGGCGGCACCTCCGTCATGATCGTCGTCGGCGTCGCGCTCGACACGGTGGCGCAGATCGAGGCTCACCTCATCACGCGCAACTACGAGGGGCTCTCCGGCGGCGGCGGGCGCGCGACGCGTGTTCGTGGTCGAAGGGACCTGGCGTGATGATCCGTCGGGCGAAGGCGCGGTCGGGGAGGGGACGATGAGGCTCATCTTCGTGGGCCCGCCGGGTGCCGGAAAGGGCACTCAGGCGAAGGTCATCTGTGAGAAGTACGGGATCCCGCAGGTCTCGACCGGGGACATGCTCCGCGCCGCCAAGAAGGAAGGGCGCCTCCCCGCCGACCTGATCCAAAAGATGGACGCCGGCGGGCTCGTCCCCGACGAGGTCGTCATCGACCTGATCCGGCAGCGCATCGAGGAGGCGGACGCCAAGGGCGGCTTCCTGCTCGACGGCTTCCCCCGCACCGTCCCTCAGGCCGAGGCGCTCACCGCCCTGCTCTCCGAGAAGGGGGAGCGACTGAACGGCGTGATCGCCCTCACCGTCGACAAGAACCTGCTCATGGAACGAGCGGTGCTGCGCCGGACGGACAAACGCACTGGACAGATTTACCACTTGAAGTATAAACCGCCCCCCCCGGACGCAGATCTGGAGCACCGGGCGGACGACCACGAAGACAAGGTCCGAAACCGAATCGACGTGTACGAGCGGATGACGGCCGACCTCCTGCCCTTCTACGAGAAGGCAGGCATGCTCGAGAGAGTGGATGGAGTCGGCGAAGTGGCAGACGTAACGCAGCGGGTGCTCGCTGCGATCGAGAAGCGGAAGTAACACCGGGTTCCCAGAACCCAAGATTCAAGGAGAGGCGAAGGGATCGTTGATGAGTGAGCGTCGTGAGCGGAAAGAGCCGAAGGGCGACAAGCTCGAGTTCGATGGCGTCGTTCAGGAGGCGCTGCCGAACGCGATGTTCCGCGTGAAGTGCGACAACGGCCTGGTCGTCCTCGCGACGATCAGCGGGCGTATGCGGCAGTTTTACATCCGCATCCTCCCGGGAGATCGGGTCACCGTCGAGGTGAGTCCGTACGATCCGAGCCGTGGCCGCATCACCTACCGTCACAAGTAGTCGACGGAAACGCACGTTCACTCGACAGACCAGCCGACCCCTTACTTCCCCATCGGAGCCAAGCTATGAAGGTCCGTCCGTCCGTCAAGAAGGTTTGCGACAAGTGCAAGGTCGTGCGGCGTAAGAACGTCGTGCGCATCATCTGTGAGAACCCGCGCCACAAGCAGCGCCAGGGCTAAGGAAGAGAATCGTCATGGCTCGTATCGCAGGCGTCGACCTCCCCCGTCACAAGCAAGTCGCTTACGCGCTCCCGTACCTCTACGGCGTGGGTCGCACGCTCGCGAAAGAGATCTGCAAGCGCGCGAACATCCCCCCGGAGAAGAAGACCGAGGAGCTGACCGAGGGTGAGATCAAGCGCATCCGCGAGCTGCTCGAGACCGAGTACCGCGTCGAGGGCGACCTCCGCCGCGAAGTGCAGATGAACATCAAGCGCTTGATGGACCTCGGTTGCTACCGCGGCCTCCGTCACCGCCGCGGCCTCCCCGTCAACGGTCAGCGCACGCACACGAACGCGCGCACCCGGAAGGGGCCGCGTAAGGGCATCCTCTCGCGCGGCGGTCCGCGCAAGCCTGGCTGAGCGCAGGTCTAGAGCTCTCGGAGTAACGGAAGATCATGGCAAGCACGAAGACCCAGACGAGCGGCGGAGCCAAGGGCAAGCCCGGCAAGAAGAAGGTCAAGAAGAACATCTCGACCGGCATCGCCTGCATCCAGTCGACGTTCAACAACACCGTCGTCACGATCACGGACGTCAACGGGAACACCGTGGCGTGGTCGAGCGCCGGCGCGCGCGGCTTCAAGGGCTCGCGCAAGTCGACCCCCTTCGCCGCGCAGCTCGCGGCGGAAGAGGCCTGCCGCAAGGCGATGGAGCACGGCATGCGTTCGGTCGCCGTCTTCGTGAAGGGCCCCGGCGCCGGTCGCGAGAGCGCGCTCCGCGCCCTGCAGACGGCGGGCTTCAAGGTGACGCTCATCCGCGACGTCACGCCGGTCCCGCACAACGGCTGCCGTCCGCCGAAGCGCCGCCGCGTCTGACGCAGCGGTCGCCTCGACGACGCCTCGTCTCCGGACTGGCGCCGTCGGCACGAGAGAGCGCCGTCGATCTTCGGATCGCGGCGCTTTCGCTCTTTTGTCCGCCGGTCGGAGCGCGCTCGAGGGGGCGCACGCATGGGAGGTCGTTGGGGACGGCGGGGCGCTCGCGGTAGAATGGTCGGGATGTCGCTGCGCGCCGCTCTGGGGTTCAGCTGCGTGCTCGCGGGCCTCGGCGGCTGCGTGTTGCTCGTCTCCACGTCCGGGCTGAGCGGCGCGGACGACGGCGACGGAGGCGCGGAAGGAGACGCGCGAGCGGACACGGCGAGCAGCGCGGAGCCCGCGCGCGAGGCGGGGAGTGGCGACGCGAGCGCCGAGGGGGGCGCCGACGCCGGCGGGGAGGGGATCGTCTGGTCGCAGAACGGTCATCGCTATCTGGTGCGCGTCTACCTGCTCGCCGTGTCCTGGGACGCGGCGAGCGACGACGCGGTCAAGGCCGGCGGACACCTCGTGACGATCACCTCGGCGGCCGAAGAGGCGTTCGTCGCGGCGCTGATCGGGAGCGTCCAGAACGCCGTGAACGACGCCTTCGGTCCGTGGATCGGCGCTTATCAGCCGCCCGGCGACGGCGGGCAGGAGCCCGACGGCGGCTGGGGGTGGGTCACCGGCGAGCCCTGGGCGTACACGCACTGGGAAGACGGGGAGCCGAACGACACCGGCGGCCGCGAGCACTACGCGCACTACCTCGGCTCGCGGTGGAACGACATCAGTCTCGACGGCGACGGGTACGTCCGCTCCGCGGTCATCGAGATCGAGTAGGGCGGCGGGCTCGACCGCTCGCGCGCAGGCGGCGCCCGCGCGCGTCGCGACGGAGGCGTCGACCGCGGTCGCGGTCGAGGGCTCAGCGTTCGATCGTCGAGTCTTCGACCTGCGGCGGCGACTGAGCGAGGACGAACAGCCCGGGGAAGCCGTCCGTCTCGAACGTGCCGCGGGGGTTTCGGCGCAGGGTCGAGCCCTTGATGAAGAGCATCCCGCTGCGGTCGTTGCTCACGTAGAAGATGGCGCTGCCGCCTTCGTTCGCCTTGTTGTCCTCGATGACGCTTCCGCAGACCTCGAGGTTGAAGGTGTTGCCGTCGTTGTAGATGGCGCCGCCGTTGCCGCCCTGTCCGTCGTTCGCTCCCTGTCCGATCGCCTTGTTGTCGGACAGGTGGCTGTTCAGGATCGTGTAGGAGACGCCGATGCTGCTGATCGCGCCGCCGTTCGCGCAGGTGTTGCCGAAGCCGGCCTTGCCGCCGAACGTGCTGTTTACGATGTAGGTCGGCCGCGAGACGCTCCCGCCGTTGACGTGCTGGAGCACGCGGACCGCGCCGCCGCCCACGTCCGAGCCGAGGTCGTCGCAGACGTTGCCGAAGAAGCGCGAGTTGATGATCTTGAGGCGGCCGCCGCGCACGTAGACCGCGCCACCGCCCCCGTCGTTCTCCCCCGTCTCGAGCCCCTTCGCGTTGCCTCCGATGAAGGTGAGGTTCTGGAGGGAGAGCACCGGATCCGGTTGGTTGTTGCAGTCGGCCGAGGTCCAGACCTGCGCTTGGTCGCAGACGTTCTGGTAGAGGATGCGGACCTTCCCGCCGCCGTCGAGCGTGATCTTCCCGCCGCCGTCGATCACGACCTTCGGTCCCTTGTCGTTGAAGACCTTGGCCGTCTTGGTCAACGTGATGGTCGTCGGGGCGGGCCCGCAGTCGAACGTGATGACGCCGCCCGCGGCGACGGCCGCGACGAACGCGTCTCCGGTGCAGCTCTCCGGCGTGCCGGCGCCGACGACGGTGCGCGGACTCGAGGTGTCTTCGGCCTGGGCCTCCGTCGGCACGGCGCATTTGCCGTCGGGGTTGCCCGCCGGCGGTCCGTCCTCCGGGCTCGTCGGCAACGGCGGCGCACCCCCGCCGGACGAACCGTCGCCGGGGGAGCCGCCGCTGCTCGCTCCGCCGCTGCTGCCGCTGGGGTCGCCGTTCGTGTCGCCCGCCGTCGAATCGCCGCAGGCCGCGACCACGAGCGCGCTCGAGACGAGGACCACCCACCCCTTCGCGATGACCATCGTCGGAGAATAGCGTCCGCGGCCGCCTCAGGTGCGGCCGCGCGGCCGGTCGCCTCGCGGATTGCTCGCACCTCTTCGCAGCCTTCCGCCGGTCGGCACCTCCCGCCGAGGATTCTGAAACCGTGCCCGGTGTTCGGGCCGAGCGCGCCTTCTGCATGACATCGCGGCGTGGCCTCTCGTAGCGTGGAGCTCGGATGGGAGAGGGAGTCATGCGCGCATTCGACGTCTTCGGTCGACGTGCCGGCGTCATCTTGTTCGCCGCGGGGTGTGGGGCGACGCCCGACGCGGCGCGCGTCGACAGCACGGATACGACGGTCCCGGCGGACGACGCCGGCGGCGGCTCGGCGCCGACCCGCGAGGAGCAACGTGGCGACGCCGGGGCACCGCCGCCGGCGCCGGCGCCGTCGGAGTACGAGACCGAGAAGGCATGGGCCGAGGCGCGCGGCGTCGCGATCGAGCCCGGAAAGACGACCGTCGTCGCGAAGCGCCGCGGGAGCATCGCCCGCTCGACGACCTACGACGACACGCTGGTGGTCTTCCGCTCGAACGAGACGATCGTGCGGTTCGACGGCACGACGAAGCCCGCGCAGATGCCGAACCCGGCGAGCTCGGTCGTGCCCGACGTCGACGGTGACGGGCGCAAGGATCTCGGCATCGTCCGGCCCGGCGTGTACCGCGCGCTCGGCGACGTGACGTTCGGCATCCCGGGACACGAGCGCACCGCGTTCAAGATCGTCACCGAGGACGGCAACGGCGGCCTCCCCGCCTGGCGCGACCTGAGCGGCGACGGAGACTTCTCGGCGCCCGAGCGCGCCCTCTCGGAAGAGCGCGGCTACCGGATCAGCGGGATCTACATCCACTACGGCTTTGCGCCTGCGGGCACGAAGATCTCCGGCTCCACCTACAAGGGGCCGTGGTCCGTCGGCTGCCAGAACGTGCTCTACGACGAGCTCGACGCCTTCATCGAGGCGGTCGGCGGCGCGTCGGCGAGCTTCCGCTTCGCGATCGTCGACGACGACTGAGGGCGCGGCGTCTCGACGCGCTCCTCGGGCGACGTCCCGCGGAGCGCGGACCTCGTCTCGGAGGCGCGCTCGCCCGCGAGGCAGCCGTCGCGCGGGAGCTCGCGGTTCGACGGCAGTCGGCCGGGGCGGGCACGCTCGGCGGGCGAGCAAGCGTCGGCACGTTCGGACCGAGCGACTTCATCCGCGATGCCGAGACGCACGACGAGGACGAGGCGAGCGCCTCCTCGGCCTCAAACACACGAACGCGCGAGGCGCTCGAGGCGCCCCGCGCGTTCGCGGGTCGACGGGACTACCTAGGCGATCAAGGGGTGATCAGGTAGGGCGCGTACGTCGGCGGCTTGGCGTCGCCGAGCGGCGCCGCGAGGACGCGCATCCCGCCGCCGCCGCCGCCGAGCGTCGGGAAGCGAGCGCCGCTCGTCGTGCCGTTGTCGTAGACCGCGCCGCGGATGTAGAGCGTGCTGCCCGCCGCGCCGAGCCCGAGATCCTCACGCGAGATCGCGTACTCGATGAACGCGGTCGACGTGCCGAGCGTTCCGCCGCGCGCGCTGCTGTAGACGGGAGCGGTGAGCGGGAAGCTCCACGCTCCGCCCGTGAACGTGCGGACCCCCTCGAGTCCGTTGTCGGTGCGCATGTAGAAGTGCCAGTTGGCGCCGTCCGTCCCCGGCGCGTCGATGTTCGGCGTCCATGTCGGGCCCGTACCGAAGGCGAAGACGTCGCCCGGGAGACGGTCGACGCTCTCGGTGTAGGTCGCTCCGGGGCCCGCACCGCGGATGTAGAAGTGGAAGTACCGATCGGCGTCGTCCGTGATCCAGTCTCCGCGATAGCCGACGTAGATGTTGGTCGCGTCCCAGCTCACGTAGAAGCGATTGTCCGGGGCGACCGTGTTCGGAGGTGCTGCGACTCGGAAGCCGTTCTCCGCGTCGACGAAGTCGTCCGTCCCGTCAATCGTGATGGTGCGCGAATAGGGACCGAACGTGTAGGCGTCGTTGCGCTGCTCGGTCGAGACGAAGCCCGTCCGACACGCGCGCGACTTCAGCTGGTTGATGCTGACGCCGACGTTCTGAAGCGCCGCCGGCGCGTACGTAGCGCCAGCGCCGAGGGAGGAGCTGCAGGTGACGCCTCCGCCGCCGGTGCAGGCGTTGATGTCCTGGCCGCCGGTCGAGTAGCAGATCGTCGTCGTGTTCGAGCTGCCGTTGGTGAACGAGATGCTCGCGGCGCCCGACTGCTCGCCCGGGGTCGGGCTGATGGTGTACGGAGCGACGCGGAAGTTGAACGTCGCCGACGAGCGGGGGGACGGAGCGTAGGCCGCCGCGCACGTGATCGCGTTCACCGTCGTGTTGTCGACGTTGAGCGAGAACGATGCGCTGTACTGCGTGACGTTGCCCGTTCCGCCGCAGCTGGCGTCCGCGTTGCACGCGGGGACGCCGCCGTTGGTCGTGTAGCAGATCTTGCCGCTCGGGGCCGTGGTCCCTGCCGACGCGAGCGTTACCGTCTGCGGGTTGATGTGCCAGGGATTGGGTGCGCCCGGGTTGCCGTTCGGGGTAATCGTCGGCGCCGGCAGCGTCGCGTTGAACGTTTGCGTCGCGATCGCCGACCCGAGGTAGCCCGACTTGCAGCCGATCACCCGGAACTGTTCGGACGGAGCGCCGCTTCCGTTGTTGAAGACGACGCTGCCGTTCTGGAGTGTGCCCGACGCGCAGGTCGGGTCGGTCGCAGCCGGGTCGCCGCTCGTATAGCGGAAGTCGACCGCGCCCGTCGTCGTCGTGCGCCAGCCGACGCTCGTGCCGTAGCCGATCGTGCCCGGGGCAGGGCCTACCGTGTCGACCGGCGGATTCGTGAAGATCGGAGTCGCGACCTGCATCGTGTAGAGATGCGTCGTGAGCGCCGATGTCGTGGGAACGCCGGACTTGCAAGCGATGGCCTTGACGGTCGTGCCCGTCACGCTCACCGTCGGCTTCGCCGCCGGGTTGTAGGTCGTTCCCACGCCGCAGGATCCGGTCACGACGTTGCACGTCGGATCGGCGGGGACGACGACCCCAGACGTGTAGCAGACGGTCGCGTCCGCTGGCGTCGCCGTGAAGGTGATGTCGAAGTCGTTG
Source organism: Labilithrix sp. (assembly GCA_019637195.1). Lineage (GTDB taxonomy): Bacteria > Myxococcota_A > Polyangia > Polyangiales > Polyangiaceae > Labilithrix. The sequence goes on along the minus strand of JAHBWA010000055.1, from coordinate 38,986 downwards.
TTGTAGGTCCCGTTCGGACGGTCGTCCGTGAGCGTGACGGTCTGGCTCGGATCGGCGTAGACGATTGTGCGCTGGTCGCTGGCGACGTAGTTGGCCTTGCAGGAGACCGCGCGAATGGTCGTGAACGGCGCGATCCCGGTCACGGCTGCGGGGGCCGCGGCCTCGTTGCAGGAGCTTGCGACTCCGCAGTTGAAGGCTGCGTCGCACGTCGGGAACGGCGCGGCGTCGTTCGTCGTCCAGCGGATCGTCTCTCCGGTGGTCGCGGTGTCGAACGAGAAGTCAGCGTTGCCGGTGTGCGCCGGGTCCCAGCTGTTCTGCGAGACGAGGGCGTCGTACGGAGCGGGGCCGTCGGCGCCGTTGGTCCGCGTCACGCCGATTGCTGCGACCTTCAGCGTGTACGTCCCGCTGACGACATCGGAGCTGGTGAAGCCCGGGCGACAGGAGCGCGCACGAACGCTGTTCGCGTTGTTACCCGTCACGGTCGGAGGTTCCGTGCTCCCGGTGGAGCAGCCGGAGCCGGCGGCGTTGCATACCGGGTCTGCCCCGACGTGGTAGCAGGTCACGCCGACCGCCGGCGTGCCCGTGCCGGGCAGCGCGGGCGCCGCGGGCGCGGGGGCGACGGGCGAAGGCGCGCCGCCGTGCACCGCGGTGACGGTCGTGGCGTTGAAGAACGTGTCGGGCGCCGGGGAGAGCGACGGCGTCGTGAGCTTCACCGTGTAGGCGAAGGACGCGACGTCGGACGGCTGGTAGTTCGCCCGGCAGCCGATCACGCCGTATGTGGTGTTCTTCGTGATCTGGACGTTGCCGGCAGAGGCGGCGATCGTCTGGTCCGAGAGCGTGCAGCTCGGAGCGGCCCCGCTGGTATTGTAGCGAAGCGAGACCGCGCTCGCTCCTGCGGTCGCCGTAGCCGTCGCGAGCGTGACGTTCGTGTCGAGAGCGACCTCGTCCGGCCCCGGGGTCGCCGTCGGCGTGGCCACCTTGAACGTGTACGTCGACGTCGTGACGTCCGAGTTGGTGTTCCCGGCGCTGCAGGCCAGCGTCCTCACGACGAGGCTCCCGCCCCCTGTCGGAGCGTCGACCGGGATCGGGCTGCCCGCGCTGTACGTGGCCGCCGTGCCGGTGCACGTCCCCGCGTTGCACGTCGGGGTGGACCCGTCGATCGTGTAGCAGATCGTCGACGGCGCGGTGCTGGTGGCGAGACCCACGGCGACGGGGTTGTTGTACTGACCGCTGGGCGGCGCGAAGTCGACCGGCGCCGTCGTGCCGGGAGGAATGTTGATCGTGAACGTGGCGCTCGCCACGGGAGAGGTCGCGAGCCCAGGCGCGACGGCGATCGCTCGGATCGTCGTCGTCGTCGCGACCGCGATCGGGTTCGCGTACACGACGCTCGCCGGCGTCGGGTTCGTGCCGTCCGTCGTGTAGTGGATCGTCGCGTTGGCCGTCGCCGACGCGATCACCACGCTCTGCGCCGAGGTGTATGTGCCGGCGGCCGGCGTGAACGTCGGCGTCGCGGCCTGCTGTGTCGGTCCGGTGTCCGGCGTCCCGGTGTCCGGCGTTCCGCCGTCCGGGATGGTTCCGCTGGAGCCGCTGGAGCCGCTGGACCCACTGGAGCCGCTGGAGCCGCTGGAACCGCTCGAGCCGCTGGAGCTCGTGTTGTTGTTGTCGTCGTCGTCCCCGCCACATGCGACGCCCGCGGCGGCGCCAGCCACCAGCAGCGTCGAGAGCGCGAGCCCCTTGAGGCTCTCTCGCAACCCAATCCCCATTTGTTCCTCCCACGTCCCGCGCGATGCGCAGAGCCCTAAAGCCCCATTGGGACAAGCTCGACATTGCCTTTGGGCACGAAGCTACGTCAACCGCAAAAGCTCGGCCGTTCCCGCGCGCAACCGGCTCTCGTCGCACGATGGCGCAGAGAACCTTGCGAACAGATGCAGACATTCAGTCACCCGCGCCGACAGCGAGCGACTCAAAAAAAGACGTCGATCACCCCGCGACGCGTCGCGTCTGCGGAGCGTCGTGCTCGCGCGCGCGATCCGGGGGGGCGAGAGCGCGATCGTTGACAGTCCAACGAAATGCTGGGCGCGTCGCTCGGTACGATGAATGTAAAATGCACGTTGTCGTCCCGCGCCCCTGCGCTCCGCGCAGCGCTCGTCAGGGCTCGGCCGGGGCTGACGGCACGGGCGCGCTCCCGAGCGCGCCCGTCGTCTCCCCGCGCGCGTGGAACGTGAACGGGGCGATGACCGTCGCGGGCGACCCGTCGAGCGGGCGCTCGAAGGTCGCGCTCGTCACGCCGGCGGTCATGCACGCGACACACTCGTCGTCGAGGCCGTCCACCGCGCGCGGCGTCGCCGCGGTCACGCGCCCGTCGGGGCCCACCTCGATCGCGAACGTGATGGTCCCTCGCGTCGTGGGCGTCCGACCGAGCTGCTGCGCGAAGCACGCTCGGAGCGACGGCCGTACGGCGTTCACCGCGGACTTCGCGTCCGGGATGGACGGAGGGAGCTGCCCGGCGGCCTCGGGAGCGCCGGACTCGGCAGGGGGGCCGGACTCGGTAGGGGCAGGGGCCTCGGAGTTGGCCGACGCCGGCGGTCTCGTCTCCGCGCCGGTGCCGTCCGACGTCGCCTGGCCGCAGCCGCTCTTGCAGCCCCCGGCCGTGAGGGCGAGCCCGGCTCCCAGGCCGGCGCTCGCCCTGAGGGCTGACCTGAGGCCCAAGCCCAAAAAGAGGACGGGAAAATGGCGGGACGCCCGGCGAAGCTCGACCATGCGCCCGGGCAGCATAGCCCCTCCCATCGATCCGCTTGCCTTTTCGCCCCCTTCGACTAAAAGCCAGCGGTTCTCCCGCCCGGCTCGCGATTTCGCGAGGATTCCGGGCACGCCGGGATTGAAGGCCTGGACCTTAAACAGCGGGGTCCAGGGTGTAAACCGGTTCTCCGGCTCCCATTGAGGGGAGACCGCCTGAAGGAAAGAAATGGCTCGATATATCGGACCCGTCTGCAAGCTTTGCCGCCGCGAAGGCATCAAGCTCTTCCTCAAGGGTGAGCGCTGCTACACCGACAAGTGCTCGGTCACGCGCCGCCCCTATCCCCCCGGCCAGCACGGTCAGGGCCGCATCAAGCTGACGGAGTACGCCGTCCGCCTCCGCGAGAAGCAGAAGACCCGCCGCATCTACGGCGTGCTCGAGCGCCAGTTCCGCGCCTACTACTTCGACGCGACGCGCCGCAAGGGCCGCACCGGCGAGCAGATGCTCGGCCTCATCGAGAGCCGCCTCGACAACGCGGTGCACCGCATGGGCTTCGCGTCGTCGCGCAACGAGGCGCGCCAGCTCGTCAAGCACGCGCACATCCTCGTCAACGGCAAGCGCGTCGACATCCCGTCGTACCTGCTCCGCCCGGGCGACAAGGTCGAGGTTCGCGAGAAGAGCCGTGGCATCAAGTTCATCGCCGCCGCCCTCGCGCAGGTCGAGCGCCGCGCGCAGCTCTCGTGGATCGAGCTCGACAAGAACAACTTCTCCGCCGTCTTCAAGGGCGTCCCCGTCCGCGACGAGCTGAACGAGCCGCCGATCCGCGAGCAGCTCGTCGTCGAGTACTACTCGCGCTGATCCGCGCGCGCCCCCGCTCGCTCGAGGAGGTCCTCTCCTCGAGCGGCCCGGCGGGCCTCCACGAAACGACACCGAGACTCGAAACCAGACATCGACGAACACACGGGCAGGCGACGGTAACGACCGGAGAGCGGGTTCGAAGGCGCTACGGGATCGCCGCGTGAACAGGACGAACGGCCGAAGAGCCGGGAAGAAGGAACGAAGAGCATGAGCAACATCGTCACTCGCAACTGGCGCGACCTCATCCGTCCGCGCGGGATCCACATCGAGCAGGAGACGCTCACCGAGTTCTACGGCCGCTTCTCGTGCGAGCCCCTCGAGCGCGGCTACGGCATCACGCTCGGCAACTCGCTCCGTCGCGTCCTCCTCTCGTCGCTCCAGGGCGCGGCCATCACGGCCATCCGCATCGACGGCGCGCTCCACGAGTTCACGACCATCGGCGACGTCGTCGAGGACGTGACCGACATCATCCTCAACCTCAAGGAGGTCGTCCTCAAGGCGGCGACCGCGAAGACGTACACCGTCCGCATCGACAAGGAGGGGCCTGGCCCCGTCTACGCGCGCGACATCCAGCTCGTCGACGGCCTCACGGTCCTGAACCCCGACCACCTCATCGCGACGCTCGACAAGAAGGGCCCGCTGTCGATGGAGCTGACGGTCAACGTTGGCCGCGGCTACGTCCCCGCCGAGAAGAACAAGACCCCGACGATGCCGATCGGCACGATCCCGATCGACGCGCTCTTCTCGCCCGTCCGCAAGGTGAACTACACCGTCACGAACGCGCGCGTCGGCCAGGTCACCGACTACGACAAGCTGACCCTCGAGGTCTGGACGAACGGCAGCGTGAAGCCCCAGGACGCGGTCGCCTACGCGGCGAAGATCCTGAAGGAGCAGCTCACGATCTTCATCAACTTCGAGGAGACCGAGGAGACGAGCTACGTCCAGGGCACGCCCGAGGACGAGCCGCTCAACGAGAACCTCTTCCGCTCCGTCGACGAGCTCGAGCTCTCCGTCCGGTCGGCCAACTGCCTCCAGAACGCGAACATCACCCTCATCGGTGAGCTCGTTCAGCGCACGGAGCAGGACATGCTGAAGACGAAGAACTTCGGCCGCAAGAGCCTCAAGGAGATCAAGGAGATCCTCCAGAACATGGGGCTGTCGCTCGGTATGAAGATCGACAACTGGCCCCAGATGCTCGAGCGCTGGAAGGCGCAGCAGGCCCAGAACTGAGGTGCACGCAGTCCAGCTCCGCTGGACGGCGTACACCGAAGACCACGACCTAACCCCGGGGCCCGCCACGACGGCGGGCCTCGCCGATCGACAGCTCAAAGTCGTTAAAAGGGCAGCAAGGGAACCATGCGACACCAGAACGCGGGTCGAAAGTTCGACCGAAACAGCACCAGCCGCCGGGCCATGTTCCGGAACCTTACGGCGAACCTCGTCCTCAACGAGCGCATCGAGACGACCGACGCGAAGGCCAAGGAGCTCCGCCGCGTGGCCGAGCGCCTGATCACCAAGGCGCGCCGCCTCGGTGAGGTCTCGTACACGCCGTTCGAGAAGCTCTCGGAGAAGGACAAGGCCAAGCGCCTCGCGACCAAGCGCCTCATCGCTTCGTTCCTCCCGCGCTGGGGCACGAAGACCGAGAAGGGCGGCGAGACGAAGAAGGTCGACCTCGTCGAGAAGGTCCTCCTCGACCTCGCGAAGCGCTTCGCGGGCCGCCCCGGCGGCTACACGCGCATCATCAAGCTCGGCGAGCGCCGTGGTGACAACGCGCCGATGGCGATCATCGAGCTCGTCGAAGGCGCGAGCGACGCCGGCGAGAAGAAGGCGAAGAAGTCGAAGAAGGCCGCCAAGCCCGAGGCCGAGGCCGCCGCGGCGGGCTGATCTTCACGCGCCGAACGCGGCCATCACGGCCGCGACGACGAGGGCGACGAGCGAGGGCTCGTCGCCCTTTTCGCGTGTGGGCCCGCGGCGGGCGAGGACGCTCGCGCGCTCTATGCCGGCGCGAGCTGCGCCTGCGCGGCGGCTCGATGTTCAGGGTCGCCCGTCTTCAGGGCGAAGATGCCGTACGAAATGGGCGACGCAGCCCACAGCTCGGCGGCGTGGTCGGCCAGCCGCGGCCACTCCCGGCCGCCGGCGTCGACGTATCCTCGTACGGTGAGATCGAACATCTCGGGTGACGTCATCGCCCGCTGGAACGCGAAATCGCGCGCGGGATCCGAGATCTTCGCGGTCGTCCAGTCGAGGACACCGGTGATCGCGTCGCCGGCGTCGATCAGCACGTGGGCGGGGTAGAGCTCGCCGTGGGTGAACACCGACCACGTGGGCCAGAAGCTGTCGTCGGCCAACCATGCGTCCCACCGCTGGCGCAGGTGGTCAGCGATGGTGAAGGCGTCGGCGACCCTCGCGATGTCTCCGCGCCAGCGCTCGCGCACCTGAGGTGGCTCCTCGAGCTCGACGCCGGCGCGGCGCGCGTCCTCCAGGTCGATGGCGTGGAGCGTGGCCAGCAGGCGGCCAAACGCCTCGGCGTAGCGCCGGGAGCCGAGATCGAGGCGCCAGTGCAGCGTCCCCGCTGTATCGATCGTGAGCCCGGGTTCTCCCGGCAAGGCACGGTACGCGACGAGCTCGGAGGTGCGCACCGTCCAGTCAGGCACCGCGACCGGCAGCTTCGAGGCGACGAGGTTCAAGACGGCGGCCTCGGCGGCGATCTGTTCACCCATGTCCCCACGGCGAGGTGCGCGTAACACCCAGCGCTCGCCGGCGGAGGTCGCGCCGATGCCGACGCGAAAGTCGAGCCCTACCTCGTTGACCGTGATGCTCGCGGGGTCGAGGTCGAGCCCGTGCTTGGCCGCGAGCGCGCGGAGCTTGGCAGCGAGGTCGCGCGACATGACGGGCTTTTGTAACCACCTCGATCTCCGAGGCAAGCCCTGTTCGAGGCGTCCAGCAGCGCCACCGGGGCGCCTCTGCACGGAGGGGGCGTCCGCGTTCCAGGCAGCCGACGGCGTCTGCCGACGAACAGCTCGGCCGCGAGGACGGGCGAGGTGGCGAGCAGGGAGCGCGATCAGGCGCGCGCGGCGCGGCGCGGTCTGCGTCGCCCGCCGCCGAAGAGCAGGATGCCGGCGAGCGCCACGACGACGACGGCGCCCGCGGCCGCGAAGGCGCGGATCCGCTCCTCGCGCTCCTCGACGTTGGTCTCGAGGCGCGCGAGCTCGGCGCGCGATTTCGCGTGACCGGGCTCGAGGCGGAGGGCGCGCTGGAACGGCTCGACGTCCGCGATGCCACGCGCGAGCAGCTCTTTGCCTTCGAGGTAGGCGATCTCCGCCTCGATGTGGGGGACGCGCGGGCTCTCGGGCCACAGGCGCGCCGCCTTGCGGAAGAGCGCGATCGCCCGCGCCGGGTCCGACTCCTCGAGCTGCTCGGCGTAGGCGACGTACGCGGCGACCATCTCGCTGCGGCGCTCGATCATCGGCTGGCGGGCGAGCACCTTGTCGAAGGCGGCGATGGCCTCTTCCAGCTTGCCCTCCTTCTCCTTGGCGAGTCCCTCGTCGAGCAGGCCGTAGACCTCCTGCAACCGGAGGCGATCGTACGCGGCGAAGAGCTCCTTCGCGATCTGCGACGCGGGCCACCCGTCCGGGGCGGCGTTGCCGGTGACGTTCGCGTAGGCCTCGCGCAGCTTCCACACCGCGTCCTGGCCGAACTGGCCGAGCGCCTCGCGCGCGGCGCCGCGAACCTGGATGCGGTCGGAGTTCACGAACGAGAGGATGACCGGCAGCGCGTCGATGTCGTGGACGTTGGCGAACGCGCGGAGCACGTCGGCGAGCACCTGGTTGTCCTTCGTCTGGACGGCGTCGCCGGCGATGCGCTTGCCCATGCCCTCGAGCTGCGCGGCCGCCCAGTGCCGGAGCTCGGACGACGGCTCCTTGCGCGACTCGATCAGCGCGGGGACCGCCTTGTCGCCGAGCGCCTTCAGGTGTCGCGCCACCTCGGGGCGGAAGACGTTGCCGTGATCTCCGGCGACCTTGATGAGCTGACGCAGACCCGCCGTGGTCCCGGCGTGCGCCAGCGCGCGGAGCAGCACCGCGGTCGTGACGGCCGGTCGGTACCCGGGGCCGTCGACCTTCGTCGCGAGCAGCTGCGTGGCGACGTCGGACTCCGCGCCCTTGCCCGCGGCGTCGCGCGCGGCCTTGATGGCGCCTTGCACGGAGACCGTCGAGGCCTTGCGCTGCGCGGCGAGCACCTTCGTGATCGCGGGGATGGCGTCCTGCCCGAGCGCCTCGACCGCCTTGGCGGCCGCGCGCCGCGCCTCGACGTCGTCGTCTGCGAGCGGAGCCAGCATCCGCTCGAGATCGGCCTCGCTGAGGGTCTCGATCGCGCGCGCCCCGTGCTTCTCCGTCGGGGGAGCCGCAGCGCCCTCGGCGAGCGCAGCGCTGCCCGCGAGGAGCGTGGTCAGGAGGGCGACGACCGAGGCGAAACGCTTCATGGATCTCCCGTGGAAACGGCGGCGCCGCGCCTCCGCTTCCCGCCTATTCGACGATCGCGAACTCCGGGAACTCGCCGGTGTAGCCGCGCCAGCGGATGTCGACCGTGTCGACCCGCGCCGCGGACGGCCCGTGGTTCGCCCAGCTCGCGAGCTCCTTGATGGAGTCCTCGTCGCCCTCGGCGCAGAGCTCGACGCTGCCGTCCGGACGGTTGCGAACCCACCCGGTGATGCCGAGCCGACGGGCCTCGCGCTGGGTCGCGGCGCGGAAAAAGACGCCCTGGACGCGACCACGGACGATGAGATGAATTCGCTTCTGGGCCATATGAAACGCTTTACTTCTGCGGGCGTATTCTGATCGTCTAGCGAAGGACGACGACGGGGGCAACCTTGTAGCATCCCCCTCCTCCATGGCGAATCCTGAGGACCTCGGCCGTTATCGCCTGAAGCGCCTGCTCGGACGCGGCGCGCTCGGCCAGGTGTGGGAGGCGAGCGACCGCGAGGACCATGGGGCGAAGGTCGCCGTGAAGATCATGCACGCCGCCGACGACGAGCTGGCCTTCGCGAGGAGCGCCTTCGCCCGCGAGGCGCGGCTCGCGTCGCTCCTCCGGCATCCGCACGTCGTCTCCGTGCACGACGCGGGCGAGGCCGCGGGGACCAGCTTCATGGTGATGGACATGGTCGAGGGCAAGTCGCTCCGGGCGTCGATGCGCGCCCCCGAGACCACCCTCGTCGAGAAGCTACGGTGGCTGCGGCAGGTCGGCGACGGGCTCGCGGCGATGCACCGCGCCGGGATCGTCCACCGCGATCTCAAACCGGAGAACGTCATCGTGCGGCACGATCGCACGGCGTGCGTCGTCGATCTCGGGATCGCCAAGTGGGTGAAGGTCGATCTCGGGGGCGAGCGCGATCCGCTGGACGTCCCCGACGAGCGCGACGCGCCCACGGCGAAGACCGACTACGTCCCGCCCGAGACGATCTCCGAGGGCCTCTACGACGAGCTCGGCGACCAGTACGCATGGGGTGTGCTCGCCTACGAGGTGCTGACCGGCGAGGTCCCGACCGCGAGCGCGCCGCCGCTCGCCGCCCGCGATGACCTCCCGGCGCGCGTCGCCGCCGCGATGGACCGCGCGCGCTCGAGCGATCGCGATCAGAGGTGGGACGCGATGGAGCTCCTGCTCGACGAGATCGTCGACCACACCCCGTCGATCGTGCCGCCGGACGCCCGCTCCGCGAAGGCGCGCGCCACGTACGAGCCGGCCGTCGACGAGCCCGCGGCGACGGACGAGCCCGAGGACGCGTCCGAGCCCTCGTCGTCGTCCGAGCCGTCCGCGCGGGCGCCGGTCGCGCCGGGGCTCCGCGTGCCGCTCGCCCTCGTCGTCGTCGCGGTTCTCCTGCTTCTGGGGGCCTCGGTGGTGGCCGCACTTCGCTGAACGGCGAAGGTCGATTATGGTGCCGGCCGTGGCACCGCTGCCCTTTTCTACACGCCTGTGGTTCGCCTGGGTCGCCTTCTTCAAGGTCCTGTTCGACGGCGTCTTCGCCGCTCGAGTCTTCGCGCCGCGGCTCGACGAGCCCAAGGACGAGGGCGCGCCGAAGTTGGCCGAGGCGGGCAAGCCCGCTCCGGTCGTGGTCGAGAAGATCGTCGAGAAGATCGTCGAGCGACCGGCCCCCGCGGGCCCGCCGCCCGAGGACGCCGCGCTCCAGCTCCTCGCGCTCCTGCAGCGTGAGGGGCGCTTCGTCGACTTCCTCGAGGAGGACGTGGCGAGCTTCAGTGACGCCGACATCGGCGCCGCCGCGCGCGTCGTTCACGGCGGCTGCCGCAAGGCGCTGCGCGAGCACGTGAAGCTCGAGCCGGTGCGCGCCGAAGACGAAGGCGCCAAGGTCACCCTCCCCGAGGCGAGCCCGAACGAGGTGAAGCTCACCGGCAACGTCCAGGGCAAGGGGCCGCACACCGGCGTCCTCCGGCACCGGGGATGGCGGGCGGTCAGCGTGCAGCTGCCGACGGCGGTGGCCGGGCACGACGCGCGCATCGTCGCGCAGGCCGAGGTGGAGCTGTGAGCGAGCCCCGCTACGTCGTCGGCATCGACCTCGGCACCACCCACTGCGCCGTCGCCTACGCGCCGATCCCCGCCGACGACGCGGTGTCGTCGCCGGCGCCGGAGATGCTCTCGATCCCGCAGCTCGTCGCGCAGGGAACGATCGACGCGCGCGACCTCCTCCCGTCCTTCTTCTACGTCGCGCACGAGAGCGACGGGCCGCAGGCGCTGCCGTGGGACGAGTCGCGCGCGTACGTCGTCGGAGAGCATGCCCGCGCGCGCGGCGTCGACGCCCCGGCGCGCGTCATCGCGAGCGCCAAGAGCTGGCTGTGCCACCCGTCGGTCGATCGTCGCTCCGCCATCCTCCCGCCGGGCGCGCCCGAGGACGTCGAGCGCATCAGCCCGGTCGAGGCGTCGTGGCGCTACCTCGAGCACCTGATCGAGGCGTGGGATCACGTCGTCGCGAAGGGGGATCCCGAGCTCGCGCTCTCGAAGCAGAGCGTCGTGCTCACGGTGCCGGCGTCGTTCGACGCGTCGGCGCGCGAGCTGACCACCGAGGCGGCGTACGCCGCCGGCCTCGAGGACCTCACGCTGCTCGAGGAGCCGCAGGCCGCGTTCTACGCCTGGCTGGCCGGCAAGGGCGACGCGTGGCGCAAGGACGTCACCGCCGGCGACGTCGTGCTCGTCGTCGACGTCGGCGGCGGCACCTCGGACTTCTCCGTCATCGCCGCCGTCGACAAGGGCGGCGAGCTCGTCCTCGAGCGCGTCGCCGTCGGCGACCACATCCTGCTCGGCGGCGACAACATGGATATGCTGCTCGCGCACATCGTCGAGCAGAAGATGGTCGCCGAGGCCGAGGAGGCGGGGCGGACGCTCGAGCTCGATCGCTGGCAGCGCATCAGCCTGCAGCACGCGGCGCGCGGCGCGAAGGAGAGGCTCCTCGGCGACGCGAAGGCGAAGAGCGCGCAGATCGCGATCGCCGGCAAGGGCTCGAAGCTCGTCGGCGGCACGCTCCGGACGGAGGTGACCCGCGACGAGGTCCAGCAGGCGATCGTCGACGGCTTCTTCCCCGTGGTCGACGCGGCCGCGCGGCCGGCGGCGCGCGCGCGCGCGGCGCTCACCCAGCTCGGCCTGCCGTATGCGCAGGATCCGGCCGTGACGAAGCACCTCGCGGCGCTCCTCGCGCGCCACGCGGACGCCCTCCCCGCGAGCGGCGACGGCGCGGGCAAGAAGGGCAAGGCGCCGAAGATGCTCCGCCCGACGCGGATCCTCTTCAACGGCGGCGTCATGAAGAGCGCCGTGCTCCGCGAGCGCGTCACGAGCTGCATCGACGCCTGGCTCGCCGACGAGAGCGCAGGGGAGGCGCGCGTGCTCGAGGGCGCCGACCTCGACCTCGCCGTCGCGCGCGGCGCGGCCGCGTACGGCCTCGCGCGTCGTGGCCGCGGCGTCCGCATCCGCGGCGGCACCGCGCGCGCGTACTACGTCGGCATCGAGGGCGCGGTCCCCGCCGTGCCCGGCATGGAGCCCCCGGTCACCGCCCTCTGCGTCGCGCCGTTCGGGATGGAGGAGGGGACGAGCGCCGAGGTCGAGGGCGGAGAGCTCGGCGTCGTCGTCGGCGAGCGCGTCAACTTCCGCTTCTTTGGCTCGAGCGTCCGCCGCAAGGACTCGGTCGGCGCCGCGATCGAGCGCTGGAAGAAGGACGAGATCGAGGAGCTCGCGCCGATCGAGGTCGACCTGCCCGCCGAGGGGCGCGCCAAGGGCGACGTCGTCCCGGTGACGCTCCGGACGAGCATCACCGAGGTCGGCACGCTCCTGCTGGAGGCCGTGCCGCTCCAGCCGAAGAAGAAGGACGAGCGCTGGAAGGTGGAGCTCAGCGTTCGCGGCGATTGATGATGGATCCTCGATCGGAAGCCGCCGCGGCCCGCTTCGTCGTCGGCATCGACCTCGGGACGACCCACACCGTCGTCGCCTACGCTCCGATCGATCCGCGGCGGACGAAGACGGCGCCCGAGCCGACCGTCTTCGCCATTCCGCAGCTGACGACGCTCCGCGAGACCGAGCCGCTCCTGCTCTTGCCGTCGTGCCTCTACGCGCCGGCGTCCGGCGAGATCGACGGCGATCCCGACTGGGTGACCGGCGAGGTCGCGCGGCGTCGCGGCGCCGAGGTCACCGGCCGCTCGATCGCCTCCGCCAAGAGCTGGCTGTCGCACGCGGCGGTCGATCGAACCGCGCAGATCCTCCCGTGGGGCGTCGTCGACGACCCCGCCGAGGCCAACATCACGAAGCTCTCGCCCGTCGAGGCGAGCACGCGGCTCCTCGCCCACATCGCGCGCGCGTGGGACCGCGAGCACCCCGACGCGCCGCTCGCGCAGCAAGACGTCATCCTCACGCTGCCGGCCTCGTTCGACGACGTCGCGCGCGAGCTGACCGTCCGCGCGGCGACCGGCGCCGGCCTCGCGCCGACGCTGCTCGAGGAGCCGACCGCGGCGTTCTACGACGCGATGCGCGACGTCGACGCGATCCGGGAGCACGTCGTTCCGCGATCGCCCGAGGAGGAGAAGACCGTCCTCGTCTGCGACGTCGGCGGCGGGACGACCGATCTCTCGCTGATGGCGATCGCCTACGCGCCGAAGGACAAGGGCGGCTTCTCGGTCCGCCGCGTCGCGGTCGGCCGGCACATCCTCCTCGGCGGCGACAACATGGACCTCGCGCTCGCGCACCTCGCCGAGGGGCGCATCACAGGCGGCGGCGCGCGGCTCGAGGCCGGCGAGCTCGCGCAGCTGGTCCTCGCGTGCCGGGAGGCGAAGGAGCGCATCCTGAGCTCCAAGGGGAACAAGGTCCCCGAGGCGCGCGTCACGTTGCTCGGCCGCGGCTCGAAGCTCGTCGGCGCCGCGCGGGGGACCACGCTCTCGCGCGAGGAGGTCGAGGACGTCGTCCTCCGGGGCTTCTTCCCGGCGGACGTCGTGGCAGAGACGTCGGCGCGCCCGCGCGGCGGCATCGTCGCGTTCGGCCTCCCCTACGAGCGCGATCCCGCGGTGACGCGGCACATCCGCCAGTTCTTCGCGCGTCACGCGAGCGAGCTCCCGACCGGCGCGCCGGACGTCGTCCTCCTCAACGGCGGCGTCTTCAACGCGGCGCCGATCGTCAAGGCGCTCAGGAGCGCGCTCAAGTCGTGGTCCGGCAAGGCGCCGGAGATGCTGCCGATCTCCGACCCCGACCTCGCGGTGGCGTGCGGCGCCGTCCGCTACGGCTTTGCGCGCAAGGGGGTCGGCGTCAAGGTCGAGAGCGGGGCCGCGCACGGGTACTACGTCCGCGTGGGCGACGCCGGCACGGAAGGTCGGGAGGGCGGTCGGGCGGTCTGCATCCTGCCGCGCGGCGCGAAGGAGGGCGTGCGTCACGAGGCCGAAGGGCGCACGTTCGATCTCGTCGTCGGGCGCAGCGTGCGCTTCGATCTCTACGCGTCGGACGTCGCCCGTGACGCCGTCGGATCGATCGTCACCTTGGACGATGACGCCTTCGAGCGGCTCCCGCCGGTGGTGACGCACCTGCCGGCGACCAGCAAGGAGCAGAGCGTGCGCGTGCGCCTCGGCGGCGAGCTGCTCACGACCGGGCAGCTCGAGCTCGCGTGCAGCGAGATCACGCAGGGCGACAAGGCCGGGCGCCGCTTTCGCCTGGAGTTCGCGCTCCGCGACGGGGCGCGCGGCGGTGGCGCGCCCCCGTCGTCGCTCGCGCCGCCTTCGCTCGTGCCCCCCGGGACGGCGCAGATCCGCGCGGCGGTCGCCCCGGCGCGCCTCGGGGAGGCCGAGAGGATCCTCGACAAGGTCTTCGGCAAGAAGGGCGAGGCCACGCCGCGTGAGGTGAAGGACGTCCTGCGCGATCTCGAGAAGACGCTCGGCGACCGCCTCACGTGGACGATGGAGACCTGCCGTCTCCTGGCGGATCGCCTCCTCTCGAACACGGGCTCGCGGCGCCGGAGCCCGAACCACGAGCGCGCCTACTGGCTCTTGCTCGGCTTCTGCATGCGCCCCGGCTTCGGCGATCCCGGCGATCCCAAGCGCATCGAGCGCGCGTGGCCGCTCTTCGAGGGCCGCCTCGGCTTCCCCAACGAGGCGCAAGGCTGGCAGCAGTACTTCATCGCGTGGCGCCGCATGGCGGGCGGGCTCACCGAGCCGATGCAGGAGGCGGTCCGCGACGCCATGGACCCGATCGTCGCGCCGAAGGAAGCAGGCCTCAAGCCGCCGAAGCGCGTCCCCGAGGACGGCGGCGAGGCGCTCGTGATGCTCGCCGCGCTCGAGCGGGCGCCCGCGGCGCGGCGAGCAGCGCTCGGGGAGTGGATCGTCGAGAAGACCTGGACGAACGACGACGCGCGGCTCTGGACGGCGATAGGTCGCGTCGGCGCCCGCGTCCCGGTGTACGCGAGCGTCCACCACGTCGTCCCGGTGCGAAACGCCGAGGCCTGGATCGAGCGGCTCCTCCGGTTGAAGTGGGACGGCGTCGCCACGGCGCAGCACGCGGCCGTGCAGCTCTCCCGCGTCACCGGCGATCGCGCGCGCGACGTGAACGAGCGCCTCCGCAAGGAGATCGAGAAGCGCCTCGTCGCGATGAACGCGAAGGAGGCCTGGATCCGCGCGGTGCGTGAGCTGGCCGAGGTCGGCGAGGAGGAGCGTGTCGCGATCCTGGGGGAGGGGCTGCCGATCGGGCTCAAGCTCGCGGACTGACGGAGCGCGGCGTCCACGCGCGCGCCGCCGCCACCAGCGAGGCGTCGTCGCAGACGCAGCGCGAGCTCACTGAAATGGGCCGTCGCTCATCGACGTCGTCTTCGTCACGCGGCCTTTCTCGATGAAGACGACGCGATCGCCGAGGAGCTCGGCGTCCTCGGGTTGATGCGTCACGAGGACGGTCGGGACCCGCTCCCTGGCCAGCACCTCGCCGACCTCGCGGAGGAGCTCGGCCTTCAGCTCGGCGTCGAGCGCGCTGAAGGGCTCGTCGAGCAGGACCGCGCGAGGGCTCATCGCGAAGGCGCGGGCGAGGGCGACGCGCTGCGCCTCGCCCCCGGAGAACGTACGCGGCAGCCGATCGGCGAGCTTGGCGACGTGCATCCTCGCGAGCATCTCGAGCGCGAGCGATCGGCGCTCGTCGCGGGAGACGTGGCGGGGGATGCCGTACGCGACGTTGGCGGCGGCCGTCATGTGAGGGAAGAGCGCGAGCGACTGGAACACGTAGGCGACGCGGCGCGCGTGGATGGGGAGATCGTCGCTTCGCTCGGCGTCGAACCACACGTCGTCGCCGAGCGCGATCCGGCCGCGGTGCGGCCGCACGAGCCCGGCGATGCTCGCGAGCGTCCGGCTCTTTCCGGCGCCCGACGGTCCGAACAGGACGGTGACGCCGGGCGGGACCTCGAAGGCGACGTCGAGCCGGAGGCCCGTCGGGTCGGCCTTCGGCTCGATCGCGATCCGGACGGAGAGGGTGGCGGCGCTCAAGGAGCTCGCTCGCGCGCGGTGAGCTTCCCGACGATATAGAGCAGGACCATGACCACCCCGGTGAGGACCGCGATCATCACCGCCGCGTCGCGCTCGCGGTGGGCCTGGATCGCGTCGTAGATCGCGAGCGCCGCCGTCTGCGTCTCGCCGGGGATGTCGCCGGCGACCATGAGGGTGACCCCGAAGTCTCCGAGCGAGCGCGCGAACGCGAGCATCAGCGCGGCGACCATACCGCGGTAGGCGAGGGGCAGCTGGATCGTGAAGAACGCGCGGAGCGGCGTCGCTCCGAGCGTGCGCGCGGCGAGGACGAGCGTCGGATCGGTCTCCTCGAGCGCCGTCCGCACGCTCTTGACGACGAGGGGCATCGCGCCGATGACGGCGGCGACCACGGCGCCGACCTTCGTGAAGACGATCGACGTACCGGTGAGCGACTCGAACGCGTGGCCGAGCACGCTGCGGCGTCCGAGCAGCACGAGGACGTAGTAGCCGAGGACCGTCGGCGGCATGACGAGCGGCGCGGTGAAGACGACGTCGACCAGGTCACGACCCGGGAAGCGAACGTTCGCGAGGATCGCCGCGACGGCGACGCCGATGAGCGCCGCGAAGACCGTCGCGACGGCGGCGATCTCGAACGACAGGATGAGGGGTCCGAGCTCCATGCCCGCGCCAGGCGATTCTATCGAGCTGGGCCGCGATGGGGGAGGGATGAGCGCGCGCGCGCGCCGGACGAGCTCGGGCGCTCCGGCGGTCACGAAACCGAGGGCGCCGGACGGCACATCGCGCGATCCACCGAGGGCCGCACACAGGGTACCCGCCGCTCGTTCGGCTCACCTGGATCGCGGGTGAGCCCGCCGTTCGTCGCGGCCCTGGCGCACGACTCCGTCCGCATCGGACGCCGCCGCTCCGTGTAACGAGCGTGTTCGATCGGTGACTCAGCTCGCTCGACGCGCCGGGGCGGCACGGTGGCTGCTTGGACGAACTTCGGAGGCGACATGAACCGATCCTTCCGAGCGCTGCTCCCTGCCTTGCCGGTCGCTACGGCCGTCGTGTTCGCGCTGACGTCGACGCCGCGTCGCGCCATCGCCGAGCCGGCGACGGCCGACGCAGCAGAGAGAGCGGAGAAGTGCGCGACCCGCCTTTTCACGGCGATGGTCGGCGAAGGCGCCACGCCCGAGGCGCTCGCCGACTCGAACCCGCAGGGCGCATTCGACGCGTTAGTCGTGGACGCGCGTTTCCGAGAGCGATTCTCGCGCTTCATCAACTCGCAGTTCAACGGAACGCCGGGTACGACTCCAGCCGAGGACGCGTCGTACTACCTGACGCAGTTCGTGCTGGCGGAGGAGAAGCCGTGGACCGACATGTTCGTCGGTCGCTACGACGTCACGCCGTCGAACGCGCAGCAGGCCAGCTCCGACGCGACGGTCACCGTCGACCCGGACGGGCTCGGCTACTTCCGCAGCCGCGCGTGGATGGTCCGCTACGCAGGCAACGAGGCCGCGGGTATCCGCATCGTCGCGGCCTACCGCATGATGCAGAACACGATCGGCCTGACGCTCGCGGCGACGACGAACGCGCCGGAGGTGGATCTGAGCGCGAACGGTCGACAGGCCGCCCAGTGCGCCGGCTGCCACTACAACCCGTGGTTCGCGCTCGACAAGGTCGCGGCGGTCCTCGGGAAGAAGAGCGGAATGGGCGACACCACCCGCTTCGACGCGCCAACCGGCGGGCCGCGGAGCATCCTCGGCGGCGTGACGATCTCGAACGACCGTGAGCTCGTCGAAGCCCTCGTCGCGAACGAGGCGTTCGACGTCCACGCGTGCCGCCTCGCGTATCGCTACCTCTACGGTCGGAACGAGAACGGCTGCGAAGGGCCCGTCTTCGACGCTTGCGTCGACGCGTTCAAGAAGGACAAGAAGATCACCACGGCCCTCGCCGTCGTCGCGAAGGATCCGACGTTCTGCGAGTGAAGGAGCGAGCATGAGAGCACTCATCGTCACGACCGTGGTGTCGCTGCTGGTCGTCGCCTGCGCGTTCGAGGACCCCGACTCGCTCACTGGCCGGCGCGCGCGCGGAGGCGCGGGAGGCGCCGACGAGGCGAGCGCGGGCGGCGCCACCCCCGGCGCCGACCCGACGCAGCCGGGGAGCTGCAAGGAGGGGCTCGCCCACCCGGGCTTCGCGGACGTCGACTTCGTCGGCGACCGTAAGCCGGGGGCGATCGGCGCCGATCGGCGACGGGTCAAGCCGTACTCGGCGCTTCGCTCGGAGTTCCAGCGCGCCCTCGGTGCCGCCCCGGCGGGCCTCGCGACGAGCGTGGCGGCCTACGGCGACGTCCCGCCGCGCTGGTATCAGGAGCCAACCGCGGGAGCGGTGAGCCTCTACACGACGTACACGCTGGCGTTCACGACCTGCTACGAGACGATGACCGCGTCGACCTACGCCGAGGCACCGACGGCCGCGAGCGCGTCGGCCGAGTGCGCCAAGATGCAGCGGAGGTCTTGGCAGCGCAGCGCTACGCCCGACGAGACGAGGGCGTGCGCGGACCTCGCGGTCGACCTCGCCGACGAGCCGTCGCCGAGGCGTCGTTGGGCGCACGCCTGCGCGTCGATCATGACGTCCGTCGGGTTCACCACCTATTGAGGAGTCAGACTATGAAGCCCATCTCGCGTCGTGGATTCCTCAAGGCCGTGGGGGTCGGCGCCGGCGCCGTCGTCGGCGCCCGCATCCCCGGCTCTGCCCTCGTCGGAGTCGCCCGCGCGGCGACGCCGGAGCCGACGTCGGTCGTGTGCGTGTACCTGGACGGTGGCATCAACGCGATCTTCACCGGCGCCGACGCGTTCATGAACACCGCGTTCGGCGTGACCGCGAACAACGTCACCGACATGGGCGGCGTCGTCGTCGACAACGCGCTCGCGAACGCGATCCCTCAGGGGATCAGGAGCCGCGTGGCCTCTGTCGGCATACGTCACGGGATCAGCGACCACGGCAACGCCCAGCGCTCGCTCTTCGTGAGCGGAAACGCGAGCGCGCCGTTGATGCTCGCCGACGCGATCGGCGGCAGCGGCGCGATCAAGGCGGCGGTCGTCGGCGGAAGTACCCTCCCGAACGGCGCGCGCCCGGCGCCGGTGAACGGGGTGTCGCTTCAGCCGATCACCGACATGCGCGCGACGATCGAGGCGATCGCGGGCGCCGAGAGCGCCCCGAACCTCGCGGATCGCGGCGGCGCCGCGAAGGGGGTGGCCGCCGCGCAGGCGATGTCCACCGGCGTCATCTCCAAGCACAAGGCGTCGCTGGCGTCGGTAGAGCAAGGCCTCAGCGCGGCGATCGCCACGCTCGGCAAGCCGATCCAGCCGTTCGACGTGGCCGAGTTCAATCAGGCGTACGGCCTCAACGGGACGAACGTGAACAACTTCACCGCGCGCATGGCCGCGGCGGAGTTGATGGTCCGCTCGGGGACGAGCTTCGTCATCGCACAAGACGGTGGTTGGGACTCGCACGGAGACACGACCGGCAACACGGTGCGCAACATGGTGACCCAGCGCATCGCGCCCGGGCTCCGCATGTTCCTCACGCGGATGGTCGAAGGCGGCGCGGCGGAGCGCAACGTCGTCGTCGCGATCTTCGGCGACTTCCATCGCAGCCTACCGGGCTCCGACCACCAAGCGAACCTCGCCGCGCTCGTCATCGGAAAGTCGCTGAGGAACGCGACGACAGGCAAGACCGACGCGCGCGTCGGCGTCGCCCCGAACACACCCGGAGTCGCAGGCCTCTGGCAGCTCCTGGCCGCAGCCGCCCGGGTCGACCAGAGCCCGTTCGGCGCCAACCCCCACGCCGTCTTGGTCTGAGGTCATCGTCGATGCGATTCGGAACCGTGCTCACGTTCACGCTCGCCGCGTCGATCGTCCCGCTGTCCGCCTCCGCGAACGGCGCTGGCGTCGCCGGCTACACCGGTAAGCCGACCACGGTGTCCCCGGAGGGGCAGAGCTGCAACCAGTGTCACGGCGGCGGCTCCGCGCCTCAGGTGTCGATCTCCGGCCCTGCCACGCTGACCGCCGGCCAGTCCGCCGAGTATGCGCTCGTCGTCACCACCGGGCAGACGCGCGCGTCGGGAGCGGTCGCCGGGACCGACGGGGCGGTGCTCGCGCCGTCGGCCGGTGGGGGTCTGCGTGACAGCTTCGGCGAGATGGTGCAGGACGGCTCGCGCGCCGCGTCGGGAGGCGAGGCGACGTTTCGCTTTCGCGTGACCGCCCCGACGTCCGGCACCACGCTGACGCTCTGGGGCGTCGGGCTCGCGTCGAACGGCTCTGGCACCGGGGGAGATCGCGCCGCCCACGTGACGCGCGAGATCGCGGTCGCCGGTGGCTCGACGGATCCAGCGCCAGGGAGCCCTTCGGGCGGCGCGCCCCCCGACGCCGGGGCCGGTGGCGCCGCCGGTGGTGAGGAGTCCGCCGGCTCTTCGAGCTCGACGGCGGACCCTGGGGACGACGTCGGCGGCGACGACGAGGATGAGCCCGACGACGGCGCAGGCCCGAGCTCGACCGCGGCGGCGAGGCGCCGGCGCGCGGCCTCTCCGGAACCGTCCGTCGCGTGCGCGTCATCGCCGTCGCGCGTCTCGAGCTCGATGGTCTTCGGCGCGACGTCGGCCGTCGCGCTCGGGCTCCTCGCCCGGAGGAGGCGGCGACCGTGACGTGGGCGCGAGAGGGCGCGCGGCGCGCCACGGCGGGGGCGAGCTTCGCGTTCGTGTTGAGCGCGTGCGCGCCCGAGGGCACGACGCCGGGCCAGGACCGAGCGGGCCGCGCCGAGGGCGCAGAGGACGCGGGGCTCACCGAGGCTGGCGTCGATCGGAACGGAGGCCGTGACGCGAGTGCTGCTTCTTGCTTCGCGGCGTGCCAGAACACGTCCTTCACGTGCCAGGCGAAGGACGGCGCGGCGGCGAGGACGACGAGTCGCGTCGAGCTCACGCTCGACGCGACGGGATGCACGGGCTCCGTGACGATCGGGACCTCGGCGGCGGTCGCGCTGCGCCTCGACTGCGTCGAGGCGCAGGTCTGCATCGGCGGCAGCCCCGGATCCACGCCCACGGACTGCGTGGACGCGACGTTCAGCGCGTTCACGTACGCGTTTACGCCGGAGGACGGCGCGTTCACGCTCTGCACACGCGATTGACGAGACGTCGCCTCGGGAGCTCGTCGAAGGACATCAATGGAATAAGGGGCGTGGGGTCGCGAGCGCGACTGGGGGCGCGGCGCGGGACCCGCGGGGCCTGAGCCGCGGGCCCCGAGCCGGGATCCTCGGCTGCGACCCCCGCGATTCGTGGGGCGGGGGTCGCGAGTCGGAGGTCGCTGGGGGCCGGGCCCGAGGCAGGGCGGCCGCGGTGCGCGCGGCGCGGTGTGCTAGGCTGCACGCTCCCGCGAGAGCTCGAAGCCCGACGTGAAGAGACACACCCTCGTCCTCTCCGACGTCCATCTCAGCCAGGCGCATCCGTTCGATCCGGGCGATCCGCTCTGGATGCGCTACCGGCGGGAGGAGCACCACCCCGACGCCGAGTTCGCGGCGCTGGTCGACCACCTCCTCGAGGCGCACGGGGACGAGCGCATCGAGATCGTCTTCAACGGCGACGTCCTCGACTTCGACGCGCCGTGGGTGAAGGACGGCGAGAGCTCGTTCGAAGAGCTGCCGCCGACGGACGAAGGATGCGCGGAGCAGGCGCGCCTGATCCTGGCCGATCACGAGCCGTTCTTCCGCGCGGTGGCGAAGGCGCTCGCGGCCGGCCACGAGGTCACGTTCATGTCCGGCAACCACGACATCGAGCTCTACTGGCCCGGTGTCCGGAGCACGATCCGCGACGAGCTCGCCCGCCTCGTCGCCACCTTGCCGGACGAAGACCGTCGCCTCGACGTCATCGACCTCGAGGAGAACCTCCGCTTTCGCTCGTGGTTCCACCTGACCGAGGACCGCATCTACTTCGAGCACGGCAGTCAGTACGACATCCACAACAGCGTGCGCCACGCGGCGGTCCCGCTGACGAAGGAGGGGGATCGGATCCACCCGGTCCTCGGCAAGCTCGCCTTTCGCCGCACGGGCTCGCGGATGGGCTATTTCAATCCGTACTACGAGGAGACCTTCTACATGGGCCTCTTCGGGTACCTCGGCCACTTCGCGCGCTTCTACGCGTTCAGCCGCCGCCACATCGCCCGCACGTGGCTCTTCGGCTCGCTCAGCACGGTGTTCGAGATCTGGAGGCACCGGCACAAGGACGAGCGCATCGCGGAGGGCCGCGCCGCGCTCCGGAGTGAGCTGGGCGTCGACATCAGCGACGAGGCGATCGACGCGACCCACGAGCTGCGTACGCCGCTCGCCGAGGAGACGATGGTCCCGGTCGTGCGCGAGCTCTGGGTCGATCGCGTCGCGCTCGCGGCCTTCTCGGTCGCCGTCGTCGTGCTCGCGGCGATCTCGGCCGGGCTCGTCGCCTGCGCGATCGCCGCGTGCGTCATCGTCGCGCTCTTCGTCGTCTACGAGCTCGTCACGCCGAAGCCCGACATCCGCACCTACGACTCGGCGCCGCCCACGGTGCTCCGCTTGTTCGACATCCACGGGGTGCGTGCGATCTGCATGGGGCACACCCATCGCCCCTTCGCGCGTTTCTCCGACAAAGGGCTCTACGCCAACAGCGGGTCGTGGTGTCCGGCCTTCGAGGATCAGCTCTGCACCAGGCCCGTCCTCGACGGGCGGCCGGTCCTCTGGCTCACGACGGAGCGCGTGGCGGTGACCGGAGAGGACCACCTCTACGGAGGTCTCCACTGGTGGCGACAGGGCGTGCTCCTCGCGGATCCCGAGGCGTCGCGCGCCGCGCCGCCTGCCGCCTCGAGCGAGCGGCGGGTCGAGGCGCCTGTCCTCGTCGCCCCGCCGGCGGCGGGGGCGGCCGAGCCGCCGGGCGAGCGCGCCCTCTAGCACGCTGAGCGGGCCGTGACCTACGGCACGCGCGTGGTAGCGGGCAGCGTCTCGCCTGGCAGCAAGAACCCGAAGCGCCTCATGATCGAGCGGCCCGACTCCGAGCCGACGAACTCGACGAACGCGTTCGCCTCGTTCGTCTTCGCGCCCTTGCTGCCGCCGTTGCATACGACGAGCGCTTGATCGAGGGGGGCGTGCAGCGTCGCGTCGATCGGCGTGTAGTTCCCGGGAGAGGTGATCGCGAGCGAGAGCGCGACGATCGCGACGTCGGCGTTGCCCGAGCGTGCGAACATCAGCGTCTGCTGCACGTTCTCGCCGTAGACCGCGCGCGGCTGGACGGTCGCCCAGGTGCCCGACTTGGTCAGCGCCTCGCGCGCGGCGCGCCCGTACGGGGCGTGCTCCGGGTTGGCGATCGCGATCTTCGCGTACTTGGGATCCCCGAGGTCTTCGATGCCCTTCGGCAGGAGCCACGGATCCTTCGACCACATGACGATCCGCCCGCGGGCGTAGAGCGATTTCGTCTCGCCGAGGCAGGCGCCGTCGCGCACGACGTCGTCGACGAACGACACGTTCGCGGCGGCGAAGACGTCGAACGGCGCGCCCTCGGAGATCTGCTTCGCCAAGAGGCCGGTCGAGCCGAACGAGAACTCGACGTGCTTGCCGCGCTCTCTCTCGAACGCCGCGCCGACCTCCTTGAACGCGAGCGCGAGATCGGCGGCCGCCGCGACGCGCAGCGGCTCTCCCTTGCGCGCGCCCTCTCCGCGGGCGTCGCCGCCGCCCGAGCCCGCGCGCTTGTCGCACCCGAGCGCCAGGAGGACGAGCGCCGCGCCGAGGATGGCGCGACGAAGCCCGCGGTCAGTCGCGGCTGATGACGGTCCCGACATCCTCTCCCTCGAGCGCGCGCGTGAGCTGTCCCTTCACGAGCCCGTTGACGATCTGGATCTCCGTGCAGAACCGTGAGCGCTGCATGTACTCGAGGACCACGCGCTCGACGACCATGTCGGGCAGGTCCCGCGCGAGGAGCTCCTTCGCGGTGATCCGCGGGATGTGCTCTGCGTCGGCGTTCTTCTTCGGATCGTCCGTGAAGAGGCCGTCCTCGTCCTTCACGAAGATCGCGCGCTTGCAGCCGAGGACCTCGGCCGTGAGGAAGACGCCGGCGTCCGTTCGGTGCTCCGGGATGCGCCCGCCCTTCGTCGGCTTCTCCCAGTAGCCGAACGGCGGCATGCCGGTCATGATCGGGATGCACCCGAGGCGGAAGTAGAGCGGCAGCTTCTCGAAGTCGTCGTGGAGGATGAAGAGGCCGCCGTGCTTCGCGAGGAGCATCTGCAACATCCGCGCGTTCTGGCGCGGCACGTACCCGCCGAGCGCCGCGAGGACGCCGGTGGGGAGCTCGAGATCGCTGGCGACTGCATAGATGTGGCGCGCGCGCGTGCCGCCGCCGCAGCAGAGGAGCAGCTTGTGCGCGTCCTTCGCTGCGATGACCTCGTCGAGGATCGGATAGAGCGCCTCGCGACCGCGATCCATCACCGATTGCCCGCCGATCTTGAGCACACGGACGTCCGGCATCATCGCGACCGGCGCGTAGTCGAGTCCCTCGGGCGACCCGCCCGTCGTGAGCGTGGCGTCGGCGAGCTTGCTCGAGATCCTGCGGCGCTCGTGGCGTTTTGCGCTGTGCATGTGGGTGTCTCCTCTCGTCTGCTCGCTTCAGTTCCGCGTGATGACCGTGCCGACGGGCTCGCCGGCGAGCGCCTTGGTGAGCTGTCCCGGGACGAGGCCGTTGACGATCTGGACCTGCTGCACGTGGCGCGCGCGCTGCCAGCAGACGAAGAGCTGGCGATCGATGATGAGGTCGTCGGGCATGTCCTTCGTCAGGGCGTCGAGCGTCGTCCGCGGGATGAGCTTCGCGTCCGCGTGCTTCTTCGGATCCTTGTCGTAGAGGCCGTCCTCGTCCTTGACGAAGACGAGCTTCTTCATCCCGAGCACCTCGGCGTGGATGAAGAGGCCGAAGTCGGAGCCGTGCGTCGGCAGCGGGCCGTCCTCCGGCGGCGGCTCCCAGAAGTGGTACGGCGGGATCGAGATCACGATCGGGAGCATGCCGCTCTCCAGGTAGAGGGGGAGCTCCCAGAAGTGCTCCCGCTGCATGACGATCGAGCCGTGCTTGGCGAGCAGCGCGTTGAGGAAGACGGCGTTCGCCTCCTCCATGGCGCCGACGAGCTGCGCGACGCCTCCGGTCGGGATCCCGAGGTCGAGCGCGACGCTGACCGTGTGGCGGACGCGCGTGCCGCCGCCCACGCCGAGCACCATCGGCGGCGGGTCCTTGGCCTTCGTCCCCGCCGGGGCGCGCTCGGTCGCGCTCCTGCGAGCCTCGCGCAGCGTCTTGAGCTCCTCGACCAGCGGCATGACGGCGGTCTTGCCGCGATCGAAGATCGACTGACCCCCGAGGCCGACGAGCACGACGTCCGGTAGGATCGCGAACTCGCCGTCGGAGTCGGTCGTCGCGACCACGCGGCGGTCGACGAGCGACTCGCGCATCAAAGGCGACTCGATGTGCGTCCGGCCGTCGCCGGTCACGAGCTTGCTCATGGGGTCTCCGTCTCCAGATCGGTCTTCGGCGGAGCCACGACGGCGCCGCCTGTCGGTTCGTCACGAGGAGCGCTCGTCGCGGCGACGGCGCGGATCAAAGGGGAGCTGACGAGGCCAGAGAGTACCCCGAACGTCGTGTGGATCACGAGGCCCGGGACGAGGAAGGCCCACGCGACGGCGGGCGCCTGCACGGTGAGCGTCACCGTGAAGATCGTCGCGAAGCGGCCGAGACCCATGACGCCGCCGACGATCGACCAGGCGATCGCGCCGGGCCTGCGGCCGCCCGCGGCGACGAACGGCACGATGAGGTCGCAGAGCAGCCCCGGGACCACGTGCTTCAGGATCTCGAAGACGCCGTAGCGTCCGTCGCCGAGGAGGAACGCGACGCTGCCCATGACGATCCCGGTGAGGGTCGCGCCGAGGCGCGTCCGGGTCTTCAGCGAGGCGACGACGTAGAGCGGCGTGAGCAGCACGAGCTTGTGCCCGGGCGCGAACGGGATGTTCGGCAGGAGCTTCAGCGCCTTGATGCCGAGCATCGTGAGCGAGAGGCCGACGATGACCGCGACGTCACGCGAGGTCGCGCGCCGCTCGGCGCCGTCACGGCCGCCGCTCGGCCGGTGCTCGGCGTGCTCGAGGTAGCTCTCCGCGCGGCCGATGTGGCGCTCGATGCGCTGGACGATGGGCCCGACGTCTCCGCGCGCGATGCGACGGAGGCTCGCGAGGAAACCCTCGTGCGGGCCATCCGCGTCGTGGCGCCCGCGTCCGCCTCCTCCGCCGCGTCCGCGTCCGCCGCCACCGCCGCGTCCGCCACCACCACCACCACCGCCGCCGCCCAGGAGCGCGAGGACCGCGTCGATCGAGGTCGCGACGACGTCCGGCGTCCCGAGCTTTCGAAGCCCCAGCGCGATCGCGCGCTCGTCCCCCGCGCGCGCGATGCGTGACGCGAGCACGACGACGAGGACGCGGAGCACCATCAGCCCGCCGGTCGCGGCTCCGCCGACGTTCACGGGGAGGCGCGCGAGCCCGAGATCGAGGTCGAGCCAGCGATCGACGCTCGGGTCCTCGGCCGTCAGCGCATACGACGCCGTCACGAACGCCGCGAAGCCCCACAGCTTGACCACCTGCCTCGCCAGGGCACGCGCGCCGAGGCGGAGCGCGAGCCAGGCGACGACGTGCGCGCCGAGCAAGGCGCCGGCGAGCCGCGCGTCCTTCACGAGGAACGCGCCGACGGCGACGGCGGCGAGGTACAAGACACGCGCACGCGGGTCGACGCGGGACCCGCCGGTCCTGGGGTCTTCGCTGGGCCGTCGGCCGCCGCTCATCACCGAATGCTAGCTCCTCTCCGCGTCGGCGGCCGCCCGCCCGTCGCGGCGCCCGTCACCGGTTCGAGCCTTGCTGCTCCTTCGTCTTCGTCGGCGGGCAGACGCTCCGCGGCACGACCTTCTTCACCTTCGGGATGTCCCGGAGGTACTTGACGATCGAGTAGACCTCGAAGTCGCTCATCTGTGAGTAGTGGGTCATCTGTGGGCAGAGCGCCTGGCTCTCTTCGTCGATCCCCGAGCGGATCGCCACGGCCAGCGTGTCGTCGCTCCACGTGCCGATGCCCGTCTCGTCGTCCGTCAGGTTGGGCGGATAGAGCTCGACGGGATCGCCCTGGATGGTGTCGGCGATGCCGGGGAGCTTCGTGACGCTCCCGCTCAGGTCGTCGCCGTGGCAGTTGACGCAGCGGCGCTTGACGACGGCCTGGGCGCCCGCCTCGACGGTGGCGATCTCCTTGCACTCGGGGTTGCTCCGCGGACACTCGGCCGCCTGGGCTCCCCCTCCGTCCTCACCGCACGCCCACGCGCTCGCGGCGGCGGCGAGGACGGCGGTGGTGCAAAGGGCGCGGCGCCAGAAGATCATCGAGGGGCCTCCGGGGACGGTCTCGAGCCAAACATGGAGCGCGGCGCCTGGCGAGCAGGCGCTGCGCTCGAGCTCTTGGCGAGCAGAGCGCCGTCCCGTCGTCCCGCGCGCTTCACTTGCCGCAGGTGCCCGCGTTGTACTTGTCGATGACGTCGTTGACGAACGCGTCGAGCGCCGCGGACTGGTTCGGAGTCAGGACGAACATCGGGTGCGTGTACGCCTTGTCCTTCATGGTGGCTTCGGACTTCTTGCGGAGCGAGTCCGACGCGATCGGCTTGCCCTCGGGGCTCACGCCGAAGTACTTGGTGATGTACGCGGGGGTCGTGAGCTTCGACTCCTCGAACGTGTTGTCCGCGGGGAGGACGGGGTTACCGACCGCGTTCTTGTAGTTGGTGGCCGCGTCGGCCGAGTGGCACGTGGTGCACGGGGCGTTGTCGCAGCCGGTGCAGGTGTTCGCGTTCTCGTTCCACGGGGTGACGTTGTTCGTGTTGTTGTTGTTCGTCCGCCGCGTGCTCCGCCACTGGCCGAGGTTCATCGCGTCGAACTTCTGGCGGTCGAAGCAGTCGCCGAGCTTCTCGAGGACGTTCGGCGGCGCCTCCTGGCCGCCGTCGGCGAGCTCCATCGCGACCCACTCGTTGTATTTCTGGATCTCCGCGGTCGAGAGCACGTTCGTCGTCGAGCCGCCGTGCGCCGGCTTCACCACGATCCGTGACTGCTCCGTGACGTAGCCGACCTGGAAGAGCTGCGCGTACGACTTCTCGGCGTCCGCGGCGGTCAGCCAGGCCGGCCCGGGCCCGGCGGTCCCGTGGCAGGCGGCGCACTTCTGCGCCATGAACGGGTGCACGTTCGTCTTGTAGAACTCCTTGCCGGCGGGGCTGTTCGTCGGGACCGGCCCCGAAGGAGTCGAGTCGTCCGGGGTCGTCTGGTCCCCGGGCGAGCTCGTGTCGCCGTCGCCGTTGCTCGAGGTGCTCTTGCCGGACCTCTTGCTGCTGCCATAGCCGAGCGTGTCGCCCTCGCCTCCGCACGCGGCCACCACGGTGGCGGCCGCGAGCGTGAGACCGAGCAGGGTGCGAGCGTTCATCTCAGGCCTCCCCACGCTTGCGCCGGAGCGCGACGACCACACCGACCAGCGCGAGGCCGACGAGCCCTGCGCTCGAGCTCGAGCCGCCCGGCGCCGCCGAGCAGCCCGCGCTGTTCATCTCTCCGGCGCCCGCGCGCGTGGGCCGCGTCGCGTCGTCCTCGCCGTCGGGGACGACGTCCGTGTTGCCCGACGAGCCGCTCTCGCCGCTCGGGTTGGTGCCCGGGCCCGTGGTGCGAGGCGCGGGGCCGGTGCCGTCCTCGTTCTCGCCGGGCTTGTCGGTCGGCTTGCCGGGGACGGTCGTGATGCCCTCCTGCCAGGAGGCCGGCACGAGCGAGAGCCAGATCGAGTTCTTCAGGCCGCGGGCCATCCCGTCCGCGTCCGAGTAGCCCGTGACGGTCGAGAAGGAGAACGACTTCACCTCGGGCATGAAGTTGGTCGCGACCTTCGCCGGATCCGTCGTGAAGCCCGGGTTCGGGACGTTGCCGAGGCCGTTGATGAAGCCGCGCGCCTGGTTGTTCGGGTTGCGCTTGCCGCGCGCCTGGACGTTGGCGACGTCCGAGAAGGGAGAGACCTGATAGACCTTCGCCGCGTCCTTCACGCCGAGGGAGCCGTCCGCCTTGAGCGGGTACATCTGGATGAACCCGCCGCCGGTGCCGGTCGACGAGCCGCTGATCACCGCGAGCGCGGGCTCGGCGTTCGGGCCGTAGCCGGTCACGAACGAGCTGCCGTGGCGGCCGTACTGGCCGACGCCGAGGACGGGCGCGCCGACGATCGAGAAGTCGGCCTTGTTGACGATGACGGCGGCTTCGACCTTCTTGCCGCCGGCGTGCCCGTTGCCGTTGTTGGCGTTCTGGCGGACCTGGGCTGCGAGGCCGTAGGTGATCGAGATCTTGTCGCCGAGGAGCCCGAGGACGGGCTCGGAGACGTACTTGTTCTGGTTCGGCTGCGAGCGAATGACGATCTTGCTCTGCAGCGGCGCGCCCGTCGCGACGTTGAACTCGGTCAGGCGGAAGCCGATCTCCGCAGGCTGGTTGTTCGCCTCGACCGCGGCGATGAAGCCGGTCGTCGCGCCCGGCGCGATCGCGACCTGCGGGCGGCAGTGTTGCGACGTGTTCGAGTAGCGCCGGAGCCAGTTCACGCGCACGGTCGCGTCGTCGGCGATGGTGATGCTGAAGGCCTCTTGCGCCTGGTTGTTGTACTGCATGCCGACGACGAACGTGTTGTCGTTGACCTGCTGGATCGTGTGGGGGCCGCGCTGGTTGTTCGGGTTCTGGACCTGAACGCCGTTCCGCAGCGCTTGCTGGATGATGTTCGTCGGCTTGTTGATGTTGCCGGCGCCGCGGGTCGTGTTCGGGATCTGGACGAGCTGGCCGGTCGTCTTGTCGGCGACGTACATGACCGGCTGCGGGTTGTTGTTGATCCCGTTGTCCTCGCTCGCGGCGATGACGATGAGGTGGTTCTTCGTGAAGCCGAGCGTCGGCCGCATGAAGGTCCGCTCACCGGTGAGGCGCGGCAGCGCGACCTCGGGGCCCGGGACGACGCCCTTGTCGGTCAACGAGGCGAGGGCGAAGCCGCCCTGCATGTAGCTGTCGTTGCCGTTCGGCTGGTTGTCGGAGCGGGTGTACGCGGTGGCGAGGGTCACCTTCGTCTTGTCGGTCGCGAAGCCGACCGAGTCCCACGCGAACGCTGCGTCCATCGTGCCGGCGCCGGTGTTCTTCCCGATCCGGTTCGGCCCCTTGTCGTCTCCCGTCACCCACACCTTCGAGTAGGTGTTGAGCACCACCGTCGTGCCCGCGCCGCCGCCGGTGCCCGCCCCACCGCCGTTGCCGTTGCCGCCACCGGTGCCCGCCCCACCGCCGTTGCCGTTGCCGCCACCGGTGCCCGCCCCACCGCCGTTGCCGTTGCCGCCACCGTTGCCGTTGCCGGTCCCGTCGCCGTTCCCACCGCCGGTGCCGTCGCCAGCGCCGGTGCCGGTGCCGTCGGTCCCCGGCGCCGACGGGCTGCCGGGATCGGCGCCGTTGGCGCCGTTGTTCGATCCGGCCTTCGTGTCGGGATCGTTCGCGACGGAGTCGTCCGTGGCGCCGCGCTGAGGAAAGCGCTCGCCGTCGTCGCCGGCCAGACGGTCCTGGCTCCCTTCGCCGCCGCATCCCGCCGCGGCGAACATGGCGAGCATCGCAACGGTGACCGCAGACATCGCAGACGTTTTCATGTCGAATCCTCCAACACGATCGGGTCCAGGCGAGTGCCGAGCTCGCCTACTGCTGCTCCCCACGGCCGAGTCTTCCGCGCGCGTCGTCGATGGCGGCGAGCTGCACGCTGAGGTCTGTGTCTTCCGAGATCGTCACGAGATCGCGCTTCGTCACGGGCGCGGTCGCCTCGTAGAAGAGCACCGCGCTCACGAGCGCTTCGCGGTCCGTGACGCCAGGGCCCTTCGCCTGGAGCTCCGCGGGGACGAGGAGCTTGAGCTTGCCGTGATTGTGCCTCGGCAGAGTGAAGGTCGTGCGCGGGGCGAGCGCGGCGAGCTCGTCGCCGGTCGCCCGCGCGATGACGTCGTCGCCGGCCATGATCTCCACGGTGCCGGCGGCCGCGGCGTCCACGCCCATGCTGGCGACGAGCTTGGCGAGCGAGTACTTCGTCTCACTCGGGTCCGCGGCGCGCGCGCTGGCGAGCATGTCGTCGCCGACGTTCCGGCGCTTGACGAAGCCGACCATCTTGCCGTCGACGTACACGCGCGTGCCCTTCGCGGTCATGCCGTCCGCGTAGGGGATCTCGTCGCTGCACTTGCCGTCCGCGCCGACGTGGCACTGCCGCTGCGGGTGAATCGCGGGCGACGGCTTGTTCACGTAGATCGTCACGCGACGGATCTCGTGAATGACGAACTCGTTCTTGAGGTTGTCCGTGTCCCACTTCTGGAGCGGGGTCCCGGTGTCGCCCGAGATGAACGAGAACTGGAAGCGGTCCTTCTCCTTGCGGAGCTCGCTGCCCTCGAGGCTCGCGATGCGATCGCTGTTGCCGTGGAGGTGAATCGACTTGATCGACTCGGGCGCGACGCCGATGCCCTTCACGTAGTCGTAGATCTTGTAGCGGCGGCCTCCGCCTTCGAGCTCGATCGGCGTGAGCGCGGGGATCTCGCCGGCGCGGAGCACCGCGATCTGCTTGCCGTCGACGTAGACGGGCGTGTCGAGGCCGATCAGCCTGCGCGTGCCGTGCTTCGGATCGTTCGGATCGAGCCGGCCGTCGCCGCCGATGGCCGCCGCCGCCGCGACCGCCGCGGGGGGCAGCGCGGCCTTCGCTCCGGCCGTCGGCTCCGGCGTCTTCTTCGAGCACGCCAGCGCGCTCGCGAAGACTCCGGCGATCATCAGTGGGTGAAGCCGTCCGACCATGCGTGCTTCACCGTTAGTGCACGGCATATGCCCGATGAGGACGCCGAGGTCGTACACTGGAGCCTTCCACGGAATCGTGATGATCTCCCCTCGCCGGCCCGCGTAAACTCGCTGTAACTGCGATGTAACCAGGATCCAGGGCAGACTTGCTGCTAGCTCAGCGGAAATGTAGGCGCGCGCTCGAGCGCGTCGCGTTCGCTGGATCAACCCCGCTTCAATTGAGCCTACGAGGCCGCAAAGCGGCGTCGGCGGCGCTACCGGCGCGGGGAAGGGGCCGCCGGTGGCCGCTCGCGCACGTCCTTGACAGGTGATTCCGGTCACCTACGGTCGCGTGCGTGCGTCGTCTGGTTGTGTGTGTGCTCATCGCCGTCATGGCCGCGATCCTCGGTCCGCGCGTCGTCGGTCCTCGCAGTCACGCCGCGAACGCTGCGTTCGTCTACGAGCCCCCGCAGGGGTTCGTCCCCGTGAAGGACGCGAACGTCGGCGAGGCCGAGGACGCCCGGGTCTGGATCCACGAGGCTGCAGACAAGCGGAACTTCGACGGCTCGCTGGCCGATCGGAAGGCGCTCTCGACGCGCATCATCCTCAACCACTCGACCAAGGAGATGAGCGTCGAGGCGAGGGATCTCGCCAAGCTGGTGGAGGAGATGCCGAAGGCGTTCGAGGGCCTCTGCTCGTGGCGCCACCGCCGGCACGAGCTGCGGGTGCGCGCCGACGGCGCGCGGGTCGGGGTGATCGAGGGCGACTGCGATCACGCGGTCGACCTCGGCGCGATCGGCTTGCCGGCGCAACCGGTGAAGACGCGAAAGCTCCAGCTCATGTTCCCCGACGACCAGGGGACGTCGATCGTGACGGCGTCGTACCCGACCGATCAGGCGGCGCGGTGGGAGCCGGTCATCGAGGCGACGGTCAGCACGGCGCGCGGCGTGGCGACGCGTGCTCCGGCACCGGCGCCGTGGGTCCACGGAGCCTGGGCGGCAGCGGGCGCGGTCCTCGGCTGGCTCGGAACGGCCATCCTCGGGAGGGGGGGCGCGCCGGCGCCGCCGGCCCGCGACGCGGAGCGCCGGACTGCCCGCGCGAAGGCGCGCGAGGACGAGGACGAGGACGAGGACGAGGCGAAGGACGAGGACGAGGCGAAGTGACGACGCTCTCCGGGCGCGGGTTGCATCGCGGCGCGCCGGCGCGCGTGCGCTTCACCCGCGCGCCGGGCGCGGTGCGGCTGCGATGGGGCGGGGCCGAGGCGCGCCTCGCCGAGCTCGTCTTGGACGGCGCGTCGCGCTCGACGAGCGCGACCACGCGCGACGGTCGGATCGCGATCGGCACGGTCGAGCACCTCTTCGCTGCGCTCGGATCGATGTCGATCCGCGACGGGGTGGTGATCGACGTCGACGGTCCCGAGCCGCCGCTCCTCGACGGCGGCGCGGCGGCGTTCATCGACGCGCTCGCGCCGCTCGGGCTCGATCCGTCGCCGCCGCCGCTCACGGTCCTTCGCGCCGGCACCATCGACGTCGGCGACTCGCGCTACGAGGTCCGGCCGCCGGAGCGCCCGGGTGAGGTCCGCGTCGAGGTCGAGGTCGACTTCGACGATCCTCGCCTCGAGCGCCACGCGCGCTGGAGCGGCGACGCCGCCGACTTCCGCGCGCGCATCGCGCCGGCGCGAACCTTCGGCTTCGAGCGCGAGGTCGAGGAGCTCATGGCGCGCGGCCTCGCCAACCACGTCGCGCGCGAGAGCGTGGTGGTGATCGCGCGCGACGCGATCCTCAGCGCGGGCGATCCGTTTCGCGCCGACGAGCCGGCGCGGCACAAGCTCCTCGATCTGGTCGGTGATCTCTACGCGCACGGCGGCCCGCCGTCGGGGACGGTGCGCGCGACGCGCCCGGGACACGCCGCGACGCACGAGGCGATGCGACGAGGGCTGGCGGACGGGCTGCTGATGCTCACCCGCACGCGGTGATCGCCCGATCCACCCATGAAACCCGCGGGTTACACGCGTGTAACAATTTCGGACGCAGAGTCGTGGACTTCCCGCCGTCGGGCGCGGCTCCCGCCGGCGGAACGGTTCGTGCGAAGATCGGGCGCGATGCACCTTTCGAAGCGGGTGAGCTCGTGCGTGCTCCTGGTCGCGGGGGCCCTCGTGGTCGTGGGATGCGGCGGTGACGTGGGCGAGCCCGGTCCGGGCACCAACGCGTCGCGCTCGTCGGGCGCGGAAGGCGACGACGACGAGGCGGACGCCGGCGGCAAGAAGGAGCTGGGGGAGGGCGGGTGCGCCGCGGACGACGAGTGCGCGAGCGGGGTCTGCTTCAAGGGCAACTCGCAGAGCTTCTGCACGGTGCGCTGCACGTCTGACGACGTGACGACGACGTGCGCCGCGCCGCTCTCGGGTAAGTGCAACAAACAGGGATTCTGCAAGCGCGACTGAATGAAGCGCGCGCTCGGCCCGCTCCTCACGGCCGCCGCGCTCGTGACGTCTCCTCTCCGCGCGGAGGACCCTCGGCGCGAGCCGCCCACCGATCCTGCCGCCACTCCGGACGTCGCCGCCGCGGGAGGCGCCTCCGGCGAGGCCCCGGGCGGGACGTCGACGACCGCGCCGGCGGGCGGAGCCGCGCCCACCGCCAAGCCGGAGGAGCGCGAGCTCGAGGTGCGCGTCGTCGGCAGCCGCGCCGACGCGCTCCAGAAGGTCCCGGGATCGGGCACGGTCATCGGCGCGAAGGCGCTCGAGCGGGCGCAGCCGGTCGACACGGCCGAGGTGCTCCGCCGGGTGCCGGGCGTTCAAGTGCGCCAGGAGACGAGCGGCGGATCGCGCATCGACGTGAGCATCCGCGGGCTCGAGGCGGGACGCAGCCGGCGCGTGCTCATGCTCGAGGACGGGATCCCGATGGCGCTCAACCCGTACACCGAGCCCGATCTGAACCACGCGCCGATGATCGAGCGCTACCGCGCGATCGAGGTCGTGAAGGGGAGCGGCAACATCCTCTTCGGGCCGCAGACGCTCGCCGGGACCATCAACTTCGTCACGATCGCGCCGCCGGAGCGGCAGACGCTCGTGCTCGATCTCGACGGCGGCAGCTACGGCTACGCCCGCGCGCTCGGGCGCTACGGCGACACCGTCGGGAGCGCGCGCTGGGTCACGCAGATCGTCCACCGTCGCGGCGACGGCTTTCGCGAGCAGCCGTTCGAGTCGACCAACGGCCTGGCGAAGATCGTCTTCCCCACCGGCACGGACGGCGAGGCCGTCGTGCGGCTCGGGTTTCAGCGCGACGACGCCGCCTCCGACGACATCGGGCTGACGCGGGACATGTACCGGCGCGATCCGCGGCGCGGGACGCTGTCGCCCTCGGCGCAGCTCGTCTTGAACCGCTACGACGCCGCGCTCATCCACGAGCAGCGCTTCTCGAGCGACACCAAGCTCAAGTCGCTCCTCTACGGCTACATCACCGATCGCGTCTGGCGGCGCCCCGACTGGGTCCGCGCGCCGTCGCCCACCGAGCAGTACCCGCGCGTCGAAGGGGACACGAGCACGCCGGGCGGCGCCGTCTACTTCGGCGAAGGCAACACGGTGCTCGATCGCGACTACGGCGTCATCGGCTTCGAGCCGCGCCTCGAGCACCGGATGAAGACGGCGTTCGTCGAGCACACGATCGACGTCGGCGGACGCGTGCTCCGCGAAGAAGCGCGCTACCAGCAGCGGCGGGGCGGCTATCCCGAGACCTACGCGGGGTCGCTCGAGTTCGAGCAGCGCCGGCAGAGCTGGGCCGCCGCCGCCTACGTGCAGGACCGGATCGCGTTCCGCGACGACCTGCTCGTGACGCCGGGGATCCGCGTCGAGCACGTCACCGCGGAGACCTTCACGCTCCGCGAGGCCGGCGTCGACACCTTCGACGCCGGCTCCAAGCCGAGCACCGGCGTCATCCCGGGCGTGGGCATGGTCTACGGGACCAAGCGCGCGCACGTCTTCGGCGGAACGCACTTCGGCTTCGCGCCGCCTCGGATCACGTCGTCGGTGAGCGCGCGCGGCCGACCGCAGGCGCTGAGGGGCGATCGCGGGATCAGCTACGAGCTCGGCGGGCGCGGCGAGGCGACGCGCTGGCTCCGCGGCGAGGCCACGGCGTTCCTCTCGAACTACTCGAACCAGGTGGCGGTCAACCCGTCGGCGACGGGGGAGGGCGCGCTCGCCGACGTCGGCGCCACGAACATCGCCGGCGCCGAGAGCGGGCTCCAGGTGGCGCTCGACAAGCTGCTCCACCTCGGGACGATCGTGGAGCTCGGCGCGCGCTACACCTACGCCCGCGCGACGTTCCGCTACGGGCAGTTCGCCGGGAACCTCCTGCCGTACGCGCCGGAGCACTCGTTCAATACGAACCTCGACGTCGAGCACCGGAGCGGGCTCGGCGGGCAGGTCGCCTACGCGTTCGTCGGTCCGCAGTTCGCCGACGGCGCGAACACGCGCAGCGAGGACGTCTACGGTCTCGTCGGCGTCCTCGATTCACGTCACGTCGTCGACGCCATGTTCCACTACCGGCACCGGCCGAGCGGCCTCTCGCTGCGCCTCTCGGTGAAGAACCTCCTCGACAGCACGTACGTCATCGCGCGGAGGCCCGAGGGGATCTTCGCCGGACCGTACCGGCAGATCCTCCTCGGGCTGCGCTGGGAGTGGGAGGGCCGCGCCCGCGAGTGACGGCGATCTCCGTGGCGGTCGCGCGCCGCGGCGCATGGTCGTCGTCGAGGCGGTCGATCGCGGCCTCGTCGTGGTCGCGCGTGGCGTCGTCACATGTCGTCGTCGAGGCGGTCGACGGCGGCCTCGAGATCGTCGAGGCTCTTGTCGAGCTTGGCCTTCGCGTCCTTCCACTCCTCGTTCGACGAGCGCGAGAGGTTCGAGATCCGGTTCTGGACCTCGGCCTTCTTGGTGTTGAAGGTGTTCATCTCCGCGTTGAACTTCGCGCGCTTGTTCGCCGGGACCTTCGCGCTCTTGTTCTTCGCCTCGACGGCCTTGGCGTTGGCCTTCGTGAGGCGCTCCTTCGCGTCGGTCTCGACCTTGCTGCGCTCGTTGGTCATGTCGGCGTGCGCGCCGGTCACGTCTTTGTCGGCGTCGGCGATGCCCTTCTCCCCTTCGGCCGTCGTCTCCGCGCGCTCCTCGATCTGCTTGGTCTGGAGCTCGGCGCGCTCCTCCGTGGACATCGGCTTCTGCTGCGCCGCGGCTTGCTCCTCGGCCTGGCGCTGATTGAGGCGCTCCTGGTTCTCTCGGGCTTCCTGCTGCTCGCTCGTGAGGGTCGCCTCTGCGTTCTTGATCTCCTTGTTCCGGTCGGCAGCGCAGGCGGCCGCGCTCAGCGCGAGGGCGGTGACGAGGGCGATTCGTTCGAGCTTCATGGTTCGGTCTCTCATGGGTTGGTTGAGATTTCTCCGCACCGGGCGTGTGGGCCGTCCGGCGCACCCGCGCTCGAGAGCAGCCGCCGTGCCGCGCAGCGATCTCGGTGATTTGCGAGGATCGGCCGGATAGCGCGACGGTGCGGCGCGCCTCACCTGGGGCGCGCAGAGACGCCCCGGCCGGACGCTCGGCCGCACGCGCGTCGCCCTCGGCGTCAGAGGCAGGCGGCCTTGCAGGTCACGGCCGCGCACGCGTTGTAGGTCTCCCACTTCGTCGCGGCGGTGGGGTGCTTCGCCTTGCAGGCATCCTTGCAGGCCGCGCCGCCGCCAGCTCCGCCGCCGTCACCCCCGCCGCCGCCGTCGCCGGTTCCGTTCCCGTTGCCGCCGCCGTTTCCGTTGCCGCCGCCGTTTCCGTTTCCGTTGCCGCCGCCGTTTCCGTTGCCGTTGCCGCCGCCGTTTCCGTTGCCGCCGCCGTTTCCGTTTCCGTTGCCGCCGCCGCCGTCACCCCCGCCGGTCCCGCTGCCGGGCTTGCAGCCCTGGATGCACGTATGGAGCGCCGCGCACTCGGCGTCGTCCTTGAAGCAGGCGATCGTCGCCTGGCAGCAGGTCGCGTCGTCGCTCATGCACGTGTTGCAGGCCACGTCGTCGAACGCGAGGGAGGCCTTGCCGAGGCACGTGTCGTCGGCCTGGCCGTTCGTGGGACTGCTCGACTTCGTGCTGTCGTTCGCGCTCCCCTCGGGGGCGCTCTCCTCGTCCTCGGGGACGTAGGACTGCGTCGTCTGCGTGCAGGCGACGACGGCGAAGACCGCGCTACCGAGAAGGACCAGGTTCCCTACGCGCATGCCCGCACCTCACTCGGAGATCGCGTGGAGCACGACGTGTGCCCGCTCGAGGGCGAGGGAAACCCTCCAATCCAGGCTCGTCGGTCCGCGCATACAGCGGCGCCTGGATCGCGGGGCACGTCCTCGGCGGATCCACCGAGGGCCCGGCACCGCAGGCAAAGCCCGTACTGCTCCCGGCGCCCCGCGCGCTCTTGCCTGCCGTCCCGCGTCCGGCGCCGCGTTTTCGCGGGCGGGCCGCCCCGAGCGGCTCACAGCAGCAGCGCGAGCCCGAGCACCGGGAGGCAGACGACGAACAACACCAGGCAGAACCCCATGATGTCGCGCGCGCGCAGCCCCATCAGGCCGAGGAGCGGGAGGCTCCAGAACGGCTGGTACATGTTGCCGAGCATGTTCCCGTAGGCGACGGCCATCGTCACCTTGCCGTAGGGGACCCCCAGGGTCTGGGCGGCCTGGAGCATCGGCGGCCCCTCGACGGCCCACTCGCCGGCGCCGGACGGGACGAAGCTCTTCGTCAGGATCGACGCGAGGAACGTCCAGACCGGGAGCGTCGAGGCGTTCGCGGCTTCGACGAAGACGTGCGCGATCGAGGCCGAGAGGCCGGTGTGCTTCATCACCTCGAGGATGCCGCCGTAGAACGGGAACTGCAGCACGACGCCGGACACGCCGCGGACGCTCCGTGAGATCGCGCGGGCGTACGCCACCGGGCTCGGGTGCAGGACCATCCCGAGCATCAGGAAGGCGCAGTTGACGACGTTGTGGTTGAGGTCGAAGCCCCTCTCGCGGAAGTGGCGGACGAGGAACGAGAGGCCGAGCGCGCCCGTGACGAACGTGAGCGCCCGGGTCTTGTCGAGCCAGTCGGCTGGCGTGAAGCCCGCGCGATCCTCGCCGGCCGGCGCGTCGTCGTCGCCGCCGAGCGCCGGCGCGTCGTGGCCCTCGATCCCGACCACGTTCGTCTTCGGGTGCATCGCGACGATCAGCGGAGGCACGATGAGCGCCAGCACGCCGCAGGCGATCAGGTTGTAGGGCGCGAGGATCGTCTCGGAGAGCGGCACCCTGGCGTCCGAGCCGCTGACCCCGAGCACCTCGCTGACGAAGTTCTTCTCGGTGTTCATCAAGAGCGGAGCGCTCGCGGTCAGTCCGGCGTGCCAGAGGAGCATCGACGTGTACGCGCCGGTGCCGAGCAGCGCGTAGTGGACGGCGACGCCGCGCGCGGCGAGCGAGCGGCCGACCTCGCGGGCGAGCAGCGCGCTCGCCACGAGCCCGAAGCCCCAGTGGAGCCACCCGGTCACGAGCGCGAA
>JAHBWA010000054.1 GCA_019637195.1 Labilithrix sp. | reverse complement strand
CGCGAGGGCGCGTGCCTCGTCGACGTGCACGAGGAGGTGGCCGCTCGCGTCGAGGCCCGGCGGCACGAGGTAGATCCGCTCGCCGGCCTCCGCGCGGGCGAGCAGCGCAGCGAGCGCGGCCTCGTCGGTCGCGCGGATCTTCTGCGCCGCCATCGGCGACGCCCGCCGCGCCATCGCGGCGGTCCAGCGCGCCTCGTCCGAGAGATCGCTCTCGTAGACGAAGCTCTTCGCGCGGAACTCGTGCGTGCCGGGCACCGCCGAGACGACGCGGATCGGCCCCATGCGCGTGTGGACGCGCACGCTCGGGTTCGCCCACTGGGCGACGCCGCGGAGCCGCCGTGCGCCGAGCATCCGGAGCGTGAGCGCCTTGACC
Source organism: Labilithrix sp. (assembly GCA_019637195.1). Taxonomy (GTDB): domain Bacteria; phylum Myxococcota_A; class Polyangia; order Polyangiales; family Polyangiaceae; genus Labilithrix. Next base: position 53,710 of record JAHBWA010000054.1, on the reverse strand, counting down.
CACGCGCCGGCGACGATCTTCGGCACCAGGCTGAGGAGCGAGACGCCGACGAACGCGCGCGGCACGACCGTCGGCGCGGCGAGGTAGGCCGCCGCGATCGCCTCGTCGTCGGGCGCGAGCCCGAGGCGCTTGCGGGTCGGGACATCGAGCAACGACGCGCGGCAGAGGAGCAGGCCGATCGCGCCCGGCAGGAGGTACAGATCGCTGAGCACCCAGCCCGGCAGCGTGAGCTCGCCGGGGAAGGCGAGCGCGTTGGCGGAGCGGTAGCGCTCGACCAGATCCGGGTGCTGCTCGGCGGCGCGGTAGTCGACCTTCACGCCGAACGGGCTCGTGTCGAGGGCCGCGGCGTTGTCGCGCGCGCCGAGCGCGGCGAGCGTCAGCTCGGGGTGGCGCGCGAAGAAGTCCTTGGCGAGCCCTTCGAGCGTCGACGTCATCCGGCCTCGCGGATCGCGGCGGCGAACGGAGCGAGGCGATGCTCGTCGGGGACGCGAACGTCGGGCGCGTCGGGCACGTGGCCGACGAGGCAGCGGGAGGCGCCGCCGGCCTTGCCGCACACCTCGTCCATCTCGAGGAGCACGACCTCCACGCCGAAGCTCTGGACGAGCTCGCGGACGCGCGCGGGGACGAGGCTTGGGGCGAGGAGCGTCTTGCCGACGGGCAGGCCGTTCGTCGCGTAGCTCCGGATCTCGGCCTCGGTCACGTGAACGAGGCGGTCGCGCCCGAAGCGCGCCTCGAGCCGCGCGAGCGAGTCGCCGACGAGCACGTCGGGGCAGACGAGGACGCGATCGCCGGCGGGCAGCGGCAGGAGCGCCATGTTGCCGTGGAACGCCGGCTCGCGGACCTCGACGGGGAGGATCTCGCCCGTGAAGTGCTCGCGCGCGCGCTCGAAGCCCGCGCGATCGGTGCGGCCGCCGAAGAAGAGCATCGTGACGCCATCGAAGGAGGCGACGTCGCCCTGCGCCTCCCAGGTGCCGGCGCCGAGGTCGACGGTCTCCCACCCGAGCTTCCGCGCGAGCTTCGCCCAGTGCTCGGCCTCGCCCTTGCGGTGTTCGGCGAACATGCGCGGCAGGAGGAAGCGCGCCCGCCCGTCTGCGCCGCGCACGACGTGCCCGCACTCGGCGGCGTACGGCATGCCCGTCAGCCCGGGCGCGGGCGGCTGGACCACGACCGTCGCGCCCGTCCGCTCGATCGCCTCGGCGAGCCCGAGCCATTCGCGTCGCGCCTTCGCCGCGTCGACCGGGGTGGCCTCACGGCTCCGGAAGTTGGCGCGGCCCCGGATCTGCCAGTCGGTCCCGGGCGGCGACATCAGGTAGAGGTCGGTCATCTCCGCGGACGTTGGCAGAGGAGGCCCGCGGTCGCAAGCGACGGACCCCCGCGAGACGGAATCGGTCCGGCCTCGTTCTGCGTGATAGCTTCGATGGCGCCATGATCACCGCGCTCTCGGCTACCGACTACGGCTGCCTTCGCAACGTCGACGCGACGTTTTCGCGGCTTCATGCGCTGATCGGGCCGAACGACAGCGGGAAGAGCAGCATCCTGCGCGCGCTCAGGACGGTGTCTCAGCTCGTAGCCTCGGAGTTCGGCGAGAAGGACGATCGCTGGACGCCGTTCGACCCCGGATTGGCGCACGATTCGCCGCTGCCCCGCACGACGACCCTCGCGGCGACCTGCTCCGCCGGCAGGTACTCGATCGAGCTTCACGACATCCTGTTTCCGGGCGGCAAGAGCGGACGTTCGAGTGTCGAGGAGACGGTCTCGAGCGGACACGAAACGGAGACGCGCGAGCGGGATCTCCGGGCTCCGTCGCGCCTGTTGCGGCACGTGGTCAACGTCAACGATTGGAAGTTCGGGATCGCGCACGAATTGGGCAATGTCCACTACCTCGCGTTGAGTGAGGAGGGCCTTCGGAGCCCGAGCGGCTTCATGCCGCGACACCACGCCTTCCTCTCGACCCATGGTGAAGGGCTCCCGGGCCTCTACTTCGCGCTCCGGAATGACCGAGAGGAGGCGTTCGAACGCATCCTGGAGGGGACCCGCTCGCTCTTCCCGACCGTCAAGACGGTGCGCGCGCAGCCGCGCTCGACGACCGAGCTCGAGCTCGAGGTGGAGCTCCTCGATGGTGCCCGCGTTCGCGCGCCGCACATCAGCACCGGACTACTCTACTACCTCGCCTTTGCTGCCTTGCCCGAGGTCTTCGGTCACGGAGCGACCGTCTTGCTGGAGGAGCCCGAGAACGGGCTGCATCCCGCGCGCATCCGGCAGGTCATGAGCGTCCTCCGGACGCTCGCCGAGAGTCACGACACGCAGATCATCATGGCCACCCACAGTCCCCTCGTCGTCAACGAGCTGATGCCGGAGGAGGTGACCGTCGTGACGCGCCCCTCGGTGGAGGCCGGGACGACGCTCACGCCGATCGCCGAGACGCCCAACTTCGAGAAGCGGGCGAGCGTGTACGCGCTCGGGGAGCTCTGGCTCAGCTACGCGGACGGTCGGCTCGAGGGGCCGCTCTTCGATCCGGCGGCACGGTGATGAAGCTCTTCGTCTCCGGTGAGGGGCCGGACGAGCTCGGCGAGTGGGCGCGGCATCCGGCGTATCGCCCGCGCGCCGAGGAGCCTGCGGCGCACGGTGGCATTCTTCACGCGCTCGTTCGGCGTCTGCGCACCGAGCACGTCGTCGTCGACGCCTGGAGGTGGCGTGACGTTCGGAAGTTCCGCGCGGGCAAGCACGACGCCGCCGAAATGCAGACCGTCCTCGGTCTCGCCTTGCGCGCGGAAGAGCTCGGATGCAACGCGCTGGTGTTCGTCCGCGATCGCGACCGCGATGCGGAACGCGAAGCGGACGTCGAGCGAGGGCTCGAGGCGGCGAGGCGCTTCGACGTGCAGCTCGTCGGCGGTACGGCGAATGAAGAGATCGAGGCGTGGCTGCTCGCGATGAAGGGCGAGCGACGATCCGAGCTACACGCCGATGCGAAGGCGGTGTTGCGCGTGCGTCACGAGATCGCCGATCGGACGGCGAAGATGGAAGTCGTGGAGACAGCGAACCTCGAGGCGATTCCTGACGATTGTGAATCGCTTCGTCGGTGGCTCGCGCGGGCGAAAGCGCTCTCCGAGTAGTCCAAGGAGGCGTCCGGCTTGCCGGGCGCTCGACTTCTGCCGGCTTGCGATCGCTGGCAGCTTCGGCGCGCCGGTCACGCTTGCCACGGAATGTTTCGTGTGCGAAGTATCTGCGCATGCCGAACATGCGAGAGCTCGTCGCCGACCTCGAGGCCCGCCGCGCGAAGATCCGCGAGATGGGCGGCCCGGACAAGGTCAAGAAGCAGCACGACCGCGGGAAGATGACCGCGCGCGAGCGCGTCGCCTCGCTGTTCGACGACGGCGTCTTCTTCGAGCTCGGCGCGCACGGCACGCAGATGGGGCTCGCCGCGGGGCCCGACGGCTCGGACAAGCCGCCGGCGGACGCCGTCGTGACGGCGTTCGGCAAGGTCGACGGGCGAATGGTCTGCTGCGCCGCCTACGACTTCACCGTGAAGGGCGGCAGCATCGGCTACACGGGCGAGGAGAAGGTGACGCGCCTCCGCCAGATGAGCCTCCGCGGCCGCTGGCCGATGGTGTGGCTCGTCGACTCGGCCGGCGCGCGCATCGATCCGGGCGCCGCCCACGCCGACATGATCTCGCTCTTCGCCGGCTCGGGGCACCTCTTCCGCGAGCAGGTCGTGATGAGCGGCGTCGTCCCCCAGGTCGCCGCGATGGTCGGCCCCGGCGCCGCCGGCACCGCGTACATCCCGGGCCTCGCCGACTTCGTGCCGATGGTGAAGAACGTCGGCTCGCTCGCGCTCGGCGGGCCGCCGCTGGTCAAGGCGGTCACCGGTCAGGACATCGGCGAGCAGGAGCTCGGCGGCTCGAAGGTGCACTCCGAGACGAGCGGCGTCGGCGACGGCGAGTACGAGAGCGACGCCGCCGCGATCCAGGCGACGAAGAAGTACCTGTCGTTCTTCCCGTCGAGCTGCGACGAGAGTCCGCCGGACCTCCCCGTCACCGATCCGATCGATCGCCGCGAGGAGTCGCTGCTCGATCTGCTGCCCGAGTCGACCCGCAAGCCGTACGACATGTACAAGCTGATCCGCGCGATCGTCGACCACGGCGATATCCTCGACATCAAGCCGCGCTTCGGTCGCAGCGTCATCACGTGCCTGGCGCGCATCGGCGGCAAGAGCGTCGGCGTCGTCGCGAACCAGCCGAGCTGGCTCGGCGGCATCCTCGAGAACGACTCGGCCGACAAGGCGGCGCGCTTCATCCAGATCTGCGACGCCTTCAACGTGCCGCTGGTCTTCCTCCAGGACGTGCCCGGCTTCATGGTCGGCTCGAAGGTCGAGCACGCGGGCATCATCCGCCACGGCGCGAAGCTGCTCCACGTGATGAGCGCCGCGACCGTGCCGAAGATCACCTGCGTCGTCCGCAAGGCCTACGGCGCGGGCTACTACGTCATGTGCGGCCGCGCGTACGAGCCGGACCTCATCGTCTCGTGGCCCACCGGCGAGATCTCCGTCATGGGCGCCGAAGGCATGGTCGGCATCGCCGCGCGCAAGCTCTTCGGCGCCGAGGAGCCGCCGCCCGAGGCGAAGAAGATGATCGTCGATCAGATCCAGAAGAACATCGACATCTACAAGGTCGCTGGCTGGGGCCTCGTCGACGAGGTCATCGATCCGCGCGACACCCGCCGCGCGATCGCCTGGGGCCTCGAGCTCGCCCGCCACAAGAAGATCGAGCGCCCCGCGAAGAAGCGGGGCGTCATCCCGGTCTGACGGTTCGACAGCGCGAGTCGGAAGGACAGCCGAGCGGCGCGCGGCGCGTCGAAGCGCCCGAAGTCCTCACGAGTCCTCGAGGCGAGCCGCCTACGAGCCGTCTCGGTGTACCCTGGAGCGATGCCTCCGGTGCCGACCCTGATCGGGCGCGACGCGGAGCTCGACGCGCTGCGAGCGAGTCGTGGTCCGTGGACCTGCGCGTGGGGCATGCCCGGCGTCGGGGTCCGCGCCTTGATCGCGGGGGCTCTTCGCGACGAGGCGAACGTCGTCGTGCTCGAGCGAGCCGATCGCCTCGACGCTGCGGAGCTCCTCGCGCGCCTCGAAGAGCTGCGACGAGCGGGGACGCGCGTCGTCATGACGAGCCGACGACGCCTGCGCGTGCGCGGCGTCGCGCACGTGTTGGTCCCTCCGTTGTCGTCCGAGGCCGCCGGAGCGCTCCTCGGTGTCTTGGTGGCCGAGCGCGGCGCCGCGCTCGGCTGGAACGACGTCGCGCCAACCACGCGGCGCGATCTGACCGCGGCGCTCGGTGAGGTTCCCGGACGCCTCGTCGACCTCGCCGAGCGCGTCGCCATCCTGAGCCCGGAGGAGGCGCTCGCCGCGATGGAGACGCACCCGCTCGGGCGCGTCGACGTCGGAGAGGCGCTCGCCGCGCTCGGAGCGTCGGCGAGCGCGGCGCTCGACGTCCTCGCGGCGTGCCCCTACGGCCTTACGCTCGCCGCGCTCGCCGACGCCGCCGACGCGCCGACGGAGGACGTGGAGGACGCGCTCCTCGAGCTGACGGACCACGCTCTGCTGACGTTCGGACCACGTCGCGACGGCACGCACTACGCGCTCCTGCCGCCCGTTCGGCGCTTCATCGCGGCCTCGTGGACGCGAGAGCGCACCGACGCCGTCTCCGCTCGCGCCGCCGCGGGCGTCGCGCGGAGGCTCGTCTCGGGCGACGCGTCTCCGCCCGAGCGCTCCAACGTCGCGCCCCTCCTCGAAGCCCGCTACGCGCTACCGACGCGCGAGCGGCGGGCCTTCGTCGAGGAGATCGAGCGGCTGGCGCGGCTCGGTCTCCCGCTCCACGTCGTCCGCCGCGCCCTCGACGCGGCGCTCGAGCCGGCCGAGTCGTACGGCGATCCCGTCGAACGCGGGCGGCTCTTGGTGACGCGGGCGGACGCGCACCTCATGGCCGGCGTGCCAGGCGACGCGCTCGGGGATCTCTCCGAGGCGCAGAAGCTCGCACGCGTCGTCGACGACGCGTGGCTCGACGAGCGCGCGCTCTGCGTCTTCGCGCGCGCGCGTCACTGGGAGTCCCGCCTCGACGACGGCCTCCAGGCGTTGAGCGAGCGCGAAGCGGGCGACGTGCGCTCGCCCGAGGACGTCCAGCTCTGCGCCGCGATCTTGACGTACGGCCTCGGGGAGGTCCGCGAAGCCCTCTCCCTCCTCGAGGGCGCACGTGAGCGCGCGAAGCGACGCGGATCGCCGAACGAGGGGCTCATCGAGGGGCTGACGGGAATGCTGCTCCGCGATCTGGGGGAGGTGGAGCACGCCCGCGCCCACTTTCGCGCCGGCCTCGCCATCGCCGGGCAGAGCGGAGACACGTACCTGACGGCGGTGCTGCGCAACTGGCTCGGCCTCGCGTACATCGACGACGGAGAGCTCACGCTCGCCGCGCACGAGCTCGAGGACGCGCGCGCGACGCTCGAGGGCTCCGGCGAAGAGCAGATCTACAGGGCGGTGCTCGGTCACCTGGGGATCGTGGCGCACCTCGAGCGACGCCTCGAGGACGCGGAGGCGCTCTTCGCGCGGGCCGTGGCGCTCGCGGACAAGGCCCACGACCTGTACCGACGCTGTCATTTCCTCGCGCACCTGGCGGCTGTCCGAGCGCGCCTCGACAGGCGCACCCAGGCGATGCTCGATCTCGCCGCCGTGGAGAGCGCGATCGCGCGCTCCGAGTGCGTGAACCCGAACCTCCCCGCCTTGCTCAGCGTCCTCCGGGCCGTGGTCGAGGGGACCACCGCGGCGACGCCGACACGGGGCGCGCGCTCGTCCGACGTTCGGATCGCCGTGCGGGCCGCGATGGAGGAGACGTCGCCGCAGAGCACGTCTTGCGCGTCGGAGCGGACGGCAAGTGGTTCGCGCTCGACGAGCGCGCCGTCGTCTCGCTCGTGAGGCGAAAGCCGCTCGCGCGGCTCGTCGACGCGCTCGCCGCGCGCGCCTCCGCCGGAGAGGCCACCGGGCTCGACAGCGACGAGCTCCTCACCGCTGGATGGCCGTCGGAGCAGATCGCCCGCAGCTCCGGCATGCATCGCGTCCACGTCGCCGTCTCCGAGCTCCGGAAGCTCGGGCTCGCCGTCCTCGTCTCGGACGCGCGCGGGTACCGGCTCGACGCCGAGATTCGTCGCGTCGACGCCGTGCCGGAGCGCGTCCCGACACGGAGCGACGCTCCTTGAGGTTTCTTTGAGCCCTTGGAGCGCCTCAAATCTCTCGTTCGATTGCGAACCTACGCGACGTTCGACGTCTGACTTTGGCAACCTCGACCAGTCCAGCGCGCGGACGAATCGACAGCCGCGCCAAGGAGGAAGTTCATGCCGAAGCTCAGTGTCCGTTCGCTCGTCCTCGCCGGAGCCGCCGTCGTCGCTCCGAGTCTCGCCGCGTCCAGCTTGGTCTCCGCGTCTCCCGAGACGCTCGAGGACGCGCCCACGGCGCTCCAAGCAGGCGGACGGAGCCGCGGCGTGGACGGCGGCCTCACCCCGCTGCCGCTCCTCAACACCCCGCGCTTCACGGGCCCGATCCGCTGGCTCTCCGTGGCCGGCCACGTGGCCTCCACGACCCACGATCTGGGTCACGAGTCGGACACGCACGTCCTCACCCGGATCAAATGGTTCGAGAAGGCCGATCGACCCTGCCGGTTCACGGTGCTTCAGCGCTCGGGGCCGCTCGGGCTCGAAGACACGATGGTGCCGTCGAGTCTCCCCGGAAGGTCCGGCATCTCGCTCTGCAACTACAACGGACAGAGCGAGCTCAAGGTGGAGCTCTCCGCGGGCCAAGGCGCGTCCGCCATCGCGATCTGCCTGAACGACAAGAAGAACTCCGCCAACGAGCGCTTGAAGGGCATTCGCCTCTGGAGCCGCAGCGCCGACCTCCAGACCAAGCAGCTCGGCCCCGAGAACGGGCCGCTCGAGACGCGGAGGAACAACTGCGTGGACTGGACGCCGAAGGTCGCGTGCGCCGACGACGAGCTGGCGGCGGCTGTCCGCGTTCACTTCGGCTACGACAACGACAACGCCTTCGCGAGGGGGCTCCAGCTCGGCTGTCGCAAGGTGCTCCTCCCCTGACCGCCATCGCGCCTCGCCAGCGCGCGTCGGACCTGCTCACGTCGGCGGGAGTCTGAATGCGTTCGCCAAGCTCGCGCGGTTCCATCGCGCCCTGCGCGCCGTCGGCGGCGGTCGCCCACGTGAGTGCTGGGCGTGCGTCGCTGCCGACGGCCTCCCCCGCACGACTCACGCTGATCTCGGCCGTCCTCGGCGAGCCCGCTAACCCGGCGTTCGTTTCACGGCGTTGCAGCTCTGATCAGAGCACCGGGCCGCGTGGCGCGGGCCGCTGGTCGTCGACGAGCATGAGCGGGAGGCAGCCGCCGGCCATGTCGCACGCGCCACCCGTGTTCGCGTGGGCGGAGAGCGTCGCCGTGAGCGTCGCTCCCTCCGGGACCGCGACGTGCTCCTTCGCGTCGTTCCGGATCACGAGCGCAACCTCCTCCGTATCCTGCATGCATCCTCTCTGCGTGCGCACCGTGCCCCCATCCGCGGCGATGCGGGCGAGCGCGGCGTCGTACGCGGGCGGATCGGCGAAGTAGAGACCGGCGGCGCCGTAGAGGCGCCCCGCCGGCGTCCCGTGTGCGACGAGATCGTGCAACGCGGTCGTCGCGTCGGGGGCCGCGAGCAGGGCTCGCAGCGCCGCGGCACCCCGCGAGAGCTCGCCAGCGTAGCCGACGTACGCGTCCTCGAAGAGCTCCGCGGCGCGGAGGTAGGCGATCGCTTCAGCTTTCGTGGAGGGCGGCGATGCGGCACGGGATGGGCCCGGCGGCGGCGCGGTGGGCCGGCCGCAGGCCGTGCCGACGGTGAGGAGCACGCCGAGGAGGAGGGAGGTGCGGCGGAGGAGCATGGTGCCAGCTACGGGTGTGTCGGACGTTCGGTCTCTGAAAGGTGCTCGGCAGCGTGGAGGGCGCACGCGCCGCTCCGGGAAGCGGCGCGCTGCTCGCTCCTCGCGATTCAGCGGCACACGCCGACCGCCGGCGCGCTCGTCGTGGGGACGCACGTCTGGCCGGCCTCGCATTCTCCGGACGAGGTCGGATTGCAGAGGCGCTGCCATTCGCTCGAGAACGGCGCCGTCCCGCAGAGCGAGGCGATCGCCATCGAGCTCGTCGCCAGCGCGAAGCAGTGCTCGCCGGATCGCAGTCCTCGGGTCCGTCGCAGGTGAGCGGCACGGGATCGGGACGTCCCTGGCAGCCCTGGTAGGTGTCGCAAGTGAGGGCGATCGGCGCGAGCTGCTTCACCGCGTTCTGCACGCAGCAAACCTGCCCCACGGAGCAATAGATGTCGGCTCCGCCGCTCCTGCCGCAGAACACACGTCCCTCGTCCACGTTCGACGGCGGCGGATGCGGTTTGGGCCCCGCATCCTTCGAGCCTGGCTCCGTCGACGACTCTGTCCCGTCGTCGTCGTCCCCTGCGGCCTCGGACCCGTCGTCGGAGGCCTCGGAGGCGTTCTCTTTCGCCACGGAGCTCTCGGTCTCGTCCGGGGCGACGCCGCCGGGATCGGTCGGATCGTGCCGGACCACCAGCGTCTCCGTGGTGCAGGCAGCGACGGTGCAGCCGGCGACGACGAGCAGGGCAAGAGGAAGCGACGTCGTTCTCATGTCACCATGAGCCCGTCGAGGAGGCGAGGTCGCACGAAAAGTGACGGCGTGCGAGCCCTTCTCACGCGACGACGATTCACTCGTCGCATACGCGCAGTCCAACGATGACGAACGCGCCCTTCGCGGTTGAGCTGGACCGCCGCGGGTCCAAGGACGGATCCGCGCGCTCGCCGTGGGATCGTCGTCGGCACTGCCCTCAACAGTGCGGCGGGTCCCGAGGCGCTCTGCGCGATCGGGCTCGGCTACGACGACGTCAACGGTACGCGAATGGCCTCCAGCTCGGCTGTCGCAAGGTGCTCCTCCCCCTGACGCCGATCGCGCCTCGCCAGCGCGCGTCGGACGTCGCTCACGCGGGGCGACGCCGCCCGCGCGCGGCGAGCGCGCCCTCGCCGCGCTCTGCTGCGCCCGCTGGCGCCGCGCGCGGCGAGCGCGCCCTCGCCGCGCTCTGCTGCGCCCGCTGGCGCCGCTCGTCAGCGGATGTTGCCGTCCGGATCGATCTCGCCCGGGGGGACCGCGGTGGCGCAGCCGAAGATGATGTCGAGCTTCGCGCCGGCCTGCGCCTTCGCGGTGGCGCAGCTGTCGGCGCAGAGGACGATCTCCTTCGGCGCCGTGACGCTGTCGTAGCGCCAGCCGTTCTTGTCCTTGCAGTCGGCGCTGTAGGCGAGCGTCTTCGGCGCGGCGCCCGGCGCCGTGTAGTTGACGTTCACCGCGTTGACGTCCAGCGTCTGGCCCGCCGGCGGCGCGGGCAGGCCGTAGTTGCAGCCGAGCAGCGAGCTCGCGATCTGTCCGATGGCCTTCTGCAGGTCGGCGCTCACCTGCGCCGCGTCGTTGGTCGGGATCATGATCGCCGAGCCGGTGCCGCCCTTGTCGGCGAAGCCGTTCAGGTTGCCGGTGCTCGGTCCGACGCCGATGACGTACGTCTTGATGCCGTCGGCGGCGCCGGCGGCGGCGACGCTCTCGACGCCCGCGGTGTTCGAGTTGCACCCGTTCGGCTGCCCGTCGGTAGCGAGGACGACGGCGACGTTCTTGCCCGTCGCCTGGACGGCGCGCGCGGCGTCGAGCGCGCCCTGCAGCGCGGGGACGGTCGGCGTGTTGCCGGCCGGGTTCTGGGTGAACGCCGAAGAGAAGGCGCCCGCGTTCGGGAGCTGGGTCATCGGGACGACCGACGACTGGTAGGCCGCGGAGCTGCACGTCGTGGTGTTGCCGTTGCGGATCGGGAAGAAGGCGAGCGACGCGCTGATGTTGCTCGACGCGGGATCGCCGAAGAACGCGGTGAGGCCGTCCTTGACCGGGTTCCACCGCACGTTGACGGTCGACGAGCCGCCGTCGGTCGACATGCTGCCCGAGCGATCGATCATGAAGACGAGGCTGATCGGCTGGAGCTCCGCGCCGTCGCTCGCGGTCGCGCACGCAGAGCTCGGATCGACGTTGCCGACCTTTCCGGCGGTGCCGCTCCCATCGCCGCCGTTGCCCTTGTCGCCGTCGCCCGTGCCGTCGCCGCCGCCGAAGCCGGTGAGGGCGTCGCCCGCTCCGTCCCCGCCGCTGCCGTCGTCGAACGTGCTGTCGCCGCTCGACCCGCATCCCGCGAAGACGATCGCCCCCACCATCATCGAGGACGCGCTCAACATCATCTTCAGGGTGCCGATCCGTGACATCGCAAACCTCCAGCGTGGGGCTCTACTGACCAGGTGAAACTCTGCACCGACCGCGGCGCCTGGTCTAGGTACCAAGTGCTGGAAATTACGACATAAGTGTGAGGTTGAAGGTGCCTTCCTCAGGCCCTGGGCGACGCGCATGTAACGTGCAATGACCGAGGGCGGTGTGGGCTCGAGGACGGCGAGCCCGCCTGGCAAGGCACCGTACCGGGACGCCGGCGCCGCGAGTCGGCGAGCCGTGCAATCCGGCGCGAAGGTCCGGAGCTCGCCGCGGTCGACACGGGGCCGAGCGGGCCGCGTGGGATGTGCGACCGTCACGCCCGCGCCGCGCGCAGGTGCTCGACGATGCGCGCTGGCGCGACGTGGCGCACCCGACGGCCCTCGCACAAGGGACCCAACTCTACTAGCTTTCCGTGCCATGTCCGACGGCGCGACCCGAAAGCCGGAGCCCACCGATTTCATCCGCGAGAGGATCCGCGCCGACGTCGCGGCCGGAAAGCACGGCGGTCAGGTCGTCACCCGCTTCCCGCCCGAGCCGAACGGCTACCTCCACATCGGCCACGCCAAGGCGATCTGCATCGACTTCGGGATCGCCCAGGAGATGGGCGGGCGCTGCCACCTGCGGATGGACGACACGAACCCGACGACCGAGGACATGGAGTACGTCGAGGCGATCAAGCGCGACGTGCGCTGGCTCGGCTTCGACTGGGGCGAGCACCTCTACTTCGCGTCGGACTACGCTTCGAGCGCTTCTACTACCCTGGGCGAGAAGCTCATCCAGCTCGGCCGCGCGTACGTCTGCAGTCTGCCGAGGAGACCTTCTCGAAGGAGTACCGGGGCACGATCACCGAGCACGGCAAGGAGAGCCCGTACCGGAGGCGCACGATTCGAGGAGGCCTCTGATCTGTTCCGCCAGGATCACGCGCAGGCGAAATTCGGAGACGGCGCAGAAGGTGCTCCGCGCGCGGATCGACATGACGTCGCCGAACATGAAGATGCGACCCGCCGCTCGTCCGCATCAAGCACGCGCACCACTACCGGACGCAGGACACGTGGTGCATCTACCCACGCTCACGACTACGCGCACTGCCTCGAGGACTCGTTCGAAGGCGTGACGCACTCGCTCTGCACGCTCGAGTTCGAGCGCGCGCGAGCTCTGACTGCTGGGTGATCCAGGCCACCGAGGTCCCGCGTCCACGGCGGACGGAGTTCGCGCGGCTCAACATCACGTACACGGTGATGAGCAAAGAGGAAGCTCCTTCCAGCTCGTCGAGGGCAAACACGTCAGCAGGTGGGACGATCCGCGGATGCCGACGATCGCCGGGCTCCGCCGCCGCGGCGTCACGCCGGAGGCGCTCCGGGACTTCGTCGCGCGCGTCGGCGTCGCGAAGAACATCTCCACGGTCGACATCGCGCTGCTCAGCACACCGTGCGCGAGGATCTCGATCGCCGCGCGCCGCGCGTGATGACGGTGCTCCGCCCGCTCGAGGTCGTGATCGACACCTTCCCCGAGGGCGAGCTCGAGGAGCTCGACGCGCCGTACTGGCCGGCGGGGACCGAGCCCGCGGCCGACGTCGCGCTCACCGGGAGCCGCAAGCTGCCGTTCTCGCGCCGCGTGTACATCGACCAGGAGGACTTCGCCGAGTCGCCGCCGAAGGGCTGGCACCGGCTCGCGCCGGGGCGCAAGGTGCGCCTGCGCCACGCGTACATCGTCACGTGCACCAGCGTGGAGAAGGACGCGAGCGGCGCGGTCGTGCGCGTGCACTGCACGCACGATCCGGCGACCCGCGGGGGCAACGCGCCGGCGGGCGAGCGCGTCGACGGGACGCTCCACTGGGTGTCGGCCGAGCGCGCCGTCGACGTCGAGGCCCGCCTCTACGATCGGCTGTTCGCCTCCGAGAACCCGGGGGAGGGAGACGTGGACTTCCTCACCGAGCTCGACCCGCGGTCGCTCTCGGTGCTGGCGGGGAAGGGCGAGCCGAGCCTCGCCGCGGCGAATGCGGGCGACCGCTTCCAGCTCGAGCGGGTCGGCTTCTTCGTCGTCGACGAGGACACCCGGCCCGGCGCGATCGTCTTGAACCGCACCGTCGCGCTCAAGGACTCGTGGCAGAAGGCCGTGACGAAGGCCGAGCCGGCGTCGGCGAAGACGCCCGAGGCCAAGAAGGAGAAGAAGGACAAGCGGCCCGCCGCGTCGGCTCCGGCAGCGGCGATCGAGCTGACGCCCGAGGCGATCGCGCTTCGCGACGAGCACGGGATCGCGCCCGAGGCCGCCCGCGTGATCGCGCAGGAGCCGCTCCTCGCGGGGCTGTTCGCGGGCGCCGTCGCCGCGGCGAAGGGCAAGGAGCTCGCGAAGGCGGTCGCCACGCTCCTCGCGAACGACGTGCTGGGCGAGGTCCGCTCGAAGCGGCTCGAGGCCGTGCCGTTCGGCGGCCCCGCGCTCGTCGAGCTGGCGGAGCTGCTCTCGGAGGCCACCATCGGCAGCGCCCAGACGAAGGAGGTGCTCGCCGCGATGCTCGCCTCGGGCAAGGGCCCGCGGGCCATCGTCGCGGAGAAGGGGCTCGCCCAGATCGCGAGCACCGACACGCTCGGGCCGATCGTCGAGCAGGTCCTCGCCGACAACGCCGACGCCGTAGGCCGCTACAAGGCGGGCAACGCCAACGTCGTCGGCGCGCTCGTCGGCATGGTGATGAAGCGGTCGGGCGGCCGCGCCAACGCGAAGCTGGTGAAGGAGCTGCTCGAGCAGAAGCTCGCCTGACGGGCGCGACGGTCACGCGACTCGTCGCGGTGACCCGAGCGCGCGACGCGTCGCGCGCTCGGCGGTGTCCCGCCGCCGCGTGCGCGCTTCAGGCGACCCGCTGCTGGGCGCGCTCGCACGACGGCTCGTGCGCGGCGGCGGCGCCGAAGCCGAGCTCGCCGCACAGGCGACACAGCGAGACGCCGCGGTAGTCGCGCGGGTGCTGGAGGGCGTCGGCGATGAAGAGCGAGCCGACGCGCTCTTCCAAGCGCATCCTCTTGCGGCCGACGGGGGCCCAGCGGACCGCGCCGTCGCGATCGCGCGTCTCGAGGACGGTGCCGGCGTCGAGTGCGCTCCGGGCCGAGGCGGCGGCGTGCGACGGCCAGGCGAGGTCCGACAGGAGGCAGAGGACGCTCGAGCGCGCGTCGAGGATCAGCCGCTCGATGCGATCGTCGTCGAGGAGCGCCGACGCACGCGAGAGGTTCGCGGCGCATCCGTGCGACGCGCCCGAGCCCGCGGCCGCGTCGGAGACGAGGCACGGGGCATAGTGACACACGAGCCACGTGGCGAGCTCGCGCCTACCCCAGCCGAACGTCGTGCCGCGAACGAACTCGGCGGCGGCGCGGCGCACGGGCGACGCGGTGTTGGCGATGCGGATCGTGGACGAGACCAAAGAGCGACGGGGAAGCATGGCGAACCTCCGCCCGGCGACGAGCAACCGTGATGCCAGCTCGAGCGTGTGTGACGGCGCTCGCCACGCCCCGCGATGTCGTACGAGGTCGTTCGGGCGCCGCCGGCGCGTTCGCTCGCGCGAGGCGGGCGCGAGCGAACGCGCGAGGCGGGCGCGAGGGCGCGCGAGGTGGGCGCGAGCGAACGCGCGAGGCGGGCGCGTTCGTCCGTGGGCAGGACGGCGCCGTCGAGCGAGGCTGGCGGCATCGGCACGCCGAGCCCCGGTGTCGCCATCGAGACGGGCTCGTCCGAGCCCGCGACGCCACGATGCCCGCGAGCACGTGAGGCTGCGCCTGGCAATGGTCATCGAGATGACGCATCAAGCTCTCTTGACCGTCTCGCTCGCGTTCGATGACACTCGAGGCGCGTGAAGGCGCTCGACTTCATCGGTGTGATCGAGCTCGCGTACGACCGCTCGGGGAACGACGAGGCGTGGCTCGAGGCGATCACGCGCGCCGTGGCGCCCGCGTTCAGCGTCAGCTCGGCGACGACGAGCTACTTCTTCGCGCTCGACGACACCGGCGCGAAGCTCGGGAGCACGGTGAGCATCGGCGAGCGGCCGTACCGCCGCGAGGACTTCGAGCGGATGCACGCGGAGGGGCGGGCCATGCAGGGATCGACGCGCGTAGCCTACGAGTGTGACATGTTCACGACCCTGTCGCGCGTCATCGGCGCGGAGTCGGCGTCGCGGGCGATGCGGTCGGCGAGGATGGACGGCGAGGACTCGCTCGGCTTGCGCGCCAACATGACCCCGGACAGCGGCATCATCTTCACGACCAACGTCCCGGACCGCTTCCGGATTCGTCAGCGCGACCTCTGGACCCGAATCGCCGCCCACGTCGGGAGCGCGCTCCGCTTGCGGAGAACGAAGGCGCCGCCGGCGCCCGATTCGGCGGCCGCGGTGCTCGACGCGCGCGGCCGGCTCGAGCACGGGACCGAGGCGGCGATCTCCGCGCGCGCGGATCTCGCCGCGTCCGCGCAGGACATGGACCGCGCGCGCGGCCGGATGAGACGGCTCG
This sequence comes from Labilithrix sp., assembly GCA_019637195.1. Classification (GTDB taxonomy): domain Bacteria; phylum Myxococcota_A; class Polyangia; order Polyangiales; family Polyangiaceae; genus Labilithrix. The sequence continues at coordinate 37,872 of JAHBWA010000054.1, read as the reverse complement.
ATCCAGACGCCGCGTGCGAGCTCTGGCGGACGATGGTGCGCGGTGAATGGACGCTCGTCGACTGGGTGGATCACGACGGCAAGCGGTTCATCCTCGCGCAGGACAACCAGGTCCCGGTCGCCGCGCGCAAGACGCTGACCGAGCGCGAACGGCAGGTGGTCGCGTTCGCCGCCATGGGTCACTCGAACAAGCTCATCGCGTACGATCTCGGTCTCTCGACCGGCACCGTGTCGGTCATCCTCGGGCGCGCGGCGAAGAAGCTCGGCGTCCTCGGTCGCGGCGCGCTCATCCGCGCGTTCCGCGAGAGCGACGGGTGAGCGCGCGATGAGGCGGCTCCCCGCCGAGCCTCCGCCTTCGCTCGTCGCGTACGAGCTCGAGCCTGGCAAGGTGCTCTTCGTCCAGACGCTCGCCGTCCCGCAGGTCGACGGCCTCTCCCCCGCGGAGCGTGAGGTCCTCGGCCTCCTGCTCAACGATCACGACAGCGCGAGCATCGCCGCGGCGCGCCGGACGTCTCCGCGCACCGTCGCCAACCAGATCGCCAGCATCTTCCGGAAGCTCGGCGTCCAGTCACGCGCGGAGCTCGCTGCGAAGCTCCTCGAGGGTCGAGAGGAACGCGCGGCGCGGTGATCCTCCGCGGCGTCGGCGCTCGCCAGCCGCTCGTAGGTCGCGTCGCGCGCGGAGCTCGCCAGCCGCTCGCCGGCAGCTCGCAGGTCGCTCGCCGGCAGCTCGCAGGTCGCTCGCCGGCAGCTCGCAGGTCGCTCGCCGGCAGCTCGCTAGCCGCTCGCCGGCAGCTCGCTCAGGCGAGAGAGCAGCGGCTCCACCACCTGGTAGAGCGCGGGGTAGGGGCGGAGCGCCTCGATGCACGAGGCGACGCGCGCGCTCGCCGACGTGTCGGGATCGTCGCCGGGCTCGGCGAGCGCGCCGTCCGCGGGGAGCATCGTCGTGAGCCACGCCTCGAGCACGGTCGAGACGACCTCCCGGGCGCTGCAGAGGTCGAGCGCGCGCGCGGCCGCGCGCGGATCGGGCGCGATCGCGAAGTAGGTAACGAGGCGCACGACGTCGCGCTCCCGCGCGAACGGCGCGAGCAGCTCGGCGAAGACGGCGCTCGCGAACGGGTGCGCGGCGACGTTGAGCATCTCCTTGCCGATGGCGTCGAGCGCGACGTCCCCTCCGCGCAGCAGCACCGCGCGCGCGCGCGGGGCGGTCAGCGAGCCGCGCTCGAGCGCGGACGCGAGCGTGAGCGCGGTCTCCGTCGCGTCGAGGTCGGCCGGGGCCCACGACGCCGGCGGGAGCCGAGGCGCCTCGCGCTGCGACCGCGGCTCGCGCGTCGCGACGAGCAGGAGCGCGCCGTGTCTCGTCACGCAGGCGGACACCTCGGCCACGATCTTCCCGATCGGCAGGCCAGGGTAGCGCGCCGACGCGCGCGAGATCAGCGCGGCGAGGTCGCGTTCGGGGACGAGGACGACGCGCTCGATGCTCGCGCGGTCGACGAGGCAAGCGCGGCGGTCGGCGACAGGCACGTCGCCGTCCTCGGCCCACGGGTAGAGCGCGGCGCTCGACGCGACGAGCGTGTCGGGGAGCGCGTCGAGCTTCGGATAGCCGCCGCTGTCGTGGATGGCGGCCTCTCGGATCGCCGCGAGGCCGCCGAGCGCGGAGCGGAGCGCGTCGAGCGGCCAGGCCGGCGCCGACACGCGCCGGGCGAGCTCGAGGCAGGCCTCGAAATAGACGCCGGTGCGGCTCCCGGAGGCGCGCCCCAAGCGGTCGTCGAAGCGCCCGCACGCGACGCGCACGGCGTCTTCGACGGCGCCCGCCTCGTTGGCGCCCTCGGCGGGCGAGGCGTCGGCGTCCGAGCCCGCGAGGTGGGCGTGGACGAGCGCGGCGATCGTCGTGTCGCCGGCGGCGAGCGAGCCCTCATCGGAGGCCGCGCGCGCGTGCCTGGCGACGGCGCGCTTCAGGCGGTCGAGCGACGCCGGCGCCGCCGCGAGGAGGCGCGCGAGCGCGATGTCCCAGGACGCGTCGTCGAAGTCGACGCCGCTCGCCCGCTGATCGAGATCGACGAGATCTCGCTCGTCCCGATGCAGGCGGATGCGCGCGAGGAGCCGCGCGCTCGGCACGCCCTCCCAGAGGGCGCGGGCGACGCCGAGATCGACGACGGCGAGCTCGACCTCGTCTTCGCCGGTCGCGACGAATGGAAGCTCTTCGGGCTGCATGGCAGGTCTCGACCTGCCTTCAGTCTAGCGTCGGTCGAGGCGGGAGCGCGGGTGTACGTGGAGAGCGTACCCGCACGAGCAGCGGAGCTCTTCCGGCCGCGAGGCCGTCCCACGTGCGGAGGCCGATCGAGCGACCGGACGCGCCCGTGGTGTCGAGGCGCGGAGTCACGCGGTAGACGCCGGGCTCGTCGAACGTCCCCGCCGGGCAGGTCGTCGTGAGGAGCACCGACGTCGTGGTCTTTCCGTTCACGGGGACGGTGACGAAGAGCTCACGGATGGGCGACGAGACGCTCCGAGGAGCGCCGCAGGACACGCTCCCGGCCGGTCCGCTGACGGCGAACTGGATCATGTCGGGACGGTAGAGCAGCGTGATCGGTCGGTCGGTCCCGTTGGTGAGCGTCACGCTCGTCCCGAGCTCGCCGCCGCGCGCTGCGTCCATTGCTTCGGGCATCGACAGCGTCACGTTGCCCGTCGTGCCGGCGAGGTCTTTGTCCTTGTCCTTGTCGCTCGCGCCCCATGAGATCTCGTCGCTGGGCTTCGCGACGACGGGAGCCGTGAGCAGGAAGGCGTCGGCCTCGAGCTCCTTCGCGGGCGCGACCTTGCCCACGGACGCGCCGACGGGGGTCACCGCGAACGGCGGCGCGGGGGCCTTCGCCTTCGCGCCCGCGCGCGGCGTCGCGGCGGGCCAGCCGAAGCGCGCCTTCACGGTCGTGCCTGGCACGAGCGCGGCGCGCTCACGCGCGCCGAAGCAGTAAAAGAGCGGGTCGAACGTGGCGGACCACGAGCGCTTCGCCGGCATCACGAGATCGGAGCCGTCGTCGGTCGAGGGGCGCGCGTCGGTGGGCAAGACGCACCGCGGGGGTGCGGGGGCCTTGCCCTTGACGGGAGCGCCGTCCGCGGCGGGCGTCAGCTCGAGGATGAGCAGGCGAGGATCGGCCGCGATGCGGACCGGGCCCTCGCCCGCGTTCTCGATCTGGAGCCGCCACGGGCCGCCGTTCGGGTCCGCGGTGACCTTGAGCGTGACCTGGGCCGGTGGCAGTCCGGCGTTCGCGGCCGGGGCTCCCGAGCCGGCGACCGAGGTCGCCAGAGCGGCGAGCCCACCCATGGAGGCCGCGAACGCGTGCCGTCGGTGAAGTCGTCCCCCAGTCAACCGCCACCGAGCGTACGTCACGGTCAGCCTCGCAAGGTCTCGTAGAGCTCCAGGTCGGGGATCGCCGTCGTCAGGCGCGTGCGGATCACGCCGACGTCGTTGTCCTCGAGCAGGCGGCAGAGCGAGACGCCGTCGAAGAGCGCGATCGGCGCTGCCGGCGCGCCGGCCTCCTCGCGCGCGCCGCTGAGGACCTGGCCGGTCGTGATGAGCCAGCCGGCCGACGCGGGCCCGTAGTGATGCAGCGCGCCGCGCAGATCGCTGACGCGCTCGCGCCCGACCTCGCGCCCGTCCTTGCGGACGACGATGGCGGTGCGGATCTCGTCGGTGCCGTTGCGGTGGACCGCGGCGAAGTGAGCCTCGCCGCCCGGAGCGCCCGCGCGCCGGACCGTGCGGATGTTCGTCATGCCGACGCGCTCGAGGCCGAGGAGCACGAGCTCGATGAGCGCGTGGCCCGGGAGCTCCTGCAGCTTACGGAGCATCGTACGGCGCGCGGCCTCGCGGTACCGCTCGATCGCCGAGATCGCGTCGAGCTCGAGGCGGACGAGATCGGACGAGAGCGTCCAGTCGGTGAGCGCGATGCGCGGCCCGTCCTGGCGACCGTTGGCGGAGCCGGCGAAGCGGAAGCGCGGGCGCTGGCCGTTCGCGTTGCGGCGGAGGTTGTCCGCGCGCAGCGAGGCGGTGAGCTGCGCCGACGCCATCATCGTGTCGCCGGCGAGGCGGCCGCGGCGGAGGAGCGCGTCGACGACGCCGCGCACCTGGACCGGGCCCTGCGTGCGGTCGAAGCTCGAGAGGATCATCACCGTCGCGTCGGCGAGCTCACGGCCGGAGAGCTCGTCCTGCTCGCCTGCCGGGAGGTCGATGCCGGTGGGCGCGCCGCCGGCCATGATCTGCTGGCGGTCGCGGATCATCGGGCGCGGCGCGGGCGCGAGCGGATCGCGTGAGGTGTCGATCGACGAGTCGACGTCGACCGAGACGATCGCCGTCGGGTTGATGACCTCGACGCGCGGTCCGGAGGCGCGGTCGCCCTCGCCCTCGGCCCGACCGCCACGGCGGCGGCGGCGGCGGCGGCGGCGGCGGCCGCCGTCCTCGCCCGCGACGCCGCGCGCGTCCTGACCGCGAGGCGTCTCGGTGCTGCTCGGCGAGGAGAGGATCGGCTGATCGTCGTCGTCCTCGTCGTCGAACATCTCGGCGCCGCTGGCGGCGAGGTCCGCGCGGAGCGCGTCTTCACCGGACACCTCGATCGGCGCGTCGTCGTCGTCGTCGTCGTCCTCGTCCGGCGCGGGACCGCGGGTGGCCGCCTCGAGCTCGAGCGCGTTCACCTCGACGTCCGCGGACTCCTCGACCTCGGTCGGAGCCTCTTCGGCGGTCGCGCTCTTCTTCTTCTTTTTGCCGTCCCACTCGCGGAGAGCGAAGACGCCCGGCTTCACGCGGACGATCGGGTTCTCCTTGTCTTCTTTCTTGAGGAGCGCTGCGAGGCGGGCGCCCATCGTCACCTCGGGGCTCTTGCCCACGTGAGACAGGAGGTTCTTCTCGATGGCGAGCTCCGTGATCTCCTTGTAGTGGAGGGGCTTGCCGGCGATGCGCAGCACTTCGGCTGCGGCTTCCGTGAACGTCATGTTCGGTATCTCTTGCTCTGGGTGCCTGCCGAGCTCTCGGGGCCCGCGGAGCGACGCTTCATGCGTTGCATCCGCTCGCACCCCCGCAGCCTGCGGCACTGATTTTTGAATTCCCTGCGAACACCGAGCGGCGGCCCGCCAAACTCGCCCGGACTCGAAGCGCCTCGAGCGCTCGGGGGGCACCCACCTGAGCTCGCGACTCGTCACATACCCCCCAACGGGGCGGGCGTCAAACGTGACCTGCCCCGGCGTACCGGCGCAACCGGGACGCGGGCGCGCTCGAGGGCCCGCGGGGCCGCGTGGGTCGCCGAACGGCGAGGGAGGCGCCTCGGCCTCCCGGCGGCTACCGACCCGATCGCAGGGAATGGCCGCGCGAACGCCTCGGCGGCGCCACCCGTTCGACCTCGGCGCTCCGCGCGGCGGCGCGAAGCGCGGGTGACGAGCCTCTCGTTCGACCTCGGCGCTCCGCGCGGCGGCGCGAAGCGCGGGTGACGAGCCTCTCGTTCGACCTCGGCGCTCCGCGCGGCGGCGCGAAGCGCGGGTGACGAGCCTCTAGCGGCGCGCCTTCGCGGGGGCGGGAGCGTTCTTGAGGCTGTTCACGTCGAAGACGGGCACGTCCGACGCGGGCGACATGCTCGGCTCGACCGGCTTCGCCGGGCTGCTCATCACGGCCGTGGTCGCGGGCGAGAGCGCCGCGGGCGAGGTCGTCGCGGGCGAGGTCGTCGCGGCCGCCTTGGTCGCCGGCGACGTGGTCGTGTTCGTCGTCCGCGCGGCCGTGGTCGTCACGGTCGCGGCCGGCGTGGTCTCACCGTCGGACGCGGCGCTCGCGCGGCCAAAGCCGACCGCGACCGCGAACAGGGCGAGCAGCGCCAGCGGAAAGAGGACGAGGCCGGCGCCGAGCGAGAGCGTGTGGCGGCGCTCGCGGATCCGCACCATCAGCGTGGGCTCGGGGCGGTAGCCGTCGAGCGTGGCGTCGGCGAGGGACCGGATGCGACCGGCGGGGTGGTAGAACGCGTCCTCGTCGAGGATGAGGATCGGCGCCGTGCGCGGCGCGGGGGGAATGGACAGCGCCGCGAGCGGCTGCGTCGCTCCAGCCGAGCGGGGCGCGGGCACCGAGGCCGGCGGCATGGGCGCGGGCGCGACGACCGGCATCACGGGCGTCGCGGCGGCCGGCGGCGGCGCGGTCGCCGCGACCGGGAGCGGCGTGGCGGTGACCATCTCGGGCGCGCGGAGGAGCGTGGCCGCTCGGACGACGCCCGGCGGGAGCGGGATCGGCGCAGCGCGCGGCGGCAGCGGCGTCGGGATCGACGGCGCGTGGACCGCGGGGCCGACCGCGTCGTCGGTGGCGACGAGCTGGTCGAAGATGTCCCCGGCGCCGGTGCTCCACGGCTCCCCGGGGGAGGAGTCGGGGCCGGCGTTGAGCGCGCGGCTGCTCCGGGCGCGAATGACCTCTTCGGCCTTGGCGATCGCGTGCGCGAGGTCGGTGACCTCGAGGACGTCCGCCGCGTCGATCTCCTGCGTCCCGAGGACGCCGGCGCTCGACGGCTCGTCGAGCAGCGTCGCGCGGAATGCGTTTCGTACCCGTTCGTCGCTTCCGAAGTTCAATGGGCTTCGCCTTCCACCCGAGTGCCCGGAGCCTCGTGGCTCGGTCGTCCAGCCCCGCTGGAGTCGTCCACGCCGGTCGAGCGACGCAGTGCTAGCGCGCTCTCGGTCGTTGTGCCAGCGACACCTGAGTCTTTTCAGCTTCGGCACCGCGCGTGTGCGCCGGGGGTGCCGCGGTCGGGAGGTCTCGGCGGAGCCTCGGATGCCTGTTTTTCGCTGGATTTGCGCGCTGTCCGTCCGCCGTCGCGCCCCGTCCTGCCTCCTGCCCGGCCGGAGCGCGCCCGCGCGGCCCCGGGGCCCGCGCACCCCGCGCCGCCCTGGCGGCCTCCGCGGCCGCGTACCCTCGCGGTGGGCTCAGCGGCCCGACTCCCACCACTTGGTGGTCGGGACGCGGCGGGTCGCGTTGGTGCCGCAGTGCACCTCCCCGAGGTTCCGGTCTCCGCACGCGACGAGACCGGCGGCGGCGAGCAGCGAGACGCGGGCGAGCTTCATTCGTCCTCCTGCCTCGGTGGGGAGCCGCGAGCCGATGGCTCCCCCAAGCCGACGGTCGGTTCCGTGAGGCGGCGGTCTCATAGCAGAGGATCGATCGCGTACAACCCGGCGAAATGGCCTCACCAACGTCAGCGGAAGATTTCAGGGACGCGCTGCGGCCTCGAAGAATCACCTCACGTTGCGTTCGAGTGCGCGACCTGCGGAACAAATCGCGCGGGCCGCGGTCGTACTGGGCAGCCTGGGCCGGCGACCGCGCGCGCCGGCTCCGCTCCCCATCCGATCCAGCCATCCGAGCGCCGCGTCTCGTCGTCGGGCGGTGCCCTCCGGACGGGGACGTGCGCCGCGCTCACGAGGTAAGTATCCATGCTCTCAGCTCACGAAGGCGAGCGCGGCTCGTCGTGGTCGAAATCGCTCTCGGGCCTCGCCCGGCTGCCGCGCGCGCGAGCGGCGGCCGCGGTCGCCGCGCTCGTCGCGATCGCGTGTGCACCGGCCGACGCGCGCGCCCAGCATCCGGCGCAGCCGATCGGCGTCCTCTACTCGGGCGTGCCGAGCGGCGACAGACCGGAGCCCGCGCCGCCGCCCGAGCCGTGCTCCGAGGACTGCTTCCTCCTCTCCACGCTCGTCCTCCGCGGGTCGGTGAGCGGGTCGATGACCTTCGAGCTCAAGGGCGGCGTCCGCGCCCACGAGTCGATCAAGGTGCCGCTCTTCGGCCCGCCCGGGCAGGTCCGCGTGGACGACGTCACCATCGACGGCGCGCCCGCCGCGGTCGGCTTCGACGGCGATCGGTACCACGTGTTCACGTCGGCGCGTTCGTTCACGATCCGCGGGCGGCTCGCCCTCGGCGCCGATCAAATGCTCGCGGTGCCCGGGCCCGTCGTCGCGGTCGACGCCCACCTCACGAGCGGCCGCCTGGTCGAGGGCGAGCGCCTCGGCGGCGTCACGGCCGCGGTGCTCCACTTCGACCCGATGACCGAGGGCGAAGCGAAGCCGGCGGCGCCGCCGGTCTTCCGGCTGGCGCGCGCGCTCCGCTTCGGCCGCGAGACGGTCTTCGTCTACAAGCTCACCGCTTCGCAGAGCACCGAGCTCGGGACGATCCGCCTCCCGCTCCGCTACGGCGAGAAGGTGAGCGACGTGCAGGGCTCGACGGGCTGGACCGTCGCGGGTGACGAGCTGCTCCTGCCGGCGAGTGGTCAGGAGGCGGAGATCACGATCGCCGGGACGCTCCCGCCGTCGTCGGCCGGCGGGGTCAAGACGTTCTCCCCCGACGGCCGCGCGCCGTACGAGTGGTGGCTCGTCGAGGCCGATCCCGAGCACCGCGTCGACACCGGCGGAGAGGCGAAGCTGGTCGAGACCTCGCAGTCGCCGATCCCGCCGCAGTACCCGGGCGCGCGCGTGTACCTCGTCCAGAAGGGCCAGGCGCTCGAGGTCGACGCGCGCTCGCTCGTGCGCGGCGACGTGCTCGCCGCCGTCGCGCGGACCCATCGCCGCTTCGTCGCGATCACCGGACGCGGCGAGGTCATCAGCGACGAGACCATCGGCTACGACAACAACGGCCTCGATCACCTGATGCTCTCGCCGGCGGGCAAGGCGATGTACCTGTCGACGGATCATCACGCGCAGCGCATCCTCCACACCGAGGCCGGCGCGCGCGAGGTGCTCGTGCCGATGCGCGCCGGGTCTCACCTGCTCCGCGTGCAGTCGCTGAGCGAGGCGCGGCTCTGGCCGATCGCGGGCGCCGTGTCGGTCCCGCCGTCGACCTACCCGCTCGCGACCAGCTCGGCGGAGACGACCATCGGGCTGCCCGAGTTCGTCCGGCCGATCGCGGTGCTCGGCGGCGATCGCGTCCGCTGGGCCTTCGCGCGCGGCGATCTCGTCGCGGTGCTGCTCGGCGTTGGCCTCGCGTGCTTCGGGTTCCGTACGGCGAAGACGCGCGCGCTCGCGAGCGTGTGCACCGCGGGGCTATGGTTCGTGTCGCGCGAGGGCTTCGTCGTCGCCACGTCGGCGCTCTTCCTCGCGGGCGCCGTCTTCCTGGCGTCGCGCTTCGTCCGCGGTACGTGGCTCTTGCTCGCGTCGGGCCTCTTCACGGTGGTCGCGCTCCTCGGAGGTCGCTTCGCGCTCTCCTCGGACGCGACCGGCGAGCCGGCGCTCGAGATGTTCGTGGACCGGCCGGAGCTCCCCCGTCCCGAGGCGCCCGGCGGCTCGCAGCCGACCTTCTCCGGGGACCCGAAGACGGACATCACGCCGGTCTCGCTCTCCTTCCCGACGTCGGAGCGCTACGTCCAGGCGAGCCGCCAGCTGGTCTCGAGCGAGCGGCCCTTCGCGCCGCGCGTGGTCTACGTGACGAGCACGTTCCTCGCCGGCCTCCACGCGCTCTGGCTCGCGCTCGTCGCGCTCCTCGTGTGGGCGCACAAGGACCGTCTGCTCGCGCTCAAGTCGAAGATCGCCGAGCGCCTCACGCGCCGCCCGACGGCGCCCGATCCGACGACCGCGCCCGAGGCCCCGCCGTTCTGACGCACGGCGCGCGCCGTGGGGCTCGGCTCATCGCTGGCACCGCGCGTCGTGCGGCAGGTCGACGTAGGCCTGCCCGAGCGCGGTGAGCTCGCCGTCGGCGCCGAGGAGGTCGACGTGCGCGACGTTGTCCGCGCGGCCGGCGAACCAGGCGTAGCGCTCGATCCGCGGATCGCTCTCGAGGTACGCGACCGCGTCGATCATGAACGCGCGCTGCTCCTCGGGGCTCGCCGCGTCGTCGCAGGCGAACTCGGTGAGCCAGATCGGCTGGGAGAAGCGGCGCTCGTAGGTCTGGACGTGGTTGATGAGCCACTGCGCGTGGTTGCCGTTCTCCCCCTTGCAGCCGACGTAGACGTGGACGCCGAGCGCGTCGACCCGACAGCCGGGGCAGGCGGCGAAGAACTCGTCGAGGTAGGCGAACGGATCGCCGTCGTGGCAGCCCCCTCCGCAGAAGTTCACCGCCGGCGAGACGAGCGTGAGGCCGCGCGCGTCGGCGACGGCCTGCACGCCCGGCCAGCGCGCGGCGGCCTCCGCCGCGGAGAGGTTCGCTTGCTCGAAGAAGTTCGGCTCGTTGAACCCGAGGAGCGTCTGCGCGCTCGAGGGCGCGCGCTGCTCGACGTCTGCGGTGGCGACGTTCGCGCCCCAGACCATCGGCACGTACTCGACGCCGAGCGACGCGAAGACGCCGGCGATGCCGGTGTCCGGCTCGAAGTGCCAGTTGTACCACCACGAGATCCCCTTCGAGAGCGCCTGCATGTCGGCCGGCGAGTGGTGCCCGTAGGCGACGCCGCGCTTGCACCCGGCGGCCGCCGGCGCCGCGCCGTCCGGGCCTCCGCGCCCGGGAGCGGCGCCGTCGCGGTCGGGCGCCGCCTCGTCGGGGTCGTGCGCTCCCGGCCCGGCGCCGTCGGGTGGCTGGCTGTCGCCCGAGCACGCAGCGAGGACGAGCAGCGCGGCGATCGCGCGCGCTCCGGACATCGCGAGGCTCACTGGGCCTCCGGGAGGCGGAGCCCGACCAGCGCGTCGACCGTCGCGCGCGTGACCGCCGCGGGCAGCGACGGGAGCAGCGGCGCGGCGTCGGCCGGGACGTTCTGCGGGTGGACGATCGCGACCTGGATGGTCCGGGTCGTCTCGTCGAGCAGCACCGTGAAGTAGCGGTCTCCGACGGGCCGGCGCCACACCGGGCAGCCGTCCGACGCGCCTCCGACGGCGATCTCCGGCCCGCGCGCGTAGGCCGTCCGCTGGCAGGCGTCGACGAGCTCGACGTCGGGGGCGAAGGCGTCGCGCGAGCACCCGGTCCCGCAGACGTTCCCTCCGACGTGGCCCGCCTGGTACGAGCGGACGCCGGTGCTCGCGAACTCGCGATTGCTGTAAACGTTGTCGTCCATCACGACCTCGAACAAGTTGATCTCGCCGCAGCCGTCGCCGACGGAGCCCGTCTTCGAGTAGCAATTGCAGGCGCCGTTCCACTTGCGGCCGCCGTCGCGGATCAGCTCCGACGCCACGAGGGCGACCCACGGGCCGGGGTGCGCGCTGCCGCCGCCGTTGCACGACGCGACCTCGCCATCGTCGAACGTCATCGAGGCGAGCACGACGAAGAGCTTCGAGCCCGTCCAGCCTCGCCGCAGGACGCCCGGATCGTCGGGGCAGAAGTAGTCGCGTCCGTCCCCGCAGTCGAACGGGCTCGTCTGGGCGAGGTACCAGACGCAATCGCTCTTCTGGAGCTCCCCGGCGGACGCGGGCTCCTGGTTCTGGCCCTGCGTGAAGCCGAGGTTCTGGCCGGTCTTCGTCCGGCGATCCCAGGCCGAGACGAGGCCCCAGCGCGCCGCGTCGGTCGCCGACGGCTGGTAGACCGCGACCTGCTTGACGTCGATCGCCTTGAGGATGAGCGTCATCTCCTCGTCGAACGGCGCGAGGCGCTCGCTCGTGGACGATTGCTTCTTCATGCAGCAGCGGCCGCCCCAGGTGTCGGTGCCGTCCTTGTAGTCGCACGCCGGATCGCCGGCGGCGCGATCGATCCGGCGCGGCCAGAAGCCGGGCGCGCCGACGTTCGTGAAGGTCATCGTCCCGCCGCGCGTCGGCGTCGACGCCTCGACCGGGTAGGCGCCGAGGCCCCCCTCGAGGGTCGGCGGCGTTTCCGGTCTCGTGTCGTCCGGGGGCGGGGCGGGGGCGCCTCCGCCTGGGGGCGCGCTCTCGGCGCCGCCGGGCGACGCGGAGCTACCGCACGAGAAGACGAGGAGCGACGCCAGTGCGAACGAGGCGGTCAACGAGCGGCTCACGGAGGGTCCCGTCTCCGCCTGCGGCGCGATCCATGTCGAATTCGACCGCGACGTGTCGATTCAGAACAGAACGCTCGCCCCCAGGCCGACACGTGCGCCCACCGCCGACACGCGAAAGAGCGGCTCGGATGGGCCGCTCGCGAGGAAGACGAAGTCGGGGCGCGTGATCGGGAGCACGGCGGCGGCGGCGAGCTCGACACCCACGCGCGTCGCCGCGGGGAACCGCGCGAGCACACCCGGCTCGATCGCCAGGAGGTGCGCGGTCTGTCGGTACGACTCCGTGAGCCCGGTGCCCTCACCGGCGATGCGCGCGCCGCGGAGCGCGGTGCACCCGTGCAGGGCGACGCTCGCCAGCGTCCGCCCGGCGCACGCGCGGAGCGCGAGGGACGCGAGCGAGAAGTCTGCGCCCACGCCGGGAACGCGTGCCAGCGACGCGCGCGCGGAGGGCACGAGCTCCGCCGCGAGATCGATCCGGAGCGCGCTCCACACGATGCCCCCGCCCACGACCGCGCCCGGAGCGACGCCAGGGACGAGGGCGCGCGCGGCGGAGGCGCCGAGGAACGCGATCGGTCGGGCCCGTCGCGGCGAGGCGTCGGGCGCCTGCGTGGGGCCAGGCTCGGGAGCGGGCGCTGGCGGCTCGGGCGCGCGCGGGGGCGGCGGCGCCGGCGGGGCGGGATCCTCGGGGACGCTCGCCGCGGCCTGCGGATCGAGCGTGAGGGCGACGATCAGCGCGGCGCCGCGCGCGACGGAGGTGCAGGTCGAGGCGCGCAGCGTGCGTGTCCCGGTCGCCGCGCCCGAGAGCGCCAGATCGACGATCCACTGGTCGCCCTCGGCGCGGACGGCCGCGTGGACGTGGAGCTCCTGAGCCGACGACGACGTTACGAGGTGCAGGACGGCGGCCCGCACCCACTCGCGATCGGGGCACCCCGCCGGCGCGTCCCAGGTCAGATCGAGCGAGGGCTCCGCCAACGCGCCGCGCTCGCCGGCGAGCAGCGCGAGCGCGGCCGCCAGTCCGGCGGCGCACGTACGGAGCGCGATCGCGCGAGGCATTTCGGGCGCGGAGTCTACGAGCTGCGCGCGGGGCGCTCCAGGGTGTTGCGTCGGCGTCGCCACCGACGCGGGGAGGCGGTCCGGCGCGGGGCGCGGTCACGGGGCGAGGCACGTGGCTCGGACGCGGGCGACGAGGGGAGAGCTCGCGTGCCCGGCGATGAAGCGCTCGGCGAGCGCGCGCCCGTCGGTCCGCTTCGCCTCACAGGCCGCGATCGCGCGCAGGCCCTCGCGCTCGACGGCGAACGCGCCGCGTGGGTGCTCGCGTCCGTGCCGCGCCAGCGTCGCGAGCGCGGCGGCGGGATCGCCGCGCTCGAGGGAGCGCTGCGCCTCGGTGATGAGGCGCACCTCGGCGTCGACGTCGCCCTCGGGCGCCGACGCCGTCGCGCGTGCGGGCGGGCTCCGGAGCGGAGCGCGCGCGGCGGGCTTGGGGGCTTCGCCGGGGCGCGCGCTGGGCTCGGTCGCGTCGCCGCCTTGCGCGGCGACGGGCGACGCTGCGGCTTGCGTCGGGGCGTTCTCCGGCGGCGGCGCGTCCTGCGATGGCGCCGCCTCGGGCGCGCCCGTTGCGCTCGCCGACACGGGCGCCGGGGCGGGCGCGTTCTCGCCCCTGGTCGCGATGGCCGTCGCGCCGCCTGCGACGCCGAGCGCGATCACGGCGACGCCGATCTTCCAGGCGCTCGCAAAGGAGATCGCGGCGCCCGTCGCCGCCGCGGCGCCCGTTGCTGCCGCGCTGCCGACGGCGCCGGAAGCGGCGCCGCCCGCGCTCGCGGCCTTCGCGGCCGCGCCGGAAGCGGCGATCCCCCCCGCGCCCGTCGCTGCTGCGGCGCCGCCGGCGGCCTTCGCGACGGCGCCGGACGCGGCGATCCCTGCGGTCGCGCCCGCGCCGGCGACGCCTGCGAGGACCGCGGCGCGGACGCGCGCGCGATCGGTGGTGGTCGGCTCGTCGGCCGCGCGGAGCACGTCGAGCCACTTCTGCTCGTCGGGACCTAGCTCGTCCATCACGTCCTCCTCTCCTTCGCCTGGAACCGCGCCACGGCCGACGCGAACTCGCTGCGCGCCGCGCGTAGCCGCGCGTACGCCGTGTTGAGGTTGACCTGCACCGCCTCGGCGGCCTCGGGGACCGTCATCCCCTCGAGCTCGACCAGGACGAACATCGCGCGCTTGTCGTCGCCGAGCTGCGCGAGGAGACCGTGCGCGATCCGCGCGGCCTCCGCGCCGCTCGCCGCGTCGTCCGGACCGGCGGTGCCGTCCACGAGGTGCTCGGGATCGATCTCGGTGCGCCCCGGATCGCGGCGCGTCGTCGTCCGGTGACGCGTCAGGATGACGTTGTGCAGGATGCCGTAGACCCACGTCTTCAGCGACGAGCGGCCCTCGAACTCGGTGAGTCGCTTGTGAACGATGACGAAGACGTCCTGGCAGACGTCGTCGAGCGCCGCCTCCGGCACACCGCGGCGCCGCGCGATCCGCCAGACGAAGGGGAAGAGCTCCTCGTAGACCGCGAGGAAGTCGAGCCCCGGCGGCGTCGGCCTCGCGGTCTCGACGACGGGCGCCGCGTCGTCCCGTCTCTCTGGCGCGTCCACGTTCACAGGGGTGATGTTGCCGCAAGCCGCCCGCTCCGTGCCTCGAAAGCGACGCTCGCGCCTCCGGCCGACTTTCTCGTGCTATCGAGAGGCATGGTCGGCTCGCGCCGCGCCGGAGCTCGGGAGCGATGACGGTGGGCGCACGCGCTCCGCACCGCCACATGTGGGTCCCGTGCGCGGCGGCGCTCCTCGCGGGCGCGTGCAGCTCGGGACCGCTCGCGCTCGGCCGGCTCGACGACGACGCCATCGTCGGCGCCGACGCGGGGGGCGCCGCGGACGGCGCGAGCCCGACCGGCGACGCCTGCGAGCCTCCGAGCCCCGCGCGCGACTACGCGTTCGGCGGCGTCGGCACCGAGCTGGTCGACCTCCGCGGTGGCCCGAGCGGGCGCGTGCTCGGCGGCGCCGTGCTCGACGGGAGCAGCGTCCTCCGGCTCGACGGCGTCGACGACTACGTCGACCTCCCGAACGGTATCCTCGAGGGCCTCTCGGCGGTGAGCGTCGCGGTCTGGGTGCGGCGCCTCGGCGGCGCCGGCTACACGCGCATCTTCGATCTCGGCACGAGCTCGGTCGGGGAGGACCCGCCGCCGGGTACCCCGGCCGTCGGCCGCTCGTACCTCGCGCTGACGCCGTCGACGGGCAACGTCCCGTCGGGGCTCGCCGTGCTGATGAGCGCCGACGGCGCTGGCGGCGAGGCCGTCGCGCTCAGCGACGTCGTGCTCGACGAGGAGCTGCGTCTGGTCGTCGTGACCGTCTCGAGCGACGCGGTCTCGCTCTTCCACGAGGGCGCGCTCGTGGCGCGGGTCCCGCGGACGGTGCCGCTCGCCGGCATCGTCGACGAGAACGCGTGGCTCGGGCGCTCGCAGTACGCCGCCGATCCGCACCTCGCGGCCGAGTACGCCGGCCTCCGCGTCTGGGGTGAGGCGCTCGCCGACTGCGCGGTGCGCACGCTCCACGCCCGCGGACCGTCGGCGCGCTGAGCGCGGCTCCGCGCGCGTGACGAAGACGAGAGAGCGAGCCGATCTTCTTGTTCACGTCTCGGTGGCGAGCCGCGGCCGGTTCTCCCGACGCGCCCGTCCGCCGCGGCGTTCGACGTGTGTATGCTGTTCTCATGAGAGCTCGCGGTCGCCTGTTGAGCCCCGAGAGGGGCAACGACGCGGGCGGGATCGCGATCTTGGCCGGCGGAGGTCTGACGGCGTACGGCGCGATCGAGCTCGGTCGACTGCTCGGCGACGCGCCGGTCGAGCCCGCGCGGCTCGCGCTCGGCGTCGCTGCGCTGGTCTCCGGTCCGGTGGCGATCCGGTGGGGGCGCAACCACTGGAGAGCGTGGCGTGCGGCCGTCAGCGCGCTGGAGGCGTCGATCCCGGAGGCCGACCGGCTCGAGGGCGACGTCGAGGCGCTCCTCGCCGAGGCGTTCGGCGGCACGCTCCTCGCGGCAGAGGCCGGCTCGACGCTCGCCGAGGCGCTCGTCGGGGACGCCGACGCGGAGACGCGCGCGGAGCGATTCGATCGCGTGTCCTTCGTTCGGGGAGCGATCCCGCAGCTCGCGTATCACGTGACGCTGTCCAAGAGGTGGACCGAGGACCACGCTGGCCCCGGCGTCTACTCCGAGCGGAGGTACTGGCGCGTGCGCGCCGACGTCGACACGGCGGAGGAGCTCTTCGTCTCCGCCAAGGGCGGCGTCGACGCGGTCCTCGCCGTGCTCGGAGTCCGCCAGGCCGGCCTCGGCGACGAGCCGTTCGACCGCGTCTTCGCGGTCACGGGGCGCTCGCTGGAGTGGGCACGAAGGAGCCTCACCGCCGAGCTGCGCGCGATCTTGCTCCGGCGTCCCACGTTCGTCCTTCGCTGCCACCGTCGCCGCGTCGAGTTGCTCTGGGACGCGAGCTTCGGCACGCAGACGCTCTCGCGCTTCGAGGACGCGTCGCGGCTCGTCACCGCCCTCGCCCGCGCGCTCTCGGAGCTCCCGCCGGCGATCTTCCGTTGACGGGCGCGCCGGAGGTCGCTCACGACGTAAGGAGGCGCATGGGCTCGGGCCACTGGCCGTGCTCCGAGAGCGGCACGAAGCGCATCGTGGTGAACTCGTAGTGGAAGGACCTCCGGGCGAGCTCCTTCATCGCGTCGCGGTGCCCCGTCCCGTCGACCTCCGCTTGGCGGCCGCGGACCATGCCCAACATGTCCCGCTCGCTCCGCCAGATGCTGAAGGTCGAGAACGTGTTCAGCGGTCGGAAGGCGACCGTCGCGCGGGTCACGCCGGGGTGGTCGCGCACCTGGGCCTCGACCGGCTTTCCCCAGCGCGCGAAGCGAAAGGTCTCGGCGAGCTTGAGGCGCGCGAAGGTGACACCGACCACCGGTCCCTCGGGGCTCGCGAGCTCGGTGTAGGCCGTGGCCTGGTCGAGCCCCGCGTAGCTTCCCCAGCGTCTGTAGAAGCGCAGGCGCATGTGCCACCCGGAACGCTCGAACACGCGGTAGGGCGGCGCCTCGAGGAAGCGTTCGAGGTGCGCCTCGTCGTCCCAGAGAGCGAAGAGCACGAGCGAGGTCCAGTGGTATCGGCCCGGCAGCGCCACGGCGTGCCCCATCTTCATGGGCAGGAGGCACTCCGCGTGACGCAGCCCCGGCACTCGACGCAAGGCGCCCGCGCTCAGCAGGCGGGCGGCGACGCTGTAGACCGGCGCCTGAATCAAGTGATAGCTGAAGAGCTCCATCGGCGGCCGGTCGTGCGGAGTATCTCACCCAGGACCGACCAGGTCATCGAGTGATGTCCGAGCTCAGCCTGCTCCGCGTTCTCTTGCTCGTGAGCATGGCCGTGGGGCCCCTCGGCGCCCACCGCTTCTTCTTCGCCGAGCCCTCGCGACTCCGCGCGGCGGCCCACGCCGGGGCGCTCGCGTGCGCGGCCCTCGGGCTCTTCGCGCCCGCGCCGATCCTGTGCGTCGTCTGGCTCGTGTTCTGCGCGGCGAGCTTCGCGCTCTTCCTCCGAGAGCGATTCCTTCGAGGCGGCGTCGCGTCATTGCGCTCGCCGCGGGGGCTCGCAGCGATCATCCCCTTCCTCTTCAGCAACATCGCGGCGGTGTGGCTCGTCGGAGGCGCGAACGATCTTCGCATCCTGGGGTACGACGCGCATTTCAGCTACTACGCCGCGTTGCACGGGAACGTGCTCGGCTGGATCCTGATCGGGGTGCTGGCCGCCCTCGCCGACCGGGACGGCCCGCACCGCGGCGTCTACCTCGCCTCGGTGTTCGTGTGCTTCGCCTCGTTCCTCTCGATCGCCCTCGGCATCGATCAGCTTCGTGCGATGAAGCCGATCGGCGTGGTCGGCATCGCGGTCGCGATCCCCGTTTCCCAGCTCGTGTTCTTGCGAAGCGTCTGGTCGAAGAACCGCTCCGCGTTTGCCCTCGGCTGCGTCAGCCTCGCCGGCCTCGGGCTCACGATGCTGCTCGCGTTGCGGAACGAGCTCTCGATGCCCGTGATCCCCGCGGTCGAGGGGATCCGGGGGATGGTCTCGGTCCATGGGACGCTCAACGCCCTCGTCGTGGCACCGTGCTTCCTCCTGGCCGTGACCCTGGACGCGCGCCCCCGGCGCGCCGCCCACGACGCGGGTGATCGCACGCGCTGAGCCGCCGTCCTACTGCGCGGAGCTCGAGCTGGCGCGAGTGGCGTCCTCCGGGCTCGCGCCCGGCTTGCCCGGCTTGCGCTCCTTCTTCGCTTTGAGGACGACCGTGTCGATGTCGAGGTGGTCGTTGCCGGAGCCCGCCAGGTAGTCGTCGTACGAGCCGGGACGATCGCGGAAGCCATCCTCCGTCACCTCGACGATGCGCGTCGCGAGCGCCGAGACGAACGCACGATCGTGCGAGACGAAGACGAGCGTGCCCTCGTAGGCCTTCAGGCCCTCGGTGAGCGCCTCGATCGACTCCATGTCGAGGTGGTTCGTCGGCTCGTCGAGGACGAGGACGTTCGCCTGCTCCGCCATGATGCGCGCGAACACGAGGCGCGCCGCCTCGCCGCCGGAGAGCGAGCCGATCTTCTTGTTCACGTCTGGGCCGGTGAAGAGGACGCGTCCGAGGCGCCCGCGGACGACGTGCTCGGCTTCGGTCGGGCACGCCGACTTCATCAGCTCGAGCGGCGTCTGCTTCGGGCTCGGAAGGAGGTCCGCGTGGTCCTGCGCGAAGTAGCCGTGTCGGGCCTCGTAGCCCCAGCGCGCCTCGCCCTCGTCGGCGCCGAGGCGCTTCACGATGATCTTGAGGAGCGTCGACTTGCCGAGGCCGTTCGCTCCGAGGATCGCGACCTTCTCGCCACGACGGATCGTGAGCGAAACGTTCTCGAGGACGCGCTTCGGGCCGTAGGACTTGGCGACGCCCTTCAGCTCGAGGACGTCCTTCCCACTCTGGCGCTCGATCCCGAACTGGAACAGCGGCGCGCGGCGCGAGCTCTCCTCGAGCTCCTCGACCTCGATCTTCTCGATCTGCTTCAGCCGGCTCTGCGCTTGCTTCGCCTTCGAGGCCTTGGCGCCGAAGCGATCGACGAAGGCGCGCTTGTCCGCGATGATCTTCTGGGTGCGGGCGATCTCTGCTTCCTTGCGCTCGCGCGTCGCCTTCTTCTCGATCGCGAAGGAGGCATATCCGCCCGTATAGAGCTCGACGGTGCCGTAGTCGACGTCGAGGATGTGGGTCGCGATGGCCTCGAGGAAGCGCTGGTCGTGGGAGATGACGAGGGCGCACCCCTGGTAATCGAGGAGGAACGTCTCGAGCCAGCGAATGGAGAGGATATCGAGGTGGTTCGTCGGCTCGTCGAGGAGGAGGATGTCCGGCCCCGCGACGAGGACCTGCGCGAGCAGGACGCGGAGCTTGAACCCGCCGGAGAGCGTCGCGAGCGGGCGCCGCTGGATCGCGAGCGGGATGCCGAGCCCCTCGAGCACCTCGGAGGCGCGCGCCTCGAGGGTGTAGCCGTCGTGGGCGCGGAGGACGTCCTCGATGTCGGCGAGGTTCGTCGCGTCCGCGCCGTGATCCACGATCTGCTGCTGTTCGGTGAGCGCCTCCCACACGACGGTGTCACCCATCATCGCGAGGTCGAGGATGATCGCGTCGTCGTCGAGGAAGCGGTCCTGGCGGAGGACGCCGAGGCGCGCCTCGCGCGGGATGGAGACGCTGCCGCTCGTCGCCGGCTCGTCCTTTGCGATGATCTTCATGAGCGTCGACTTGCCGGCGCCGTTCGCCCCGATGAGCCCGTAGCGCGAGCCCGCGTTCAGCTGGAGGGAGACCTCGTCGAAGAGGGTGCGCCCGGCGTAGGACTTCTCGAGCCGCGTGAGACCGATCATGCGCGGCTCTTAGCGTAGGAACGGTGGCGTCGTCGCTACTTTGTGCCCGATCTTGCAGGTCTGCATGGGCGGCGTAGGTCGGGACGTGGTCGCACAGCCGCCCGCCGACGCCTCGAGGCTCGTCTCCGTCCTCGCGCGCGCGCGCTCGGAGCCCCCACCGGCGATCTTCCGCGGACGGGCGCGCGCGTCCCGCTCCTTGAAGTGCCGTCACCGCGCTAGGCTCGCGCCATGGCCAAGCAGGACGCGCGGGCGAACCTCCGCAATACCCGGGCGCAGATCAACAACGCGGCGAGCTCCGCGCAGACGCGCGCGTTCAAGGCGCGGCAGGTCGCGAAGCAGAAGCGCGACGTCGAGGAGCGAAAGTACCGCGCCGCGACGGCCGCCGCCGCCGCGAAGGCAGCGGCGGCGCAGGCCGAGCCCGCGCAGGCCGCGCAGGCCGAGGAGGAGAGGGACGGAGGACAGGCTCGGTAGCGCGCGCCTCTCGTGGAGCGACGGCGGGGCCTACCTCCCGTCCAGCAGGCGAGCACCCGAGGGCCAAACTTCCGGCGGCGGACCTAGAGATCCTCGACGATCACGAACGCGCGCCGGTCCTCGGGCAAGTGCCCGCTGATCCGGTAGGTGCCGCGCGAGGCGTCGAGCGGGATGAGCGCGTCGCCCTGGGCGCGCGGGAGCCAGACGGCGCCGTCCCACTCGTACCAGAGCTCGCCCTTGAGCTGGATCGCCGCGCCCGCGTTCTGCTCGTAGACCTTGATGCGGTAGAGGTGCTCCTTCGGGATCGCGGCGATCTCGCCGGCGAGCTCGCGCTGCCGCTGCTTGTCACGGAGCTCGGGCCACGTGAACCCCTCGGCGTGCGCGACGCTGTAGCCCTCGTCGTCGCAGCCGCCGCCGAACGGCTTGTCGAAGTTGCCGGGGAGCGTGTCGTCCCACTTCGCGGCGTCGCGCATCGGCTTGGTCTTGTGCCCCCAGTACTTGTGACCGGGCGAGCCGATGCTCGCGTAGCCCGGCAAGAGCGTCTCCGCCAGGTAGTACGACTCGTCGCCGGGGAACTGCGTCCGGGTGATCGGGATCGGCGCGCTGCCCCGGTTTACGATCACGCAGCGCGGCGTGTCGTTCCATCGCTTCCGGCCGAGCGGGAGGTCCTTCGGGATGTACACCCTGCCGCGCTCGTCGACGAAGAAGCCGAAGCCGATCTCCTGGTTGATCTCCCGCGGGTTCCAGCCCCCGCGGTGGCGCGGCCACGCCGTGTCGGGCGGCGAGAAGACCTTCATCTCGACGCTCGACCCGCTCCTCTCGAAGCGCCACGTCGGGCGGAAGGCGCCGAAGATGTCCCCCTGACCGTCGTTGTGGTCGGTGAAGTAGCCGTACTCGTAGCCCGGAGTCACATGGTAGAGGAGCGGCAGCGGGCCGACCTCGGCGACCAGCTTCTCGACGTCGAGGCCGTTCGCCCAGCCCTTGTTCTCGTCGCCGGGCGTGAACGCCACGGCGTCCATCACGCCGGGGATGTAGGGGAGCTCGAACTTGCTGTCGACGACGTAGTGGGTCGCCGTCTCTTCGATCGGGTACGTCACGCCGCGGCGCGCGTACGAGAGCACGTACTCGCAGGGCGTCGCGATGACGATGTCGTAGTCCTTCTCCTCGTAGCGCGCGGTGCCGAGGCGCCTCACCTCGAAGGCGCCGCTCGCGCAGTCGCCGCCGTCGACGATCGGCGGCGGAGGGGGCGTGCCCCCGCCGTTGCTCGGCGCCTCGTCCTTGCCGTTCGCTCCCGGGCCGTCGTCGCTCGCGGTCGTGCTGTCGTCCCCGCACGCCGAGAGCACCGCCGTCACGAGGCCCACGCAGGCCGCCGCCACGCACGTTCGTCGTTCAAACATGCACCCCTCGTTGCCGGTCCAGGCCCCGTCCGTGCCCGAAAGCGACGGCCTCGCCGCACGTCTAATGTCGTTTTCGAGCAACGTGGTCGGGGCAGGGCCGACAGACGGGGCACCATGCGCACCCTCACCGTCGCCGCCGTCCTCCTGACCCTGACCACCAGCTCCGTCGCCTTCGCGAAGCGGCCGGGCAAGGCGAAGAAGAAGGGGAAGGCGAAGGCCGCGGAGGTGGTGCTCGTGGCGTCGGCCGAGCCCCTGCCGCCGCTCCCGCCGCCGGTCGCTGCCCCCGCGCCGGCCGCTGCCCCGCGCCAGCCGTGCTGGTCGCACCGGCGCCGGCGTCGAAGGACGAGGCCGTGAAGCGACGAGCCTCCGGCGGCCGGCCCGGGCTTCGTCCTCACGATCGGCAGCGGCGCCGGCTTCCTCGGCGGCAAGGTCGCGGAGGGCATCGACATCAAGGCCGCGCTCGTGACGTTCGACGTGAAGCTCGGTGGCTACATCACGCCGCACTTCGGCATCATGGCGGGCCTCCAGGGCGGCTACGGCGCGCTGTTCGAGGGCTGCGCGGGCACGTGCGCGAGCTTCGCCTACCAGATCCCGGTCGTCGCCCAGTACGCGTTCACGGATCGGAGCCGCGGCGCTTACCTCGAGGGCGGCCTCGCGCTCCTCACGACGTACGGCGGCAGCACGAAGTCCGACAGCGGCGACAGCCCCGAGGAGCTCAAGGTGTCGGCGCCCGTCGATCTCAAGCTCGGCGTCGGCTACCGCTTCGCGATGGGCGCCAAGTCGGACAAGGCCGCCACGTCGGCGTTCGATCTCCGCTTCGGCGCCGATCTCGGCCACTTCAACTTAACGCAAGGCGCGTCCCCGAGCGCTCGTTCGACGGGCGCGCGGCTCAGCGCTCGAGGATCTCGCGCACGTGCGCTGCCGAAGGGCTCTTCGGGTACGCCTCGAGGAAGGTCCACGAGTGGTCGCGAGCCTCGCGATCGCGGCCGGCGCGAACGAGCGCGTCGATCAGGATCAGCTCTCGCTCCTGGAAGAGCGCGCCGCGCGCGAACTGCGCATGGCCCTCCTTCGCGAGCTGGATCGCCCGCTCGGGGTCGTTCGCTGCGATCTGCTGCAGGCTCGCGAGATGGCGGACCTCGCGCTCCCGCTCCTCCGACACGGAGGTCGAGCGCTCCTTCGAGGACGGCGCGGACGCCAGCGCCGGGATCGCCGGAACCGCCGCGGTCGCGGACGCCGGAGAAGCCGTTGCTGAAACCGGCGCCGACGGCAGCGAATCCACGGACACGCCGGTGCTCGGCGGCGGCTCGCTCCGCTCGCCCGAGCCTTCCGGCGCCGAGCCGCGGGGGATGCCCTCCGTGGCGGCGCTCCGTCCGCCGGGCGACGACGCGTCCCGTCCGGACCCCGAGCTCAGCGCGTAGGTCGCCGACCCCAGGAGCAGCAGGGCTCCGACGGCGAACAGGCCCTTCATCGCGAGTGTGCTCGTGATCCGCGCCGCGACCGGCGAGGCGGCGCGAGCGCTCGCGGCGAGCGTCGCCTCGAACCGCGCGGCGCCGTGCGCGACGTCGTAGATCGGGAGATCGCCGCGGAGGGCGGAGAGGCTGCTCTTGACCCCTTCGTGAACGCTGAGGTCATCGACAATTCGACGGGGTGCCGTCATGGCGTCGGCTCCTTTCCGAGGCGCGCGTAGGCATCGAGGAACTCGCGGCGCGCGATACGAAGCCGCGAGTGGACAGTTCCGAGCGGGAGGTCGAAGGCGGCGGCGAGCTCGCTGCACGGTGTCTCTTCGAGCTCGAACAAGATGAAGAGGACGCGGCGCTCGGGGACGATCGCGTCGAGCGCCCGCTGCGCGCGGGCGATGTCCTCGACGAGGAGCACCCGCTGTTCCGGATCGGGCGCGGCGTCGAGGACGCCCGTGAGGCCGTCGGTGTCGGGATCCGTCCTCCGGCGTTCACGCAATCGCCGGCGATCCCTCGCGACGAGCGACGCGATGTGCGCGAGGTAGGTGGTCGCCTTCGCTCGCCCTGGCTCGAAGCCGCCCCGACGATGCACCACGAGGAAGACCTCCTGCATGAGGTCGTCGAGCTCGTCGTCGGGGACCGCGAGCCGGCGGAGGAACCTGGCGACGAACGCGCCGTGCGCGCGAAACAGCGACGCTGCGTCGACCAACGTTCGCTCGGACGGTGTGTGGGGCAGGGTCAGGGCGTTCATCTCGTCCGGCGCGGCTCAGAAACGTAGCTCCGGTCCGACCGCGAGCCGGAGCGCTGCCGTGGAGGTCCGTGCCTCGAGCAAGGAGGCTCCATCGCGCACCTCGATCGCCGGTCGGAGCATCGGCAAGACGCCGTCGACGGCGACGCGAAGAGCCACGGCCGAGCCGAGGGCGTAGGACGCGCGCAGCCCGACGCTCGCCGCGATCCACGGCTGGAGCACCTGGGCGTCCCGCCCATAGCCCCGGCCTTCGGCCTGCCATCGACCCAGCATCGCGCCGCCGCACGCGGCGAGGCGGATCGGTGGCCGCGCCCCGAGCTCGGCGCACCCGACGACGGTCCCCGCGAGCAAGCTGGTGTCGACGTTTCCCGGGCCGAGCGCATAGGCCAGTCCGCCCTGCCACTCCGCGCCGACGTCGAGCGACCAGCGCCCGAGGCCTGCGCCGATCGCGCTGCCGCCGCCGCCGCCGACGGTCGGAAAGAATCCGGCGCTGCCCGCGGCGTGCCCGGCCACCGTCACGGTCCACGGCGCCCGCGTGTCGGTCCGCTGCTGGTCGACGCCGGGCGGGCGCGACGCTCGCGCTCGCGGAGCCGCCGGGCCGGCGGAGGGCGCGGACGTCTCGATCGATCCGGGCGCTTCGACGTCGGCCGCTTCGGGCGGCGGGTCGCTCGACGCAGACGCCAGGCGTTCGAGCGCGACTGCGAGCGCGATGCCCACGAGGCGCTGCCGCTCACCGCAGTCGCGAGGAGGATGATCGAAGGTCCGTTCGCCGAGCACCGCACCGTCTCGCGCGATCGTCGCGACGAGCTCGGCTCCTTCTGCGCTCAACGTCACGCTCAGGTGCCGGTCATCCGGATGGGCCTCGCGAAACCGCGCGATTTCTCGGATGATCGCCTCCGGCGAGAGGCAATCGTCGGTGCTCGCGACGCGCAGCCCCTGATCCTTGGACTCGGGTTCGGCCGCGGCGCGCGACGACCACACGAGGGCCAGGGTGACGGCCCTGCCCAGGCGACGCATCTCGTCCGAGTCTACTGCGTCGCGGCCGTCGAAGCGAGCGGGCCACTGCACACCAGGTTAATGGCGCGAGCGTCCGCGATCTTCACGGCAAAGTGACTCCTCGCGATCTCTTCCGTGAAGATTCCCCGCCGTCGTCCCATTCATGGGCGATGCTCCGTCGGATCCTCTCGTCGTTGGCGCTCTTGATCGGCGCCATGCTGGTGTACGCCTGCAGTACGACCTCAAGGGTCGTCGGAGAGGTCGAGCCCGACGCCGGGCCGGGGGTGTTCGCTCCAGGCGACGGCGGGGACGCCTCGAGCCCTGGGGTCGTGACGACGGCGCTCTGCCCGACCGCGCAGTGTCAGGCCCCGTTCGCGACGTGCGAGAGCTCGACCTTCCCCTGCGACGTCAACCTCGACGAGGACCCGCACAACTGCGGGCGCTGCGGCGTCGACTGCGGAGGCACGGACGGGAACCTCGGCGCCGAGTTCGTGTGCAACGCCGGCACGTGCGCGATGCAATGCCTGACGTACTCCGGCGGATTCGGGCAGGCCGACTGCGACGGCGTCCCCGACAACGGCTGCGAGACGTCGCTCGGGACGACGGACAACTGCGGAGGCTGCGGCGACAAATGTCCCGACGGCGAGCCCTGCGTGAACGGCAAGTGTGGCTGTCCGTTCCCGATGACCAACTGCGGTCTCCGCTGCGCCGACTTGACGAGCGACGACCAGAGCTGCGGAGCCTGCTTCGCGCAATGCGACACCACCATCCCCGCGCCGCCGAACTCACACCACGGGTGCGCGGCGTCGACCTGCGGCGAGCTCAAGTGCGACCAGATCCCCGGCTTCGCCGACTACAAGGACTGCAACGGCGATCTCCAGGCAGCCGACTCGGACGGCTGCGAGATCGACGTGCTCGCGCCCAACGACGATCACTGCGGCGCCTGCGGGGCGAGCTGTCCAGCAGGGACGACGTGTGCGATCTACACCGACACGACGACCGAGACCTACGAGCCGCGATGCGCCTGCCCCTCGGGGACGATCGACTGCGGGTTCTCGGGCCTCCACATCTGCGTCGACGTCACGAGCGATTCAGGGAGCTGCGGCGCGTGCGGGCGCGCGTGTCCGGGCTCGGGCGCACCGAATGCGCAGCCGTCGTGCGTCGGTGGGGAGTGCAAGCTCACGTGCGCCGACGGCTACGCGGACTGCAACGGCAACGTCGCCGACGGATGCGAGGTCAACCTGCTGTCCGATCCGCAGAACTGCGGGAAGTGCGGCGTTGCCTGCGACGGGGTCGCGGGACAAGCGTGCCAGGCAGGAGAGTGCGCGGTCGAGCCGTGCGGAGGCATCCGATGAGGCGCGTGACGAGACGCACGACCACGCCCGCGACGACGGCGGCGACGATCGTGCTCGGCGCGGCGCTCGCGGGCGTGTTGACGTGGGCGTGCGGGTCGGGCGATCCGTCGCCCTTGGCTCTGGTGCCCGACGGAGGCGCCCCCGACGCGTCGGAGCCGCCGCCCTCGGCCGACGGCGGCGACGCCGACGCGGGCGATCCCGAGGCCGCCCTCTTCCCGGCCGCCTGCGCGAGGGGCGCCTTCTGCCCCGTCAGCGGGCTCTTCGGCGCGACGGTCGATGCGCGCGTGTGGTTGAACGACGTCGCGGGCACGTCGGCTTCGGACGTGTGGGCCGTCGGCTCGCGTGGCACGATCCTCCACTACGACGGCAAGGCCTGGCGGGTGAGCCTGCTTCCCACGAACGAGACGCTCGCGCACGTGCTCCCTCGCGCCGACGGCTCGGTCTGGGCGACCTCGTCCCTCGCCAGGATCCACGTGCGGCCCGCGAACGGCGGCGCGTGGCACGCGGTCGCTCCGACGGACGACTGGGGGAGCGTCTTCGTCGAGGCGTGCGGCGTCACGGACATGTGGGGCTCGCCGGACTCCGAGTGGGTGTGGTTCGGCGTCGCCCGCGCCTACGGCGGGACCGTTCCTCGCCTCACGCGGGCGCGCGGCGGCGTCGACGGGATCTCGGTCGAGGCCTACGGCTCCGGCGTCGGCGAGGCGTTCGGACAGACCGTGCACGCGCTCGCCGGGCACGGCTCGGGCGAGCTGTGGGGCGTCGGCGATCTGGGCTCGTCGTTCCGGATCACGGCGGCGAGCTCCGAGACGCCGGGGCTCGAGGCGTTCAACACGCAGACCCAGGGTTCGCTCCGCGGTCTATCGGCCGCCGGCGCTGGAGAGCTCTGGGCCGTCGGCGTCGGCGGTGACGTCCGCCGCCGACGCGCGACCGAACGCAGCTGGGACGTCGTCACCGGCGTCCGCGTATCGACGACGCTGCACTCGGTCTGGGCGCGCTCCTCGACGGACGTGTGGGCCGTCGGCGACGAAGCGACCATCGTGCACTTCGACGGGACGTCCTGGGCCCGGGTGCCCGTGGCCGCCCTCGGCGATCGGCGTCCCGCGCTCTTCGAGGTCTGGGGCGCCGACGCCGAGCACGTGTGGGTGGTCGGAGAGGGAGTGCTCCTCGAGCTCGCGACGTCGTCTGGAGGTGAGAAATGAGAGCCAACGCATATCGTCGTGGCGCCGCGCTCGGCCTGAGCCTCGTCGCCGCGCTCGTCGCCTGCGCAGGCGGTGAAGAAGGGGGCGAGCCTCCGGACGAGACGAGAGATCCGCCTCCGGACGCGAGCATGCCTTCGGACGTGGCGGACGCCGACGACGCGTCCGCGGACGACGCGGGCGACGCGGCCCTCGCGATGCTCTGCAGCATGCACGGGTGGTGCGCGCCGGAGGTCCCCGATCCGGCGCCGACGTTCGTGGACTTGTGGCCCCTGGCGACGACCGCGTTCGCCGTCTCGACCGACGGGGTCCTGCAACTCGAGGACGAGCGGTGGGTCTACGTCAACGATCGCGTTCCCTTCGCGCGCGCCGTTTGGGCCGCTACGCCCGACGACGTCTGGGTCGCGGGCCAGTACGGCAGGATCGTCCACGGCGTGCGCGCGGGCGGCGCCTGGCAATGGACGGAGGAGCGCCTCGGCGACGAGCGAACGCCGATCGCGATCTGGGGCGCGGGCGCCGGATCGACCGACGTCTACGTGCTCGACGAGCACCACATCTTCCGTCGCGTCGTTCGACCGGGAGGCTCGATCGCGTGGGAAGAAGAGCTCGTGGATCCGCTGCCCGACGACGTCGGCCCGGTGAACGCGTGGAGCCACCAGCGAAACCTCGTCGCGATCGGCGGAACGGGCGCGGGCGACGTCTGGATCTCGGGCCGGCGCGGCGCCGCGTGCAGGTACCTCGCGCACAAGTCCGAGGGACAGTACAGCGTCGTCGCCGATTGCGCGGTCGAGTGCACCGAAGGTATCGGGTGCATGGGGACTCCGCGACCGCCGGAGTACTTCGATCGCATTCACCCTGTTGCGGCGTTCTACACCCCAAGCTCCGGCAGAGCGGTCACGTTCAGCGGGATCGATCTCGTGCGATTCGCTCGCGAGCCGGCGGGCACGTACGCGGTCGAGCGATTCGCGCTCGCCGGCTGGCCGGCGTACGCGCAGTCGATCTGGGGCGCATCGGACACGGAGCTCTACGTCGGCGCGCGCGCGCAGGTGGTGCACGCCGGCGACGCGACCCCCGACGGCGGAGCGCTTGCGATCTCGAGCATCGCGTTGAACGGCGCTCCCCTGCGGGCCGACTTCCGTGTCCGGGGGACGAGCGCGACGAACATCTGGGCGTTTGGAGGCCGGTATGCGGTTCACAAGACGAAGCCTTGAGCGAGTGCTCGCCGTCCTGGCGAGCGCCCTCGCCGCGGCGAGCTGCGCGACGGTCACCCAATCGACCGGCGAGGAGGAGCCGGACGCGTCGATTCCGGACGAAGCCGGCGTCCCCGACGCGCTCCCCGAAGCCTCCGTCGACGGAGGTGCCTCCGACGCGCAGCCGTTCGTCCCGCGGAAGGTCGAGTGCGAGGCCGGACCGTGCGCCCGCGATCTCTCGGAGTCGAGCGGCGCGTTCTGCGCGCTGGTCGATCCCGGGGGAGTGGCGTGCTGGGGCCGCAACACCGTCGGTCAGCTCGGACGAGGCGACGACGCCGGAACGGCGCCGAGCGGCCAGCCGATGCTGGTCGAGGGCGTCGAGGGCGCGAGCAGCCTCGGCCGGACCTGCGCGGTCCACACGGACGGCAGCGTCCGCTGCTGGGGCTGGGGAGACTTCCTGCAGGAGGTCGAGGAGTGGCACTCGACGCGCCCGGTCGTCCTGCCCTTCCCTCCGACCAAGCGGATCTTCTCGAACGCCCGGCGGCTCTGCGGGGTGCTCACCGACGGGCGCGTCCTCTGCTCGGGCGTCCTCGTCTCCTGGGGCCTCCTGCCCAACGGCGCGACCGGCGGCTTCGGGGCGAGGGAGCCCGAGTTCGTCCCGCTCCCCGCGGCGTCCGGAGCGGAGGTGGTCGACGTCGCCGTCGGATCGTCGGCCTTCGCCTTGCGGGCCGACGGCGTCGCGCTGAGCTGGGGATCGTGGACGGCGCTCGGACGTGCGTCATCGCTCCCGATCGATCCGGAGCCGCGACCGATCGCGCTCCCCGAGGTGACGAACATCGACGCTGCAGGCGGCGACGTGTGCGCCGTCTCGGCGGGTCGCCTCTACTGCTGGGGCCAGCCGAATCACTACCATGAGCAGCTCCCGACCCAGCCGACGCCGGTGCCGATTGGAGGGATCCCGGAGCTCGTCGCGCAGGCCTCGCTCGCCGAGAGGTTCACGGACACGGAGCGGCTGCGCGGCTGCGCGGTCGGCCGAAGCGGAGACGTGTATTGCTGGGGCGCCAACGACGTCGGGCAGGCCGGTGACGGGACGCGGAGCTTCGCCCTCCACCCGGTCAAGGTGAAGGGGCTCAGCGGTCCGGCGGTCCTCGTCAGGGCGACGCCAACCGCGACCTGCGCCCTGCTCCAGAGCGGGCGCGTCGAGTGCTGGGGAGCGAACGACGAGGGCGCCCTCGGTCGCGGTGAGCTCGGAATGTTCGACCCGACGCCTGCTCCGGTGTCGCTCCCATGAAGTCCTCGCATGCCGTGATCGTCGTCGCGGTCGTCGGATCGGCGATGGTCGGGGCGTGCGCGAAGGGTGGTGACGGCGTCCCGCCGGAGCCACTCTACTTCCCTTCCAACGAGGCGGGCCCGCCGGAGGAGAGCTGTCTCCTGCAGTGCTCGGTCGACTTTCGATCGGTCGTGCGCTCGTGCGACGGAGAGGTCGTCGAGACCTGCCCCGACCAGCTCGCGTGCGGCGACGGCGCGTGCGTCGAGCCGTGTCGGGCCACCGCCCTGGCGAAGAGCTCCCTCGGATG
The DNA here is from genome assembly GCA_019637195.1 of Labilithrix sp. Classification (GTDB taxonomy): domain Bacteria; phylum Myxococcota_A; class Polyangia; order Polyangiales; family Polyangiaceae; genus Labilithrix. Next base: position 7,699 of record JAHBWA010000054.1, on the reverse strand, counting down.
CGAGTTCTACCTCCAGCCGCCGTCCGTCCGGCGCGCGGCGTCGGGGAGCTGCTACGCCGCCTACCTCGTCAACTCCTCGTCCACCCCGGTCGACGTCACGATCCATCGAGGCGATCAGGCGATCGACGTCTCGGACGCGATCTATCGGACGACGTCGGGTGCAGCGCTCGAGAAGGTCTCGGGGCCGATCCCTCCGGGCGAAGCGGTCATCGTCTTCGTCGCCCACGGACCGCGGCAATCCCCGCAGCAAGACCACATCGCCTGTCCCGTCCCGCCGGCGCTCGACACGTGGCCGACCCCCCTCCGGACCGGACGCGGCGCCTCGTTCCGACTCACGACGAGCGCGCCGGTGAGCGCCTCGTCGGTCTATCCGTACGGAGGCGCGGAGAGCTTCATCCCGTCCTCGACGCTCCTCTTGCCGGTGCCCGGATGGGGAACGCAGCACGTCGTCGTCCAGGCGTGGCAGCGGATGATCTCGAGCGCGGAGGGAGGCGTTCCGACCCTCCAGATCGTTGCGGCCGAGGACGATACCGAGGTGGACATCATCCCGACCGTGGACCTCCAGGACGGCGACGGCGTGATCGGAGGCGCGAAGGGCGCTCGCGTGACCTACCGGCTCGGCAAGGGCGAGCTCTTGCAGCTCGCACAACCCGAAGAGCTCTCGGGGAGCAAGGTCGAAGCGAACAAGCCGATCTCGCTCTTCGGTGGACACGAGTGCATGTTCATCCCGTCGAACGTCGGGTACTGCGACGCGGCCCAGCAGCAGATACCGTCCTTCGAACAGTGGGGGAGCGAGTACGTCGCGGTCCGCTATCGCGGTCGCGCGAGCGACACCGAGTCGGTGCCGTATCGGATCGTCGCCGCCGTCGCCGACACCGTGCTCACCTACGACCCCGCGCCTCCACCCGGCGCGCCCTCCCGGATGAACGCCGGCGACGTCGTGACGTTCTGGACCGGCTCTCCGTTCGTCGTGCGAAGCCAGGACGCCGATCACGCCTTCTACCTCGCGTCGTACATGACGGGCGGCGACAACGTCTCGAGCTCGGGACCGGGTGATCCGGAGTTCGTGAACGTCGTTCCCGCCGGGCAGTACTTGAACGCGTACACGTTCCTCGCCGATCCGACCTACCCCGAGACATCGCTCGTGCTCGTGAGGGAGCGGACCGCAGCGGGGTTCGAAGACGTCTGGCTCGACTGCGCGGGAGGGGCGGTCGGAGACTGGACGCCCATCGGCGAAGGGGGAAAGTTCGAGTACCGGCGCGTCGATCTCTCGAGGAGCGGCGGTCCGGGCGAGTCGTTCCCCGGCGGCACCTGCACGCGCGGACGGCAGCGCCTGACGAGCAAGGGGCCTTTCGCGGCGACGCTCTGGGGCTGGGGCCCGTGGGCGAGCTACGCGTACCCCGGCGGAATGGCCCAGCGGAAGCTCGTCTCGGTGCCTCTCGACGTCCGCTGAGGACCGCGACGTCGGCGGTCGACTCGTCCTTCACCACCGCGACGTCGCCGCGGCTGCACTCCGCGCTCGGGCTGCTCGTGGCCGGAGGTCGACGCCCGGTCCTCCGCGCTCGGCTCCCGCGGGCGGTCCCCTTCGCCAATGCGTCGGAGCGCGCGCGCGCCTCCACTCGTGCGTCGTGGGTGAGGAGGCCGCCGGCCCTGGCTCGCACTCGCTTGCCAAGTCACGACGTTGACCTCGCGGCCCGGTTGCGGTCTTCTTGCGGGTTGACGTCACTGCGCCGAGCGTGTCTGCGCGAAGGAAAACCAAGGTGTTCGAAGTCGTTCGTCCGAGTGGGACGCGGTATGCGGCGTGGTGGGCAGGGGTGCTGGCAGCGAGCTCGTTCGTCGCCTTGGAGGGCGACGGGTGGGCGGCCACGGTGACGACGACGTACGCGTCGACCGGCGAGGAGCAAACGTTCACGGTGCCCGCGGGCGTGACGCGCCTGCACGTCGTTGCCGTCGGGGCTCGCGGCGGCGCGGGCGGGGCCGGTCTACCGGGCGGAGCCGGCGCGACGGTGACCGCCGACGTCTCCGTGGTGCCCGGCGAGACGCTGTTCGTCGAAGTCGGTGGCAACGGCACGACGAACGGGGCTGGGGGCTTCAACGGCGGCGGCGCCGCGGGAAACGCGGCAGAAACGGGGGGCTCCGGCGGCGGCGCCTCGGACATCCGCACCGTCGCGCGGAGTGAGCGCGTCTCGCTCGGATCGCGCTTGATCGTCGCGGGTGGAGGTGGCGGGGGCGGCGCAAACGGCGGCGGAGTCGGCGGCGCCGCGGACGCGAGCGGGGGCGCTTCGAGCAATACGAACATCGTTCCCGGAGGCGCCGGGACGCTGCATGCCGGCGGAGCCGGAGGCGCGGGGGCATACGGCGGCGGCAACGGCGCTGCGGGCACGTTTGGCCAGGGCGGCGCGGGCGGGAGCGGCATCGCGGGCGGGGGCGGTGGAGGCGGCTACTTCGGGGGAGGCGGCGCGGGCGGCGGAGGAGCAGGGACGGGTGTCTGGGGGGCGGCGACGGGCTCCGGAGGCGGCGGTGGGGCGAGCTACATTCAACCGGGGGCGACCGGGACGGTCGCGATCGACGTCAACGCGGCACCGAGCATCCTTCTCTCGTACGAGACGGCGGCGATCACGGCGGCTCCGGCGAGCGTCGCCTTCGCCGGCACGCAGCCGACGGGCACGACGAGCGCGTCCATCGTCGTGACGCTCACGAACGGAGGGACGGCTCCGCTCACGATCGCGGGGCTCTCGTTCGCAGGCACCGACCCCGACGACTTCATCGTGGGTGCGACGACCTGCTATGGCGTGGTCGCCCCGACCGCGAGCTGCACGGTCGCGGTGCGCTTCGTCCCGCAGGCCGCGGGCGCGCGCGCGGCCTCGCTCGAAATCGCGAGCAACGCGCCGAACGACGCGACCATCGGTATCGCGCTGAGTGGCACCGCGGGCGCGCTCCCGCAGGGACCTCAGGGTGACGCGGGAGCCGGCGGGGCGGGCGGCTCACCAGGTCCCGCGGGCGCGGACGGCGCGGACGGCGCGGACGGCGCCCAGGGAGCCGACGGCGCGGACGGCGGATGCGCGACTTCGCCCGCGAAGGGCGCCTCGCCGCCGTTCGCGGTGGGGACGGCCCTGCTCGGTCTCGCCGCGCTTCGACGTCGCCGCCGCAAGCAACCGTAAGGCTCACGCTCTCGGTGCGAGCAGCGCGAGCGTAGCGGCGGGCACCGGTCGGCGCGTCATGCTCGCTGTCGAGCTGAGCCAGTCACGTAGCGCGACGCCAAAGCGCGAATGCCGCGCCGCCGCGGCGCGAACCGCATGCGTCCGCTTCGCCCGTCGTTCGTGGGCCCGACACGGTTCGACCGTGGGACGCGGGGCGACCGCGATAGAGCTGAGCGGGCGTCGCGCGCCGCCCGTTCGGCGAGCTCGAACGAAGCCCGGCCTCCACCTTCGCTCACGAGCGGAGGGACGTCGTGAGCTAAGTTGAGTCGTTCCATGCGCCGCGTGTGGTCGACCGCTCCACGAACGTTGCCGATGCGCGTCCTGTTCGCGGTCGTCGGCGTCGGCGCGCTCGTCGTTCCGAGGCAGGCGTCCGCCGAGCTCGTGCGCACGCAGGACGCCGACCACCCGATCTATCTCGCCGCGTATATGACCGGTACGGCTGGCGGCTATCACGGCTCGGCGCAGACGCTCGGTTGGGGCGATCCAGAGTTCGTCAACGTCGTTCCCGCCGGCCAGTATCTGAATGCCCATAGCTTCTACGCCGACCCGACGTACGACGAGACGTCGCTCGTCATCGTGAGAGCCAAGAGCCACGGGACGTTCAAGGACGTCTGGCTCGAGTGCGCGGGCAACCTGACCGACTTCCAAACCGTCGGAACGCGGGGTGAGTACGAGTTCACCCGCGTCGACCTCTCGTGGGGGAAGGGCCCTGGGCAAACGTTCGGAGACAAGACCTGTCAGAGCGGTCTCCAGCGTATGAAGAGCGACGGCCCGTTCACGGCGACCTTGTGGGGCTGGGCTTATTCCGCCTGCTACACCCTACCCAGGGGGAATGGCGCATCGAACGCTCGTCACGACGCCGCTCGACCCGCTCCGGTGACCCTGAGGACCGCGACGGTGCAGAGTGCGCTCGGGCAACCCCCGTTCCGGGCGAAGGCTGGTCGAACCGTCCAGCACGCGTTCACGGATCGGAGCCGCCTGAGCCGGCGCGCGTCGGCGGACGCGGTCACCTCATCCGGCGCGTCGCGATCCGCGCTCGCCCCTCGCGACGCGCTCCTCGCGCCGTGTTAGAAGGCCCGCGTCGTGCGAAACGCCGCTTACCTCGCCGGAATCGTCCTCACGATCGCCGCTGCCTCGCACTTCGCGTTCGAGCTCTCGCGCGCCGGCACCTCGGCCTTCTTCCTCGTGATGGCCGTGCCGACGGTCGCGCTCGCGATCCTGGGGGTGCTCCGCGCGCGGCACGACGGCGTGCTGAAGAGCTGGATCTCCGTGAAGAGCGGCGACTTCAGCCGAGGCTTCGCCGCCGCCGTCGTGCTCTTCGGCGCGGCCTACGCCTTCACCAAGACCGTGGCTCCGCCCGAGTCGATCCGCGCGAGCTGGCTCGCGCGCCTCTACCTGCAGATCGGGGATCCGACGGTGCTCCGCAAGAGCGTCGGCATGGTGGTCGTCGCGATCATCGTGATGGCGATCGCGGAGGAGCTCCTCTGGCGCGGCCTCGTCGTCTCGCTCCTCGAGGAGCTGATCGGCTCGCGCCGCGCGTGGGTCTGGGCCGCCGTCCTCTACGCCGTCGCCCACGCGCCGACGATCTGGGCGCTGCGCGATCCCGTCGCCGGCGCGAACCCCGTCATCGTCCTCGCCGCCCTCGGCTGCGGTCTCGTCTGGGGGGGCATGGCCCGCGGCTTCGGGCGGCTGCTCCCCGGCGTCTTCTCTCACGTGCTCTTCGACTGGACCGTGATCATGATGTTCAGGCTGTGGGGCCCGAGCGTCTGAGCGTCTTCGTCCGCGCGTGCGCCGCGGCGCTCGCGATGACCGCGCTCGGGTGCGGTGGGGCCTCCGGCGGGGCGCAGCCCGCCGTCGTGGCGGCGGCGCCGCGGCACTTCCAGACGGTCCGCGCGATGACCTCTCCCGAGCGGCGCGCGCTCGTCGAGCGCCTCCGCGAGACGAACCCGTCGCCGCCCGGCTCCCGCTGGACCGTGAACGAGGACGCGCTCGACGTGAGCATCACGGTCGTCGATCCCTTCGCCGGGTTCCTCCGCCGGGCCCGCCGCGAGGCGGCTGTTCGCCTCCCGCGCGACGGCGCTCCGATCGTCCAGGCCGAGGCCGCCGAGCGCGCTCGCGCCTTCGTGAAGCACAACGCCGAGCTCCTCGGCCTGCCGCGCCACGTCGTGCCCGCGCTCGCCGAGCGCGTCCGCGCGGTGCAGCCGAGCGATCACGCCCTGCCGCGCGCGACGTGGGCCGTCCGCTTCGACGCGCCCTTCTCGAGCAAGGGCTACGAAGGCTTCCAGGAGCTCGACAACGTCGCGGACGTCGAGGTGCTGGTCGACGACGACGGGGAGGTGAGCTCGTTCGTCAACCTCTCGCGCATCCACCCGCACCTCACCATCGATACGCGGCCGGCGCTCGCGGAGGACGATCCGCGCGTCCTCGGCAAGCTGCTCGGTCGGCGAGTGTTCGCGCTGGACGCGAGCACGCCCGGCGCCTTCGCGCGTGACGTCCGCGAGCTCCGGCGCATCCCGCTCGGCGAGGTCCGCGCGGAGGACGTGACGCACATGCAGCTCGTCGTCCACGCCTCGACCGGACCCCAGCTCGCGTGGCTCGCCTACCGGCTCGCGTACTTCGTCGAGATCGCGAAGCCCGCGGCGCCCCGCGAGGACGACCTCGATCCTGGATCGCTCGGCGCGGCGCCGCAGCTCTACTTCTTCCGCTGGGTCGTCGACGCCGACACGGGCGACGTCCTCGAGGACGCGCGTCCTCCGATCTCTGGCGCGGCCGGCGACGACCGGTGAGCTAACATCGGCCCCTCGATGAAGCGCGCGCCCACGTCCGGCCAAGGCGAGAGCGGAGGCGTCGCGAGCGCCTGGGCCGAGGTGGCGCGAACGCGCGGGCTCGCGGTCGACGACGCGACGGTCGAGCTCGCCGCCGCCCTGTTGACCGCGTACCCGGGCCTGCGCGCGCAGGTCTTGCACCGGCCCGAGGACGTCATCGCGATCGGCAAGGGGCGGCTCCGCATCGCGAAGGATCTCCGCGCGTACCGGAGGCTCGCCGCGAGCTTCGTCGACGACCTCGGCGATCACGAGGCCGTCCGGCGAGGCCTCCGGCTCTTCGCGCAGCGCGAGCGGCTGCGCGTCGCCGCCCGCGAGCTCCGCGCGCGCGAGGCCGGCGACGTCGACGTCACCGCGCGCGAGCTCTCCGACCTGGCGCAGGTGTGCATCGAGATCGCCCTCGCCGAGGCGCAGCGCTGGGCGGAGGAGCGGTTCGGCGCGCCGATGACGTCGACGGGTGAGCGCTGCGCGTTCACCGTGCTCGGGATGGGCAAGCTCGGCGGGCGCGAGCTCAACTGCGGGAGCGACGTCGATCTCCTGCCGTTCTACGAGACCGACGAGGGCGAGGTCGTCAAGGACGGCGTCGCCGTCGAGCAGTCCTTGCACGAGCACTTCGCGCGGATCACGCAGCGCTTCACGGCCACGCTCGAGGACGTCACCGACGAGGGCATGTGCTGGCGCGTCGATCTCCGCCTTCGGCCCGAGGGCTCGCGTGGACCGCTCGTCAACGCGCTCGCCGCCGCCGAGCGCTACTACGAGACCTGGGGGCGCACCTGGGAGCGCGCCGCGCTGGTCCGGGCGCGCCCCGTCGCGGGCCATCCGGGCTTCGGCGCGCGCGTCATCGCGGCGCTCGCGCCGTTCGTCTGGCGCAAGGCGATCGATCCGCGGATCGCCCGCGAGATGGCCCAGCTCGTCCAGCGCGCCCGGCTCGAGCTGTCGGAGGATCCCGAGCGCGACCTGAAGCTCGGCACCGGCGGCATCCGCGAGGCCGAGTTCTTCGTCCAGTCGCTCCAGCTCGTCTGGGGAGGACGCGAACCGAGCCTCCGCGACACCAACACGCTCGAGGCGCTGCGGCGGCTGCGCTCGCGCGGGCTCGTGACGGATCGCGAGAGCCGCGAGGTCGAGGCGGCGTACCTCACGCTCCGCCGGCTCGAGCACCGCGTGCAGTTCGCGACCGGGATCCAGACCCACCAGCTGCCGCGCGGCGAGATGCTCGAGACCGTCGCGCGCTCGCTCGGCCACGCGTCCGGCCACGAGCTCGAGCGCGAGGTCGAGAAGACCCGCCGCCGCGTCGCTCAGCGCCTCGCGTCGCTGACGAAGGACGGCTCCTGGGGCCGCGAGCGCGCGGGGGCCGCGCGCTTCGAGCTCCTGCTCACGGCGATCGAGTCGGGCGAGGAGATGATCGTGCTGACGGCGATCACCGAGGGCGCGGGCGGGCTCGAGCTCGTGTCGAGCGCCTCGGCCGATCTCGCGCGCCACCTGCTCGCGCTCGCGCGGCGGCCCGACTTTCCGCTGGGAGCGAGCACGCGGGACAAACACCCGGTCCTCGCGGCGACGCTGCTCGAGGCGCTCTCCGACGCGGCGGATCCCGAGCAGGCCGCGCGCCTGCTCGCCTCGTTCTTCTCGCGCCTGTCGACCCCGAGCGTGTACGCGCGGGCGATGGCGGAGGACACGCAC